>ONBG01000004.1 GCA_900316015.1 uncultured Prevotella sp. | reverse complement strand
GAAAGGACTGTAAACTTATCCGGAACGTAGCGAATAAACGTGACAACCCATTTAGTTATTAACATCAGAAGTTGTCAACTAAATCCAGTAAACTACAGAGCATTGGGATGCACATCCCGATAGACCCCATACAATAGGGTTCATGATCTTGCAGGAGATGACTTATTGGCTTGCGATAGATAACCTTTTGCAGTGCAGGAGATGACCTTTCATAAGGCGAAAGATGACCTCTTGCAAAAAGGCTGGAAAGCTGTGAGAAAATGGTTTATTGCTTGGTGAATTTAATGATATCGTTTTGATTCTTCAATAGATAGATACCCGTGTGCAACGACCTGATATCCAGGTCCATCTTAGGTTGCGTGACATCAAGATGGAGCAATTCCCTGCCTTGGATGTCATAGACGAATAGCGTGGATCCAGGCGCGATACCTTCGAGGGTGATATTGTCTTTATACAATCCACTGATAGACGTAAGCCGGGCTTTATCTAAGTCTTGGTTGCATGCCAAGTTAATCATTGCCTTTGAGACATCATCACACATGGTCGTATTGTCATTCCAATGCAGTACGACTTGGTTCTCATCATAAGACACTTCGGTTACATATCTGTCTGCCTTGTTTCCATTAAAGCTGATACTTGTATTCTCGATTCCAGCAAAGGCTTGAATCGATAACCATAAAGATAAGACAGTTAAACATAAGTGCTTCATGATTTCCTCCACAAAAATACCCCGCAAATATACAGAAAAATCATTTTTTTTCTTTATTTAGATAGGCTTTTTAGTCTTAATTTACAATAAATTAACTATTTTTCTTTTGCTTTTCCGAAGATATGGTATCAGAAGGGAGGATCGGTAGGGAATCCTGCCTCAAGGAGTCGTTGCATCCTTGGATCATGTTTCGGATCTGTTGGATGCGGGGTTGCTGGTCAGCCGTGTTTCGGAATCTCTGGTAATAAGCGAGAGAACTTTCAAAATAATCCATTGCATTGTGGTAGTCATTCAAGAACATATAGCAAAATCCGAGGTGGAAGAGTGCTTCTGGCTTCTCATTGTCATAGCAGACATTCAGGAATTCCTCATAGAGCGGAATGGACTTGTCATATTCCTTGAGGTTGAAATGGCTCTCAGCGTCAGAATAATAGTAGACAGATCGTTCGTGGGGAGAGAACTCGCCCAACTGGGGGATCGTGGCATCCAAGTATTGACATGCCTGCTCATAGCTCCATTCATAGTAATAGCACACTCCCATGTAAGCTCGGAAGCGAGGATTGAGCTGATACGCTTGGTCCAACCGTTCAAATAGCAAGAGTGCCTCATGGTACTTGCCTCCCTGGAAGTACTCAATGGCCATCCCCAGGCGATCTGCATCCGTCTGTTGCGCAAATGTCCTTTGCACGAGGAACGTGCAAAGGACAAAGATGGTCATGGTGGTGAATTTCCTCAAGGTTACTTCGTGTAAAAGTCGATGAGGCGTGTCAAGGCTCGCTTGCAGACTGGGCAGAACTCAGGATACTCATTCGTCCTCATCCTACAATCTTGCAGGGGACGGTAAACGCCATGTGTGCTATATCCAGCACCTTCATATACGCCGATGGTATGGATATTTGTTCCTTTAGGGGTAGGGATCGGCGTTCCCTTTTTAATCATGTCTTCCCATTTCCCATGGAAGTTAGCGAGGGTTGTGAGGTTAGCTTCCCAAGGCTCAACATCATGAGGATACATGGGAACCTCTTCCGACTCATAGGCATATTCGTCACCTAAGCCGCAGAAACTATGTCCAAACTCATGCACGACAACTTCTTTCGTGTATTGGTTGTGAGTCGTAGAGAGCAGATAAGAGTTCAGGATACCTCCGCCGCCATAGCGTTCCGAGTTGACGAGCACGATGATATGCTCATATGGTGTGCCAGCCAAATAATCGTGCATTGTCTTCAGGCTCAGCGTCGTGAGATACCGTTCGCTGTAGAAAGTATCATAATGCGAATGGAGAGCGGTATTCTTCCAGATTCCCTTTCCTGGCTCACTGGTCCCGCTTTCTTGTGATGGGGCTTCTACAGCCACGATATTGAATCGGTTGCGCATCGACTTGAACGGCTCATAGGAAAACAGGTATTCCATGCATCTTTTGGCATCAGCGATGAAAGTTTGCATTTCCGAGGGCTTGTATCCTTCTGCGATATAGGCGAGATGGATGCAATGGCTGGTATCCGCAGCCGCTTGTAAGGTGACAAAAGGCGTGACATGCTTAAACCCAATATGTCGGATCAGGATATCCGTTGGCACCACCTGGTGTGTCAAGGAAGCCATGATCTCGCGTCGGTTGTTGCGTAAGTCCAAGGTAATGTCCACCGTATCCTTTGGGAATGGGACGAGAAAGACGTTCTCAAATGACTTTGTTGCCGTGGCAGCTTCAGGATAAGACAGCCATTCCTGGAACAATGTAGAGAAGCTGTTCCTATAAATAACTTTCCCGGTCTTATGGTCTTTCACGGTGATCTGACCGTTTCCTTCCATGGGTAGTTCAGCCAAGTGCTGTCGCTTTCCATACCAGCGTGGCATGACATTCAGTTCGTCAACGGATAGGTTTTGTTGTTTGGCATTTCCTGCGAAATTGTAATCGATTCGCAAAGTACGGTCTTCGAAATACTGGTCGAATGCTTGTGCATACGTTACCGTCATGCAGCAGAGCAGACACAACATCGATAAGAGTCTTTTCATATTAGTATACTTTTAATTGGTCTCCAACATGGATTTGGTAATCAAGTGATAAATGGTTCTTCTTATACAAGCTCTTTAAGCGGATACCGTACTTCTGCGCAATGTCATACATGCTTTCTCCACTTCGAACGGTATGCGGTCGGTTCTTATAAACCTTGTCGGCTTTCTTCCGCTTTTTCTTCAGATAGACGATATCCCCAGCACGAAGCGTATCCTTCTTATCCCTTTCGTTGTATTTGGCAAGGTCACGATAGGGCAGTTCCACTTCCTTTCCGATCGACTTGAAAGTATCCCCGTCACGGGCAACCAAGTAATAGTTCTTATTGTAGATGTGGATAGGATGTAGCTTTTGCCCACCAACGGGCTGCTCCACGCCCGACCTTTTGGCCATGAACTTGTCATAGTTGCGTGCCCTGTCATATTCATAGAGCTTATACAGTTCAATAATCTCAATCAGTTTTGAGGCATACCTGGGATTGGTAGCATATCCACAGGCCTTCAGTCCGTATGCCCACCCCTGGTAGTCAGTCTCCTTTAAGTTGAACAGTCGACTGTACCTGGAGTTCTGGGAGAGGAAGCGGCTGTGGTCTTCATAGCTCTCATACGCATCTCGATAGGCCCGGAAGCACTCTTGTTTCTGGTCATCGTCGTGATAAACTGAGCCACCTGTCCAGCCATGGCATTTGATTCCGAAGTGATTATTCCCTCTTACCACAAGGTCACTCAGTCCTGCACGGCTTTCAAACAATCCTTGGGCAAGTGTGATACTGGCAGGAATGTGATATCGTTTCATTTGCTGGATGGCAAGATCCTTGTATTGGTTGATGTATGTCTGGTATTGTGAATTCCATCTCATTTGTGCCCATGTCGGGCACAAAGAAAAGGAAAGGAGCAATAGGATAAAATACTTCTTCATTCTTGAATATAGTTATTGAATTACAAAAGTAAACAATCTTGGCGAAAATAATGCAAATTTCTTCTATTTTAATGAAATGTTACAAGGCTTTTAACGAATCCTGGGCGTTCCTGCGACTGGGTTGATCGCCCATCCCTGGGCGCGGTTCCTTCCTCTTCTTTTTTCTCAGGCAGGTTCCCCCTTCTTGGCGTGGATCTAATAAAAAGCAACTTTTTCAGGGGAATGATGGGACTTTAGGCTTTTTTCATTACCTTTGTTGACACATTGAATGAGCACGACTCCTCTTGTGAGGCTTGAGTCGTGGCTATGTAAAGAATTTACCATCATGATAAACAAGATCATACTTGCGATAGGTTCCAATTACGATCCCATGTCCAACATGGATCAGGCAGAGATATACTTAAGGGATATCTTTGCCGATATACAGTTCACACGAAGGATATGGACAGAGCCCATAGGCATCGACTCTGATCCTTTTCTCAACTGCATGGCCATGGCTTCTACTCAGGATGACTTTGAGCGGATTCAAGGAACGTTAAAGCAAGTAGAGTGGCAGATGGGGAGCACCCATCAAGAACATTGTCGAGGTTTAGTCAAGATTGACCTTGATATCCTCTTGTTCGGTAAAAGGAGATACCACGATGCTGATTGGAGACGGTCATATGTATCGACGTTAATCGGGGAATTACCGTTGCCCTGATTCATATTGCCGTAAAGCAGCCAACAGTTCGTTGTTCTCCGACCGTGTCCCGATCGTCACCCTCAGGCAGTTATGGCAAAGGGAGACCTTCGTCCGGTTTCTCACAATGATTCCTTTTTCCACTAAGTACTGGTAGATCACTTGTGCGTCTGTCATCTTCGCCAAGAAGAAATTGGCATCAGTGGGGTAGACCTTCATGCAGATCGGTAGTTCCGAAAAGGCCTGGATCATGCGTTGACGCTCCAAGAGGAGTGTCTTTACCCATTTAGCAGTCTCAAATGGGTCACTTAAAGCCTCTAAAGCCTGCTTCTGTGTGAGGGCATTGACATTATAGGGATATTTCACCTTATTGAATAAATCGATGATCTCTTTCCGAGCGAAAGCCATGCCCAATCGGATGGCAGCGCACCCCCAAGCCTTGCTCATGGTATTCAGTACGATCAAGTTGGGGTACAAGTCCAAGTCTTCTCGGAAAGTACGTTGATTGGAAAAGTCACTATAGGCTTCATCCACGATGACGATTCCATCAAAGTTTTCCAATACCTTCACGACCTCTTCTCGTTTCATGTTGTTCCCAGAAGGATTGTTTGGACTACAAAGCCAAATCAACTTTGTGTTCTCGTCACAAGCTTGAAGCAGTGAGTCGGCATGCATCTGATAATTATCGTCCAGCAAAACCGGTCGGTAATCTATGTCATTGATGGCTGCGCATACACTGTACATGCCATAGGTGGGTTCGATGGCCACAACGTTGTCTATCCCCGGGCGACAGAAAATACGGTAAGGCAGGTCAATGGCCTCGTCACTTCCATTGCCCAAGAAGATCTTCTCTTGAGCAACGTGCTTGACCTTAGAGACCAATTTCTTCACCTCAGTCTGCAAAGGATCCGGGTATCTGTTGAACGGCTTGTTATAAGGGTTCTCATTGGCATCCAAGAACACGTGGGCGACATGCCCACTGTATTCGTTTCGTGCACTACTATATGGAGTAAGGTTCCATATATTCTCTCTCACCAATTCCTGCAGACTTTTCATATCATTCTTATTTAAGAGATTCAATTCTTACTGTCATGGCATTCTTATGGGCATCGAGTTGCTCATGGGCAGCCATGACCTCGACAGCCTTCCCGATGCTTCTGATGCCTTCCTCATTGAGGTATTGGAATGTCACCTTGCGGTTATAGCTGTCTAAGTTGACGCCATTATATGCCAAGGCATATCCGTGGGTAGGGAGCGTATGGTTCGTTCCACTTGCATAATCCCCTGCACTTTCGCAGGCGTATTTACCAAGGAACACGCTACCAGCGTTGATGACCTGATCGGCTAATTGCCGGTAATCCTCCGATGCTAAGATCAGATGCTCGGGCGCATAAGCATTACTTAAATCAATAGCCTCTTGGGAGTCATGTACCAAGACCAACTTGCTGTTCTCGAGCGTTTGGCGAGCGATCTCCTTCCTGGGTAGCTTTTCCAACTGCCTTTCTACCTCACCCTTCACTTCCTCCAGCATCTTCTTTGAGGTAGAAATCAAGATGACTTGCGAATCTACGCCATGTTCGGCTTGTGAAAGCAAGTCGGCTGCCACGAACACAGGATTGCTTTTGGCATCAGCGATCACGCATACCTCAGAGGGACCGGCAGGCATGTCAATGGCCACATCGTGCAAGGAAACCTGTTGTTTGGCAGCCATCACATATTGGTTGCCAGGACCAAAGATCTTGTAAACCTTAGGAATGGCAGCCGTTCCATAAGCCATGGCACCGATGGCCTGTACACCACCCGCCTTAAAGATTTTCCCCACGCCAGCAATTTGCGCAGCAACGAGGATGGCAGGGTTCACTTTTCCTTCCTTGTTTGGAGGTGTGCACAGTATGATTTCCTCACATCCAGCAATCTTTGCCGGTGTGGCTAACATCAGGACTGTTGAGAAGAGGGGAGCCGTACCACCCGGAATATACAACCCAACCTTTTGGATTGGCACACTTTTCTGCCAGCAAGTTACTCCGGGTGCTGTCTCTATCTTCTTCCCTTCGAATTTCTGGGCTTCATGAAACTTGGCAATATTTTGGTGGGCCAACCGTAGGGCGTCCTTCAATTCATCAGGAACCAGCGTATTCGCTTCCTCCATCTCTTCGGGCGTGACTGCCAAGGAAGAAAGTTTGACATGGTCGAACTTCTCCTCATATCTTATCACGGCTTCATCGCCATTTGCCTTGATGTCATTCAAAACCCCTTGAACAGTGGCTGTCAACTGTGACACATCCAAGTGCGGACGCTTCACGATCTCGCCCCATTCTTCCTGCTTAGGATATAAGATAATGTTCATATTATAATATCATTTTCTCAATAGGTGAAACAAGGATACCCTGTGCGCCCAACTCTTTCAACTTCCCGATAATTTCCCAAAAGCGCTTTTCGTCAAGTACAGTGTGGATAGAGCACCAGTTTTCGTCTGCCAAGGGAATGATGGTAGGGCTCTTGATGCCCGGCAATACAGCCGTGATCTCCTTGATGCGGTCCTTAGGCGCATTCATCATCACATATTTTTTGTCCTGTGCGGAGCGGACGGCTTCGAAACGGAACAGCATCTCATTTAGGATCTGATGTTTCTCATCCGTCAGTTGCCAGTTGCCGATGAGCAAGGCTTCACTCTGCATGACTACTTCCACTTCCCTGAGGTTGTTGCTTACCAATGTAGATCCAGAGCTGACGATGTCGAAGATACCATCTGCCAAACCGATCCCCGGACTGATCTCCACGCTTCCCGTGATCACATGGATATCCGCCTTGATGCCCTTTTCGTTCATGAACTTCCTTAAGATATTTGGGTAGGAAGTAGCGATTTTCTTGCCATTGAACCATTCCAATCCCTGATAATTGTATTCTTTAGGAATGGCGAGTGACAGCCTGCACTTGCTGAATCCTAGCCTATCAATGATCTGTGCGTTCTCATTGCGTTCCACGAACTCATTCTCACCTACAATGCCGATGTCTGCAACGCCATTCGCTACGGTCTGTGGGATATCATCGTCGCGAAGATACAAGACCTCAAGAGGGAAATTGGATGACTGGACAAGGAGAGTACGTTTGCTTGCGCTCACTTTAATGTCTGCTTCTGACAGGAGATTCATCGTGTCATCAAAGAGACGACCTTTCGACTGGACGGCTATACGTAACATATAAAATTCTAATTTTCTTAAAAATACACTGCAAAAGTACGTTTTTCTAACGGATTTCGCAAATTAAGTAGTAATTTTGTGAGGTTTTACAATGGATTTCAAGTTAATATACATATTATTTGCAATACTTTTCTTAACCGGTTGCTCCCAGCAAAAGCAGCCTGTGGTTACCCCGTGGGGTACTTCGATTGGGGAGGATACCCTTCCTGCGAAGAACGAGTTCACGCTCAGCGACATCCAGACGAATGGTGAACTGATCATGCTGACCCTGACAGGTCCTGAGAATTATTATGACTATCACGGGCATGGCATGGGCACGCAATATCTCCTTTGCGAGAAGTTTGCTCAGAAATTAGGAGTTTCCTTACGGGTGGAGGTCTGCAAGGATACGACAGAGATGGTGCGGAGGCTCCAGAACGGAGATGGCGATATCGTAGCCTTTCCCTTGCCAAAGAAGTTCAAAGGCATTCGATACTGTGGGGCAGGAGTCGATTCCCTGCATGTGCAGTGGGCGGTCCAGAAGGGGAATCAGGAATTGGCTGACTCGCTCAACCAATGGTTTCAGCCAGAGATGATCGCCCAAGTGAAAAGTGAGGAATCTTTCTTGCTATCTACTCGCAGTATTACCCGTCACGTCTATTCTCCGATGTTAAATCGGGCGGAGGGCGTGATATCCCATTACGACCGTTACTTCCAGATGTATGCGCCCATAGCCCGTTGGGACTGGCGGTTGATGGCAGCACAATGCTATCAGGAATCGACCTTCGACCCACGCGCGCATTCTTGGGTGGGAGCCTGTGGACTCATGCAGATCATGCCGGGAACGGCAGCCCATTTGGGATTGCCCCAAGACCAAATTTATGATCCGGAGTCGAATATTGCAGCCGCAGCCAAGTATATTCAAGAGTTGAGTGCGAAATTTCCAGACATCCCGGATCGGATGGAGCGTTGCTATTTTGTCTTGGCATGCTATAACGGAGGCTATCAGCACATTCGGGATGCCATGGCACTAGCCCATAAATATGGCAGGAACCCCAACCGATGGGATGATGTTGCGGAATTTGTCTTAAAGCTTAGCTCCTCCCAATTCTACAACGATCCCGTTGTGCGGTATGGCTACATGCGAGGAAGTGAGACCGTCGACTATGTCAGGCGGATCCGCGACCGTTGGGCGCAATACCGTGGAGTGGCTAAGCCCGGGGGTGGAATGATCGGTCCTGTGGGTCCCATGGTTCCTCATCGAGCCAAGCGGAAATACAGGTTCCACCTATAAGAATCCCGTTATGTAATCTATAGAACGCCTTTTGATGAAGGTAGTTCGTAGTGGTAGATATCCCTTCTGACTGCCATTTTCAAGGACCTTGCCAATGCCTTGAAGATGCCTTCTATTTTATGGTGCTCGTTATTGCCTTCGGCACGGACATGGAGATTCATCTTGGCAGCATCGCTGAGGCTCTTGAAGAAATGCAGGAACATCTCAGTAGGCATCTCCCCGATTTTTTCCCGATGGAACTCCGCGTCCCAAACGAGCCAAGGTCTTCCCCCGAAGTCCAAGGCTACCTGACAGAGGCAATCATCCATGGGAAGGCAATAGCCATACCGCTCGATTCCCCGCTTGTCACCTAAAGCTTTTAAGATACATTCTCCCAACGCCAGGGCTGTATCTTCAATGGTATGGTGCTCATCGACATAGAGATCTCCTTTCGTATGGATTGCGAGGTCTATCATTCCATGCTTGCTGATTTGTTCTAACATGTGGTCGAAGAAACCAAGTCCTGTGGAGATATCGCTCTTGCCAGTTCCGTCCATATTAATCCTGACATAAACGTCTGTTTCCTTGGTGGTTCTCCTGATCTCAGCAATGCGTTCACCAGCAAAAAGGATTTCTGCGATCTTGTCCCATGTCATTCCTTCTTTGCCTAGGATCAGGGCCTTGCAACCGATATTCTCAGCCAATTGGCGATCACTGTCCCTATCTCCGATGACAAAACTATTTTCAATGTCATACTCCGGATTGTTCAAGTAATCCTTTAGCATTCCCGTTCCAGGTTTCCGCATGGGCGAATGGTCTTCCGGAAAATGGCGGTCAATGAGCTGGTCGTCGAAAGTTATACCTTCCCCTTCGAGGGTTTGGAGGATAAAGCGGTGTACAGGCCAGAACGTTTCTTCTGGGAAAGAGTCTGTTCCTAATCCGTCCTGATTGCTAACCATCACGAATTTGAAATCAAGGTGTTGTCGGATGAATCCCAAATTCTTGAATACGCCCTTTGTAAATTTCAGTTTATCGAAAGAATCAATCTGCTCGTCAGCGGGTTCCTCGATTAATGTCCCATCGCGATCGATGAACAGTATCTTTTGCTTTTTCATGAGATGGATGCCGTTATGGATTTATTTTTAGAATCGATTTGTTCTTCCAATTTTAATTCTTTGCGCTCTTTTTCCAAGGCTTCTATAGAACCATACGCATAATAAAGTACGAAATAGTACCAGATATACAGGAAAGCATCTATAAAGAGGGTTAGGACTGTGACAGCGATGACGCCGGCAAAGAATCCACTCGGGGCACCATTGGGATCCCCATCGAGCATACCTAACTGGTTGAAGACCTGTGCGGTTAGGATAATCGAGAACGGTATGAACAAGATGGATGAGAGAACAATGAGGATTAACATGGAGATAAAAGTCGTGATCATCAAGAATCCCCAGTGCCGCCATCCTTTTCGATAGTCTTGGGTCACAACGTCCTTGAGCTTCGACGTTTCCCCGATAAGGTACTTGATGAAAGAGAATTCAAAGGGGAGGACAGCCACAAGGATGGCAATCAACAATACTACGGCTGCGATAGAACTGGCAGCCATCTTCCCAAGGGTAGCCGATTTTCCCACCATTTGTCCCATATATAAGTTTGTTCCCATAGACAGGAGGAGGTAGAAGAGTATACCTGCTCCCAAAAGGATACAGGTCAGGATGGCACATCGCTTGAAGTTCTTTCGGATAGGAAGCCCGTTCAACAGGCACTGCAAGCGTGCCATGAACCAAATGTCAGCAAAGATTTCCCCTAAGAACATGCATCCTATCAGCAGGAGAGTGGTCCATGGCTTTGCCATGCCGGCATCATGGATTCCCTTGTCAGGAAGATAAATCAGCACGAGACCAGTTGCCAGCACAGCCCAAAGCAGTGAAGGTAGCCACATCTTCTTCAAAATGGACCGTAAGTTCGTATTGAACAGCAGATAGGCTGCTTTGATACATCCAGAAAAACTCCTCCCTTTATATAATTCCGTTTCCATTGTTGTATATCAATTTTATGATGATCTTCTTCTAAACTCCGCGCAAATGATCGCTGTGGCAATGGCGACATTCAGGCTGTCTGCCGTCTTACGTCCTTCTGGGAAGTTAGGAATGAGCAGTTGATGGTTCACCTTTCTTCGAATCTCCGGTGAAATGCCATTCCCCTCATTTCCCATGATGATAAGTCCATAAGGGGTTAAGGCTTGTTGATAGAGATCTTTCCCATCCAGCAAGGTTCCGTATAACGGATAGCCATCAGGCAAGGAACCGATGAATTCAGGAAGGTCAGTGTATTGGACTTTAACCCTTGCCATACTTCCCATGGTGGCCTGTACGACTTTGGGATTATAGAGGTCTGCGGTATCCTTGCTGCAATAGATGCTCTCTATGCCAAACCAGTCAGCAATGCGGATGATAGTCCCTAAGTTGCCTGGGTCTTGTAAGCCGTCCAAAGCCAAGCTAAGTGTGTTGGGATTGAAAGCTGTCGTATCGTCAAACTGTGGGAAGATGGCTAATACCTGTTGTGGATGCTGTAGAAAACTGATCTTATGCAATTCCTCTTCCGTGACTACTTGGCACAGATCGCCATGCTGGGAATGGACACTGAGCCACCCTTCGGTTGCAAAAAGAGAAACAGGAGACATGACTTCCATCAGGTCACCGACGACCTTAGGACCTTCTGCCACGAAGACTTTCTCTTCTTTTCGGGTCTTTTTCTGATCCAATGAACGGATGAACTTGATTTTCGCCTTACTGATCATATTGCATTAATGATATGCAAAAATACTAATTTTAGATGATAAACAAGGGAAGTGGGGAATAATTTAGCAAACTTTGTTTTGAAATTTACATGATTTACCTAATCTTAAGGTGAGCACCGTTGAAAATACGCTGCATCTCGGAAATAAAAATAAACATTCGTTTCTTTTGTATTTCTCTCGATTTGCAGTATCTTTAAGGTTGGAACCATGAAGATACGCTTCATCTCGGAAATAAAAATAAACATTCGTTTCTTTTGTATTTCTCTCGATTTGCAGTATCTTTAAGGATGGAACCATGAAGATACGCTGCATCTCGGAAATAAAAATAAACATTCGTTTCTTTTGTATTTCTCTCGATTTGCAGTATCTTTGCATGCAAATGAGATTTGAATTGAAAATTCCAACAATCCCTATAACGGGTCATCATGCAATTGTCCGTTACTTCTTCTCTGGCATTGCCTGCGTCTTGTTTGTTCTGATCATCGGCGCATGCTCTGCGACCAAGTTTGTTCCGGATGAGAAGTATATGTTGGAAAAGGTACAAATTAAATCTGACACAAAGCATTTCGATCCCTCTGTCCTTCAGCCCTATATTCGTCAGAAAGCAAATTCTAAATGGTTCTCGCTTTTCAAGATCCCTTTGGGCACTTATGCGTTGGCAGGAACGGACACGACGAAATGGATTAATAGAACTTTAACTCATATCGGGCAGAAGCCGGTCGTTTATGATACGGTACAAGCGAGGCTTTCTTGTGAGGACCTTAAGACCGCCATGCAGAACATGGGGTATATGAACTCGTCGGTCACCCTTGAGACGAAGGTCAAGGGGAAAAAGCTTAAGGCGATCTATATCCTTCATCCTGGTGACCCCTATTATATCCATCATATCCAATATGACATACAAGACACGGCGATTGCCCGTCTCCTCGACTTGGATAATCCCAAGGCACAAGGGCTTCACTCGGGCACCAAGTTCACGGTTGAGAAATTGGATGAGGAAAGGAAAAGGATCACAAAGATCCTGAATGACAATGGATATTATCGGTTCCATAAGGACTTCATACAGTATAGTGCTGATTCCACACAATCGAAGGACGGGGTGAACATCATCTTGCACCTGCTGAAATATCGTCCGACGAATGACAGTCCTGAGACGAACCACCCTCAATATTATATTAACAAGATCAATTATCTCAGTGGCGATAGCGATCGTATCCACCTGCGGCGGAAGGTCTTGGAAAGGACAACCGCCATTACCGCTGGGCAACCGTTCAGTGCTTCTGACTTGCAGAAGACCTATAATAACTTCGCCAGATTACAGGATGTGAAGTTCACGAGTATCCATTTCTCAGAGCATCCAGACTCTATGTTGCTCGACTGCGATATTCAAATCAGTACCAATAAGCCATCCACGATTTCTTTCCAGCCCGAGGGAACCAATACCGCAGGTGACTTAGGAGCGGCAGCGTCCTTGACGTATGAGAACCGGAACCTTTTCCGGGGAAGCGAGACGTTCAGTGTTGAGTTGCGCGGAGCTTTTGAGGCGATCACGGGGTTGGAAGGCTATTCCAACCAAAACTACGAGGAATACAGTATTGAGAGTAAGCTCGCATTCCCTTATTTAGTCGCGCCATTCTTGTCCCGTCACTTTATCAAGAACGTCAACGCCACTTCCGAGTTGTCATTGTCATGGGACTTACAGAACAGGCCAGAGTTTCACAGGCGTGTTTTCTCAACAGCGTGGAGGTATCGTTGGAGCGAACCGCACAGGAACCTTGCTTATCGGATCGACTTGTTGGACATGAACTATGTCTATATGCCATGGATCAGCGAGACTTTCAAGCACGATTACTTAGATAGTGTCAGCAATCGGAATGCTATCCTCAGGTACAATTATGAGGACTTGTTTATCATGAAGACAGGATTTGGCATTACCTATAATAATAATGTAGATGCTATTAAGGCTAATTTCGAGACGGCAGGCAATGTACTGAACGCGTTCTCGCATCTCTTGGGGAGTTCGAAGAACGAGAATAGGCAGTATACTTTGTTCAATATTGCTTACGCACAATATGTGAAATTTGACTTCGATTATACCCATCTCATCCGTTTTGATGCCCATAATGCCTTGGCATTGCATGCCGACTTAGGCATTGCGTATCCTTATGGGAATAGTACTATCCTTCCTTTTGAGAAACGATATTTCTCAGGAGGTGCCAACTCTGTCCGTGGCTGGGGAGTCAGGGAATTGGGGCCTGGTAAATTCAAGGGAACAGATGGAATCATTGACTTTATCAATCAGACAGGAGACGTGAAGCTGGACTTGAATGCCGAGATGCGAACTTTCCTCTTTTGGAAGTTCTATGGCGCTGCATTCGTGGATGCCGGTAATATCTGGACGATCCGAAATTATGAGGAGCAACCCGGCGGACAGTTTCAGTGGAATCAGTTCTATAAGCAGATCGCCGTTGCCTATGGGTTAGGGCTCAGGTTGAATTTTGACTATTTTATCTTGCGTTTCGACTTTGGTATGAAAGCCATCAACCCTGCTTATGAAAATCAGAAGGAGCATTATGCCATTATCCATCCCGATTTCAGTCGGGATTTCTGCTTTCACTTTGCCGTGGGATTGCCTTTTTAGTGCTTCTTCCACCGTGGCATGCCTTTGAGATCGACTTTCCATTGCTCATTTTGGTAGAGGAGGGGGATGCTATATTGGTCTTCCTCTATGACTTGCGCAGGCTTTCCGATGGTATCCATCCTGACATAATTCCTAACGGTCAGGTCTATATAGGCTATGGAGTCGTTGTCTGTATCATGGATCTCTCCTAATTCGATAGATGCACCCTCATCGCGGTTCCTCAAGACATCGATGTCCTCAGAGTGGACATTCGACGCCGCAAACTGCAGCCAAACCTTAGATGTGGGCGTGCAATAGGGGATTGCTTGCTCAAACTGCCAGTTGAAATAGTGTGTCGCAAAGGAATCGACATTCTCCTTCAACTGCCGCTCACTGCCCTGTTGCCCACAGGAAACCATCAGTGAAAGCAGTCCCATGGCAATGCATTTCAAACGATTAATTTTCATGTTGAATGTTTAAATTTGGACAAAGGTACTCAAAATACTTTGTAATGTCACAGGATTTGCTTAATTTTGTCATAAATTTGAACGATAGATGCTGAGATTTATTTGCTTCGGTAGTGGTAGTAGTGGTAATTGCTATTTCCTTTTTACAGAGACCGATGGGCTCTTAATTGATGTAGGAGTCGGACTGAGACGGTTGAAAAAACATTTCGATGAATATGGCTTGAAGATGTCAAGCATCAAGAATATCTTGATCACCCATGACCATGCCGACCATGTCCGGTCGGTAGGGAGCCTAAGTATGAAATATCAATTGCCGGTATATGCCACGAAGAAAGTGCACGAAGGCATACGGGAGAACTTCTGCGTCAAGAAGAAAATAGACCCGTCCTTAGTGCGTATCATAGAAAAAGGAACTTCCTTGAAAGTAGGGGAATTCACGGTTACCTCTTTTGATGTCCCCCATGACAGTAAAGATAATGTGGGCTATAAGATAGAATACGGTGATGTGGTCTTCTGCCTGATTACGGATGCAGGGGAGATCAAGCCTCACATGCAAGAGTTTATCAGTGATGCCAATTATTTGGTGATAGAGGCAAACCATGATGAGGAGATGCTCAGGAACGGTCCTTATCCCCGTACTTTACAAGACAGGGTGAGGGGAAAGTTAGGTCATTTGAGTAACCATGAATGTGCACAAGCATTGATTGGATATGCCACCCCAAAGTTGAAGCATGTATGGCTGTGCCATCTGAGTGACCATAATAACCATCCGGAGCTTGCCAAGCTGACCGTGGAGAGTGACTTGCATGACAATGGGATTGTCGTAGGGAAGGACTTCTTATTGGATGTGCTCAAGAGGCAGGCACCTTCTGGCATCTACGAACTGAAATAATAGCCAATCTTATATAACTGAAAGAGCATGAGGGAAGGGCTTGCACTGCACAGGTTCTTCCTCCAATAGGCTCTCATTGACCGAAACAATATCGTGTAGATCGTATCCAAATGGATTCTTTCCATAAAATGGACGATGCCCAACAGCCTCGAGTATCCTTGCAGGTCTTGTTGAAAGGACTTCAAGGTACGTATGCCTTCTTCTGTTTTCTTCAGAAAATCCTCATTCTCCTCAAAGTCTTCAAAGCCTACGGGATTATGGATGTGTGCCATCGCTACCTGGTTTTCTTGCAGTGTCTTCCCCAAAAGCACGTCTTCATATCCATACTCTTTAAGCCGACTATCAAATGGATGTGCCAACATCACGTTGCGGGAAATCATGAAATTGGCAGTACTGAAATGCTGATAAGGTGATTTCTGGCGTTGATCCAACTCCCTTTTCTTGCCTGACTTGCTTTCATACCGATATCTAAGGTTGCTCTTGTAGTGTGCGTTATCCCCGATCACCTTATACCCTCCACAGATCACGGAGAGGGAAGGGTCAGCATCAAGATACTGTTTTAGGAACTGCGTGGAGCAGATGGTCATGTCACTATCGACGAAGAGCAACCATCGGTAACGCGCCATTTTCGCTAATTGGTTGCGGATAGCGGCCCTGCCCAAATTAATCGTGTTCTCAATATAATGGCAGTGAGCAAAGGTATTGATCCTACGGTTCTTCAGGATGGATTCCCTATTGGTCGAGCCATCATCCCCCACGAGCACCTCAAACGCCAAGCCCTCAACTTGAAGAGCCTGCGTTGACAGCTCCTGCACCATTTCCACACATACATGGTTGTAAGTAGGGATGAGTATGGAGACCTCAGATTTCATTCCTTCTTGAGTTCTTCTTTTAGGAATTTCCCCGTTATGCTTTTCTTGCATTGGGCAATTTCTTCCGGTGTCCCTTCACAGACGAGGTTTCCGCCACGGTCACCTCCCTCTGGACCAAGGTCAATGACATAGTCCGCGCACTTGATTACATCCATATTATGCTCGATGATCAGGACGGAATGCCCTCTTTCGATCAGGGCATCGAAGGCATGGAGCAATTTTTTGATGTCATGGAAGTGAAGGCCTGTCGTGGGCTCGTCAAAGATGAAAAGGGTAGGCTCAGCTACTTCTTGACCGATATAGTACGCTAACTTGACGCGTTGGTTCTCTCCTCCAGACAACGTGGAGGAGCTTTGCCCTAATTTGATATAGCCCAATCCCACTTCCTCTAAAGGAGCCAATCGGTTGACAATGGTTTTTTGGTGATGAGAACCGAAGAATTCGATCGCCTCTGATACCGTCATATTCAATACATCGTTGATATCCTTCCCCTCGTATTTGACGTCTAAGATTTCTCGTTTGAACCGCTTGCCATGACAAGCTTCACACTCTAAGACTAAGTCGGCCATGAATTGCATTTCCACCGTTATGACACCGGCTCCCTTGCATTCTTCACAGCGTCCTCCCTCCGCATTGAAAGAGAAGTATTGCGATGTATACCCCATTTGCTTGGCCAGGGGCTGTTCGGCAAAGAGCTGCCGGATAGCATCATATGCCTTGACATAGGTGGCAGGATTGGATCGCGTGCTCTTGCCGATGGGATTTTGGTCGACGAATTCCACATGATGGATCGACTTCCAATCTCCCTCTAAAGACAGGTATTCCCCTGGGAAATCAGCAACCTCATCTAAGTGCCTTTTCAAGGCTGGATATAGGATACCCTTGATCAAGGTAGACTTTCCACTGCCACTGACACCCGTGACAACGGTCATGACATTCAATGGAATCTTGACGTTGATGCCCCGGAGATTGTTCATCCGTGCTCCTTTCAGCTCGATACACTTATTCCATGTACGCCGTGAGGTCGGAACGTCGATGGTCTCCACCCCGGTCAGGTATTTGACTGTATAGCTATTGGGGTATTTCTCCAAAGCTGCTTTCGTGATTTCCGATGCTTTGCCCTGGAAGACCACTTCTCCTCCTAAGCGACCGGCCTTAGGACCAATGTCGATCAAATAATCGGCAGCTCTCATGATCTCCTTGTCATGTTCCACCACGATCACCGTATTCCCTAATGACTGCAATTCTTTCAAGACGTGGATCAGCAATCCTGTGTCACGGCTGTGCAGACCGATACTGGGCTCATCCAAGATATAGAGAGAACCGACCAGTGAGCTTCCTAAGGATGTGGTCAGGTTAATGCGCTGACTCTCGCCGCCAGACAAGGTGTTAGACATCCGGTTCAAGGTCAGATATCCTAGGCCCACATCCAACAGAAACTGCAACCTATTATTGATTTCCGTCAGCAATCGTTTCGCAACCTCTTGGTCGTGAGCGTCCAATTGCAGTTCTTGGAACCATTTCCTAAGGTTGACAATGGGCATCTCCACTAAGTCGGTGATACTCATCCCTGCGATTTTCACCCAGGTTGCCTCCTTTTTCAAGCGCGTTCCATGACATGTAGGACATGTCGTCTTTCCCCTGTATCGGCTCATCATCACCCTGTATTGTATCTTGTATTGGTTTTCTTTCACCATTTGGAAAAAGGCATCAATGCTCACTTGCTCGTGGATGTCCTTTTTCTTCTCAGACGGAAGACCATGCCAAAGCATGTCCTTTTCCTTTTGCGAGAGCTGGTAATAGGGAGTGAAGATTGGGAATCCATCCTGGGAAGCCCGTCTGCAGAACTCGTTCTTCCAGATCCCCATCTTATCCCCATGCCAGCATTGCACGCATCCGTCATAAACGCTCAAGGTAGAGTCAGGGATCACCAATTTCTCATCAATGCCGATAATCTTGCCGAATCCCTCACAAGTAGGGCATGCGCCCAGAGGGGAGTTAAAGGAGAACATGTTGTCGTTAGGCTCCTCGAATTTCATGCCGTCAGCCTCGAAGCGGGTAGAGAAATCATAGGTAATGCCGGAGGGTAGGAACATAAGCTTGCATTCTCCGTCACCTTCATACATCGCTGTCTCAGCTGAGTCGATCAGCCTGGAGACAGAGTCCTTGGCATCGTCCACCGACATCCTGTCTATCAGGAGGTAGATATCCTTGGCATTGATCGTGTTGAGGTCGTGGTGGGCTTCCAAGAAATCCTCAATCCTCACGAATTCCCCTTTGTAGCATAACCTGACATATCCTTCCTGGATATCCATTTCCAACTGTTTCTGCAGCGACCTGCCTTCCATGACATGGAGAGGAGCCAAGACAACGAACTTCGTTCCCTGCGCATATTGCTGTGTGCACTTCACGATATCCTCCGTGGAATGTTTCTTGACTTCCTGTCCAGAGATCGGCGAGTAGGTCTTGCCAATCCTGGCATAGAGTAATTTCAAGTACTCATAGATTTCCGTGGAAGTGCCGACCGTGGAACGGGGATTCCGCGAGTTGACCTTTTGTTCAATGGCAATGGCAGGGGGCAATCCTTTGATGAAGTCACATTCTGGCTTGCTCATTCTCCCTAAGAACTGCCGGGCGTACGATGACAGGGATTCTACGTATCTGCGCTGTCCCTCCGCATAGAGCGTGTCAAAGGCAAGGGATGACTTGCCCGAACCACTGAGCCCTGCGATGACAATGAATTGATTGCGAGGTATCTTCAAGCTGATATTCTTCAGATTGTTTACCCTCGCTCCTTTTACCTCAATATATGGATCCATGTTCTATTCCTTTGTTGAAGCTACAAATTTACGCCAAATCTGTCAATATACAAAATAATCTCTTCTTATTTTTGTGTTTTCCTCTTTTCTCCTTACCTTGATTAAACTTCTTTCGACAGGGGAGGACCTCCGCGGGAATCATCAGCGAGGGAGCACCCGCATGGATACCGGTGATGATCTTGGGAGTGCGCTAAAATGAAAAATGCACATATCTCCGGGCAGAGTATGTGCATTTCTCGATTATTGGAAACTCTTATTCTTTCTTGCTTTTTTTCAACTTCTCCACATAAGCATCGATGCAAGCGATCGCTGTAATGTTGACTACGTCGCGAACCGAACTCTCATAGTCTGTGAAATGGATAGCATGGTTCAGTCCCATCTGGATCGGGCCGATGATTTCTGCCTCAGGATCCAGGCACTGCAGGAGCTTATAGCTGGAGTTGGCACTGTTCATGTTGGCGAACACCATGGTGTTGACATCCTTTCCTTTCAGTCTGGTGAAAGGATATTTGTCATCCCGTAACTCACGGTTGAGGGCGAAGTTCACCTGCATCTCTCCGTCAATGACCATATCCGGGTATTGTTTCTGGAGCATCTCGACAGCGGTATGTACTTTCTGTGGACTGCCCACCTCGTCAGTACCGAAGTTGGAATAGCTGATCATGGCGATCTTAGGCTCCTCATTGAAGAACCTTACGGTCTGGTCGGCAAGCCGTGCGATATCCGTGAGGACATTCTCGTCGGGATGGCGGTTGATCAGCGTGTCGGCAATATAGTAGCAACCCTTCTTTGTGTTGATGATGTGCATGGCGGCAAAGGTCTTGAACCCGGGTTGGATGCCGACTACTTCCTTGGCTACCTTGATGGTGTTAGAGTACTTCGTATAGAGACCAGTGATAAACGCATCCGCATCTCCTTGCTCTACCATGGACATGCCGAAGTAATTGCGCTCATACATCTTGTCATATGCTTCCTCAAAGGTATAGCCTTGGCGTGCGCGCTTTTCTGCCAAGTGCTTGGCATAGGTAGCACGCCTACCTTGCTCCTGGTCTGCTCGCATGTCAACGATCTGAATGTCAGACAAATCCAGTTTCAGGCGGTTAGCCAGTCGGTTCAGTCGGTCGGGATTACCCAGTAGGATCGGGTAGCAGATCCCTTCCTGCTTGGCTTGCACGGCAGCCTTCATCATGGTGGGGTGCCCGCCTTCAGCGAATACGACACGCTGTGGGTGCATACGTGCTGTATCATGCAACTTCCGGGTAAGCTTGGTCTCCTGACCGAGCATCTGTCTCAACTGCTTCTTGTATCCCTCCCAATCGGTGATGGTGCGACGGGCCACACCACTCTCGATGGCAGCTTTTGCCACGGCAGCACTTACCTCCGTGATCAGTCGTGGGTCGACAGGCTTCGGGATAAAATATTTCGGGCCGAAAGTCAGGTCGGTGACATGGTAGACACTGTTCACGATCTCCGGCACAGGTTGCTTGGCTAATTCTGCGATGGCATGGACGGCAGCCATCTTCATTTCCTCGTTGATGGCACGGGCGTGCACGTCGAGGGCACCGCGGAAGATATAGGGGAAACCAATGACGTTATTGATCTGGTTAGGATAGTCGGAACGACCTGTTGACATCAGGACATCAGGGCGACTGGCCATGGCATCCTCATAACTGATCTCAGGAACAGGGTTGGCCAAGGCGAAAACGATTGGGTTCTTAGCCATGGAACGGATCATGTCCTGTGTCAGGATATTCCCTTTGGACAAGCCTACAAAGACATCAGCACCCACGATTGCCTCTCCCAATGTATGCACATCGCGGCGATCCGTTGCGAAGAGTTTCTTCTGGGGAGTCAGGTTCTCACGGTCGCTGGTGATGACTCCCTTGGAGTCGATCATGACAATGTTTTCCTTCTTAGCGCCTAAGGCACAATACAACTTCGTGCAGGAGATGGCAGCGGCGCCTGCGCCGTTGACAACGATCTTGACTTGAGAGATATCCTTCCCAGCCACTTCCAAGGCGTTTTTCAACCCCGCGGCTGAGATGATAGCCGTCCCATGCTGGTCGTCGTGCATGACAGGGATATCCAAGTTTTTCTTCAGGCGTTCCTCAATATAGAAACATTCAGGGGCCTTGATGTCCTCTAAGTTGATTCCTCCGAATGACGGGGCTATCTTCTCCACGGCCTCACAGAATTTCTCAGGGTCCTTCTCGTTCACTTCGATATCGAACACGTCAATGCCTCCATATATCTTGAAAAGCAGTCCTTTTCCTTCCATCACGGGCTTGCCGCTCATGGCACCGATGTCACCTAATCCAAGAACAGCAGTTCCATTGCTGATCACTGCGACTAAGTTCCCTTTGTCCGTATACTTATACACATCGTCAGGATTCTTCTGGATTTCCAGACAGGGATATGCCACACCTGGCGAATACGCCAAACTAAGGTCGGTCTGAGTACGATACGGCTTAGTAGGCTTTACCTCAATTTTTCCAGGACGGCCAGACTCGTGATATTCGAGGGCCATCTCTTTTGTTATTTTTACCATACTAATATAATAGATTTGACTATCGAAGGGCAAAGTTAATAAAAAACCAACAGACAGATGCCAGTTTCACATTTTTTTTTTACCTTTGCACCATAAAAGTTCAAATCATGAAACAACCAATTACTCAAACTCCATATCGCAGGGAGTTAAAAGACAAGATTTTGCAGACTGCCTTTCGGGAATTTACCGCTAAGGGAGTCAAGGCAGTGAGGATGGATGACATTGCCGAACTGTTGAGTATCTCGAAAAGAACTTTGTATGAGATCTATGGTACAAAGGAGGCTCTCCTTTTGGAGATGGTGAAACAGCATGAGGATCAGTTGGACAATCACATGCGCACGTTCATGGCAGAGCACCCTCGTAATGTGATGGAGATTCTTTTGGAGTTCCTCAAGTTGCAAATGAAGGAGTTAGACAACACGAATATCAACTTCTATGAGGAAATCCATAAATACAAGAGTGTCATTGATTTCTTGCAAACCAAGCACGATCGGCGTAACGACTATTCCCGTACCTTCTTTAGGGAAGGCATCAAGGAAGGTTATTTCAGGGATGACATTGATTATGACATCGTCCGGGTCTTAGGGTCGAATGCCATGGAGAAGATCATGAGAACCCAGTTGTACAAGAAATACAGCTTAAAGAGAATTTACAAGAACTTGGTTTTCCTGTACTTGCGGGGATTCTGCACGATCAAGGGGATCACGATCTTGGACGAGCAACTCCTGAATCAATTCCATTAGAGACGGGTGACCTGCTTGACACCTTTCACGGTCCTGAGCTTCTTCAGCAAGTCCTCTAACTTGCTGACATCCTCTAACTGAACGACTAAGTTGCCGCTGAACAGTCCGTCATGGCTGTCAATATGGATCGTCCTAAGGGCAATCTTCTCTTCCTTTGAGATGATACTGGTGATGTTGTTGACAATGCCGATGTCGTCATTGCCAATGACACGGAGGGTGATGCTGTATTGTGACGATCCTTTCCCGCTCCAACGTGCCTTGACGATGCGATAACCAAATCGCCGGCGCAACTCCGGGGCGTTGGGACAGTCCTTCCTGTGGATCTTGATGCCACCGCTGACCGTGACGAAACCGAAGATCGGGTCGCCATAGATGGGATGGCAGCATTGGGCAAGACTGTAGTCGACTCCCTTCAGGTTCCTGTCAATGACCAACACATCGTCATTTTCCTTGGTGATCGCCTCGTCCGGGTTTTCAAAATTGAACTCCTGGGCGGAGCGAGCAGGAAGGTTGGCATTTGGATTTTGAAGATGGTCTCTCGTCTTGACATACGTATCAATGATCTCGTTGATATCTAATTTGTTGTCAGCGATTTGCTTATAGAACTCGGAGATTTCCTTGAACCCCATTTTCTTGATCATGTGGTTCATGACGCTCTCTTCGATATCGATCTTCTTGTTCTTGAACCTGCGTTCTAACATCTCCTTGGCATAGAGTCCGTCCTTGACTTGAGTTTCCTTCAAAGCCAACCGGATCTTTGCCTTGGCCCGTGATGTCTTGACGATATTCAGCCAGTTTGTGCTGGGCTTTTGGTTGTTCTGCGTGACGATCTCCACCGTGTCGCCCGAATGGAGCTCTTCGCGGATGGACACATTCTTCCCGTTGATTCGTGCCCCCACGCAGGTATTGCCAATATTCGAATGGATGTGATAGGCAAAATCGAGAACCGTGGCTCCCTTCGGAAACTTGAACAGGTCGCCTTTCGGGGTGAAGATATATACCTCGTCTTCGTATAGATCCATCTTGAACTGGTCCATCAACTGCAGGTCATCATTGTTCTCCAGTGCCGACCGGATGTTGTTCAGCCATTCATCCATGCCTTTCTCGCTCTCTCCCTTGATGCCCTTGTATCTCCAGTGGGCAGCAAGGCCACGCTCGGCAATCTCATCCATCCGTTCCGTCCGGATCTGTACTTCCACCCATTTGTTCTCCGGACCTAAGACCGTGATGTGAAGGCTCTCGTAGCCGTTCGACTTTGGTACGCTCAACCAGTCGCGTAGCCGCTTAGGGTTCGGCTGATACATGTCGGTGATGATGGAATAGACTTGCCAGCACTGCATTTTCTCTTTCTCCAAGGGCGAGTCGAGGATGATGCGAATGGCAAAGAGATCATAGATCCCTTCGAACCCACATTTCTGTTTCTTCATCTTCTGCCAGATGGAATGGATGCTCTTGGTCCGTCCTTTCATGTGGAATTTCAATCCTGCTTCCTCCAATTTCTTTTGGATCGGGCCAATGAACCGTTCGATATACGCATCTCGGGATCGCTTGGTAGCATTCAACTTTTCCTTGATCATGTAATAAGCGTCATGCTCCAGGTATTTCAAGCTCAGGTCCTCCAACTCGCTTTTCAGTTTATACAGACCGAGTTTATGTGCCAATGGGGCGTATAGATAAGAGGCTTCCTCGCTCACCCTTTTCTTGGCTTCCACCTTGTCCGTATCCCGGATCTGCCGCATCAGGTTCACGCGGTCAGCAATCATGATCAGGATGACACGCATGTCTTCTGCGAAGGAAAGCAGGAGGTTACGGAAATTCTCGCTTTCGATGACGGGATTCTTTTTATAAAGTTCCTGGATATGCATCAGTCCGTGGATGATATGATAGACATCCTCCCCAAACGTATCCTTCACGTATTCCATTTCCGCATGTCCGCTGAGGACACTTGGGAAGAGAATGATTGCTAAGACGCCATCTCGCTTCATGCCGATCTCCTCGACGGCAATGTCAGCCGTCTGAAAAGAACAGAGGATCGGGTTCAGTCCGAAGATGTTCCTTTCAATCTGACCCTTGTCGATTGAAGACATGACGTGCTTCTCCACTTTCTCTAAGTCACCCGGCTTCAGCGTGTCGCCAATGGCAACCTTCAACTTGCTTGCCAATGCCAAGGTCTCTGCTTTCTCCTCAGGAGTGAATTCGAATTTCTCTTCCATAATTTGCCTCTCTAAGAAAATCTCATTGCAAAGTTACACTTTTTCTTCCAAACATTTCCTTTTTTCAACAAAAGTAACTAAATTTGTTGCAAGAATACAGATAGTTAGGTATTCGTCCTGTTTATGCTTTAAATTCAAAACGATTATATTATGTTATCAGACAAAGACTTACAGCAAATTGCTGAACGTGGCATCTCTGAAGAGCAAGTCCATCATCAGTTAGAGCAGATCAAGACGGGGTTCCCTTTCCTCAAGCTGGAAGGTGCCGCCGCTATAGGCAAAGGCATCATGGCTCCCTCTGCGGAAGAGCGGGAGAAATATGATGAGGCATGGGAAAAGTACAAGGAAAGCGGGAAGAAGATCGTGAAGTTCGTCCCGGCTTCTGGCGCTGCCAGCCGGATGTTCAAGAACATGTTCGCTTTCTTGAACGCAGACTATGACCAGCCACAGACCGACTTTGAGAAGACTTTCTTCGACCATATCAGGGAGTTTGCTTTCCGTGAGGCTTTGTGCGACCAGTGCAAGAAGAACGAAGGAAAAAATATCCGGCAACTGTTAGCTGAAGGAAACTATAAAGCAATCGTGGCAAACATGTTGGAACCTAAGGGATTAAACTATGGGAATCTGCCCAAGGGATTGCTCCTTTTCCATAATTATGAGGATGGTCCCCGCACGCCGATGGAGGAACATTTGGTAGAAGCTGCCCTTTATGCAAGCAGTGGCGGCGAGGCGAATGTCCATTTCACGGTTAGTCACGACCATCTGGCTCTTTTCAAGGAGAAGGTAGCTGAGAAAGCAGGGAAATATGCCCAAAAGTTTGGGGTGAAGTTCAACATCTCTTTCTCTGAGCAGAAACCTAATACGGATACGATTGCTGCCAACCCGGACAACACTCCTTTCCGGAATGAGGATGGCTCGCTCTTGTTCCGACCGGGAGGGCATGGTGCCTTAATCCAAAACTTGAACGAGATTGATGCAGACATTGTGTTTATCAAGAACATAGATAATGTAGTTCCAGATCGATTGAAAGGAGATACTGTCACCTATAAACAGCTCATTGCGGGTGTCTTGGTCACGCTTCAGGAGAAAGCGTTTGAGTATCTGCGCTTGTTGGATACGGGTAATTATACCCATGCGCAATTAGAGGAGATCATTCGGTTCTTGCAGCGCGATCTCTGCTGTCGCAAACCGGACATCAAGGAGTTGGAGGATGCAGAGTTGGTGATCTACTTGCGAAAGAAGCTGAACCGACCCATGCGCGTTTGTGGTGTCGTCAAGAATGTTGGTGAGCCGGGTGGGGGACCGTTCCTGACCTATAACCAGGATGGTACGATCAGCCTGCAGATCTTGGAAAGCACGCAGATCGACAAGAACAATCCTGACTATGTCAAGATGTTCACCGAGGGGACACATTTCAATCCTGTCGATTTAGTCTGTGCCATCAAGGATTACAAAGGGAATCCGTTTGACTTGCCGAAGTACGTTGACCCGAAGACAGGGTTTATCAGCAGCAAGAGTAAGAATGGGAAGGACCTGAAGGCATTAGAACTTCCGGGACTGTGGAATGGTGCTATGAGCGACTGGAACACGGTCTTCGTTGAGGTTCCCCTGTCTACCTTCAATCCGGTGAAGACGGTTAATGACCTGCTGCGCGAACAGCATCAATAAGAGAAAATATAGATCTATGAGATCCTTACTTGTGCCACGATGGCGAGTAAGAACTTTGTTAAGGCAACATCCTGGGCAACTTATTGCTGTTCAGGATGTTTTTTTATTAAAAAATGCGAATTAGAGGTTTATCTTTATCTGGTTGTTTGGTCATGATTGAAATAATTACTATCTTTGCAGCGTATCAGGAGAAAGTCAGCACTGAAAGTATAATAAATACAGTGTCAATCAGTTCAATATTATTTCAGATTCATTTGTTTTTTATTCAATATTATATGGGATTATTTAGATATTTACAGCAATTATTACGTTTTTCGAGAAAGAGCAAGCGTCTGCTTGTCTTGTCCTACGCCTTCCTGGCGATTGTCTTACTTTTCACACCAGCTCATCTCTTTGCCCAAGACATTGAGATTAACGAAACGAACTTCCCCGACCCGGCTTTCAGGTCTTATGTTAACTCCAGTTTTGGTAAAAATGGGGTATTGCCGGCGAGTACAACAGTGTCCTCTATATCCATGGACGGTTTGGGTATCAAAGACCTCACAGGCTTGAAGTTCTTTCCTGAGTTGACCTCATTATCTTGTCAGAATAATCCAGATCTGACGAGCATCGATCTAAGTGTCGTTCCGAAGCTTCAAACATTGAAAATTGCGAAATGCGGTGTAATATCTCTGGACTTCACAAACAATCCAGATATGACTTACATCAACTGCGCCGAAATGAAGACGCTGACCCATATTGACGTGAGCAAATGCAGCATGTTGCAATCTCTTTATGTAGGCAACAATCTGCTCCAGTCTCTTGATGTTACACACAATCCACAGTTGATAGACTTGTCAATCTACAAAAACAAGCTAACTACTATCGACTTGTCAAAAAACACTGTGTTGCAAAAGTTATGGGCATTTAATAATCCTCTCCTTACAAGCTTGGATTTATCCAACAATACTAAATTGGTTTATCTGTCTGTTAACAGCAATAATATGCCGAAAATCGATGTTAGTATGTTGCCCCAACTTCAAGATTTATTATGTTTTGGCAATAAATTGACAGAACTAGACGTGACGAAGAATCAGTATTTGATCAATTTGTCTTGCTATACGAATAGCTTGACCCAACTCGATTTGACCAACAATGCCAAGCTCCAGACTTTGCTCTGTTTCAATAACAAATTAACAGAGCTTGATTTGAGCAAGAATACAGCCTTGACAGGTCTGTCGTGTTACAGTAATAAACTGACTGCTCTTAACTTGACTAACAACACAGCTTTGACACACCTCGATTGCCATGGTAATTAGCTGACGTCCTTGAGCCTACATCCCAAATTATCAACTCAAATGGTTTTTCTCTGTGTATCTAACAATGCATTGGCTTCTATAGATTTGAGCAATTTTACCCAGCTGAAGGAAACTTATCAAACAAACACTTTTGCCGGTGCAAGTGCTGGCAAACAGCATCGTCGAATGATGTTCTATACTGATGGAACGGATGCTTATTTACGCGTTGGAAGCGGCATTGACGCAAGCAAGATCAGCGATGCAAAACTGAACGTTTCTGGCAATATCACTGACATTACGTTTTCTGTTGGACAGGAGTCTGATGGTTTGGTGCCTTTGAAGTTTACCAATGGCTCCGTACGAAAACGACTCTTCAACTGGGCAAGTACCTCTGCGAAGG
Organism: uncultured Prevotella sp.; assembly: GCA_900316015.1. Classification (GTDB taxonomy): domain Bacteria; phylum Bacteroidota; class Bacteroidia; order Bacteroidales; family Bacteroidaceae; genus Prevotella. The sequence continues at coordinate 171,257 of ONBG01000004.1, read as the reverse complement.
CTACCCCTATCACCATCACCTACAATTATGACACGGGGGCCAGCCTTTCCTACATGAAAGTGATGGATGTCACAGACACTGTAGAGTGCTATTTGTTGCCCATGTCACAGGAATATGGAACTGTCAACCTCCCTTATGACGCCGTCCTGCCAACAGGTGCCACGGCTTATGCGATCTCAGCCACCCACGTGACTGAAGGAAGTCATGACAACACAGCCACGCTAACAGAGATAGCCAAAGAAGGGGAGATCGTCGCAGCTAACACGCCAATGTTGATTCGTCGCTCCGCAGATACCTATACGCTCTTTGCCTTGAACCAGAGCACGGGCACGGCAAAGACTGCTGAAACGAATCTCTTGAAGGGAACGAAAGACAAATCCATTCAAAACAGTGCCAACTATTATGTGTTAGGTCTCAACAACAACACGAACTCCGATCAATACAACAAGTTAGGCTTCTGGCGGACTAACAACAGCAAGATTGGCAACTGGAGGGCTTATCTCGACTTAACAGGGACTACTTCTAACGCAAAAGGATTCATCCTCTCATGGGATACCTTTGCTCCTACGGGTATCTCTCAGGTAGAAACCACACAAGGAAAGGTCAATACGCCGTGGTACACCCTCGATGGAAGGGAATTAGGCACGAAACCTTCACAGAGAGGTGTCTACATCCATAACGGGAAAAAGGTGATCATCAGTAATCAATAAGGAGGAATGACAATGAAAAAAGAGAATTATACGAAGCCACACTGTTTCGTCGTTCAAATGGGTCATGATCTGATGGAGACATTGCCCATGGGTGATAGCCAAAACTATACAGACACAGGGGACGACTCTGGTGCTGGTCTTGCTAAGAAGAACTTCATCGATATGGACGAGGATGACAAGGGTTGGAGCGATGAATAGCCTCGGTTAAATACCAAAGGCTCAAGTAATATAACATGAATATTTAACGAAAGGACAATAACAATGATTAAAATTTATGGCATGCCTTCCTGTCCATACTGCGCTTTTGTGGATGAGCAGGTAAAAGGCGACAAGCGATTCAAGGTAATCGACATTGGTGAGAATGTGAGGAATATGAGTGCATTCATGCACTTACGTGACAAGAGCGCGGCATTCGACCACTCCAAGGAGATCGGGGACATCGGTATCCCAGCCTTCGTCTTGGAGGATGGCACAGTCACCCTAAAGCCCGAGGACGTTGGCCTGAAGGAATATGATCCTGATGGCGCACCCTCGTGCAGCCTTGATGGCAAAGGTTGCTAAGCCGATGCCGTGCCAACGGTGCCCATCGTACTGCCCGTGGAGACCGTCATAGCGAAGATGGACGAGAGAACAAGAGAATTGCTGATCGGCTATGCCGACCAATATGAGACCCAGGATTTCCTCAACGGGGATCCTTCCTGGTTTATGCACCAGGTCGTAGGGGTACCTGATCAGGAAGTGATGGCTCTCCTTGCTTCCTGCCTGAGTTATGGTTCACGGAGCCAATTCTTCCCGAAGATCCAGTTCATGCTTGACGAATCCCATGGGAAAGTCTACGACTGGGTAAGGCAAGGGGCGTATAAGGAGGCGATACCCGATACGGATGCGTGCTACTACCGTCTCTATACCTGCCATCAAGTCCGCTGTTTGTTGGCAGCCTTGCAAGCGATGCTCACCGAGTATGGCACGATCGGCACGTACGTGCGCCAAGTCATCGCAAGGAGAGAGCTGTCTGTTACCGATGTAATGGCTACTTTATGGGCGTTAAGCGACTATTTCCAAAGCCGGGGAATCAAGGGTATGGTTCCCCGGCCTGTTTATTCTTTGTGCAAGCGACCTTGTATGTTCCTCAGGTGGATGGTCAGGGATGGCTCGCCCGTTGACCTCGGACTCTGGTCCGACTTCATCGACAAGCGGAACCTCCTGATCCCCATGGACACCCATGTCCAGCAAATGGCGCAGCAGTTGCAACTGATTCATCAGCGCACAGCTACATGGGCATCAGTCATAGCGTTGACGGAAGAGCTCCGACAGGTCTTTCCCGATGACCCGGCAAAAGGTGACTTCGCCCTCTTCGGTGCTGGGGTGGGATAGTCTTGATTGTTCCGGGACAAAGCCTGGAAGCAGAGGAAATCGTGTGAAATAGACAGGAATAGCTCGGGAATAGGCTGAGAATAGATACCAAATAGACTGAAAATAGGTTGGAAATAGGGTTAAAATAGGATTTTAACACAAATCAGTAATACTATGATTATCAACGTTTTATAAGTTAATTTTAGGTCGTTGCGTCTCAAAACTGTCTCAAAACTGTCTCAAATCTTACTCAAAACTGTCTCCAAACTGTCCCATTATTTGGATATATGGATATGATTTGCTATCTTTGTAGGGTAGTTTTGTCAACTGCAAATGGCACGGATCGTGCCGTTTAACCACGTTTATTCACTATTAAACTTTTCGCCTTATGAAAAAAGTACCTTACATTCAGATTCCCAAGGACTTCTTGGAAGACCCTTTGTTTGGCGACTTGGTTCAGGCAGGAGGTGCCACTGCCGTTTGTATTTTCCTGATCCTCTTGCTCTATCTCTCACACAGGCGCAACTGTGTGGGCAGTTTTTCCTATTTCACCTTGCGGATGCTCGCCATGGTATTGCACAAGTCGGTGAGGTATGTCAAGATCGTTATCCTCAACTACGGACTGGTCCGCGTGGACATGAAAAGGAAGTCCTTCACCAGTCACGGTCTGCAGTGTTCGTTTCACATCCCTGAGGCGATCCTGAGGCTCTTCACAGGCGAGGATGATCATGGTATGGAAAGTGAATCTAAATTGAATGATAACACGTTGCAAAATGAGTCTAAATTGAATGCAAATTCAATATTCGTGCGCGTACCTTATATCCGCGCGCGTATAAATAGAGATAAAAATAAAGATATAGAAAAAAAGAGTCGACGTCGTCGACTCGAAAAAAAGTCCGCCGTCGCCGCCGCCGATGATTCTTTTCATTTTGGTTTTTGTTCTTTTAAGCTCACGAAAAAAAGCGGGCGGGTCGGCGGCGCGGGCGGCGATGGTATGGATTGCCAAACAGGGTTGTTAACAACCTGCTCTGCAGGAGGTCATCTCCTGCCTCGCGAAAGGTCACCTGTTGGCGTCCGTTAGGTCATCTCCTGTCTTGCAAAAGATGATCTCCCACCTCGTGAAAGGTCACCTTACAGGGCGTGAAAGGTCATCTCCCGCGCATCGTTCTTTGACATGTTGAGACAAAAAATCCATGCCTGGATTCGCAGAAATCGTGCGATGGCTATGTCCCAGTTCCCATCGCTACGATTTCTTCTGTTGGATAACTTGCGAGAGTGACGAGTTCATGAGGGTGCGAATGGCAAGAATACTGATGAGCAATGCATGGGGAATATCTGCTTGCTCAGTAACAAAAAACATCAACGGTATGAACAGAATTAAGATGGCTGCATACAAATTAAAGAGCCTGCCATACCAAGATCGATGGCGAAAGCATATCCAGAACAAACATGGGATAGGATTGAAAGGGATCAGATACCAGTTCCAATGTAGGCCAAAAAGACCTGTCACTAACGTGACGTACAACAAGAAAAGTCCTGCTATACTTTGAAATACAAATAATGCCACATCAACATAATGAGTTAATTGGCGGCAGCAGCCCTTTACCTGTAGCAACGTTAAAAAAAACGTCATCACTAATAAAAATCCAAAGAATAGGGAAGGACTTACAGAGGAGGGTGTTGGGATAAATGTTGTTGAGAGCAATTGCTGGGGATTGCCTTTCATGAAGGCTCGTCTCTGTGTATGGTCTGCGGAAATGATCTTAGACTCACGCAATAAATAGGGCATTGATTCGGGCGCTAATGTATATTCAATATCCCAGGTATCGTCAGCTTCACTACCCATAAAAGTCATATAGAGGAATTGTCCCCATGGTGACATTCGCGAATAGTATCTTACAAGGCATCCGTTATTTTTGTGTACCAAATGATTTGGAATGCCTTTGAAACTAATATATTCTCTCTCTAAAATGCTTTCAACCGTCAGGAGACTCATTGAGAGGCATTGGTTCTTGATCAGATTGTATTTGCGATGTGGTCCTTGTACCATATCGTTATCGAGAGCCCGCCACAATTCTTGTTTCTCATGGGGAGTGAGGTTGATGGGGTAAGCCATGACACCTCTGCCTTCTCTTCTGTACGCAGTCAGATATTCCTTTGGACTGATGGCTGCAAACCCTGCCTTGGACTGACCGGCAAAGAACTTCATGTAGCCTGCCAAACCAGATTCAGTCTCAAAAGTGTAGACATAGTCCAAATGCTGAGAGGGGCATTGCAGTCGCAGCGCACAGTGACCAAAAACGGAATAGATGCTGTTGCCAGGTGAGGCTATCAACAGACTGGCATTCACGAAATCATCTCTTTGTGACCCAGGAATGAGAGTGTCATAGTCGTCGGTTTGTGCAAAGGAGACCAGTGTAAGCAGGATAGAAACACAAATGAGGGCTAAACGTTTCATGTGATCAGGAGAAAAAACAGGAAGGCAAGTGCCTGGCACTTGTCTTCCTGTAATCTTACTTACAATTAGATGATGAAAGATCATCTGTTTCTTCGTCATAGAAATTATTACCTTTGGCACCTTGACCAGTGACGGTTTCATCACCATTAACTTCCCATTCAGGATTGCTACCTCCTGAACCTGCGAGAAGTGAATGGGGCTCAAGATACTCGATCTCTACTGACGGAGCGATATAATGCTTTTTAATGATCATAATTGTTTATCTACTTAATAAATACTTTCTTACCATTGACAATATAAATACCCTTTTGTGGATGTTGCACCTTTCGGCCCTGCAGGTCATAGTAGACAGGATTCTTGGTTTGCTCGTCTTGATGGATGTTTGTGATGCCTGTCGTTTTTGAGTCTATGTTGTCAAAGTCGATGTAAACCGTACCCTTGGCTCCGGAAGTCTTTGACAAATCCAAGAAGGCTTTATTGGCTCCCATATAAGTTACAGATGAGCTCAACTTAAAGAAGCCAATTTTTCCAGAGGTTGGACTGACGTTGAGAACTCTATAATTGGTGGCGTCGTTTTTCTCCTTTCCACCGAGGAAAACGCCGGAAAGGAGATCGCGAGAAACCTTGTTAGAGTTGCTAATGAACACGTTGCCCACTGGAATCAACTTATTCTTAGACGCATCAGAAAAGTGCATCTTCAGCAGCACGGGAGTGCCTGCTGGAACCGTCTCTCCTTGATTGGCTACTGTTTCCAACTTTGCATAATTCTTGTTGTCATCACCAGCTTCTATTTGCTTAACAGTATATGCGCCAAGAACACCACTGTTTGCAGGAATCTGATAGGGGAAGGCCGTTACCAAAGTTGTCCAATAGTATCCATTCCCATCCTTTATGTTCTCGTTGAGTGGCTTCACACAGAAATATTCCACGGGTATCATCTGCCAGTGGTATTCATCGGTTTCATTCGCGGGCTTCTTTTGGTTGAGTGCAAACTTGCCATTGTTGTCGTAGAAGTAGGAATCCGTAAACATGCTATTGCCCGTAGAATTGTCACTATTGGGTTTCAATGAGATGAGATAATCGCCTGCATCCCGCTTGGTAAATTTGGCGAAATTGTTGTAGAACGTAATGTATTCCTTGCCCGGGTAGGTTCCTTGTGCCAAATGATTCAATGAAGTGCCCTGACCTACCACGTCATACTGAGTAGTAGAAGCATCGCGAAGGAAAAGAACATCACCCACGTCGGTCAAATTCTCGTCCTGTACCATGTTGATGTCTACGCCAATGTAATTGTCTCCCAAAGCTTGATAGATCTTGTCGATATTACCAGATGCTTGACTTAGACCTCCACCTACAGTTGCGACAAGATCGAGATAATCCAACTGCTTGTTGTTTACCAGTCCGACATATTTGCCGGTTAATACGTTCTTTACCCGATAATATTTGCCAAGCTGCGTGTCAGTGGATACAAAGTTTGCAACGTAATTGACAGTCGTGGCCGTGGTATTTCCCTGAATAGGAGCAAGGGTCTTGTTGTCCAACCCAACTGTTTGGTTTCCCATCGTCCAGTTCTTCAAGATGTAGCCGCTTTCCGGCTGGGCATAGAGATATAGCGAAGCGGTGGAGCGTACATCTGTAACCCCACTCTGTGTATAGCTCCATTGAGGAACAACAAAGGTTTCCTTATAGTCCGACTCTTTTGGGGTTACATCGGTTGAAGATCCATAAACTTTGCCTTCACCCGTTTTGCCTGCCAACTGAGCCTTAAAATAATAGGTCGAGGATCCTCCACCGAAGGCATTTCCCGATATCATTAGAAGCAGGCTGAGCATCGCCAGCTTCATTGTTCCTTTTCCTTTTAATAATTTCATTTGCTTTAATTATTTAAAAAGCCCCGATAGATCCCGAAGGATGTAACGGGGCTTTGATGATTAACTATTATTTCCAAGTGCTGTCCCAAGCTTCATCCTCTTCATCATCGTCGAAACGATTGCTTTTGGAACTCCATTCTACGTCATTGGGATCTTCAGGCTTTCCCACTGGGACTTTAGACTGTCCTGCAATCGCTGTCCCTTCCAAGACACTGCCTTGGAGATTTAGTTCCACAAAAGTGGTATTAGGCCTTATATATGTTTTTTTCATCGCTTCAAAGTCTTACTTTTGTATGTACTTATGACCATTCACAATCACGATACCTTTATAGGTCTCGTCTACACGCTGACCAGAGAGATTATAACGCGGTGCATGAGCAGGAATTGTCGTATTGTCGTTGTTGATAACATGCTCAATACCTGTTGCTTCCTCATCACCGAACATCACATAGATCTTCGCATTCATTTCAGGATCCTGAAGCAAGAAAGGCTTGTTGGCAGGGATGTTATTGTTGGAAATGGTAGTATCGTCTGCGTTGTGTGTACTGTACAGCCAGAACCCGTAAGGATTATGTTTTTCCTCAGCATTGTACCCAAACAGAAAGAGGTTCTTGTTCAAGGTTGTCGTACCAAACTTGTCGTCGATATTGCCCTTTATTGCGGCATACGCCATGCTCTTGATGATAGCCATTGTTCCATCTCTAAAATTCGGATAGGTTACATTGTGCTTGCCACCGAAGAAGGTTCCCTGGATCAGGTCGCTCTGTGTGGTGGCACGTGCATCACTCATCACGGGTTCGAGAGCCAGGTCGCTGCTGACTGCATTGGAGTTATACTCAATGATGACAGGTGTAGCAGCAGGAATAACACCCGTAGCCTTGTCGAAGGTAACATACTTGATGGCATTACCATCGGCATCTGTACCCTCCTTAACGCCATCAGCATTCAGCGTATAGACTGAGCTTACGTTGCTGCCTTTGATCTGGAAGGGGAAGTCGAGATAGGTAGAAGCGTAATACTTACCGTTCTTGCCCGGATGAGAGTTAGGCTTTACGGTAAAGTAGTTGGTCTCATCCACAGGCTCGAGTGTCCAATAAGCATGATTTGTGGCATTGGTAAGGTCATCGTTGATAGAGCCACCGAAAGCCGTCCCTGCATTCAGTCCGTCGTTGGCGAAGCCTAATTCAGCATTACCCGTATAGACGCGGTTGCCTGCAGCATCGTGGTTGTCACCTTCGATGAGGTAATACGGTGTTTTATAATGGATCATGTTCACATAGCCACCGAGTGTATGGTCGCGCCCTGTAGCCTTCAATGCCTTCATCATCTGGAGCTTGAGCCAGTCGAACATGATCTGCTCACTGCCGAGGATGGTAGAGTAGGAGAGCGTCCAAGGATCAGCGTCAGTGCCGCTGCCCTTCAATGTGCCGTCAGCATTCTTTTCGCAAGCAATCTTTACGTGCCATTCACCGCCATCCGCGCTATACCATTTGTTGATGGTGGCATCATCATCAGCCGTAAATTTCTCACCGGTAAAGCCGATCTTGCTGGTATAGCTGGAGTAGTTATTAAGGAAGTTTCTTACAGCAGGGACGACAACTGCATCCATATCTGTCTTATTAGCTTTATAGAAATCAACGATAGGTTTCAGAGAGGGAACCATCGAACGAACGAGATAAGTATCCTTCTGTCCGTCTACAGGAATCAGGTAAACTTGGAACTTCAGATTCGGGAGATAGTTAGCATTGAAATCTGCCATCAAAGCATCGAACTTACTCTTTTGGGTTGCATCCGTAATAGTTTGTCCTATCATACCGTCGGCTAAAGAAGCACCCATGCTAAGGAGCATACGCCCGAAACCGACATAGCCATTGTAGGCAGTCGACAATGAGACTTCATCTCCCAACATCAACATCTGGGCGAGTTCTTCCATAGTTGTTGCCTCGCAGCCGTTCATCACGTCGATCCCTTGGCTGCGTAAGTTCATCAATTCGTATGCCTTTACCGTCTCGCCCTGTTTGTAAGGAGAAGAGATGGTGGTAGGATTCGCGTTGAGATTAACATAGAGCACAGTGCCCGGCTTAGTTACTTTGTCGGCATTCGTGGCAGCCACATCAGCCGTAGCACGTCCGCGCACTTCGACATATTGCTGGTCGCCAAACCCTCCCACATTCTTAATGCGGAAGTATCCCTGATAAGGATTTGTAGTACTGTTTGTCGCGTTCACGTCAGTCAATGACCAGAGAGCAGCTGCATCGTTTCCGTCTTCGGTAAATTCAAAGGTGTTATAGCTCGACTCTGCAGATAGGTAATAAACCTTGCCGAAATGCCACTTGTCCTTATTCTGATTCCAAAGCTTCTTCAGTGCATCCGTAGTCTGACTGCTCTCGAAGTACTTTGTGATCTGGTCTTTAGCAAAATCCTCAAAGGTCGTGTTCTCTCCCTTCAATAGCTGAACAGCAAAGTCGAGTAGGGCAGGAACCTGGGGCACATCCACACGCAACGATACAGATCCATCTCCATTGTCGATGAGCTTCATATAAGCATAATGGTCGGCGCAGAGGTCGACGGCCGTCTTCACATCAGCGCTAACATTGTCGGTGGTTACTGAGTAGTTGATATTCTTCTCATTCAACTTCCCGTTAATCATTTGGGCGATCTTTGTGTAGAGTCCCTTCTCTGTGAGTTTGGCATCCAACACTTTGAATGCTTTCTCCATGCCCTTAGCAAGGTAACCTACTACATCCTGTCCTTGGTTAGACAATTCGGTGATGCGATAGTAGTTATCTTTGCTACGGTCGTAACGCCCGAAGTCGAGGGTGATGGCAGTATTCTTCTTGTTCACGTCACTGCCAGTTATCTCATCGAGAGTGAGATTGGGCTCAGCCTCATACTTGCCCGTTACGTTGACATAATGGTCGGTAGAGTTGTTCTTGATGTTCACCACGCCCGGTGTCAGTTTGTCGGCAGTAGTGCTGAGCTCTTCCATTGTCCAAATGCCGTTGTCGGAAGGTGTGGTCTCATAGCCAAAAGAATTGTCCTTCGATTCGTAGGTCAGGTAATAGGTTGTACCAGGGATCACCTGGTCGAGATACTTTACGGCTAAGGCCTTGAGGCTGGCGTCGGTCTGATGCTCGTCCAAATACTTCAGCACGTGTTGTTTCGCCCAGTCCCACACATCTGTACTCTTGTGTCCATCGCCGCGCACGTCACTGCCAACAACGATGTAGTTGCCCACAGCCTGAATGGTGTAGGGGATAGCAGGTACGGTAGCCTTTGCACGAACGATCCACTTGTTGCCATAGTGAGCCTGTGGCACAAGTGTCATAAAAGCATAGTCGTCTGTGTAAATCTTGCAGATGGAGTCAGCCATGGCATCGAGGGCTGGCAGAAACTGTGCTGTCAGGCTATTGTCAGCATTTCCATTCTGACTAGAAAGTAAGGTACCTAATTTCTTGTTGAGTTCAGCCTGTGCGAACTCGGACACAATCTTACAGGCTTTCTCTACATAATTGTAGACTTCAATGGAAGAATTGTCCTTCGGATTCTTCCCGGATAGTGAAAAAACACGGTAACCGTCTCCGGCTTTGTAACCAATACCCACCCCAATCTGGGTGTAGTCATTCGTTGTACTGGCATCAGGTTTCGCATAATACTTACCCTTGACTTCCACATAAGTGCCGGAAGCCGACTTAATTTGGTAAGTACCTGAAGCAGGAACCTGGGCTTTTACCCCCCCCGTTGCGATTATCATCGCAATGGAGCATGCAAACAGGCGTAAAGTTTTCTTCATAATTCTCTGTTTATTTTGATTAAATACGTTACACTTCAAGTTCACTGTCTATTCATTTCAACAGTTTAATGATGGTTTCATTCATAGGTCAATCCTCAAAGATTAATTGTGGATCTATCCTAATCAGCGACAAAAGTATATCTTTCTTGTATGAATTGCAAATTATTTATGTTAAAATGCTATTTTAATTCCTTTTTGAATATAATTGATGAAGAATAATCCACAATCCAAGAGGGCATCAAACCAGACTTTATGCAAGATTTTTCCTGAAAGTCGATTGCGATCATGTTTATTCTAACTAACACGAGAATGATGAATTGCCCCTTCCAGAAGCAGTTCCTGGGAGAGTCGGGACACTATCATTGATGTTCATATAATATCAAGATCAGCAGGCTGTCACATGACAACCTGCCGATCCCGCTGATCAATTCCATGGAAGGTAAGACAGACTGATGTCCTTCCGCTTCCCGATGATCGTCTTGATCTACTTTTATGGGTTGAACTTAGTATGGAGGCACCTTTTATCATTTAAAAGAATAAAGGTACTTAAAAATGATGTGCCCCAACCCATTTTATTCAAAAAAAGATTTATATTTGCAATTGATATCAAAGGAAAGGAAACAATCGAAATGGACAACTTGATGCATGGGACAAAAAGAAGTTTTAGAGGGGCTTTGCAACCACGAGTCACAGACGTGGAGAACATACATCTAACACAAAGCTTCTGTGATGGATTAGAAGGCAATCTATCCTCGTTCAACTAAAATCGGCAATCATAATGAATATTGAAGAGGTACGCGACTTTGCATTATCCTTACCTGGTGCTACAGAAGACCAGGCTTACGGCGAAGACTGGGTGTTGTTTCGCATAGAAGTGAAGATCTTCTTGCATATATGGCTGAATGCCCCAGAACCGTCGTGTGCTCTGAAACTTCCTCCAGAGCAAGGACAGGTTATGCGAGATCACCATGATGGCATTCGGCCGGCTTATCACTTGAACAAAGTGCATTGGAACGACATCTATCTTGATGAAATGGATGGCGAGATGGTAAAGAACCTGATTACCCAATCCTATCAACTTGTGCTGAGTAAGCTGCCTAAGCGATTGCGCGATAAATATATTTCCGCTTGATGCACCTTGCTCCGGCTCCTTCTGGCACGCGCAAGCGGATTGTCAATGAATACATATAGTCCATTTCGAGATGACAAAAATAGTTCATATCACACGTTTCCCCGTCAAGGGTGGATTCTATGCTATTAACCTCTTCGGAGTCATCTTCACTGTGAAGGAACTTAATGCCGTGGAGCTTAACCACGAGCGTATTCACACAGCCCAGCAACGGGAGCTGCTCTTCATTGGTTTCTATCTATGGTATGTGATCGAGTGGCTCTGCCTACTCGTCAAATGCCGCAGTGGTATTATGGCTTACTTCAACATCCGCTTTGAAAAAGAGGCTTACAACCATCAAAACGATTTGGACTACTTGAAGCGCAGGCGTCGATACCGCTATCAATGAGAAATTACCCTGAAATGTCACAGGCTCTAATAGTCTTCCAATGTAGTCGTGAGCGGCAATGATTTTTGTACACATGATGATCGATAAAATCACACGTATACTAAGGGGCTTCGTGCTGGTATGGAGGGAATGGAAGCTCTAATTATTTCCGGATAATTAAGAAATTGTATTTATTTATTGAATGCTCCAATGGGCAGAATAAAGAAGATCCCCACATAAAAGGACAAGTAAGCAATTTACAATTACCAGATGGAAGTATTTATTCTGGAGAAGTCATCAACAAATTATTTGGCTCAGAAGAAATTAGACCATAATGAGAACCTGGGGATAGAGGGTAAGAATAAAAAAGCGATGGCCTTCACAGGCAACCGCTCCAAATCTTCAATAGGTATTAGTTCTTTTAAGGTAAAAAGATTGTTTTCAGGATAACGTTTGCAAAGATAAAGGATTTTTTGTTAACTAACAAACATTTTACGTAACTATTTTTAAAAAAAATGCTGTGTAGGGACACAGTGGTAAAAGATCAACATTTTCAAGTAGTCTTATAGGTAGTTTATCGTGGTTTTCGTAGATTTTGTTTATCTTTGTAGAGGAATATGGAAACTATTAAAACAAGGTCAGATGAATTTTAAATGTTTTTTGTGTGTGATGTTTGCGGCATTGTCCTGTGGTCTTTCTGCTCAAGAGCGTAGGGAGTTGTTATTAAAAACATGGGACTTTTCTAGGGATCAAGTGTCTTGGCAACGGGTGGATGTTCCCCATGACTGGGCGATCTGCGGTCCTTTCGATAAGAAATGGGATCTACAAACTGTTGCAATCGAACAGAATGGGGAAAAGCAGAAATCGGAAAAGTCTGGACGATCGGGTGCTCTTCCTTGGATTGGGGAAGGATTTTATCGGGCACATGTCCATCTTTCTTCTGTCCCAGGTCACGCCATGCTGGTCTTCGATGGTGCCATGAGTGAACCTACAGTGAGTATCAATGGGAGGAAAGCAGGATATTGGGCATATGGATATAATGCTTTTCGCATTGATGCCACTCCTTTCCTTCATGTAGGTGACAATATTATTACCGTTCATTTGAATAACCGTGAAGAGAGTAGTCGCTGGTATCCTGGAGGAGGTATTTACCGTCCTGTCAAATTAGTCTTGACAGGGAAGGAGTTTATAGATCCTTGGGGAACGTATTTTAGAACATTGTCTGCAACGGGTATGGAGGCTAAGGTAAGTGTGGATACACATATTAGGACTGGAGGGGATCGTGGTGGATTATCGGTGGAGGTCACGCTTTACAATCCAAAGGGATATGTAGAGTGTGCAGATCATGCCCCTGTTCCTGCTGATGGTGTCCTTCATGCTGATATGACAGTGAGCAAACCTATGCTATGGTCACCTGAGTTTCCGACGTTGTACCGTTTGGTTACCCGACTGATCAAAGACCAAAAGGTAATCGACATGACCACACAAAAGGTGGGCATCCGTACGGTTTCTCTCGATAAGGAACATGGTTTTCAGCTCAATGGCATCAGCCGTAAGCTCAAAGGGGTTTGCTTGCACCACGACCTGGGTCCATTGGGTTCTGCAGTTAACAAGGCTGCTTTGATCCGTCAGGTGAAAATTATCAAAGACATGGGTTGTGATGCGATTCGCACTAGCCATAACATGCCTTCAACCCTGCAACTGGAGGTATATGATTCCCTTGGAATGATGGTCATGGCAGAGAGCTTTGACATGTGGAACTATCCGAAATGTAAGAATGGATATGCGCTTTTCTTTAAGGACTGGGGAGATAAGGATATCACTAACTTAGTATTGAATCATCGTAACCATGCGTCTGTCGTCATGTGGAGCATTGGCAATGAGATACCGGAACAGGGCAGTGAGCAAGGAAAAGAGCTGTCGGCGCATTTACAGGATCTTTGTCACCAGTTAGATCCTTCCCGTCCTGTTACCCAAGGACTTGATAGGGTAGACGATGCTGTGCGGTCTGGGGTAGCTGAAGAGATGGATATCCCAGGATTCAACTACCGTGACCATCGTTATGATGCGAATATAACCAAACTCCCTCAGGGTTTCCTGTTAGGTTCGGAGACAGCCTCTACGGTCAGTTCTCGAGGCGTTTATTATTTCCCAGTCACAGTCACCCATCAGGGTATCCATCCAGACGGACAGTGCTCCAGCTATGATACGGAATACTGTCCATGGAGCAATCTCCCAGATGTTGATTTCTATTTGCAGGATGAACGCAACTGGACTATCGGGCAATTCGTGTGGACAGGATTTGATTACTTGGGTGAGCCTACCCCTTATGATACTTATTGGCCGTCGCGAAGTAGTTATTTTGGCATCGTTGATTTGGCAGGTCTTCCGAAGGACCGCTATTATCTCTACCGTTCTGTGTGGAACAAGAAGGAACATACCATCCATTTGCTACCCCATTGGACGTGGAATGGGCGTGAGGGTAAGGTAACACCAGTCTATTGCTATACGGATTATCCAACCGCAGAGCTCTTCGTGAATGGCAAAAGCCAAGGTAAAATCTCGAAGCAAAGAGATTTAAAGCCTTCGACCACAGCTGACAATGATGCAATGAATCGTGAGTTACTGGATCGCTATCGACTACGGTGGAATCATGTGAAATATGAGCCAGGAGAGATCAAGGTGGTTGTTTATGATGAGCAGGGGAGGAAAGCCGGTGAAGAAACCGTGCGTACTGCAGGCAAGGCCGTTTCCATGAAACTGGTTGCCGACCGTACCTCGATCACTGCTGATGGCAATGATATTGCCTTCGTAACGATCTCTCTTCTGGACAAAAATGGCGTAGAGGTGCCAACAGCTTCCGATGAGCTAGAATTCTCTGTAGAAGGGTCTGGTAGGTTTAAAGCAGCATGCAATGGAGATGCTACTTCCCTGGAGTCCTTCACACAGCCGAAAATGAAACTCTTTAGTGGTAAGCTGGTAGTTTTAGTACAGTCATCCACAGATCCTGGTACCATTCGACTGAATGTGAAAGACCTTACCCACCGTCAAATTAATGGTTCTATTATGCTGAGTGCCCAGTAAGATCATCCCTATTTAAACAGAAAAAGGTATGCAAGCGTGATGGATCTTGCATACCTTTTTTATTTGATCTGAACGTTGCTTACTTAAAAGTAAGCTCTTCCTTATTAGGATTCTTACCAATCGAGATCACATCCCCAGGCTTAACATCGCCGGAAAGGATTTTCTCGCAAAGACCATCTTCGATATAATTCTGGATGGCTCTTTTCAATGGACGTGCGCCAAATTGTACGTCATAACCTTTAGATGCCACGAATTCCTTTGCCTTATCCGTGATCTGAAGATGATACCCCAAAGATTCCATCCGTTTGAACAAGCCTTTGAGCTCAATGTCAATGATCCGCTTGATAGCCTCCATGTCGAGTTGATCGAATGTGATGATCTCGTCAAGCCGGTTTAGGAACTCAGGGGCAAATTGCTTGCTCAGGCTCTTTTGGATAATCGATCGGGCATATTCCTTATCCTTGTCATTGATGCTCAACCCATTGATGCCGTTCGCATTGAAGCCAACACCACGACCGAACTCTTTCAACTGGCGTGTGCCTGCATTCGAAGTCATAATGATCACTGTGTTGCGGAAATCTATCAGTCGACCATTTCCATCTGTCAGTCGACCTTCGTCCAAAACCTGCAGCAACAAATTAAAGACGTTTCCGTGAGCTTTCTCGATCTCATCCAACAGGACGATGGAGTAGGGATGGCGACGTACTTTCTCTGTTAACTGTCCACCTTCCTCGTATCCTACATATCCCGGTGGAGCTCCTACGAGCCTTGAGACATTGAAGCTTTCCGTATACTCGCTCATGTCAATTCTGATCAAGGCATCTGAGCTGCCAAACATATATTCCGCCAATTTCTTGGCGAGATATGTTTTACCTACACCTGTAGGGCCAAGAAACATAAACACGCCGATGGGATGGTTAGGGTCTTTCAATCCGACCCTGTTACGCTGAATTGCCTTCACCATCTTGTCAATGGCTTGATCCTGCGCGATCACCTCACCTTTCAACACCTCACCCATATTCTTGAGGCGTATCCCTTCTGCATCAGCCATACGCTGTACGGGGATTCCTGTCATCATTGAGACTACGTCAGCTACTTCCTTGTCACTAATAGTCTCGCGATTGCTGGTGTCACCATGGGTCCATTTCTCATTCAGCTCATCCAATTCATGTTCCAGTTCTGTCTGACGGTCACGATAGCTGGCAGCCAATTCGAAATTCTGGTTTTTGACTGCATCTTGTTTTTTCGTCTTGATGAAGTCGATTTCCTTTTCTTTTTCTGTTATCTCTGGCGGAACTTCTGCATGTTGCAGATGTACTCTTGCTCCCACCTCATCCAATGCATCGATGGCCTTATCAGGAAAGAATCTGTCAGTGACATATCGTCCTGTCAACTTGACACATGCCTTTAGTGCCTCTTCTGTATAAGCGACGTGATGATGTTCCTCGTAACGGTCCTTGATATTCTCCAGGATCTGTAGGGTTTCCTCTGGCGTTGTCGGTTCTACTAAGACTTTCTGGAAGCGGCGTTCTAAGGCTCCGTCTTTCTCTATACTATTACGGTACTCGTCCAAAGTGGTTGCCCCAATGCACTGTATTGTCCCTCGTGCCAAAGCAGGCTTCATGATATTTGCAGCATCCATGCTGCCTGGGGTGCTACCAGCACCGATCAACGTATGGATCTCATCAATGAATACGATGATGTCTGGGT
This sequence comes from uncultured Prevotella sp., assembly GCA_900316015.1. Classification (GTDB taxonomy): domain Bacteria; phylum Bacteroidota; class Bacteroidia; order Bacteroidales; family Bacteroidaceae; genus Prevotella. The sequence goes on along the minus strand of ONBG01000004.1, from coordinate 154,782 downwards.
TTTGCTCGATCTCCTTGATCAGTGCACGGATGCGTTCTTCAAATTGCCCACGGTATTTCGTGCCAGCAACGACAGCTGTCATGTCCAGGCTAACCAACCGCTTGTTGAAGAGCACAGGCGATGTGTGGTGCTTGGCAATTAACTGCGCGAGTCCCTCAACGATGGCACTCTTTCCCACACCTGGTTCCCCAATCAGAATCGGGTTGTTCTTCTTTCGGCGACAGAGGATCTCTGTGACGCGTTGGATTTCTTTCTCACGTCCAACTACTGGATCCAACTTGCCTTCCATTGCGGCCTGTGTAAGGTCGGTAGAGAAATTGTCCAAGATAGGTGTCTTGGCATTCGATCTCCTCGTCTGGGTAGTTGTCTTGCTATTTGTAGAACCGCCTTTGTCCTCAGGAAGATCATCTTCCTCGAAATCGTCTTCATCTGGTAGTCCAATTCCATCTTGTGTCGTATTGGCCTTTTTCTGCTGAAGAAAAGCCAATGTCTCTTCATAATTCATATTGTTAAATTCCAATACTTCTTTCGCGCCATTATTGATTTGGTCGTGCAGAATGGCCAGCAAGAGATGCGTGACATCAACCAGGCTCGTATGTTGGATGCGTGCTTCTAATACGGCTAATTTAAGGATATTGCTTGCTTGCTCATTCAGAACAAGCTCTGTCGTATTGATCGGTTCTTTGAGCTCATCTTCCCTTACCCTTTCTTCCAATTCTGTCTTGACCGACTGGATATTCACATTCATTCTCGAGAACAAATCCCGGATCAAGTCGTTCTTTTCTCTCAGTATACCAAGCAATAAGTGCTCTGGCCCGACTGAACTACTGGCCAGACGGGTCGCCTCTTCCCTGCTGAATGCAAGGACTTCAGAAACTTTTGGTGAAAACTGACTGGTCATATACTTCTTACCTTTCTTTTAAATGTAATACTTTGCAAATATACTCTAAATTGGTCTGAATACAAAACGAACCCTTGTTTTTTTGCTATTCATGACTCAAATTTCATTCCTTTGTACAAACATCGTGCCAAACTGCTGAATAACTTTTTTCTAAAAAAACGTGAGAAATATTTGGCTATGTCCTAAAAAGAATGTACCTTTGCACTCGCAATTCAGAAATGACCCTCTGAATGGTAGTATAAATAAGCGCCCTTAGCTCAGCTGGTAGAGCAACTGACTCTTAATCAGTGGGTCTAGGGTTCGAGTCCCTAAGGGCGCACAGAACATTATACGGATAAAGTGGGCGCCCTTAGCTCAGCTGGTAGAGCAACTGACTCTTAATCAGTGGGTCTAGGGTTCGAGTCCCTAAGGGCGCACAAAAGGTTCAGAGATGTCTCTGAACCTTTTTTATTGGCTACATGGGCATCGCCAGGTGGGGATGCAGGAGATGAACTTATACGAGGCAGGGATGACCGTTTGCGAGACGATAGATGGTCTTTTACGAGACGATATATGACCTTTTGCAAGGCACTATCCTGAGGCGTTGGCTCGTTGGATACTATTTTTCAGCCGAAATAATGGTATCATTTGCATTGGTTCGGATTTTATTATGTAACTTTGACCATTATTAAAGGCAAAACGCATGCAGAAAGACCGTGATCTAGCAAAGAGATACCGTGAGGCCGCCAACGAAGGCGATGTGATGGCAATGAACAACCTCGGCGTGTGCTACCATACCGGCAAAGGGGTTGTGGAAGACCATGCCATGGCATTCCAGTGGTACCTGAAGGCTGCTGAGCTTGGCGATACCTACGCTTGCTACAATGTCGCTGAATGCTATTACAAAGGAGATGGCATAGCCCAAAGCGATGAGAAGGCATGTGAGTGGTACCTGAAGGCAGCGAACAAGGGCGATATGCAGTCGCAAGTCAACCTTGCCAATGCTTATTATCTTGGCAAAGGGATAGAAGAAAATCATGAGAAAGCCAATAAATGGTGGATGGAGGCCGCATGGCAAGGACATGTACAGAGTATGAAGAATCTCGGGGCTGATTATTGGAACGGGGACGGACTGCCACATGATGAGACAGAGGCTGCATTCTGGTATGAGCTTGCTGCGAACTCAGGAGACCCTTTCTCACAGTTCTGCACCGGTTGGCTTTATTTGAATGGCAGGGGGGTGAAGCCAGACAAGAAGCTTGGCTTAAAATGGATCCACAAGGCTACCGCACAGAGTTACCAGCCCGCCATTGATTATTGTAAGGAACATGGTTTTAGTATCTATTAAAGTCAAGGACCAATGAACCTGATTGCAAATGAAATCCAGCACCAAACATGACGTGGGTGACTCCATTTTTAATCACCGTTATGGGCGATAGAAGCTATCATATCATCTGCTGGAATCAACTATATCTGTTATTTTATGTTAATATCATATTACTTTTAGTCTATTTTATTTGTCAATATGTAAACTTAGCTTTACTTTTGCAGCGATATTTACATTACAGTACGTTTTATTAATACAGATGAATTATGAAAAAGTATTTTCTTTTACCACATCGCTTCTATGCGATTGGGTGGGTGTTAGTCGGAGTCGCATTACTGGTAAGCATTCTTGATTTTTCAGATGTTCTGCCTACTTTCTCATCAAAGGTAATCTCGGTCATCCCCGGTAGGATCTTTGGCACAGGTTTCATCATGTCCAACGACTCATGGTATGATGAGATAGAGATGATCACAGGGTTCTTAGGACTTTATTTTATCGCAATGTCGGCATTGAGAAAAGAAGACGAGATGACGCTACTGTTGCGTCTGCGCTCTCTTATGTGGGCATTCACTGCCAACACTATACTGTTTGTAGCGTTAGACTTGCTTGTTTATGGATATAGTTGGGTTTACATACTCATTTATCAGGGTATGTTTATTTTCCTTCTGTTCATTCTCCGTTTCCATTGGGAACTCCGCAAAATGAAAATGTCTATCAGTAAAGAGTAAGGAAGAGTAACGATGAAGAACAATATCCGTGTTGAACGAGCCATTCATAGAATTACTCAGCAGCAACTTGCAGAGGAAATCGGCGTCAGTCGACAAACCATCAATGCCATTGAGTCGGAACGTTATACACCGTCTACGATCTTGGCCCTGAGGCTATCGAAAGTCTTTGGAAAGTCAGTTAACGATTTGTTTCAGTTGGAAGATAGTGACCTTTAACTTGACAACGATACTGCGTACGACCGGTATCATCTGCTTGAAAGCTGATGGTACCGGCTTTTTTCTTTTCCAAAAGGTCACCTCTTGTTCAGGAAATCCATTACCTTGTCTAACGCCTGAAAAGCGGCTTGCCGACCGATCTGATAGGTCTGCTGCATCTTTTCCGGATCATGCGAGACCCTGGCGATGGGCAAGGTTTCCTTGGGACAGATCACCAAGGTCTTGCCAAATTGCTCTTGTTCGGCAAGATAGCGCAGTTCTTGGTTGTACATGACATGTCGCCGGGCAAGGGCTTTGACAACGGCGGGATACTGATGCAACCAAAGGTGGAAGAGGGGTTGTATCTTCATCTTTGCCTTCATGTATCCTTTCGGTTGTGTGAGGATAACGACATTCTTCTCGAACCCGATCGACTGGAAATAGGCCAAGGGGATCGAGTCGGTGATGCCGCCATCTAAGAGTTTCTTTCCTTCCAAATGCACGACTTTCGCGGCAATGGGCATGGAGGCAGAAGCACGTATCCACTCGTAGAGTCGATCGCCTCCCTGCATGCATTTCTGATAGACAGGCTTGCCTGTTTCTACATCGGTACAGACCACATAGAACTCGGTGGGATCCTTTTCGAAGGTTTCATTGTCAAAGATATCGTACTGGTTGGGGATGTCATGGTAGGCAAACTGCGCGTTATACAGGTCGCCATGTTGGATCCATGTCCTGATACCTGAATAATGCCAGTCGTGTGCATACCTGACGTTATACCGTACGGCACGACCGATCTGGTGGCTTTTGATGTTGACGCCGAATGCCGCACCTGCACTCACCCCGATCATCCCATCGAAACGGATGCCATGTTCCATGAACACATCAGTGACACCGGCGGTGAACATCCCACGGAGCGCGCCTCCTTCTAAAACAAGACCTGTTCTCATGCTGATTGTGATTTGAAATGCAAATATAAAAAATATTGCTTGGAATCCAGTCATTCCCTGAAATATTTTGTACTTTTGCGGTAAAAATAAAAGGCAAAGATGGAAGAAGAAAGATATGTTAGGATATTGCAGGAGCATGGGATCAAGCCTACGGCAAACCGTATTTTGGTGGCCAAGTCCTTGGCATCAGCCAGGCGACCGTTGTCCATGACAGAGCTGGAAGCGACGATCAAGACGATCGACAAGTCGAACATCTTCCGTTCGCTGTCCTTGTTCAAGGAGCATCATTTGGTGCATGCCATCGAGGATGGAGGAGGACAGGGGGAGCGTTTCGAGCTCTGCCACGGGCATGGAGGTGAGGGCGACGAGGATGTACATGTCCATTTCTATTGTGAGAAATGCCATAAGACCTTCTGCATGGACAACACGCCGATCCCTGTCGTTGACCTGCCGGAGGGTTATCTCCAGCGGTCAGCATCGTTTATCGTTTCAGGAATCTGTCCTGATTGCCGCGAAAAGACCCCTCGGTAGATCGAGTTCGGGGACAATTCACCATCCCTCCGTAACATGGCTGCCTATTCAAGTTCAGAGAGCTCCAGCCATCTCATCTCCTTTTCGTCCAGTTCCTCACTGATAGAGGGGAGTCGTTTGCTTTTCTTTGTCAGCTCATCAGGTGTCAGCGTCCCACTGCAGAGTTCTTCTTCCAACAGCTTCTTTTCCTGTTCCAATGCCTGGATGTCCTTGGACAGCTGTTCAAACTCACGCTTTTCCTTAAAGGACATCCTTCGGCGTGTATCGTGATGGTAATCTTCCTTCTGCTTTTTCTCAGAGGTTTTCTTCGACTCTTCCTCAGCTTGTGTCTTCATTGCGCTCCATTCCCTGTATTGTGAATAGTTGCCGGGGAAATCTTGGATGACTCCTTGTCCCTTGAAGACGAGCAGGTGGTCGACTACCTTGTCCATGAAATAACGGTCGTGGCTGACCACGATCACGCAACCAGGGAAGTCGGCAAGGTATTCTTCCAGCACCTGCAAGGTCTGGATGTCCAAGTCATTGGTCGGCTCGTCTAACACAAGGAAATTAGGGTTCCGCATGAGTACAGTGCAGAGATAGAGTTTCCTACGTTCGCCTCCGCTGAGCTTGTACACGTAGTTGTGCTGTTCCTCGGGTGTGAACATGAAATACTGGAGGAACTGTGATGCTGTCATGTGCCGTCCCCCGCCTAAGTCAATATAGTCGGCTATGTCCGTGATGATGTCAATGACTTTCTGGTCCTGGTTGAACTGCAGTCCTTCCTGTGAGAAATAGCCAAACCTTACTGTGTCCCCGATATCGAATTTTCCACTGTCAGGCGGGACGAGTCCCAAGAGCATCTTGATGAATGTAGACTTTCCCGTCCCATTGTTTCCCACAATCCCCATTTTCTCGAATCGTGCGAAGTTATAGTAGAAGTCCTTAAGGATCACGTGGTCAGGATCCCAAGCCTTGGAGACATATTGGCATTCGAAGATCTTGCTGCCGATATAGACATTGCCCGACTTCAGCCGGAGCTGTCGCTCCTCAATCCTTTGCTGGGCTCTTTTCTCCAGTTCGTAGAAAGCATCTTCCCGGTAGCGTGCCTTGTGTCCTCTTGCCTGTGGCATTCGTCTCATCCATTCCAGCTCCCTGCGATAGAGGTTCTTGGCATGTTGGATCTCCGCGCGGGCGGCATCCATCCGTTCTTGCCGTTTTTCCAGGTAGTAACTGTAATTGCCATGATAGCTGTATAGGGTCTGGTTGTCCAGCTCGATGATGCTGTTGCAGACTCGGTCGAGGAAGAAGCGGTCGTGGGTTACCATGAGCAAGGTTTTGTTGCCCCTTGCCAAGAAGCCCTCTAACCATTCGATCATTTCGAGGTCTAAGTGGTTGGTTGGCTCATCCAGGATCAGGAACTCCGGTTCCATGATCAAGACATTGGCCAATGCCACGCGCTTTTGCTGCCCTCCGCTCAACTGTTTCATTGGTTGGTTGAGGTCGGTGATCTTCAACTGCGTCAGGATTTGTTTGGCTTTCAACACCTTCTCGGGGTTACCTTGGTGGTTGAAGCAAGCATCGAGTACGGATTCCTCAGGGTTGAACGTCGGGGTTTGCTCCAGATAGCCTACGATCAGGTCTTTCTTGAAGATGATCTCACCAGAGTCATGTCCTTCCTTGCCAGTGATCACGGAGAGAAGGGTCGACTTTCCCGTTCCGTTGCGGGCAATGAGCCCCACCTTTTGTCCTTCGGCAATGGAGAAGGAAATGTTCTTAAATAATACCTGAGCCCCAAACGACTTGGTCAGGTTTTGGATATCAACGTATGGAACCATTCTTTTTAGATCGCAATAAACAATAGGGACATTAGTTGTCAGCTTCCAAGGATTTATTGATCTGGTCAATATAGTCTAAGACTTCCTCCCTGCCGGTTTTCTTCTCGGCACTGGTGATGAAGTAGGGCGGAAGGGTTTCCCAGCGATCTTTCAACTTTTCCATCCAAGCCGTGGCATTCTGCCGTGCCTTGACGGGCCCTAATTTGTCTGCCTTGGTGAAGACAATCGAGAAAGGGATATTGCTTTCCCCTAACCAGTCGATGAATTCCCTGTCGATGAGTTGTGGGTCATGCCGGATATCAATGAGCACGAACACGTTTACCAACTGCTCTCGTTGCAGGATATAACCAGAGATCATCTGTTCCAATTTCTGCTGTACGCTCTTGGAGCGTTTGGCAAAGCCGTACCCCGGTAGGTCAACTAAATACCAGCTATTGTTCACTATGAAATGGTTGATGAGCAACGTCTTGCCCGGAGTCGAGGAAGTCTTGGCAAGTCCCTTGTGGTTGCAGAGCATGTTGATGAGGCTCGATTTCCCCACGTTGGATCGCCCGATAAAGGCGTACTCTGGCTTATTGTCCTTGGGGCATTTGCTGACCGTCGGTGAGCTAATGCAGAATTCTGATTTCTTAATGTCCATGATTTTACCTATTTTGTTTGCAAAGTTAGTAAAAAATAGGTGGTTCAAGGAGAAAGTAGAAAGTTTTTTGTAACTTTGCGACATAATTGTGTGTCGCGTATGAAACAGATCAATTGGGGATTTATCGGATGTGGTGAGGTCACGGAGAAGAAATCGGGCCCAGCTTTTAACGAAGTAGAGGGCTCTCAAGTGATCGCAGTCATGAGTCGTACAGAGGAGAAAGCACGCTCTTATGCCGAGCGCCATCATATCCCAAGATGGTATACAGATGCGCAGGAGTTGATTGACGACCCTGAGATCAATGCCATTTATATTGCCACTCCTCCCTCCAGTCATGCTACTTTTGCCATCATGGCGATGAAGGCGGGAAAGCCTGTGTACGTGGAGAAGCCGCTCGCTGCCAGTTATGAGGACTGTGTACGGATCAACCGGATCAGTGAGCAGACTGGCATTCCTTGTTTCGTGGCTTATTACCGTCGCTATCTCCCGTATTTCCAGAAGGTGAAGGGCATCATTGACAATCGTGTCATCGGGGATGTGATGGACGTGAAGATTCGCTTTTCCGTTCCGCCGCGCGACTTGGACTATACCTCACAGAAGAACCTTCCTTGGCGCTTGCAACCGGATATCTCAGGGGGTGGGTATTTCTACGACCTGGCTCCGCATCAGCTCGACCTGATGCAATACTTCTTCGGGGTGATTACGCGGGCGCATGGATACCCTGCTAACCGCGCGCATCTCTATAAGGCAGAGGATACGATCTGTGCCAGCTTCATGTTTGAGAATGGAGTCGTCGGTTGCGGATCCTGGTGTTTCGTAGCGCATAAGAGCGCGAAGGAGGATTGTATTGATGTGATCGGTGACGAAGGAATGTTGTCTTTTTCTGTCTATAACTATGCGCCGATCCGGCTGATTACCAGTGAGGGAACGACAAGCATTACGGTCCCTAATCCTCCGTATGTGCAGTTGCCCATCATCAAGGCAGTTATTGAAGACTTGCAAGGAATCAGTAATTGTACGTGTACGAGTGTGAGCGCGACGCCAACGAACTGGGTCCTCGACCGTATCTTAGGCAAATTTTAACGGCGGAGGGGCATCGTGTATAAGAAATCTATTGCCATCTTATTCTTTCTCTTGTGCCCTGTCATGTTATGTGCTGGGGAAGACTCACTTTCCGTGGAGAAGCCTTCCCGCTTCAAGGGAATTATCAAGACGGTCTATCATTTCATCCAGGAGTTCAGTCGGGTGGACACGAATTTTGTAGAACCTCAGCATTATAATTTCCAGGCGATGCTTCAGAGTACCAGTACTTATGAGTTCTACAGAATGAAAAATAAGATAGGGCAGAGCGTCTCCTTGGCTCCGGAGATGAATGTCCGCGTGGGACCCTACGTCGGATGGCGGTGGATATTCTTGGGATATACGTTCGACTTTAAGCATCTCAGCTCCAACAACAAGAAAGAGATCGACCTGAGCTTGTACAGTAACCAGATCGGGTTCGACGTCTTCCTGAAAAATACTGGCAATGACTATAAGATTCGTACGATGTATCTTGGCGAGGGCATTGATGCCAAAGCCTTGAAGAATATTCCTTTTGACGGGTTCAAGGGCAGCATCAGTGGCTTTAATCTCTATTATATCTTCAACCACCGTAAGTTTTCCTATCCTGCTGCCTTTAGCCAGAGCACTGTACAGCGGGTGAGCTGTGGGAGTTGGCTGGCTGGAGTGGGGTACACACGCCATAGCCTGCAGTTGGATTATGAGAAGCTTAGGAACATCGTTGAGGAGAAGATCTCTAATCCTATGATCAAGAATGGGCTCGATACGACGCTGGTCTTCTCGAAAGTGAAGTACAAGGATTTCTCTGCGTCGATGGGTTATGCCTACAATTGGGTATTCGCCCATAACTGGCTCTTAGCAGGGTCGCTGTCACTTGCCTTAGGCTACAAGAAGTCGGTTGGAGACTTAGAGAGCAAGTCGTTCTCCTTCCGCGACTTCTCTTTCTCCAATTTCAATATTGATGGTGTGAGCCGAATTGGACTTGTCTATAACAATACCAAGTGGTTTGCTGGGATGAGTGCCATTTTCCATACCTACAACTATAAGAAGGACCAGTTTACGTCGAACAATATCTTCGGCAATTTGAACCTTTACATTGGATTTAATTTTATGCGGCGATAATAAAAAAGGAGAGGATAGATCATGAAAAAGTTTATCTGTATCATCATGTTTATGTTAGGGTCGTTCCCCGTATCTGCCCAACCCCAATATTCAAAAGAAGACAGCGGCAAGGTCATTGCCTTGTTGAAGGGAGCTCCAGAGAAGGCGACGCCATCGAGGCTGATGGTCTATTTCGCCCGTCAAATGAAGGGTATCCCTTACGTGGCACAGACCTTGGAGAAGAACGCCCATGAGCGTTTGGTCATTAACCTGAGGCAGTTGGACTGTACGACCTACGTGGAGAATGTGCTTGCTTTGACGCGATGTGCCTTGAGCGGACAGAAAAGTTTCGCTGCGTTCTGCAAGCAGTTGCAGATGATCCGGTATGAGCAGGGAAAGGTTGCTTATCCCCAACGCTTGCATTATTTCTCGGAGTGGATCGCCGACAATACCCGAAAGGGATATGTGAAGGAAGTGCAGGCACCCAATCCACCTTTTACCAAGGTACAAAAGCTCGATATCGATTATATGAGCAAGCATGCATCTCATTACCCGATGTTAGTGAAGCATCCAGCGTGGACAAAGGAAATCCAGGAAATGGAAGCGCGTCTCAATGGCAAGACCTTCCGCTATATCCCGAAAGCGACGATTGCCAACACCTCCCTTTTCCGGAAAACGATCCATGATGGGGATATCATTGCCATCATCACCCAAAAGGCAGGCCTTGACACTTCCCATATCGGTATTGCTGTTTGGCATGCAGATGGATTGCATATGCTTAATGCCTCACAGATCCGCCATCAAGTCGTGGAGGAACCCATGACACTCTATTCCTATATGAAAAAGCATCCTTCCCAGACTGGTATTCGGATTATTAGGGTTAGATAGGAAAAGAAAAGGTCTGGGAATGTTCCCAGACCTGGAAATATTATAGGATCGTCTTGACGGCTTCAAGCATGCCTCTTTCTTGGATGAGGTCAAGGTCTTTCTTTACCAACTCGGCAAGTCCCTTGATGTCATGCAGATCCTCCCCGTTCCAGATGTCCTTGGCAGAAAGGACACCATCCGTCACAGCCTTCGTGTCGCCGGTTGCCCAAAGGTCCTTCAGCAATTGCATGATCTCCGGTGCATCGTTGGGCACGATCTCTGTGCCGTCATCGCGCTTGCCTCCTTTATAATAGGTAATGATGGCAGCCAAGCCAAACACCAGTCCCTGAGGCAACTCGCCTTTGCGTTCTAAGTAAACCTTGACGCCTGGCAGATCGCGGGCGCAGTATTTGGGGAATGAGTTGAGCATGATACTGGTCACCTGATGGTCGACATAAGGATTGTCGAAGCGTTCCAACACGTCGGCAGCAAACTTCTGAAGCTCGTCCATGGGGAGATTCAGTGTTTGCATCAGTTCGTCATACTGTACCTTGTGGATATATTTTCCGATCACAGGATGCTGGCAGGCATCCCGCACAATATTGACGCCACTGAGGAAGGCGACAGGAGACAAGACGGTATGCGGGCCATTGAGCAGGGTCACCTTCCGCTCATGGTAAGGCTTTTCATTGTCGGTAATCAGGACATGTAGTCCAGCTTTCTCTGCAGGGAATTCTGCCTTCATCTGGTCGACCGTCATGTTCTCTGCTTTCTCGATCACCCAAAGATGGAAGTTCTCTGCCTGTACGACAAGGTCATCACGATAGCTTATGCGTTCTTGGATCGCCTGGATCGTCTTGCGAGGGAATCCCGGAACGATTCTATCCACCAAAGTCGCGCAGACGAAGCAATCCTCCGTGAACCACTTCTTGAATCCTTCGTAATCAGCCCCGAAGTCCTCTTTCCAAAGCTCGATGTACTGATAGAAACACTCCTTGAGGTGATGGCCATTCAAGAAGATCAACTCGCATGGCATCAGAATCATTCCTTTGGATGGGTCGCCCTGGAAATATTGGTACCGATGGAACAACAACTGAACCAGTTTTCCAGGATAGGAAGCGGCAGGGGCATCCGTGAACTTGCAATCAGGATCGAAGGCTATACCTGCCTCTGTGGTGTTGGAAATGATAAAGCGCATCTCAGGTTGTTCTGCTAATGCCATATAAGCATGATATTGTGAGTATGGATTTAGGGCACGGCTCACCACGTCAATTCTTGTTAATGTGTCTACGGGCTTCCCGTTCTCACGCCCCTGCAGGTTGACATGATACAGGCAATCCTGTCCATTCAGCCAATCCACCATCCCTTTCGGTAATGGCTGGACAATGACAACGCTTGAATTGAAGTCTGTCTTTTGGTCCATGTTGTAGATGATCCAGTCGACAAAGGCACGCAGGAAGTTTCCCTCACCAAACTGAATGACACGTTCAGGCATGCAACTTTTCGGTGCTGTCCTTTTGTTTAAAGCTTTTAGTTCTTTCATAATTTGTTTGTATTTTGTCCTTATATTTTTCACGCTGCAAAGATATACAATAAACAAATAGCTTGTATTCTTGCAGCGTGAAAATATTGCGTAAAGGTTTACGTCACCTCAAGTCGTATCACATGGCGAAGCTGTTGAAACCACCGTCAACGACAGCCACGGTGCCTGTAACGAACTTGGCGGCATCGCTCATCAGGTAATGGATGGTTCCGCATAACTCCTCGGGTTCTCCCATTCGTCCAAATGGCGTTTGTCGGATGACATCCTGTCCCCGTTGTGTGTACGATCCATCCGGGTTGGTGAGTAGGGCACGGTTCTGTTCGGTGATGAAGAATCCTGGCGCAATGGCATTGACCCGGATGCCCTCGCCGAATTTCTTCGCGCATTCTGTTGCCATGTAGGCGGTAAAGTTAGAGATGCCTGCCTTGGCAGCGGCATAGCCACAGACTCTGGTCATGGGCCGGAAAGCAGCCATGGATGAGAAATTGATGATGGAACCCTTCCCTTGCTTGACCATCGGCTTCAGGAATACTTGGGTAGGGATAACCGTCCCGGTGAGGTTGAGGCTCAACACCTTTTGGAACTGGTCAGGATCCAGGTCGAAGAATGTTTGGTCGGGACCGATGGTGGCTCCCTTTTGATTGCCTCCAGCAGCATTGAGCAAGGTGTCAACCTTGCCATACTTGGTCAGGATCTCGTCACAATTCTTCTGGACAAGCTCCTCTTGCATCACGTCCGTTTTCATGAATTCTGCCTGACCGCCACTGTGGATAATATCCTCGACGATGGCATTGCCCACCTCTTCCTTGCGTCCCAGCAGGATGACCTTGGCACCATTAAGGGCCAGATACTTGCCTATGCATCGTCCTAAGATGCCTGTACCACCTGTGATGACGACGACATAGTCTTTAATGTTGAATAATTCGTTCATTTTGATTTGTTTATATTCGTCTTTTGATTTGAAATGTTCTCTATTTGTCAAAGAAACCAGGTTGGGTGTATGGAATGCCCAGGTCGCGGTCGACAGTGGCAAGGATTCCCTGCACTTGTCCCATGGCAAACATCCTCCCTAAGAAGGAATAGCCTGCATTGTAGCCCTTCGTCTCATCGCCAAGCATGGTCATGCCATGGTCGACACGCATCGGAAGGCGTGAGATATTGGGAAGGGTAGCGCGTCGCTGCTCTTCTTGCTCGAAGATCCTCGCCAACTCAATCAGGTCGGCACGCCCTCCCAAATGGCTGGCTTCGGTGAAATCCCCGTTGGGAAACACATGGCAGGAGCGTAGATGGACGAACGCCGTGCGACTGGCATATTTGTGAGCCAGGTCAACGACCTGGTTCTGGGCACCCGCTGACAGACTACCGGCACAGAAGGTCAGTCCGTTGTGTGGGTTGTCAACAGCCTTGAGAAACCAATGAATATCCTCATCGCAGGTCACGATCCTCGGAAGTCCTAAGACCTGGAAAGGAGGATCGTCGGGATGGACGCACATATACATGTCACATTCGTCACAAACCGGCATGATCGCTTCCAGGAAATAACGCATGTTCTCACGCAGTTGGGCGCGGTCGATACCTTCATATAGGGCAAGTAGTTGCCGGAAGAGCGCGAGAGGATGTTCATCCCCTTCCTTAAAGTTGCCACTGACGAAGCCCTGTGTCTTGATGACGATGTTCTCTACCAGTTCGTGATCCTTCTCTGGGGTCATCGTCTGCTTTAGCACTTCCACCTCCTTGAGAATATCCCGCCCGTTAGGCTGCCCATCAGGACCGAGGGCTTGGAATCGCTCCCAGTCCTCTTTGGCACCTTCCCGCTTTAAGAGATAGATGTCGAAATAGGCAAACTGCGGGATGCTAAAGTAGAGGTTGGAGGTACCATTAGGATTTGCGTGCAGCAGGTCGGTGCGTGCCCAGTCGAGGACGGGCATGAAATTATAGCAAACCGTATGGATGCCTTCCTCTGCTAAATGGCGTAGGCTCTGCTGGTAGACCTCTATTTGTTGGTCACGGTCAGGGCCGCCATACTTGATGGTTTCTGTCACAGGTAAAGACTCTACGACCGACCATCTCATGCCATACGACTCGATGTAAGTCTTGAGCGCGTGAATGTCTTCCCGTTTCCATACTTCTCCCAAGGGAACATCATGTAAGGCGGTCACGATGCCTTCCACTCCGATTTGTCTCAGCATGGCAAGCGTGATCTTGTCGTTCTTGCCAAACCATCTCCAAGTTCTTTCCATATTTTTTGATTGCTTAATAGTAAATTGTCCTTTTCTTTGAATGCCTGGTCTGTCTCCTTACTTCCCGATGGCCGTATGACTCAAGATCTCCAAGGGAACCTGCCCGTCGTTGGGTGCTGGTTGAATGCCTAATAGAAAGCAGAGGAGAGGGTAGACGTTAACGTTCTTGAAATGCGGTGCGTTCACATGCTGGAAGTCGGGTCCGATGGCACGGAACATGGCGTGCATGTCCATTAGGTTCGGGTCGAATCCATGCTGTCCGCCGTCCTTGATGGTTCCTTCAGTCACGCAGTAGCCGATATCGGGTAAGGCCACGACATCTCCCACACGACTGTTACTGCCGTAGTGTAAGTATGCCGGGATCTCTTGCTTTTTCCAAACCTTCAGGTGAGCCACGCCCTTCAGCGCGTTCACGACAGAGTCAGCATTGTGGTCGCGTACATATATATTACAAGGTATGCTCCCGCTTTCTTTGATGACCCAGTTTTTCTTCAGGTATTTTGCAATAGGGATGGCATGGGCTTTTGAGATCCATGTCATGCCATGGTCGGAGACGACAATGAAGTTGATGTCTTGGGCGATCGGTAATTGTTGCATCCGATCATACAGCTCGTGCATGAGGGAATCTACTGTGACAACTGCCTTCCGTGTTTCCTTACTTTGGGGACCAAACGCATGTCCGTTGGCATCAGGCTGTTCAAAATAAGCCATGATCAGGTGCGGGCGTTCTTTTTCTGGTTTCTTCAGTTGGCTGATAATGCCGTTAATGCGGTCTGAAGGGCTCAGTCTCGGTTTTTGGTCGTACACATAATAGATATCAGGATACATTCCCTTTACCTTGACATCCGAGCCTGGCCAATAGAAGACTGCCGTCTTGATGCCTTGTTTCTTGGCCGTGACCCATATCGGTTCACCACCATAGAACTTGGGGTTTGTCTTCTGTGCAGGATCACCCAAGGAGAAGTATTCTCCAGATTCCCTGTCTAAGAACTCATTGGCAATGATCCCATGGTGGTCTGGATAAAGGCCCGTGGCGAGCGCATAGTGGTTGGGGAAGGTCTTGGAGGGGAAAGAGGGTATCAACCCAGATTCCACACCCATCGTTGCCATCTTATCAAAGAATGGCGTATCATACCATTGAGGATAATCCCAACGACAGCCATCGAGCGATACGATGACGGTATAATGCGTATCCTTGGCATGCGTGCCAAGGGCGGCGAACACAAACAAAACAAGTATGATCGCTAATTTCTTCATTGCCATCCTTCATCTATTGTTATGTGATGCAAAGATACTGCAAATCGAGAGAAATACAAAAGAAACGAAAGTTTATTTTTATTTCCGAGGTGCAGCGTATCTTCAAAGTTCCAACCTTAAAGATACTGCAAATCGAGAGAAATACAAAAGAAACGAAAGTTTATTTTTATTTCCGAGATGCAGCGTATCTTCATGGTGCCAACCATAAAAATAAAAAAACATCCATAACCATCATCAATGACAGAATTGAGCTATCGGTATCTCTTGATGACTTCGGTGAAGGTACTACAGTACTTTCCTTTTTTGTATTCGCCAATGCCAGGGATTTCCCCGAAAGCTTCCGGAGTCGTGGGCTTGTGGACGGCAAGAGCGTGTAATACCTTGTCGGAAAAGATCATATAAGGAGGGATATGCTGTGCTTGTGCTAACTGAAGTCGTAGCTCTCGCAATGCCTCGAACAAGTTTTTGTCCTCAAGATACGACGTGGATAGGTACGGAATTGTCAGATGGACTTCTGGCAAAGGTCCTTGGGTCTTGATCTCCACGGGGCGAAATGCCCGGTTAGCATCTTTCTTTCGTGACGAGGGGGTATCGGCTGGCGTGTGACTGATTTCCACGAGCGTTGCCTTGGCTCTTCCGTAGAGAACATCCATCCCTAATGGGGTGATCTTGACGAGGCTTCCTTCATTGTATGCTACTTCTATATAGCCAAGTTGCAGCATCTGCATGAAATATTCCTTCCAGTCTTCTGTGGAGATGTCCGCTCCCACGCCAAACGTCTTGAGGTGGTCATATCCATTCCTGCGGATGGTACTCGAGTTTAAGCCACGGAGAATTTCTATGGCCGTCGTATAGCGGATGCGCTGTTTTGTCCTTGCTAAGGCACTCAGGGCTTTTTGTACGATTATGGTCCCATCGAATCGTCCTGGAGGATTCTCGCAGATATCACAATGACCGCAGTCATGGTCGGTTTGCTCGCCGAAATAGTTGAGTAGGATTCTCCGGCGACAGATCTGGCTTTCCGCATAGTCGATCATCCTGTCTAATTTCTCTTGGTTGATCTCCCGTTGCCCGCTCTCCTCCGCAAATTTCCGGAGTTGTACGATATCGCCCAAGGAAGAGAAGAGTACGGTGTCAGCGGGATCCCCGTCGCGTCCCGCCCGACCAATTTCCTGGTAGAAGTTCTCAATGCTTTTGGGCATGTTATAATGGAAGACGAAGCGCACGTTGCTCTTGTCAATGCCCATGCCAAAGGCAATCGTGGCACAGACAACCTGGATGCTGTCGTCCTTGAATTGCTGTTGTACCCGTTCTCGCTCTGCGTGTTCCATGCCCGCATGATAGTAGCATGTGCGAATGCCCTTTGCCCTCAAGCTTGAGGCAATCGTCTCCGTCGTCTTCCTGCTAAGGCAATAGATGATACCCGCGTCTCCAGGGTGGAGCCGAATATAGCTGACGATGTATTTTAACTTGTTAGCTTTCTTCGATTCTTTTATTACTTTTAACGATAAATTTGGTCGATCGAAAGAAGAAATGAAAACGTGTTCTCTTTTTTCAATGCTGACGTTTAGTCGTAATTGTTTTACAATATCCTCCCTTGTAATCTTGTCTGCGGTAGCCGTCAATGCCATGATGGGTACATGAGGGAATCTCTCGTGCAAGATATTGAGTTGCGTGTATTCCGGTCGGAAGTCATGTCCCCATTGGCTGATGCAATGTGCCTCATCGATAGCAAAGAGACTGATTTTGAGGTTGTTAAAAAGGGATGCGATTTCAGATAATAATTTTTCGGGTGAGACATAAATCAGTTTTAGGTCGCCAGACAAGCACCGTCGTCTGATGATGATATCCTCATTGCTGTCGTTTCCACTGTTCAGGGCTTCAGCTGGGATCCCATTCGCCTTTAGTGCGTCCACTTGATCTTTCATCAAACTGATCAGCGGGGAGACCACGATGGCAGTACCCTCCATAGCAAGGGCAGGAATTTGGTAGCAAATGCTCTTTCCACCGCCTGTGGGCATTAACACCAGACAGTCGTTTCCTCGTATGACATCGTCGATAATTTCCGCCTGGTTAGGACGAAAGCTGTCATAACCGTAGAACTTTTTAAGGTAATCCTTTGCATTCATGTTTATACTTTGTTACAAAAATAGTATTTTTTTGGAAAATAACTGTTGAAATATTTGATTATTTCAAATAATTTCCCTAAATTTGCAAACGAAGAAGGTGAATGTTTTATAAGTTCAACTATGGCAAAGTATAATATTACAGAAAAAAAAGAGAAAGAGGCTGCTTATCGTACCTTAGTAAGTCCGAGATTGATGGACGAGCTTAAAGAGAAGATTCTTGATATTGTCCTTATTCAGAAAAAGTATAAGGATAAAGATTATTCTGCTAAGAGACTGGCGGAAGATCTGGGTACTAACACGCGTTACATATCCGCTGTAGTGAATGTGCGCTTCCACATGAACTACACTTCCTTTGTAAACAAGTACAGGATAGAAGAGGCGATGACCCTTTTGGTCGACAAACGCTATCAGGGCTTGAACATGGAGGATATTTCTGATATGGTTGGGTTCTCTAACAGACAGTCGTTTTATGCTTCTTTTTATAAGGTGAATGGATGTACTCCTCGTGACTATAAGATGCGCCATTTGAAACAGCATCCCTCCTTGTTGGAAAAACCCAAGAGAAGAGGGCGCAAGCCGGGGTCAAAGAACAAACCAAGAGTAGTATCGGAGTAAGGTATGCAGCAAGATTTCTACTACTCGGACGAGCGGTTCGCAGACTTACAGATGCTCCGTTATCGACTGAAGGGATTCGAGGAACTTACTGCACAACAAAAAATCTACATTTATTTTTTGGCGAAGGCTACTTTGTCGGGGCGTGATATTGCTACCGACCAGATGGGTAAGTATAATCTGCGTATCCGTAAGACCCTGGAGGCGGTTTATAAGGGATATAAGGGTTCTCGCAATGATAGTGACTATCAAGCCTTAGAGGTTTACCTGAAAAGGGTATGGTTTTCCAATGGCATTTATCACCACTATGGTTGCGAGAAATTTTTGCCTGACTTTTCGCAGTCCTTTCTTCAGGAGGTGATCCGCCAGATAGATCCTTCTACCCTTCCTTTACGTCCCCACGAAACCGTAGACGACTTATGTCATGAGCTTTTTCCTGTTATCTTTGACGTGAACTTCCTGCCGAAACGAGTGAACCAGACAGATGGCGAGGACCTTGTGCTGACCTCGGCATGTAATTTCTACGAGGGGGTAACACAGCAGGAAGTGGAGGATTTCTATGCTCGGAAGAAGACCCCGAATGATGAGGCTTCTCCTTCTTGGGGATTGAACTCAAAGGTAGTAAAAGTACAGGGTGAAATCAAGGAGCTGCCTTGGATTGAATCTGGACTGTACGGCAGAGCGATCCAACAAATTGTTTATTGGTTGGGAAAAGCACGTGAAGTAGCTGAGAACGTTCAGCAAAAGAACATTATATCTTTGCTTATAACCTATTATAAAACAGGAGACTTAAAGATCTTCGATCAATATTCCATTGAATGGCTGAAAGAACAAGAGGGGAGCATAGACTTTATTAATGGGTTCATTGAAGTATATGGTGATCCTTTAGGACTGAAAGGCAGTTGGGAAGGGATCGTTGAATACAAGGATTGGGAAGCCACTCGTCGTACGCAACTCATATGCCAGAATGCGCAATGGTTTGAGGATCATTCGCCTGTAGACCCGCAATTTCGCAAGTCGAAGGTGAAGGGTGTCTCTGCCCACGTGATCAACGCTGCCATGTTGGGCGGGGACAATTATCCCTCGTCCGCCATTGGAATCAATCTTCCCAATGCAGACTGGATTCGTTCTCGCTATGGCTCGAAGAGCGTGACCATCGGCAACCTGATAGAAGCCTACAATAAGGCTGCTCATGGAAATGGGTTCCTGGAGGAATTCGTCCTTCCGGATCAGCAGTTGCTCGGCAAGATCGAGAAATATGCAGATCGCTGTGATGATTTGCATACAGATCTCCATGAATGCCTTGGGCATGGCAGTGGCAAATTGCTCCCGGGAACAGATCCTGATGCCTTGAAAGCTTATGGCAGTACGATCGAGGAGGCACGTGCCGATCTGTTTGGACTGTATTACATTGCCGATCCTAAGTTGGTGGAATTAGGGCTGCTCCCTGACAAGACAGCTTACCAGGCACAATATGATACTTATATGATGAATGGGCTCATGACGCAGTTAGTTCGTATTAAGCCAGGGCATCAGATCGAAGAGGCACACATGCGCAACCGAGCTTTAATCGCGTACTGGGCTTTGGATTTGTGTGAAAATCATGAAGTAGAGATTGTCAAGATAGATGGGAAATCCTATGTCCGCATTCATGACTATTCAGCCTTGCGTGCCATCTTTGGCAAGGAGCTGAAAGAGATCCAACGTGTCAAGAGCGAAGGTGACTATGAACGGGCAAGGTATCTTGTCGAGAAATATGCAATAAAGGTTGATCCTTGCTTGCATCAAGAGATATTAGACAGGTATGAGAAGTTGAACTTAGCACCTTACAAGGGCTTTATCAATCCTTGGATGAAACCTGTTTATAGTGCTGATCATGAAATCATTGACATTCAACTTGACTATACAGAAAGCTATGCTCATCAGATGCTGAGATACGGCAAAGAATATGGATGGTTATGACAGACGAAACGAAAGAGAAACTCAATGAAATCAAGCGGTCATTCCGGTTGATGATGAATGGTCCTTCTTCTCAGTCGATGCGGGAGAAGGGATTGGATTATAAGATTAACTGGGGGGTTCCCTTGCCTATGCTGAAGCAGTTGGCACGGGAATATGGCAAGGATTATGACTTGGCCATCGAATTGTGGAAAGAAGATATTCGTGAGTGTAAGATCCTCGCTACGTTAATGATGCCGGTAGACCGGATGTTGCCAGAGATAACGGATCTGTGGATGGAACAAACCCCATCGCAGGAAATTGCAGAATTGGCAGCCTTCAACCTTTATCAGTATCTCGATTATGCCCCAGTGCTGGCTTATGAATGGATAGCTTCAGGCAAAGACCTTGAGCAGATTTGTGGGTATTGCATCCTGTCTCGACTGTTCATGCAAGGAAAGGAACCTAACGAACGGGGTATCAATGAGTTTATAGATCAAGCCATCACCGCCATGCAATGCGATTCTATGGGAGTCAAACATGCTGCTGCCACCTGTATCAAGCGTTTTGCGGGTTTAGGAGAGGAGTATGAGACGATGGTTAGGAAGGCATTAAAACCCTACCATTTAGATTTTTTTTAAAGTAACCCTTGCCATATATGGATAAAAAGTTGTACTTTTGTAGGGATAATATGGTAAGGTCCTATGAAAGAGAATATCAAGATTGCAGCCCGTCGAGTCCTCGATTCCTATTTGGAGACGAACCATCATAGGAAGACCGCGGAAAGATATGCAATACTCGATGCCGTTTTTGGCATGGAGCGTTTGTTCTCTATTGATGAATTGGGCGAATACTTGGCAAAGGGCAATTTCATGGTCAGCCGAGCAACACTTTATAATACGATGCGCTTGTTCATTGACTTGCGTATTGTCGTCCGCCTGAATCTTGGGAATACCACGATGTATCAAGCTTCGCTCAATCAGTCGAGCCATTGCCATCAAGTCTGTACAGTTTGTGGGAAAATCACGGAAATCAATTCCTCTTCCATTCTCAAAGCCGTAGAGAATACCCGTTTGAAGCGCTTCCGGAAAGATAGCTTCTCGTTGTATGTCTATGGGGTCTGTAGCGCGTGCCAGGCGAAAATGACACGGAAGAAAAGTATCGAAAGGAAATCAAAAGTCGAATGATATGAATATAGGTAAAGTAGATGTCCTGCTCGGTTTACAGTGGGGCGATGAAGGTAAAGGGAAGGTCGTGGATGTGTTGACACCCAAGTATGACGTTGTAGCCCGTTTCCAAGGTGGTCCAAATGCGGGCCATACGCTTGAGTTCGAAGGTCAGAAGTATGTGCTTCGCAGCATTCCTTCCGGGATCTTCCAAGGTGGGAAGGTGAACATTATCGGCAATGGAGTCGTCTTGGCTCCTGATCTGTTCATGGAAGAGGCCAAGGAATTGGAGAAGAGCGGGCACGAGTTAAAGAGCCGCCTTTATATTTCTAAGAAGGCGCACCTGATCATGCCAACCCATCGTGTCTTGGACAAGGCATACGAGGCAGCAAAAGGAAAGAACAAGGTGGGGACTACCGGAAAGGGAATCGGTCCGACTTATACAGACAAGGTAAGCCGCAACGGCTTGCGCGTCGGGGACATCTTGGATCACTTCGAAGAGAAATATGCTGCGCACAAAGCTCGTCATGAGAGGATCCTGAAGGCATTGAACTATACAGACTATGATATCAGTGAGGTTGAGAAGAAATGGATGGAGGGTGTCGCCTACCTGAAACAATTCCCGATCGTAGACAGTGAGCACGAGATCCATAAGTTGCTGAAATCGGGTAAGAACATTCTCTGCGAAGGAGCCCAGGGAACGATGCTTGACGTGGATTTTGGAAGCTATCCCTTTGTGACGTCTTCTAACACGATATGTGCGGGAGCGTGTGTTGGACTGGGCATCGGTCCCAACAAGGTGGGGAATGTTTATGGTATCATGAAAGCTTATTGCACACGCGTGGGAGCAGGTCCTTTCCCCACAGAGCTCTTTGATGAGACGGGAAGTAAGATCCGTGCCCTGGGACACGAATATGGAGCTGTGACAGGTCGAGAGCGCCGTTGCGGTTGGATTGACCTCTTACAGTTACGGTATAGCATTATGGTGGATGGTGTGACAGAACTGATTATGATGAAGAGCGACGTGCTCGATGACTTCGACACCATAAAAGCCTGCGTGGCCTATAAACTAAAGGATGGGACTATCACCAGGGACTTCCCGTATGAGATAGACGATGTGGAGCCCATCTACCAGGAATTGCCGGGCTGGAAGACCGATATGACTAAGTTTACCTCTGAAGACCAGTTCCCCAAGGCTTTCAAGGATTATATCCAATTCCTTGAATCAGAGTTGGAGACACCAATCAAGATTATCTCCATCGGACCGGATCGTGAACAAACAATTGTAAGAAAGTAATTGCAAATGGCACAGAAACCCAATATACCCAAAGGAACAAGAGATTTCTCGCCGATAGAAATGGCGAAGAGAAACTATATTTTCAACACAATTAAGGAGGTGTATGCCTTGTATGGCTTCCAGCAAATCGAGACTCCAGCCATGGAGACCTTGCACACCTTAATGGGAAAATATGGTGAAGAGGGGGATAAACTGCTGTTTAAGGTGCTGAACTCTGGGGATTGTCTCAGTAAGGTGTCTGACAAAGAACTGATGGAGCGTAACTCCTTGCATCTGGCAGCCTTAATGTGTGAGAAAGGGCTTCGCTACGACTTGACCGTCCCGTTTGCCCGCTATGTGGTAATGCACCGAGATGAATTGCAACTGCCTTTCAAACGGTATCAGATACAGCCGGTATGGCGGGCAGACCGACCACAGAAAGGTAGGTACCGGGAATTCTATCAGTGCGATGCGGACGTGGTAGGGTCGGATTCCCTGCTCAATGAAGTGGAACTGATGCAAATTGTGGATACTGTGTTCTCGAAATTCGGCATCCGCGTGCAAATCAAGATCAACAACCGAAAGATACTCACTGGAATGGCAGAGGTTATTGGGGCCGCAGACAAGATAGTGGATATCACGGTTGCGATTGATAAATTGGATAAAATCGGACTGGAGAATGTCAATGTGGAGCTGAGAGAAAATGGCATCAGTGAGGATGCCATCGAGAAGCTACAGCCGATCATCACGATGAGTGGTACGAATGACGAGAAGTTAGCTACCATCTCAAAGGTCCTTGGACAATCCGAAACGGGCTTGAAGGGTGTGGAGGAAACAACATTTATTCTGAACACGTTGAAGCGAGTAGGACTGAAAAATGAGATCCAGTTCGACCTGACCCTGGCACGTGGCCTGAACTATTATACCGGTGCGATCTTTGAGGTAAAGGCCTTAGACACTCCCATGGGCAGTATCACGGGAGGCGGTCGTTATGATAATTTGACAGGGATTTTCGGCATGCCAGGATTGAGCGGAGTGGGGATCAGCTTTGGTGCTGACCGTATCTATGACGTCCTCAATGCCCTCGATCTCTATCCTCAAGAGACAGTGACCGCTACCCAAGTGCTCTTCATCAATTTCGGTGAGAATGAGTCCGACTACTGTCTTCCGATCGTTGCTCAATGCCGCGCTGCAGGTCTCCGCACGGAGATCTATCCTGACAAGGCGAAGATGAAAAAGCAGATGAATTACGCGAATGCCAAGCAGATCCCGTTTGTGGTCCTGGCTGGAGAGAATGAGATCAGTGCCGGGAAGGTGACGCTTAAGAACATGACCACAGGAGAACAGTCGTTAGTCAGTCCTGAGGAACTAATCCAGGCCGTTCAGTAAGAATGGACAATCATAGATAGGACAGAACTGATCTGTCGTACAGGAGACAAGGGGGGGGAGCATTCTTCTTTCCCCTTGTCTTTTACAACTACAAAGAACATCATATGAGAAAACTATCTACTATTTTATTCCTTTTGGTGGTGGCAGGGATTTTAATGTCCTCAAAGCCTCACCATACGATATTTATCATTGGCGACTCGACAGCGGCCAATAAGGATATCCGGAACGGAAACCCGGAACGGGGATGGGGAATGGTCCTGCAAGGATGCTTCGATGAGCGCATTCTCATCGATAACGATGCGGTGAATGGTCGCTCCAGCAAGAGTTTTCTGGACGAGGGGAGGTGGAAAACCGTCTTCGACAAGATTAAACCGGGGGATTATGTCTTCATCCAGTTTGGGCATAATGATGAGAAACCTCGCCTAGCTCTCCATACGGATCCAGGTTCCACCTTTGACGAGAACCTGCGACTGTATGTCCGGCAGACACGGGAAAAAGGAGGGATCCCAGTACTATTCAATGCCGTTGCCCGTAGGAATTTCTTTCGGAAAATAGATGCCTCCATCGAGGACGAATCCCTTCGGCAGACCACCTATCAAGGAGAAACTGTGAATAGTGACACGTTGATCGACACGCATGGTGCCTACTTGGATTCCCCCCAAAGGGTCGCGCAGGAAATGAAGGTCCCTTTTGTAAATGCCAATCAGATTACGCATGATATAGAGCAGGGCATGGGAATCGTTGGTTCACGCAAATTGCATATGTGGTTCTTGCCGGGAGAATGCCCAGCCATACCACAAGGGCGACAAGACAATACACATTATAATATATTTGGTGCTCATGTCGTGTCCAACGCGTTAGCGGATGAAATCGCCAGACAAGTGCCTGCCTTGAAAAAATACATCCGTCACTATGATTATGTCGTTTCAAAACTTGGCAAAGGGAATTACATGACCTTGCAATCTGCTGTTGATGCCATCCCATCGGGCTCAAAAACGACAGTCCTGGTGTTGGATGGAACATGGGAGAAGCCCAGGATTCCAGCTGATAAGCATATCAAATGGGTGACCTTTTCATCCGTTGTTATCCGTTAAAAGACAGTAGATTCTGACATTAAAGGTAAAAAATAAGAAAAATATATCTTAAAATTGTAATTTGTTCAAATTTGTTTGGAGTTTCCAAAAATAGTAATTACCTTTGCATCGAACAAAGAAACAAAAAGAATGGTAGAACAAGAAGCATACGAAAGACTCATTGAATGTGGAGTCCGCCCATCCGTACAACGGTTGGCGATTGTAGAGTTTTTATTGACCCATGCGACCCACCCGACAGTTGAAGACGTTTATCAAGGATTGTGTACGAAGATTCCCACGTTGAGTCGTACGACAGTTTACAATACGCTGCGCTTGTTGTCCGAACATCATGCTGCACAGATGCTGACAATTGATGATCACCGTGTTTGCTATGACGGGAATGTGACCCCTCACGTTCACTTCTTCTGCAAGAATTGCGGCAAGGTCTATGATCTGTTTGATCTCGAAGCCCCAACCATCAACGGGGTGCAGAACATTGAGGGACACATGGTTGATGAGGTACAGTTGTACTATAAAGGCATTTGCGAGCATTGCATGGAATCAAAGAAATTCGATTGATAACTTTTTAAATAAAAACATTATGAAGAAGAAATTTATTTGTACAGTTTGTGGTTATATTTATGAAGGTACAGAAGCACCAGAACAATGTCCAATTTGTAAAGCTCCAGCCAGCAAATTCAAGGAGTTGGATGAGCCTGCTGATGCTCCAACTTTCGCTACGGTTCACGTACTCGGCGCAGCTCGTAAGGAAGGTGCCAACGAGGAGATGATCAAGGATTTGAACGCTCATTTCCACGGAGAGTGTGGTGAAGTAGGTATGTACTTGGCAATGAGCCGTCAGGCTGATCGTGAAGGCTATCCTGAGGTAGCTGAGGCTTTCAAGCGTTACGCTTTCGAGGAAGCAGAGCATGCCAGCAAGTTTGCTGAGCTTTTAGGTGATGTCCTGAAAGATACCAAGAGCAATCTCGCTGCTCGTATCGAGGCTGAGAAGGGAGCTTGTGAGGATAAGTTCCGCATTGCCAAGAACGCAAAGGCTGCCGGCATGGATGCTACTCATGATACTGTTCATGAAATGGCTAAGGACGAGGCTCGCCACGCAGCCGGCTTCATCGGTCTTTACAACAGATATTTCAAATAATTTATTTGCGAACGTGAGAAGGCGGGGATCATATCTCCGCCTTTTTTTTATGGTATGCTGTCTAGAGCGAACAGTTATGATTCGCCATGGAATGGCTTCGGTATGGGTTACGGAATAAAGGATTAAGACTTTTCTCACCTCTACCGAACTTCAACCATCTGTAATTTCAATTCCATGAAGGCTTGATTAAGACAACTTACGATTTTCTTCACAAACAAAGGAATATAGATAGTTTAATAAAAAAATGAAGCACGTACGATGATCAAGAACGATGTATTGGCAGACTACAGAAACAGCTGAAAAAGAGAATGGGAAAGATGGGGATCGTGATAGGGTGATTACCCGGCTGGCGGCACGTAGCTATCGTAGATCCAGTTGCTTGAACCATCGTCAGACAGCTTAAAAATTGCCGCAATCTTTATAATAATACCTATAGCGAAAGCCATGATGGCATAGAAGAAGAGAAATAGGTCAAGGTCAGAGACAGGATCTGGCGAAAACCATATTCTATAAGAATGAACACCTGCAGGAATAGCTGTAAGCACGAGGAATACTGCCACGTTTGACAAAATGCGTGCCCTGCGCTCTCTTTTCTGTTGTGATATCAATCGCTCCTTATTCATATCTGCCTTGTTCTTTTCTATTACAAATAGAGCGAAAATATTGAAACATGTTGCATTAATTATTAATTTTTAATATATTTTTTTATTTGCTTATGTCGGTCGAACAATAATATACGGATGCGCGTTCTGCTGAACGTGAAAGGTAAAAAAGTAGTGGCTGAGGTATCGAGCAGCGTGAAGGAGTTTCAAGGAGAGCTTGGCAAGGCGAAGGCACGTGCCGAGGATATGCACTACGCGATTGTCAATTTTGCCTCTGTCTCCACGATATTCGCCAACATGCAGACGATAATGATGCCCCCCCAACGACCTCAAGAACCACAAGGGCGAAGCCAAAAACGCAGCACCCCAGCCGTTGCGTTCGCGGGGTTACAACCCCGCGCGTCCCCTGACTCTTTTTTCGACTAAGCCCCACAGCCTACGTGGGGCTGCACCAAAGATATGCACAGATTCTACAGGGCTTCACGCCACAAGTCACACTCGCAAAGGATCAGCAGGACAAAATCCGAACACGACTCTCCGAGGCTTTCTCCGGACTCATGTCCGCGCTCTTCCGCCAGAAAGGGGCCACGCTCGACATCAACATCCTCGCCTCCGACGAGGCGCAAAAATTCATCTCTACGCATGCCGACATCCTCGACCAGGCGTTTCAGAAGGTGCCCATGACCGAGGCCATGCGACGACGGCTCACACGTTCCGACTACATCTTCTCCGGGCTCAAGACCTTCCACGAGCTCAACGAGGCCTTCCCCTCGCTCCTCGATGAGAACGGCAATAGAAAGTCGTTCGAACAGTTTTATAACGACGTTCAGAAAATAGACAAGACATACAATCAGAACTATCTCCACGCTGAGTACAACTTCGTACACGCCTCTGCTGAGATGGCGGCAAAATGGGAACAGTTCACACAGGATGGAGACAGGTACAACCTACAGTACCGCACAGCCGGAGATGATAAGGTCCGACCTGAGCACGCCGCTCTCGACGGTGTCACACTGCCCATGTCCGACCCCTTCTGGGAGACCTACTACCCGCCCAACGGATGGAACTGCCGGTGCACAGTCGTACAGGTCAGAAAGTCCAAGTATGCCACCACACCGCGCGACGAGGCCATGGCACGGGGTGAGGAGGCATTGCAAAGCGACACAAAGGGAATATTCCGGTTCAATCCAGGGAAGCAGCAGAAGGCCGTGCCCGACTACAATCCATACACGATTAAGCGATGCCGCGACTGCGACATCGCTAAGGGAAAGACCAACCTCGCCTTCGTGCCCGAAAATCAACTCTGCGAAGCGTGCAGGCTTGTACGACAATGTGAGAACCAGAGGTTCCGTACCAAGGCACAATATCCCAATGGGGGAAAAGTACAAGTACACCAGCTCGTCAATCCTGCAGATAGCGACTATGATAAATTGGTGCAAGTAGCCGATTTCTTTGCAAAGCATGGAAAAGATGTAAAAATGACTCCTAAGATGTCACGACCGAAAAAGTTCGTCTATCAAAATATCTACCACTCGCTCATGGGAACAAAGTATGAGGGAAAGTGCCCCGACCTGCTCATCGATGGCAGTGGTACGAGCATGAGGGATTCACATCAAACAATCCAAAGAATGCTTTTAGAAATATGATGTATGACGGATTACTTCAATCTAACAGGCTAATCATTGACCGACCAAATCTCACCGAGAGATATATGCGTAGAAGTATTATCGGGCGAGTAAATAGAGGGGAAGATATTGAGGAAGTTTGGCTTCGGGAACAAGATGGAAAGCTGACATTACTCTATAAAAAAACCGACGGCTGACCAATGACCAGCCCCCGCAATCGAGGAATCGGTAGTCTTTAGCTACGGAATCCTCGATGCAAATTTACATAATATTTCTCAAACTCCAAACAATTATGAAGAAAATTATCGCATTTCTCAATTATCTTGCAAACAAGTGCAAAGAAGCTCGCTCCAATTGCCGAGTGAAGCAGGTAATCAATTTTATTAAAAATTCAAATCATTACATGCATCTCATCAGTGGTTTCTTCGTCGCAATGCTTGCCGCGTCACCCTATGCGGCCATCTATTCCGCAGTCGTAGCTGCCACATGCCTCGAACTCAAAGACCGTCTCTATGGCAACAAGTTCGATTCCATCAGCTGGTTGCTCACCGTAGGTGGAGGTGCTCTTGCATCTTTAATATGGCTTATAATCTGATCCATGCCATGGTCTTCAGTAGCGATAGACGCTATTTTGTATGCTCTCTACACCGCGGCACTGACCTATATCCAACAGACCATTGCCGACGGATGGAAAGTAAAGGATGCTTTCAAGATGGAAAATTACACTGTTTGAACTTACGCCCGAGGGGGTGGACAGTAAAAAAGCCCCCGGCCTGTCAATAGTTGTCTCACTTACTAATTAGCACAAGTTACCATCTACGTTTCAATTCCATAAAGATGCGATTAAGACGATGGCAAGGGCTTCCTTAAGGGTGTTCGCTTACACAAGGTTTCAATTCCATAAAGATGCTATTAAGACCGGAAGGCAACCACCAATCCCACTTGCATCGTGTGTTTCAATTCCATAAAGGTTCGATTAAGACTATCAGGCGTGAGCGATACGGCACGCGTTGACCTGTTTCAATTCCATAAAGGTTCGATTAAGACGACAAAAGGCTATGACGACAATGACGTGTGCCTCGTGAGTTTCAATTCCATAAAGGTTCGATTAAGACAAGTAGTAGGTTGAAAACCAAGATCCATAAACTCGTTTCAATTCCATAAAGGTTCGATTAAGACACGCGATTGAAGATGCTGCGAGAGAAGCATATAATAGGTTTCAATTCCATAAAGGTTCGATTAAGACCCTGCCTCAGGTATTGTCTGAGGTGCTGGACGAGAGTTTCAATTCCATAAAGGTTCGATTAAGACTCCTGACCCATGCAAGTTTATGGACTTCGCTCAGTAGTTTCAATTCCATAAAGGTTCGATTAAGACCCTCTCGGCATAAGCACCTGTCATCACGGTCAGGAGTTTCAATTCCATAAAGGTTCGATTAAGACGATGACGTAGGATTCGCCCGTCACCGCGCCTGATGTGTTTCAATTCCATAAAGGTTCGATTAAGACCACAAGGGAACATATCTGCCCTTGCCGAAATGATGTTTCAATTCCATAAAGGTTCGATTAAGACAAGCTAAAAAAGAAACGGCAAACGAAAAGAGTAACAGTTTCAATTCCATAAAGGTTCGATTAAGACTCACTTCGCTCTGCTTATCCAAAAGCTCACGTCTCTGTTTCAATTCCATAAAGGTTCGATTAAGACAATTTACACGTAAGTGTAATGCATATAAAAATAAGTTTCAATTCCATAAAGGTTCGATTAAGACGATAGCTTTTGTAAAGGATCATTAGGATCCTTATTGTTTCAATTCCATAAAGGTTCGATTAAGACTTGACGCATGCCCAAGCATGCGTTGCACGTTCTCGAGTTTCAATTCCATAAAGGTTCGATTAAGACATGATGAGTATGACATACAGGACACTCCCACTCAGTTTCAATTCCATAAAGGTTCGATTAAGACTTCTCTCTTTATTCCGCTTCTTTAGCTTCTTCTATGTTTCAATTCCATAAAGGTTCGATTAAGACTTAGGTTGGAATCCTCGCTATGCTGAATATAAGACGTTTCAATTCCATAAAGGTTCGATTAAGACTTTACTAATTTGCGTCCTACTTTTGCCGGTGCAATAGTTTCAATTCCATAAAGGTTCGATTAAGACAGTGAGATTAATGCCATTGCCGATCAAATTAACAAGTTTCAATTCCATAAAGGTTCGATTAAGACAATCATAAACGGCACGATCTCGGTCTCTATATCCAGTTTCAATTCCATAAAGGTTCGATTAAGACTGTCAGACACGGGCTGCAGGTTCCCGTCCTTTCCGGTTTCAATTCCATAAAGGTTCGATTAAGACCGAGTCCCGTCCGATGCACTAATTTTCAAATCAAAGTTTCAATTCCATAAAGGTTCGATTAAGACAGACAGACCTACCGACTGCATGCCGCTGACAGGGGTTTCAATTCCATAAAGGTTCGATTAAGACTGAACGCCTTATCCAGCTTCTTAGTCAATGCTGTCGTTTCAATTCCATAAAGGTTCGATTAAGACCGAACACGGGCGACTACTCAGCAGCTACGAACACGTTTCAATTCCATAAAGGTTCGATTAAGACCATATCAATTTTTAGCCCTACCGCAACACGGAAAGGTTTCAATTCCATAAAGGTTCGATTAAGACTCACCGAGTCCTTGATCCTCACACTGTCACGGTACAGTTTCAATTCCA
Organism: uncultured Prevotella sp.; assembly: GCA_900316015.1. Taxonomy (GTDB): domain Bacteria; phylum Bacteroidota; class Bacteroidia; order Bacteroidales; family Bacteroidaceae; genus Prevotella. Next base: position 123,953 of record ONBG01000004.1, on the reverse strand, counting down.
TAAAGGTTCGATTAAGACGCTATGCCCACGAGAGGACAGATACATAGAGCTCGTTTCAATTCCATAAAGGTTCGATTAAGACTGAAGGTTCAGATATTTCAGCATCTCTTCCAGCAGTTTCAATTCCATAAAGGTTCGATTAAGACCCTTCGTCCTCTCCGCGTCCCACTCCGGCTCCATGCGTTTCAATTCCATAAAGGTTCGATTAAGACGACTACGTGACTTCACACTACATCAACACAACCTGTTTCAATTCCATAAAGGTTCGATTAAGACGTGTACTGTATCATTTGCTTTTCTGTTTTGTGCCGTTTCAATTCCATAAAGGTTCGATTAAGACGTATCAAGGAATGAAGATGCAAGTTACAACTACTTTGTTTCAATTCCATAAAGGTTCGATTAAGACGCCGGGGCGCTCACTATCCAGGCGGGGCGCGTCCGTTTCAATTCCATAAAGGTTCGATTAAGACCCGCTCCCGTCGTGCATGAATATAAAATCGTACGCCGTTTCAATTCCATAAAGGTTCGATTAAGACTCGCAGCGTGGTACAAGGAAAATAAAGAAAACGCAGTTTCAATTCCATAAAGGTTCGATTAAGACACCCGCCCTGCGTCAGCTTGAGCCCTGTTTTGTTAGTTTCAATTCCATAAAGGTTCGATTAAGACGATAATTTTTCAGTCGCGCAAGATTTGCTAAAGTAGTTTCAATTCCATAAAGGTTCGATTAAGACTCCTGATGAGCTCTTGCTGTACAGGCTCGCATACATGTTTCAATTCCATAAAGGTTCGATTAAGACACGAACGCTGGCGACCAATCAGCAGCTACGAACACGTTTCAATTCCATAAAGGTTCGATTAAGACACCCGCCCTGCGTCAGCTTTAGCCCAGTCTTGTTAGTTTCAATTCCATAAAGGTTCGATTAAGACTTCTCGTTCTCAGTCCTCGTATCCTCTGCTGCCGCGGTTTCAATTCCATAAAGGTTCGATTAAGACGAAGGAGGAACTATTATGAACAAATTCAGCAGATTGTTTCAATTCCATAAAGGTTCGATTAAGACACGCCGCCTATTGAGAATGAGTTCACGGAATCGGATGTTTCAATTCCATAAAGGTTCGATTAAGACGTCAATGTCATAGACAAGTATTCCATTCATGTTCGTTTCAATTCCATAAAGGTTCGATTAAGACCTCTTTCCTTAACTGCTTGATACGATCCTCTGCTGTTTCAATTCCATAAAGGTTCGATTAAGACCAGACCGCGAAGATTGCCCAGTTTCCGACATTGCAGTTTCAATTCCATAAAGGTTCGATTAAGACATTACCGTTCTTGATGCGGACGGTACGACGGATCTTCGTTTCAATTCCATAAAGGTTCGATTAAGACGTTCCTCCTCCTGCTGGAAGGCAGTGTGAGGATAGTGTTTCAATTCCATAAAGGTTCGATTAAGACGCAAAAATGCTTCGGGCGGAAATAACGTAAGAAACAGTTTCAATTCCATAAAGGTTCGATTAAGACGTGTTCGTGGCGGCTGAGTGGTAGCCCGTGTTCGGTTTCAATTCCATAAAGGTTCGATTAAGACTTAGAATCACCTTCCCCTTTGTCCGTTACCCCAGATGTTTCAATTCCATAAAGGTTCGATTAAGACTAGGTTGGAATCCTCGTTATTCTGAGTATAAAACGTTTCAATTCCATAAAGGTTCGATTAAGACACACTTCATAAAATCTTTCTGAGCTCTCCTCGCGCGGTTTCAATTCCATAAAGGTTCGATTAAGACTTGCTTACATCGTATTCTCCCTCATATCCACAAATGTTTCAATTCCATAAAGGTTCGATTAAGACCTTCCCATCCCTTTAACTGACATGACCAGATCAAAGTTTCAATTCCATAAAGGTTCGATTAAGACCTCGCGCTGTGATGAAACAGGTCACTTCCATCGAAGTTTCAATTCCATAAAGGTTCGATTAAGACGATCTTATCAGATATATTAACGGATAACAGACAGCCGTTTCAATTCCATAAAGGTTCGATTAAGACTTATACGGTAAGTGGAGTGCAAGTAGAATGCACAGTTTCAATTCCATAAAGGTTCGATTAAGACTCCTCGTTTCTTCTGCTGTTGCGCGGGAGGATTCTGGTTTCAATTCCATAAAGGTTCGATTAAGACCAACAATCTTTTATAGATAAGCAACTTGAATCTTTGTTTCAATTCCATAAAGGTTCGATTAAGACCTGTTTCTTTAAAAGGTATTCGTATATTACAAAATTCGTTTCAATTCCATAAAGGTTCGATTAAGACATTGTCATAATAAATGTTATATTCCTCCTGTTGTGTTTCAATTCCATAAAGGTTCGATTAAGACTCTGTGTCTGTCTGCGGGCTTGCCACCGCCGTAAGTTTCAATTCCATAAAGGTTCGATTAAGACCCACATCGACATATAGGGCTAATGCCCCTTTTTCCGCAGGTTTCCGGATGCAAAGATACGAAAAAAACGGGAAAAATATGTCGATGTGGAATAATATTAAAATAATGGGACTACGACAACACCTTTGTCTGATAGTGTTTCAACATGTCAAAGAGCGAATGAATTAGTTTCTTGAGCCATAATTTTCTGACATTAGTCGACATCGACAACTTATTACAGGAAGTTGTCTGTCGACATCCGCTCCTTACCAAGGATCTCCTTGTCCATATTATAACTCATTTTATTCGTAAATATTATCACGCTGTCGGTTTCTGCATCAATGATGCTGCCAATCTGCGACTTCAATTCCCTGAGTTTGGCTTCGGACAACTCACCTTCAAATACTGAGTTCTGTATCCAGCAGAGATACTTTCTGCATAGCTTCAGCATTTTTCCTACCCGCTTTTGGGCTACATCATATACCAATATCACATACATGGGCTTCTCCTTATTATAGGCTGCTACACATTATTATATAAAGCTCCACTACCAGTACATCTTAAAGGGTTTGTACTCCTCAATGCCGAGAATGTCCTTTAGCAACTTGTAGCACTCCAACTTGATGAGGTGTTTATAGCTCACGTTGCGTCCGAGTGAACGGTGGCGGAAGGTCTCGTTGTACCGGTCTTCCATAGCCTTGACATAGATGAGCTTGCCTTTCTGATTGAGCAGGCACGAATTGAGTTTGTGATCGAAGTGCTGCGGCCCCAGCGCATGTTTGTTGAGCACCTTGAAGATAACCCTGTCTACGATGATAGGCTTGAAGATCTCAGAGATGTCTAGACAGAGCGAATAGCGACGCTCACCCGGTGTATGCAGGAAAGAGATCGTTGGATTGAGTTGTGTCTGATGGATGGCACGCAAAGTCTCTGTGTAGCACATCATATTACCAAAGGAGATGAGAGCGTTGACCTCATTCTCTGGTGGTTGCTTGGTGCGCGCGCCCATCGTGAAGTCATCGAGGATAATGTCGAAAGCGGCATAATACAGTTTGCGGATATTTCCCTCTATGCCCATCACCTCCTCCACATCAGCGGCCGACGGCAGCGTCTTGACCAATGCCTTGATGTCGTCGATGGTGGAGCCTAAGTCCTTACCCCGCCGGTGATAATAGTTGAGGTTCATCAGCATATTCCACGCCGCGCCCTGGATAAACTTTCCTGCAAGTTGGGTGCGTCTCTTCTTGCTTTGATAAGCCTTGGCTTGAGCAAGTAGCGCCCGCCCGGAGAGCAGTCCATCACGCGGCATGAAGCTCCCGGTATAATTCTCGTAATAATCGAAGAAATGTACCGGAATGTCTTTCTGTCCAAGGAAATTGTAGAGAGCACTGTTTGCCCTCAAACTTCCGAAGACATACATCTCCGCCACATCCTCCACCGGAATATAGCGCGGCGGTTGTGGATGTTCCGTTCCGTCGTCATCGATCTTTACCGGCGTATACTTGAGTGTATTGTCCTTGCGCTCCATGATACCCGGATTAAATAGATAGAAACTTCTCTTCATCTTTATCACCTCCTAATATATCCTTCAAGCCTAATCGTCAGAAGTCGCCGAAATCTCGTCCGGCTCCTCGGAATAACAGAAATCGAAATAACTGCAGTTGCGACAGAGTCCCTTCTTCACCCGCGGCGGACATTCGTCCTTCTGAATGATGGACTCAATCTTGCCGATCATCGAGCTGATCTCCTCTCTGTCGACATCCGAAAGCATCACCTCCTTGATCTTCCGCATTTCTGGATACTCCAGAATGCCACGAACATTTGTCACGCCATGTTGCTCAAATACATACATATAGTACTTGAGCTGCCATTCATGCGCCCGGTCCACCTTATTTGACTTCTTAATCTCGTGGATCACATGATTTTTGGCATCATAATAGTCCACCTTGATACCGTCAATGGCTACCTCCTCGTATTTCGATGACCGCTCCGGATAGCTCTCTTCATGGATAAGCTTTCCTTCATAGACCAAGTCGGATTCCTGCTCCATGTTGATGCCGTTGGCAAAGAGCCAGAGCTTGCGACGGCAAAGCTGATAATATGCGAAATGTGTACCTGTAACCATTAAGGAAATACTTTATACTTTGTATAAGACTTAGAAAATGATTCTCGAATTAGCGGTATGACCAATAGCTTTTTATCACGTATTACAGTCTGTTTGCTATAACTATTGACATTCTCAAATTTCATTTTCTTATTAATGTCATCGTATTCCTGAATGATTCCTGGAATAATTTTATGATTATCAAAGGATAAGACATTAGGTGAAGAAGGGGAATCTGAATATCGGAGAAATTGAAAATAGCAGCCCCGTTTTCCAAAATAGTTTATACGAAATAGGTATTTCTTTAAGAAAACTGCGCCATCATCACTATCTATACCAAAGATAATCTCTAAAGGTTCACTTGTATGGATATATTCCCGGTAGCTGACTGTAGAATTGAAGTCAGAATTTTGATCACGTTTCTTTTGTATCTTAATCAAGCAGTTAATACCTGATTTATTATAGCCATCTTTATAGCATATGGAGAAGGCAAAAACAACGACTTAGCCCCAGAGGCAGTGCAAGCACTGTCTCGAAGGGAAAAAAGGGTAGTCGGTATATAAAATACTGAGAATATCATAGACTAACGAATGCGATAGGGAGTTTCCTCCTCTAATTCCTTTATTTCATTTGAGAAACTTGCAAGGTCATCAAAATGTCTAATCTCAATGGCATCGTTCTCTATTCCATTGATGGCCTCACTTATTTTCTCTAACTGTCTCTTGTAATCAGGATTCAATGCACTCATAGTTGGTGCAGGAATCAGATCATGTGAAATAGCAAGTTCCCCCTTAAAATCAGTGATATGAGGGAATTGAGAACTTATCATTGCACCTTTAGGGAACAAGAAGCAACTTAACAACGCCGCCAGGATAGCTTTGTATCTTTCTAAGCACTCGTTATCGGGAATGGCGTATTTGCGATTAATGTCATTTAGACCAATACGATAAACCTCTATGTTGCATACGAAGGCATAGGTTCCATAGTTTGCAGGGCGATGAAAAAGATTTTGGCCTTCATTAGCTCCTGACCCACTTTCTATAGTTCCTGCATCAGGAACTAATTTACTATGGATATAAGATTCTGTATTACTCTTGTTTGGGATGCCTACTAACCATCCAAAATCGATTACAGACTTACGAGGAGTATTAGAACTCCCAGGATTCTCCCCCACCTTAGATGTAATCAGAAATCCATGGGTATCGCACACTGCACAATGACGAATGGCTGCATTGACTACATCACATTGACCTTGCTCCTCTTTCCCGGCATCCGTTGCAAGTTCATTTGCTGATACCCGATTAGGATTAAGCGTTGAAGAGTATTCGCTTAATGGAATACTATGCTCCTGACAATAGTTAGCTAAATGCTCAGCATGTATATGCTTAAACATGTCGCCACTTATACCTGAAACAATATATTCTGTTCCATCCTTATCTGAAATGGTAACCTGACGGGTCATAATTTGGTTACCCTCACCTCCCTCATTATTGAGGGACTGCATGTTGAGCGTCAATTCCCCACTAATGGAGATTGATGCAATTCCTTTATTATTCATAAATCTGATATTAATAATTGATTACTTTTCATCCTTTTTCTTCTCGTGTCTGGCAAAACCGTATGATGCAAGCATAGCTCCTATCAAACTCGAAGGATATTTGTCCAGTAAATTATAGAATTCAGTAAGCTCTTCTACTTTAACTGGCTTGCGTGTAGCTTTATTTCCTGATTTAGTCTCGTTTATGTTATCTTCTGAATGTTCACCAACGGGTTCACGTTTTTTTTCTTTTTTCGATTCCTTCTCATAATCTCTAGCTGTTTCTGCATTATATGATGCAATATAGCTTGCGATAAACTCTGTCAGACTTTCCTTTGATTTTGATTTAATGCTCAATTTCTGGGCAAAGCCATAGTGCACTTCATAACGTCTTTTCTCTTTAGGAGTATATTGCAACCCAACGGTTCCTTCTCGGATCGCATAAGCAACCGATAGGAACCCCTTGTTTGTAATGATCTCATTTAAACTTACTGTAGTATTCATATTGCTTAAAATTTTATTTATAGAATCTGTAGTAAAAAGTATGATATGCCTATTCTGTTTAGACTGTTCTGAGCTAACATATGAAGCATACCAAAAAACGAATTTATAAAAAGCCTTCAGATTTGAAGAGCTTATGAAATCTCTGTAATATTTCAGCCCTTCTGCAGCCCCTTTGTTTTCTTGGAGAGACTGTATAATCTGTATCTGTTGATCGAATACTTCTTGCCACTCTTCGTTTTCTTCTCTGTTTCCAACATTGACAAATTTAGGCATACCTATATAACTTATATTGACAATGCCCTTATTTTTCCCCAAGGACTTTTGATAAACAGAATTAAGTCCGGCAACAATTGAAGTTATTTGTCTTCTTTTAGGGAAAGAATGATCCAGAATGATTTCTACCAATTCAAGAATATTTAAAATATCTATTTTTATTGGCGTATTACCCTTAGAAATTCGTTTGAATTTCGGCATCAATTGAGATTTAAATCCAAAGTCTATTTCCTTATACTCGGGAACAAGAACCTTTAGATCATAATTTTCACCTACTTTTACAAGATGACAAATCATATCAGAAAATGCTCCTGATATTTTCATACTATTGGATATCCAATTGCCCTTTTCATTTGCAGCATTAATACCATTTGCTTTTGACTTATTTAAGCCCTTTCCTTGATGAGGAGCTATAATTTGTGTATTAGTAACTTGACTGTCAGGTATAATAATATTTTTGTCCTTAGGTATATACGAATTACATAAGGTTCCATAATATTGCAAAATGACCCATATAAAATCAGAGAAGTTCTCTTGATTAACCTCTACGTTATTAAAGAGTTTACTTAGACTTTTAATATTATTTGATGTTGAGAATTGGGAAAGAACGTCATAATTGAAGGCAATCTTCTGAGAGTATACTTCGTCTATCCTTATTAATTCCTTCTGGAGTGCTTTCTTGTCTTTTCCAAGTCTTTGTGTTGCTCTATCAATCTCTATTTTGCGTTGATCTTTCAATGTTTTTTGTGATTGATAATCGAATACATCCAACTTATCATCTATATTGTCTAATGCATCTCTTCTGATATAAGTAAACAATTGGAAGTATTTAAGATTAGATATTAATTCTGGAGTAATATCTACAGATGTTTCTATCACATAGATAGAAATCTCGTCCCGAATGATAATATCCACATCATCAATATCCAATTGAATGAAAACCTTATTCAATGTATTAGCTACTCCATAAGCCTCGAGTAGCTCTGAATAGGTACCTGATATTTTAGTTATATAAAACTTATTCATGTCTCAAATATTTTTGTTTGTTAGCTGTTGCCTTTTGGTCACATAATCTTAATATCCTTACTAAAACCAGATAAAGAATCCACTCTTTATTCTTGTTTTTTCGGGGGATGATATCATCCAGATTATCTCGGTTACCAGATGAAGGAAAATTACATTGCAGATCTAGCTCTTTTAATATTTCCTTTTGCAAAGTCATCGCTTCTTCGTTGATACGAAAAGCTACACTCGTGTCCGTAACCGGACTGTGATGTCTTAATATAGCAGAACTCACACATGAGGCTATAATTTCATCATCTGTGACATTATTTACCACATCATAGGCCACCTTAGCACCAATACCTGCATGCGGCGGTTTTTGTGAAAGCTTATATCGTTTGGCCATATCTTGATCTGTTTTTGGATCATAATCTGTATGCGCCAATATATCAAAATATTTAGGCTCAGAAAGTTTCTCTCTTTCATAAGCTAGCATAATTTTTTGCCAGGAATCATTCAATTTTCCAAAATCATGAAAGGCAATCATACATTTTACTATCTGATCAAAATTCAATCCTTTATATAGAGATTCTATCTTGCTTGCCACATACTTCAATCTGGGTCTGATATCTATTTTATAACAATTAAGAAGCGCAGACACATGCTGCTTGTAGGTATCCCTTGTGTAGGTTATGTCAGCAAATTCTTTATCGGTTATCTCCTTATCTGGAGAGACAAACTGATTTCCTTCATCAGATATAAAAAGTCCTCTATCATCATAATCAAAATACTTATTGTTGAGAAATATCACATCATTATAATATTCTGCTTCTGCAATGTCCAGCCTTTCAAGTGTCATCTCATCTCCTTCGCCCCAATCAATATCAAATCCACTATCTACATTAAGACTTGCCTTAGCTATCACCCAATCATCTCCCTCATGAGATTTGATGATCTGCTTAACCCATTTTATAAGGCTCCATTTATATATACTGATTGATTCATATTTTAAAGGAACAAGTCTTTGATACAGATTGGAATCTATATCATACAGAATCACATCAACACTTTCTATATCCCTTATAGTCTCCGAATAGTGTTTTTTATCAGGATCCGCCCATGCATTTACTATTCTATCTTTATTAAACAACTTTCCGTTGATTATACCTGCATTTTTTCGTTCGAATGAGGACAAGACTCTATCTACAAGCTGTTTACTTATTCTCTCATCCAACATTTCCACATTCTGCAACTCTTGTTTGGTTGCAATGCACAGCTCTGCATTATAAGGAAGATACGTATTCTTTAAAGCATTTTCGTTTTCTGCATCAGACATAGCGACATCGGCTATATATATATCACCATATTCATAAGCAAATCTTGCACACCTGCCAGCCCTCTGTAAAATCGAATTTACAGGAGACAACTCTGTGAACATTGTATCACAAGAAATGTCCATACCTGCTTCTATCACTTGTGTAGAAATAAGGATCACGTCATGTTTGTCACTATGTTTACCAAAATATCTTTTAACTTTTTCTTCTTTTTTCTTTCTATCTGAATCAAAGTATCTAGAATGCAGACACAGAAGTTCTGTAGTGGATTGCTTTAGTGCATCAAGTTCATGGTAGATCTTTTGTGCCTTCTCTACTCTATTGCAAATAACTAATGTCTTATCATGATGTGCATTCAAAATCTCACGAATATCAAGAACATGGTTTAGAACATGCACATATTTTTTCATCTTTTCACCTTTTGCAGGTATCAAAGATTGTATTTTATAAGCATCTTCTGGAAAATCTTTGAGTGTAACAATTTCTGTATTTACGAGATGCTGTCTTAGAAAAGACATAAATGTTTCACTTAGAGTTGCCGTCATTATGCAAAAACGATTGATACTCTTAAGCATCTGCAACATACCTATCGTCGTAGACATTGACAATCTTGTATCAAGAAGATGAAACTCATCGAAAATCATATAACTTCCTATGATGGCTCCAGCATTAATATTGGCTAAAGAATGGGATAATGCCAAAGGGAAAGAGAGAAAATTGCTAAGCGTTTGGTCTATTGTGGAAAACACCATCTCTCGCTCAAAATAAGGATCCTCATTATACTCCCCAGTTTGGATAGAAGCTATCGACGCAAATTGTTTGTCTTTGTCTGCCAAATGCTCTAATATATCCTTCACATCACTATATATAGAGTTAGTCAATGCCCTTAAAGGTAGACTATAAATCATTTTTTGAGGGAAATCTTGATTCCTCACATATCGAAAATATAGATAGGGCATGATAGAAGCCAGCGTTTTTCCAGCTCCTGTAGGAACGGATAGAATTACATTCTTCCCTTCACTAAGTAGCCGCTCAACCTCTAACTGATACCTATATGGAGCAAAGCCAATAACTTCTTTATAAAAATCTGTATATGATAGCATATATCCTTATCCTTTAATATTTACTACATATCCAAATCCCTGCGAGCATTCCTCGCCTATACCTCCCTCGCTGGCTATATGCATGAGCTCTTCTGGCGCGGTCAGGCGGAAGCGATAGCGGTAGCCGCGGATGCGGGTCTGTTGCGGAGTACCGGCCTTGATAGTGATAAGGGTGGACTTAGGTTGCGGGCTCAACAACTCGAATCGGAAGCCAGCGGTGTCGCCCTCATAGGGATGACCATGAAGTGATTCATAACGAGAGAGAAGCCCGCGGAGAATGGCTTCCGAATAGTTGGGGGCCTCAGGCGAGAGGAAGATGGTACGGCCATCAGTATGCTCCTTGACGCAGACAGGCGACTGCGCTTCCCACTCCATAACTGGTTCGATCGGGACTGAGGGCAGTAACTCCACACTAGCTACATGGAAGTCTACCCGATAGTCCTTGTTGCCGAGCGTGAAGTGCTGGTCAGCAAAGAGGCCTTGCACGAAATGTGCTGTGCTCTTCTCCGGCAGGAAGCTGATGGTCCATTCCGCTTGATTGCCAATGAGATTTATGCATCCGACCTTGGGCAGTATGCGATACTTATCAGGTCTTAGGCGGGAATAGCAGAAGAGCTTGAACCGTTTGCCACTCTCCAACTTGTAGCCGTTGTCGTGCAACCAGGTAGAATAGTCCTGGTCACTCCTGCTGAGTATCTTATAGATTACTGCCGACTGCTCATACTGGTAGCAGAGGGGAAGCAAGTCTCCTTGAGCACGATCAACTTCTAAGGTTAGTCTAAATCTCATGATCTACGATTTTCTATGGTTTTTAGAATTCAGGGCAAAGTTAGCGATAATTATTTTGAATCCCAAAATTTTCTCTACTTATTTGCTTATTTCCTACGGAAAGCATATAAGGAAGGACGGTCACAAGAAAGCTGTGCGAGTACTATCGTGCCACTTGCCTGAAGCTCAGGACGAGATGCAAGGATTTGGACGAATGAAGAAGGAAAAATAGAGAAAATTGTTTGCAGGTATAAAAGTTTATACCTATCTTTGCAAAAAAACAAATGCCAACATTGCTTATTGCTTTTGGAATTCGATTCTTCTTTTACATGGACGAGCATAAGCCTGTCCATGTACATATTAGTTATGGTGGGAAGAAAGCAAAGATTGAGCTAATGCCTACCGTAAAAGTTATTTATAATCATGGGATAAAAGATCACGTGATAAAGAAAGCCCTAAATACATGCAATAATTATAGGGATGAGTTTATAGAAGAATGGCAAAAATGTTTTGGCAATGATTAATAAAGGAGGAAACGATATGGAGAAAATTAAGACGATTTGGTTTGATGCAGGTCGCATTTATATGAAGACGCAGGAAGGCAAAGTGTATAGTAGGCCTTTAGAGGCATACCCTGAACTAAAGGATGCCACTGTTGAGCAACGTAATGACTATAGCATTGGTGACGATGGTGAAGACATCAGATGGGAAAGCATTGATGCTGATATGCACATTAGTAGCTTCTATGAAGTGTCTGAACCAAAGGATAATGAGATAGCTCAGATGTTTGCCCCTTATCCTTGGCTGAATGTGTCGGAAGTAGCCCGAGCTATTGGCATCAACAAAAGCCTGATGGCGCGTTATATCTATGGCATTTCCAAACCAAGCGAGAAGCAAGTACGGCAGATACGTGAGGTCTTGCATCAATTTGGCAAGGAACTATTGAGCGCATAAAGATAGGTTTATCTCACAAACGATCGAAGTTTTGGGGACGTAGCTCCTCGACACAGGCACTACATGATGGTCATCACCCACGGTGAGCTGATAGCCATTGGAATTGCCATGGGCGGAGAGAATGCGGTTTAGGTTGACAATGAACGAGCGATGGCATTGGAAGATATTCCTATCCTTTGCGTCGGCAAGCACCGAAGCAAGGGTAGCACGCAGTTGCCGGTGCTCCACGCGATCCCCATTGAGGAAATAAATGTCGACGAAGTTCTTCTGCGCCTCTGCATAGAGGAAATCAGCCATGGCCAGCGTAAGGTCTTCGCCCCGTACCGAACTGTCGTGGAAGGTAATCGTCTGTCCGACTTGTGCTGCCTCATCTTTTTGGAGTAGGGTAGCGAGACGGTTGCGCAGCCGTTTCTGATAGTCGAGTGCGACAGTCGTCAAGGTGATTGGGATACCGATGAGGAAGGTTTCGTAGGTATAGCCCAAGAAGTGATCCATTGACGGTTCACTCTCGAACCATATCCAGTCAAGGACGAAATTACCCAGGCTGATGAGGCAGAGTAACAGCAGGATAGCAACGCACTGATGCCACACACGCCACGTTGCCGTGTGACGTACCCAAGGCTTAAAGGCAAGCCAGCCATAGGCATAGGTCCCTGCCACCGCCCAAGCAGTAAATGGCAGCGTTAAGACGAAAAGGTTCCCCTGATATTGCCCCAGTCCAAAAGGGCGGAGGAAGAACAGAATGAAAAAGACAATGCCACCGGCAACCAGTCCCGCATAGAGCCAGTTGCCGCCATCCTCTTGGGGTAGGGAACGTAAGAAGAAATTCTTCATCATGGGCGATCGTCTTGTCCTTGTTCAAAAATCATCGCAAAGATAAAGATCTCATCGAAAACCACCAAATTTTATGCGTTCTTTTTGCCGAAATCCATCGCCTCATGAACAGATGAGCCCTGGACTCCATCCTTTCCGTTCCCTTTTGATGCCTAAATAATCAACTAAAAATTTGGAGATATCCCCAAAAAGCAGTAAATTTGCACCCGATTTGATGGTTCCGTAGCTCAGTTGGATTAGAGCAACAGCCTTCTAAGCTGTGGGTCCTGGGTTCGAACCCCAGCGGAATCACGTAAAGGAGGACTTTAACAACGAAGTTCTCCTTTTTTGTTTGCACACAGTCATTTGTTATCTAAATTGCACATTTGTAGATTCGACAGGGAATATTGAGCACCAAGACGGTGCCTGATCAATCATTCCAACAATGAATCATTTGCGGAGGGTATTTTTTTCTTAGGAAAAGTTGGTCGTTTGTCTATATTTTGTTACCTTTGCAAAAGAAAGTGAACAAGAAATTGCTCATGGAAAGAAGAATGGAATGGACAAGAGATGATGGTTCTTATCGTCCTTGTCTTCATAGAAAGTATTGATCTGTAAATGGTGGGTAAACTGTTGAGGCTCAATGCTGTGATTGATCACAAAACCTATCGTCCAGAAGCGGTGCCGCTCTTGGGGAATTCTTGGCGTATAGGGTCCCATCTTTCGTTTAAGATTTATTAAGAAAACGTCATGTGGTTCGTTGTGCAAACCCCGATTGGCAAGGAAAAGGAAGCCAAGGACTTTTTGCTGGAGCATGTAAAAGGCGTCAAGGAAGTCTATATAACCCCTTCCCGCAAAACCCATTACGACAATCAATACGGTAGGAGAGTAGAGACGGTCGCCCCCTTGATGAGCGGGTATATCTTTGCGAACATCAAGTGGACGGGAGAAGGGCATGCCGAATCACCTTCACCCAAGAATGCCAAAGGTGAGCAGTCACTCATTATCCGTCAAATGGAAAAATGCCTCGATAAGGGTGGCTATTTCAGATATCAAGTAAAGGTGAGAGACTTAGCGACAGGCGAGTATTCCACCTGCCTGCATACCAGTCTCCTTTGCCATTTGCTCAGTTCCGATCCAGCCCATGACACCTTAGGTCAGATCATTCGACAGGCAAAGGTTTCCGATGCAACCATGGAAGCCTTCCGGGTCTTTCAGGAACAGTCGGTTAGTACTTCCGCGCTTCTTCGGGTAGAAACCGAGCGTTACGCGGATATGGTGAAAGAGCACGATGTCGTTCAGATCATCCGAGGACCCTTTGCAGGCAAGCAAGGCGTGATCAAACGGTGTGAAGACAAGTCAACCAAAAACAAGGACCGTCGGTTTTTTATCGCTTTAGGCAATGACCTAACCATCAGTATCTCAGGCATCCATCAGAATGATGTCATGATCGTGCATGAGGCGATCACGGGGAAAAGTTCCGAGCAAGTCTCTTTATGGCGCGACATCGATACGGTCATCGGCGACCTGCAATTCCATGGACATGCCGATGACGCCCCGAAGACACTGCGCCGACTGATCCGGGATTATAATCGGGAGCCGTCAACGAAAAGAGTGGGGCATGGGAACGACAGCCGACGGCTTAAGCAAGCCCGGTTGGAGGACCACGCAGAACGCCTCAGCAAGCAAGAAGTACTGTCAAGAATCTGCCCCTCGGCGAGAGATCCTTTCCGGGCATTATGCGAGTATTTCCAGAAAGAGGCAAACTCCTCCGAGTCAGTCTTGGCAGAGTATATCCCAGATGCGCCCGTCCGCCCGTTCCTGACCCCAGCTTGGAGGCAGACAGAAACAGACGAGAAGGGCTATACGCTCTTGGAACACAAGAATTTCAAGGAGTATATCGTTCGGAAAGACCTGTCATCCTATTTCCTTCCAAGTGGGATTGGCATCATGCATCCGTCCCCGTTCATTCAGGAAGACTTCCAATATTTTGCGCATGTCGTCGTGGTGAAAGACCGCCGGAAAGTCAAGGTCATCGCCCCTTGCGGTGGGTTCTATGAGCAATATGCCATCCTTTCCCCCCTTGAAATCGTAGCCCTGAATGAAACCTTAGAGAAGAGACAGTACCCCAAGTTCCTGCAACTCCTTCAAGAAACCCGTGTCGAGGATAGTCTTCTTCGCTTCGAGAAAGTAAAAGGTATCGGTGGCTTCTCCTTAGAAGTAGGGGATGATGAGTACGCCATGGTACAACGGCTGATCGAGATCGTGGCACCAGCGATGGTAGAGATCTGGCAAGGAACACGCCTGCAGCAATGGCGGCAACTCCTCCAGCGTTATGTTTTGCTCCATAAGGTGCCCATTGCAGACCTACCTTCCGTCATCATTCCCAACGACACCATCGACAGGATCTTCCAAGAGAAAGATGAAAACGGGTACCCCGACCTCCTGAAAATCACATCCCTCCTGTCAGGAATCGAAGAGCAGTTTCGCGACCATCTACAAAAAGACCATCCCGACGAGGCCGTCACCCTTTTCTTGCAAGCCTGCCAAGGACTGTCCACGCATTATGTGAAGGACGAGCATTATAATTTCATCCCATCAGAAGGCTATCTGCCAGACAAGCTCTGTTCCAAGATGTTTGCTGCTCTCCAAGCACAACCCCTTCCAGACAGCTTGCAAGATTACCTTCGTAGAGGGATAGAAGAGCTTCAGGCAAGCAATTGTTGGAAATATTTCCACCTCCCGTCATGTCTTCGAGATACAGTAGCTTTAAGGTAACTGAAAAGGCACAGGAAGTCATAAATGAGAATAACCATTCCTACATGATGTAGCATAGCAACGTAAGAACTTAATTGATATCAATTATGAAAGGAATCGAGAATACTTCAACAACTAATTTTGGAGATCTTATAGGTAATAATAGAAAATACATTGTACCTCGTTTTCAACGTGACTATTCATGGGAAGAGCAACAGTGGGACGATTTGTGGCAAGATATTATCTCAATGATGAATGAGAAGGGTGACCATTACATGGGCTATCTTGTACTTCAGTCTTCTGATTCACGAAATAATGAGTTTCGGATCATTGATGGTCAGCAACGTTTCACGACGATAACATTATTGATCTTGGCACTGATAAAAGCGATCAGGAAACAGGGTGAAGCAGGTATAAATACACAAAGCAATAAAAGTAGGTATGAGACTCTGATGCAAACCTACATAGGTCGCATGGATCCTGTTAGCCTTGAGTATGACAACATCCTTGTCCTTAATAAAAATGACGATCCATATTATAGAGATTATATTGTTAAGTTAGGAGAATTAAGATCCCGCAATTTGCTGGTATCTCAGAAACTGTTGAAAAAATGCTTTGAGTGGTATGAAGCTCGCGTCAATGCGTTGAAATATTCGGATCAAGAGTATGCTGACTTTATTGTTAAATTGGTAAGCAACCTATTCTTTACTGTTATAACAGTAAATGACGAGATGAATGCATTTCGAGTATTCGAGACGCTCAATGCAAGAGGTGTTCAACTTTCATCAGCTGATCTTCTAAAGAATTATCTATTTTCATTGGTAGACGATGACCATTCACCCAAAAGGCTAAATGACTTGGAAGCGAAATGGAATGAATTGTCTTCAAATGTAAAAACAGAAAAATTGCCAGATTTCATTAGATACTATTGGAATATAAGGAATAAGTCAATTCGTTCTACAGAACTGTTTAAAGCCATAAGAAAGAAAATAACAAATGCGACAGAAGTCTTTGAGCTTGTTAATCAAATGCTTTCATATAGTGATGTCTATATGGCATTAAAAGACCCAAACGACGAAATGTGGCAGAATCATGTAGAAATTTCACGAAACATTGAGTTGCTGAAATTGTTCGGGCTGAAACAACCCTATTCTGTATTGATGGTTGCCTATAAGAAATTGCCTTTAGATGCCTTTGAAAAGTTGTTGTCTGCGATAGTTATTACATGTTTTCGGTATAATGTCATTTGCAGTAAGAATCCGAACGACATAGAGAAAGTCTTTAATGACATTGCCTTGTCTATTTATGAAGGTCTGTATAAAGGTATTTCCCAACTACAGAAAATCTATATAACGGATAGTGAATTCCAGAATTCATTTGCGATCAAATCATTCGTATTAACTTCACGTAATACGAAAGTAATCCGTTACATATTGGGGATGATAGAACAAAATGTTGAAGGAGGACTCAATGTAGATATTCATGATGATGCGAATTCTATAGAGCACATTCTTCCCCAAAATCCTGGTGAAGAATGGAATATCGATCAGTATAAGGCAGATCAATATGTCAATCGGTTAGGTAATATGTGCTTGTTAGACCAAAAGGTAAATCGTCAAATTGGTAATTTGACCTATTCTGAGAAGAAGGAAAAGTATAGGTTATCCGAATTTGCCAGTACACGGAAAATTCCCGAGCATTACAACGATTGGAACGAGAATACCATCTTGAGTCGTCAAAAGCAGATGGCAAAGAGAGCTGTCAATATTTGGAAATTGAATTTCTAAGAGACGATTTGACAATAGCTATGAAACTCTATAAGTAACATTGACTGTAACTGGCAAGCCTCTTCGCAAAGTTGGCTCCCGCACTCATTACCAAATGCGGAAGCCATCCTAAGGAAAGAGACTAAAGTCAGAGCTTTTCTATATCTCCGAACACCTCATGCGCATTGAAGCACGGACAAGACTTAGTCGTCGTTCCCGGCAAGTCGCGATGGCCTATGATCTTGGCTTGAGGGAAGATCCGATGCAGGTTACCCAACAGGTCGCGCAAGCGTTCCGTCTGTTTGACAGTGCGTGTGTCAGATGGCAGCCCGTTCTCGTCCAAACCTCCTTCATAGCAAATGCCGATAGAGCAATGGTTATACGGAACGGCGTGAGCCCCAACTTCCAACAACATCCGATGTTGTGTCATCGTACCGTCACGACGGATAAAGAAGTGATAACCAATCTTGCGGAACTTACGTGCGCGATGGTCACGGAGCATTTGCTCCACCGTATAATCCTGATTGCACCTTGTAGCCGAGCAGTGCACCACAAAATACTTCATGTCGTTGGCAGACATCAGATATCTACTATTCATAAATAGCCATTGATGATTAAGCACAAGAGCTGACAGTGAGAGCAGTCATTGCTGCAATGATCGCTTGCACAATTGCATTCAGGATTTGCATCCACGTGATTTTCGGTTGTTTCTTGTTGTCCATAAAAACGAATTTTATAAGTGAATAAACGATGAGATCAGTTTGTTACCCATGATGCAGGAATGGGCAGGTCAAGGCTGGGTAGTGCCACCAGTATCCGATCCCGAGTCACCATTGCCGCCACTGCTGTTCTTTCCAGTAGCCTTTGCAGCCTCCAAGTCTACGGTACCCGCTCCCGTCTTTTCTGCCTTGAGCGTAGCAGCCTGAGCTTTCCGGCTTGAAACCAGCTTAAATTCAGCCCGTCCAACCAGGTTCCCGAGGTCATCACCAGGGTTGAACTTGATGTTCACCGCTTTGATATTCTCCGCCGTAAACTTCTCTAACGACTCAGCCCCTTCACTGCTAATGGTGACACCAAAAACGCCAAGAGATCCGAGCTTGATTTTGTTGCCATTGAGCAGTTGCTCCACCAGACAGTCGCACATATCAGAGAGAATGGCTTTCACCATGCCACGGCTGTAGCCACTGTGATGGGTTGCAATGTGCTTGCAAAACTTGTCAAGATCCCAAATTTCGCGAACCTGATTCTTCGCGTAAGCCTTCGGGGCTTCTTTGGGCTTGATGGGATTTTTCATCATGAATACAGAATATTCAATCATAGTTTAAAATGTTACTGATTAATTACAATATACTTTTCAACCAGCTAAATGAACCCCTAAGCATTTCGACCGGTCAAGTAAATGCAAATGAGCCGTCATTCACAACTGGTTCCGATTGCAAAGTTATAGCATAGGAAAGCAGAAAGCAAGCCGGTTGAAAGACGTTGAAAAATATGGAAAGACTATTGAATCTTATTAAAGAGACACACGATGAAAGCACAAGAAAAACCATCAAGTGTGACATTTAACATCTATGGGGGAAATAACCAAATCCTCCCCAATGCCACACAAGCAGTACAGAACTTTTGTAACCAAGAATGCTCCGCATCAGCCAATGAGTCCGTGGACACCAGCCTTACAGGCGCGCTTGAGAAAGAGAAGGAAGCATTGTCTATTTATATAGATCATGCAGAAGACCTCAAAGCCTATGTCACCCAACTCGCCTCCTGTCGTTGTGCAAGAGATTTGGGAGAGGTTGTTGCCACGATCTGTCAAAAAGAGCCTCGTGTGACGGCGGACATCATCGTCAAGCAGCGTTTCATAGAGTTGCTACTTCCGTTTGTCCCATCTTGGAAGCAAGGTAGGACTATCGACAATATCCGTGTAGCGATCAACAATGCATGGGTAGCCCGAAAGAAAGCCGTCAAAAGCAGCTTGCGGTAGTAGTCGTTCGCTATTCCAAGAAGTACCATAAGATACATTGCCAAGTATGCTAAGATACTGAGGCAAGTATGCTAAGATAGACAGAAAAGTATCCAATATATAAAATTCTCATCGGTTATGATGCCCGAAGACATCTTCCTGTACCAGATACAAAAGGCACAGGAATTCATAAATGAGAATAGCCATGCTGACATCTCCCGTTTGCATTGTCTTCTACGGAAGATCATGCCTCAGGAATATCATCGATGGATAGATGAAATAAGAGAAAAGCAAAGTCCGACCATCTTCAACATATTTGGAGGAACGAATACCATTGCCTCCAATGCCCAATTGATATGCGAAGATATTGTCGGTGAAAGAGCACTGAATCAAGGATATCTTCATGAAATACCTTATCCATTCAGACCTACGGGTACATTGCTACAATCGTTTGCCACGAATACCTTTTTGCAGATACGGAAATTCTCTGAAATCAATATTGCGGATCCATTCTTTGATTCGCAGAGAGAAAATTATCCAGAGTTTGATGCATGGTTTAAGAAAAAGTCAGAGGCAGGAGCAACTGCCTATACCTATTTTATTAATGGGCAACTAAAAGACTTCCTATATCTTAAAATAGAAGACGAAGAGCTGACTGATGTAACGCCAGTATTGCCCAAGAAAAAACGCCTGAAAGTTGGATCTTTTAAGGTAGAGAATGAAGATAGGTATACGATACAAGCCGGAATATTCTTGAAAAAAATCATGGATGTCGCCTTTGAAAAGGAAGTAGAAGAAGTCTATATGACCATCTTTCCGACAGAATCCCTGATGAATCGCATCTTGATGTTAGAATATTTTGGGTTTTCCCATGTTGCAGATAAGCTACATATAGGAGGCAAGACAGAATATGTCCTTGTGAAGGATATGAGGACAATAACGAGTGATCTCCAACTTGATGATCCGCCTGATCGATAATACAGAATTTATAGCGAGGATGTACGTATAAAGGTCATCGTTATACTTAAATATTAGGCATTAGTATATTAAAATTGCCTAAATACATGGCATTTAACAAAATAATTCCTAACTTATTTGCAATTTATAGTAATATAAGCTTATTTTGCAATAGGTAAAACTCTCAAGCAGACTTTATGCCTATATCTCTTGACGGTTCTGCAGATTGAAAAATCTTCTATAACTTGTTAATAAATAACTTCAATCGAATTGTATTTCGAAATTATTAGTATATTTGCAATTAGGATAAATGACTAAATAATGTCAGTAGAAAGAGTTTCCATACAACCAGAAAGGCTTCGTTGGGTAATACGACGTGCTGGACTTAGTGAAGAGAATGCCATTAAGCATTTTCCACAGCTTCGAAGCTGGCTGTCTTTGGAGAAGATACCTACGCTGAATCAATTGAAGGATTTCGCTTCTAAGTTCTATGTTCCGTTTGGGTATCTTTTTCTGCATGATGTGCCAGACGAGAGGATTCCGTTTCCAATGTTCCGTGGAGAAGCTGGGAAACAAGATCATTTTAATTTGAATGTTTATGACACGGTCATGACTATTCAGTTTAGACAGGAGTGGCTTGACGAATATATAGAGAAGAATGATATAGATTCATGTAAAATTGTTGGGACGGTAAACATGGAAGAACCTGTCAATGTAGCAGTGGAAAGACTTCGTTCAATCTTAGACCTTGATAGCAGATGGGCTTTTTCGTTAACTTCGTCGGAAGCGGCTATCAGTGTGTTAAGCCAGAAACTTCAAGAAATAGGTGTGTTTATTGTCTTCAATGGAATTGTGGGCAATAATACACATAGACCGCTTCTCGTCAGTGACTGTCGGGGATTCGCATTGGTGGATAAGATTGCACCATTTATATTTGTTAATAGTTCAGATAGTAAAAGCGCTCAACTATTTACTATCATTCACGAGTTGACTCACATTTTGGTGGGCATAAGTGCAGGCCACGCAGGTAGTGAAGTGCCAAGCCGCATTGCCAATGAAAATTTCTGTGATAAAGTTGCAGCTGAATTTTTAGTTCCTGCTTCTGTCTTACGTGAAATTTGGAATGGTGATCTTAAGTATCTGTCTCATCGATTTAAAGCGAGCGAACTTGTTGTCGCGAGGCGTGCTCATGATTTAAATCTCATGAGTGACGAAGACTATAGAAAGTTCTGGCTTATCTATACCAGTCGGCCTAAGCCTGGTAAAAAAGTTTCAAAGGGTGGAAGCTTTTATCGTACGAGCGTTAAGCGTATAGGTCGAAATTTTGCTGTACATGTAAGAAATGCCGTCAATAATAACCAGCTGTCTTATACGGACGCATATCGTCTTACGGGGCTGTACGGCAAAACCTTTGAAACTTTTATGACCAAGAGCTTATAAAGACAGTATTTATGGATTATTTATTTGATACCAACATCTTTATAGAATCAAAGAAAAGAATGCCATTCGAGATATGGCCAACTTTTTGGACGAGGATGACTGAACTTATAAACTCTGGACAGATTCATTCTATAGACAAGGTAAAGAACAAGATTGATAGAGGTGGTGATGAGTTGACAGATTGGATACGCGATCATGCTCCTAAAGGATTCTTCCTTGGAGAGGATTTTTCCGTTATACAAAAGTTAAGCGAGACGCTGTCATGGGCAAAGTCTTGCCCGATAGGGTTTACTCAAGCCGCAATAAGGATTATGCAGACGTTGCTGACTCCTATTTGGTTGCTACTGCAGCTGCCAAGGATATGGTTTTAGTGACATTTGAGAAGAGTAATGCCAATCGGCGGAATAGGGTTATGATTCCTGATGCCTGTGATGCGATTGGTGTGACAAGTTGTGATTTAAATTCTGCATTTAGTCAACTCGGAGTTACGATATAGATTAGGATAAAGCAAATACGGAATCAACTCGGAGCTTCTTGACGATGATTTGTCGATGAAAGAGATGATGGTGGATAAATAATTGAACACGGAATCCATAAGCCTAAATATTACCAATGTCTGTTCCCTATCAAAGACTTACATTTGGCTTTAGAACATTGCTGACTATAAGCAAAAAATGGTTGGTAAAATTAGAGATATTGAATCTCTGTTCCCCCTTGGTTCCAATCTTAGAGTTGCTAAACTAAAACGAGTGTAACCAAGATCAGAGATGCAAACATATCAGGACTTCCCCTCACTAAGTTAGACCATGAAGTTGATCCCTCGAGATGTTGGGAACTAATCAGTAACTACACTAGCGTAAATAGATACAATCAACATACATACCAGAATGTTTCCCTATATGACCTATAGAGGTTACGTTCAGGAATAAGAATCACGTCTCGTAATTACTCTGGGCTAAAGGTTTAGATCTCGGGATTTGAAATTTACTGGGCAGCAATAAATAATATCATCACTTATGGCTTCGTTTGATGATGCATTGAATATACTTCGAGCTTTGAATTGTGAAGATGTGGCGAAAGCCTATGGTTTGGAGGTTAAGGGCCATATGACTCATTGCTTTATGCATAATGACAGGCACCCAAGTCTCGGCTTCAAAAACAATCACTGGAAGTGCTTTGTATGTAACAAGGGTGGAGATGCTATCTCGTTAGTGATGGAATTATGCAAAGTATCATTTAAAGAAGCTTGTATTGATCTGTGTTCGAGGTTTAATATCCCGTTATCGGTTTGTGGTAAGTTGTCATATCACCAACCGCTAAGACGAGTTAAATATTCTTGCTCTCGCATTCAAAAGAAAGAAGAGGTTGCATTTGATGCTGAAGTGGCAAATAGCATTGTTGATTTTTTGGCATTGGGTACTGAGGCAAAACAATTTCTTTTAGGAGAAAGAAAGCTATCAGAAAGAGTCATTAATAATTTAAGCATAAAATCTATAGAAGACGGAGAAACGTCTTTAAAGCTTAAGGATTTGTTGCTTTTGAAGTATAGCAAGGAAAGGTTAGTCTCATGCAAGATAATGAAAGAAAGTGGAGGATTGAATATTAATGTGCCATCTTTGATCATTCCTTATTTCAACGAGAAAGAAGAGATTATATCTCTGCAGACTCGCTATTTAAAGAAAAGCGAGATAGTTCCCAGGTTCAAGCTTCTATGCCATTCAAAGAAGCATTTATATAATGTGGAGATACTGAGTAGAATGAAAAAAGGAGACCGATTATATATCACAGAAGGAATAACAGATTGTTTGGCAGTATTATCTACGGGGAATAATGCTATTGCTATTCAAAGTGCATCTTCTATACCGGAAAATGAACTATATATTCTGTCAGGTTATTCTTTATATATGATCCCCGACCAAGATAAGTCTGGATTTGATGCATTCAATAAGCTTTTCAGATCGTTTCTCCGTATTGGTAGTAGAATGACGAAAGTAAATCTCCCCAATGGTGTCAAAGATTTTTCTGAGTTTTATGTCAGTCTTGGAGAGAAATAGTATTATATGGATAATAATTCGAAAAAATCAGCCATTCCATTTGTAGAACTTACAAGAGATAACTTGTTCGTTTTTATATGTGATTCCTTGGCACCTCAGGATTCTGCATATGATATATTTCTGAAAGACGAAAAAGATACATCACAAGCAAAGATAAAAAACGTGTCATGTAACTCAGAAGTGCGATACTATGAAGAAAAAAGCAGCTTTCTGCTAATGATGTTTGATCCTATGTTAATGACTTATGTATCATATCGGAAAAATACTAATTTTGACTATATGACAGGACTTCATCTTTTCATGTCATCTAATCCTAATTTTAATTATGGTTACGGGTTATTCAAAAAGACAATACCAATATTTGACACACTAATAGACCATTGGAATGGCTTTTTAGAGTCGGTTATTAATGATATTCATTGTCTCCCTCCGATAAACTTTAAGGAAACTATAGTTTTAAAATTAGAGGATCTTTTATGCTTCCGGATTAACAATAACAAAATTGAAAATGCGACTGTAGATTTGAGTTGCTTTGATCGCATATGGAAAGTAAAAGACAGAGATTATGGCTTTAGAATAGTGCTGGTCTCAAACGGCAAACCTCAACCTTTGATTTCTGGGAAAGGTAATGGCAACGGTAAACAAAGTGATTTATATAAGACAATTGTGTGGTTAAATAAATTAGCGGAGTCAAAGGACGATAAGGAGAAAAAATGAAATTAAGGGAGACTATATTATCTGACCAGAATATTTACAGTGCAATATATGCTGTAAAGTCATATATATCAGAGCCAAACTTGTTGGACCAAAATGATCTGATGACATATCACAGGTTAATGGATAAATTTGATTTCAACGGAACAGTGAAGACTGTAATGGAAGAGTGCAAGAAGACGCTTACATCTAAACTTGATAATCCCCAAGAACTCTTTGAAGTCTCAGTTTACTTTAAACTTAAGAAATACGATGAAAAGGAAAATGAAATTTCTTTTCGTCCACTCCATACTTCATGCTTGGTCAATCAAATTTGTATGGCTGCCATGCTGATTCCATTGATGTTTGACGATACCGATGGAACACGTCGCTATTCCGAACTATCGAAAATGCTTCCCCACAATTTTTATGGGAACATTCCAAGTGAAAATGTAGAAAGTATATTTAAATATTGGCCGGAGCAGTATCGCCGGTATGCGGATATTGTTAATGAGAAATGCAAAGAATACCGTAAGACAAGAGAATATGATGACGAAATAACATTTGATTTGGTAGACTTTTTTCCTTCAGTTGATCCATCTTTCGTTGCAGACTATATCGTTCGTAAACTGCAACAGAGATATTCTGATGAAGATATTCAGACACTTAGGTGTGTTATAGCTAAGCTGCTTTACTTCAAGATTACAAAAAGTAATTTAGACGGATGGATAGATAAGTACTATCCTGAAACAAGTATTAAAGCAGATCATGATGAATACATAAATCGAGGGATTGCACAGGGATTGCCACAGTCTTACTTCTTTGGGAATCTGTGTATGATTGTAGTTGCCGAGATTATGTCAAGGGAATTGGAGGATGCCGAGTCTTTCTTTTATGTTGACGATTCCGTCGTCTTTAGCAAACATACAGAATCCCCCTTCAAAGATATCATCAATAAGCTGAATAACGCTCTTAAAGAAGAAATGACAGGAAAAAATTTTCCAGTTGATAAATTCGTTTCCAATGAATTGCTATCTATACAGAACCAGATAAGATATGTGATGCGATTCCACGATGATGATAAGAGCTCTATATGCAATATCGAAGATTCTTTTAAGGGACTGGAGAATCTGTTTCTCGTTCAACGAAACGTTTCTTTTGGAGGATGGATAAATGGTAATGTTGATGAAGTCGATCAAAAGATATCATTTAAGAAACTCAACAAGTTGGAAGAAGTAGTCGACCAAGAGATAAAACGTACCAAGGATTCTGTAAAGAAGAAAGGAAACTCTACTTCAGCCGAAATTCGATTGAAATGGTTAAAAAGATATCGTAAATATTTTATTTACAGGAAGAGAAAGCTTAAGACCATCATTGAAGGACAATTCAATAAATCAACGGTGGATGACTTTTACAATACATTCAAGATATATAAATTTCTAAATGGGGATAATTCAAATAAAATCAAATCAGAAATATTTGAAATACTAGACAAGGATATATTTGATGCAGATCTAACCAGATTAGCTGCAAGTATGCCTAAGGAGGATAGAAAGGGATTATGTGAAAAAGTGAGATCGTTTGAAAGTAAGCTAACTAATAGTGATAACAATAAATCAAATTATCTATATTACAACAAGTATACCAGAGCTTTGGAAGTTGATTTACCTAATGTTGATAAATATGGTTCGTTGTTATTTAGAATGAAGCAAATTTTTCGTTATCATGATATGCGTATTTTCTTAAAGACAATCAACGAAAACCATGACATAACAGCAAACAAAGTCTGGGACCTACTTCAAATTACGACATCCTCGAAAGATAACGTATTATGCCTTATACCAGAGTATGCCTTGTTTATATTTCACAATTCGGAAGAGTTTAAGCGATTTATACTAAATACATGTTTTTCATTGACATGTAACATGAATGTATCTGACAATTTAAGTTTGGTAAAAACAGATTGTAAACCAACAAAATATTATGAGCTACGGATACTATCTGTTTTAAGGAACCGAAGATTTAAAAGTGAATATTTCTTTGATTTCATAAGAAAACTCGATTGTGATGACATTAACGAGAAGATGGATATTGATCTTGCCATTTTGGAAGCTTTGAATATCTTCCGTCAAAGAGTTCATTATCCAGATAAAATAGATAAGTTGATACTGACACATCGCATTGTAAAGAGCCTTTGGCATAATGGATCCAAATTCCTAAATGCCTACACGCTTCATAATCAAGAACATGCATTAACACTGATAAAGAATATTGTTAGATTAATCAATAATATAGATTTTCTCAATCTTAAAGCGTATGATTATTTCCTACTTTTCCAAGCTTGTTATCTTCATGACATAAGTATGGTGATACATCCTAATGTCGCTTCCTTTAACGAAACAGACTCAGATGCAGACCTGCTTGTCAGTAAATGGATAATAGACATCAGTAAGACACATCAAGACATTAAGGAAGTGATCAATGATAACAAATTATCGTCTGAGAAAGTATTGGAGCTAAGGCAGCGTATCGGGCGTAAACTCGTTGAGGCATTTCAGGATGTGTTTAATTTCTTTGAGCAGAAGGTTAGAAGCCATCATCCTTATGATAGTGCCCGTCTTATAAAAAATTGGCAATCTTCTAATCTATCCTTTCTTACAGAATTGGAGGCTGAAACTATTGCTACGATATCAGACAGCCATGGATGGGAAAGCAATGATATCTATTATCTACGGTCTTCAGCAAGGGAAGATCTTGTCAGCATCAAATATATGATGATATTGATCAGAATGGCGGATTTAATGGATATGGCTAATGATAGAATAGACTATCACATCTTGAAACAAAACAGATCGCAGATGGGATTGACCTCTCGCTTCCATTGGATATCCCATTTGGTTACAGATGATTTAAAATTAGATGTGGATTATGATGCCGATTCAGAAAAGCAACTCTATGAAAAGCCAATCACAGAGAACATTCATCTTGATATTTTCTTGAATGCTGATTTCTTTGCTACAGTCCATATTGATAGGAGATGCTATGGATTCAATCCTTCCTTGGTTTCGTGTGACCCGGAGGAGCCTTTGAAAGATGCGGTAGGAAAATGCAAAAGTAATCAGTCTATTAAACCTATCAAATGTTTGGAGTATGATCCAAATACTGATAATGAGATTTGCAGTTCCATATTATGCAAGCAAGGCGATGATGGCAAATTCGATTGTCCTTTCCTCTGCTTGTGGATGACAAAAAAGCATAATTGGCTTTTCTCAGAAGTAGCCCAACTGAGAAATTATTTGAATTCAGTCAACACTGATTTGATACAGACAAACTTCATTGTCAGGTTTTATATGTCTGGCGCAAGGAAACTCGACTCTGAATTTTATGATGATATTAAGGAATATATAATGCAGTGAAAAGAAAGCCTTCAGGCGAGCTATTTGTTAAACCAAAATGTCTTCAGATTGACTCCGATGATAGTCAGCTGACTTTATGGGAAAATTTCTTGGGACAGTAGTCCAATAAAAAATTTTATATACGATGGCAGATTTATCTATAACCATTGACTTGCACTATTTTATGAAAGATAAGAATCTTCATGATATGGATGCAAGTGTAAATCACAAATGCGGACAAAGTCTTGTTAATGTCATCAATAATCTTGGCGATGTATTTGACGAGGATGTGCAAGTTGATATTGCTGCTATAGGTAAAGGTGGCTTTAAAGATATTTATAAGGTTATAGTCAGAAATATCAAATCAGAATCCGCTTTTGTTGCTTTGCTTACTTGCTTGCTCACTCATTTTATTGGTGTAGCTCCATCTTCAGATGAGACGCAAAAACAGTTGAACAGAGTTGAGATTATCAGTAAAATTAAGGAAGGAGAATTCTCAGAGAATGAAATCAATTTTATTATAACAGGTGATCCTAAGTATATTAAGAATAGAAATAGTTTTTATCACTCGCTTAATAAAGAACCGAATGTAGCAAAAGTAACTTGCACGGCTCTAAATAACGAGAGCAATGAAAAAATTTTGGACCATTCTTGTATAGAGAAAAAGGATTTTGAAGATCAAATAATTACCAAGGAGTCTAAAGAAGTAATTGACGAATATGCTGCATGTTCTATACTTGTAACATCACCAGTATTGATGCAAGGTCATACATCAGGTTGGAGAGGTTTGTTTAATAACCAGCCTATTATTTTTAAGATTATGGATAAAGCTTTCCTTGAAAAGGTCTATAGTAAAGAAGTGGCATTTGCAGTTGGAACTACCTTAATTTGTGATCTTAAAGTCATATCTGAAACAAAATTTGATGAAGTTGGTCATGAATTGGAAACTACTAGAGTATATTCTATTTCAAATGTTGTTTCATATACAGAGGCGAATGACCTTCCTGAGAAAAAGAAATTGTACGAAAAGAAGAGAAAATCATCTATGATTAAAGAGAGCTCTCTATACGATAATCCAAACTTCTTTGAAAAATGATTTTTATGAAAAGTATAGGAATATTCTGGAAAGAGACGACGTATAAGTCTAATGATAACAAAGATGCTGCTATAAATAATCTTAGTCAACATCAACTGCTTAATAAAGCAAAAGAAGATATAGTAAATCAAAAGTCAGATATCTACTCAGACAAAACCTTTGATCTGCAAATTAACTTATGGAATACTGAAATAAAGAGAAATGGTTCTTATGCCCCTATAAAGTTCCAGGCACTTGATCTAGGACTTGTTTGTCCACTTACCACTAAGGAAATAACTTTTCTTTTCCCCTTTAAAGTTGACGCTCCCGATTTTCAAGATTTAGCAAGCGTATTAGCGGGCGACAACGATTTGTTGTGTACTGTTTTCAACGAGTCCTTAGCGAACACAGCTCAATCAGACAAGGACTATAATGTCATCGAATGTGAGAAGTTCAAATACATAATGTATAAACTTTCAAATGACAATATTGAAGATATCAAATATGATTCAAAATCTAGCATAACGCAATTCACAATTAAAATTATATCTGATTTTTCCTCCAAGAACCTTGAAGCATATAGACTCTTTATTAGGTTTAGACTAAGATTAAGGGACTTGGGATTCCTTGCGCATAAAAGAAAAATTTCCAACGACTGGCTACAGTCCGCATTCTCTAGCACATATATGTTTGATATTCGTATAAACGACGTAAGAGAATTGTCAAATAAGAAGAGGGTAATTGTTACCGGTGAAAATCAATTTATGATGCCTGCATTTAGTAAAGTTCATTTTTATTATATGGCAGATTCTGAAGAGACCATAGAAAATGGAAGTTCTATGAAGATAGACAGTAGGCTCCTTGAGAACGACCGTTGGCATACTTATCTTGGAGAAGGTCTGGAGTTCGCTTCTGATAACATTGCGCATCATTGGAAAAAGAAAAGCCTCCAAAAAATGACATTGAAAGAAATAGATTGCTCTAATCCACAAAAACCTAATTTGAGATTTGAACCTCAAAAACAAAGCTTTGAAGATTTTACACTATTCTTCAAAACAGAATTCTCAGACATTAACAGAAAGAGAATATCTCTCTATCTTATTATTGTTGCTTTACTAGGTGCAATATCATCTTCTTTTATTACAACATTATTTGAAGGTATTGATTTGCTTGACAAAAGCAAAACTTCTTATGTTGGATTAATGATAGGATCTTTTCTTACATTGACTCTTATTGGCTTATTGTACTTTTGCTTAACAAGAAAACTTAAAGTCAGCGACAAATGAGAAAGATTGTGGTTATTAACAAGGACAACTGCCAGAAAATAGACGATTCTGTATTCGTTCAATTAAATGCGCTTCTTTCTGATCTCAACAAAGAATATCCCTTTTTTGACGGTTGGCTTCGTAAAGTATTTCTTGAAGTCCAAACTACATATAACAGGTTTATAATAGTATGTTTTGACCAAGATAATAATCAAATTATAGGAATTGCTATATTGAAAAAGTCACAGAAAGAGAAAAAAATATGTACATTAAGGGTAATCTGCCCATATAAAAGGCAGGGGGTGGGAACAGAGCTTTTGAAAAAATCAATTGAAATATTAAACGACTCTCAACCCTTGATTACTGTTTCTGAATTGCATATAGATGAATTTTTGCCGTTTCTTAGAAAACATGGTTTTGTCTTGAAAAACAAAGTAAAGTCGATCTACAATAAAGGTATCTACGAATATTTTTTCAATACTTCTTATAAACACAAATATGTGTTATTATCTATCCATCCAATGTTTACTGCATACATTATTGGTGGAAACAAGACTATAGAATTTAGGAAGAAAATATTTTCTGATACGGTAGAAAGAGTATATGTGTATTCTACTTCACCAGAAGGGAGGATAGTTGGCTATTTTGAAATAACAAAGATTGTTGAAGATACACCAGTTAATCTGTGGCTCAGATATTCAGAGGCTGGATGCATTAGCAAAAAGGACTTCTTTGAATATTATAAAGATTGTTCCAAAGGTACAGGCATCATAATCAGTAATTTTCGAAAATTTGTTACGCCACTTAACCCTAAATATATTGATAGTACATTTAAGGCACCACAGTCGTATTGTTATATTGACAATGTAGAGATAATTAAATGGTTAAGTAGAGAAAGAGCATCACTAATAGGTGAGTTTAGTAATGACAAGAAAACATGGTAGACTATAGCGTAGGGTAATTGAGATAATTATTATGATTGACATGCATTTGAAATCTGCAAGGGGAATATCCTATTCGCAAATATACCCTAATGGGGAAGAAAATATTGAAGATCTAATTGATGGTTTGCCAACTTGTGAGTCAGTTCAATGGCTATCCATCATAGTGCATCGCAAAACTAACATGGGTATTAACGAATGCGAATACGATATTATATGCCCAATAATTTTGACTGTAGAGAATGATTTGCAGCAAAGACTATTAAGCTTTATGGCGTCATCATTAAACAGGCTTGACCAATACATTGATGTCCCCGCTATGCTCGAAACTATAAATATATTGCTTACTAAGCAAAATGATATAAGACATGAGTTATCTAAAGAAGAAAGATCAAGATTATTTAAAGCATATTTGATCATTTGTGACAAATATCTTATTGAAAAGATACCATTTAATCTTAATAACTATGAAGCAGATGATATGCTACACCACTACATGCCATTTGCATTAAAGACTAATTCCATTATGACTATTAAAAATTTCATGATGGAATTGGTGAAAAGTAAATTATTCCTCATAGACTTTGCAAAATCAAACAAAGAGTTTTCTGAGTACATAAAAACTTTCATAGAATATTTTAGATGTAAAAACGCATCAGAATACATGTGGTATGTTTTAGAAATATCAAATCACTTGACCTTGCATAAACCATTAACAAATATTATCGATATTAGATCTGGTCATAATTCCACATTAAAAAGTATCTTAGATATTATGAGCATTAATCAATGTGCTAAAGACATTGAGCTAAATATGCAAGAGAAACCATTATATAAAGTTGACGAGTATGTCTATTGTGTCCTGTTTTTCAAATTCTTTATAGATAAATTCTTTCATTCTTTGATCTTTGATTTGGCCCATGTATTAGTGAATAAGGGGCTAATCAACACAACTAAAACTAAAGCATATTTCCAACTAAAACAGAAAATAGGTCAGAAATTTACAGAGCAATTTCTGTTTTATACAATATTAAATCGCATATTAATAGATAAAGGCTTTCATAATTTCCCAGGGACTAAATTAGAGAAGAAATACGGACAAGGCATGCCTGACTACATTGCATATAAAGCTCAGAGAGTTTTCGTTTTCGAGTTTAAAGATATCCAGATGAATTCTAAAATACGGACAAGCCAAGATTATGATATAATTATAAACTTTGTCAATCATTCTCTCATAAAAAATGAATTAGGAAAACCAAAAGGCATATCCCAATTAGCCAATGTAATAGAAACACATCTTGCTAAGGCATTAAACTCCTGGGGGCTCAATGGAAGAATTCAAATATATCCTATAATTGTATATACAGATAGTTGCTTTGACATTGAAGGTTTCAACTACTATTTGAACTCCAAGTTTAAGACTATTATGTCTCAAAAGACTATACATGAAGGATGGATAATAAAAGATCTAATAATGGTAAACCTTGACACCTTGTTGATGTTTGAGAAAGCCTTTAATGAAAAAAAACTAAAGTTCGATGTTCTTGTTAATGGATACTTAGCTTATAAGAATAGCAATTCAGCTTACGAAGCTGTGCCTTTTAATAAGTACCTCTTTCAAAGAGGTAAAGCCAAAGGATACTTTTTTAAAACGCCCCCAATAGTGGATCACACAATCGCAGAACTTAAAGAATTAAGTGCAAATTAATTTTTTTTGCAGAGCTGCAAAAAGCAAATAGTTTTTTGATCATATTGCTACCTAAACAAAAAGGATCGCTGAAGTGGAGAATAAAACCTGTAGGATTTTCCCACAGTCTCTATCTTTTGGTTGCTAAACATAAAGAAAGTAATCACGAACAGGGATGCAAACTCCTCAGAAATCCTCTACTAACTCGTATATCATAGTTGATCAACCGAGATGTTGAGCTTGAATCAGCAGCGAGACGGACGTAATTTAGATGCGATCTAAAAACCATTATGCTTCATTGATGACTTATAGGGTTAGATTTTAAGAATTAGAATCATTGTCTCGAATATTACGAAGAGCTTTGGCTGTAAGTTTGAAATCCTAGTTATATCGGACAGCAATGATTCACAATAAATAGAATTGTTTTGGGAAAGGAATACTTAAATTCGATTTCACAAAGGCATATACAAGTCATATGCTTCTGTTTTTGGATCTGCTTAGTGGTTGTTATGTTCTTTAATAGAGACATATACAACGATTTCACACATGGGTCGTTTGGAATTAGTGAGTGGCTTGTTAATTACCAAGGAGGCTTTGTGCGGAGAGGCATTTGTGGGGAGTTGATATATCAGCTCTACCAAATCCATCCTTTTGATGTAATAATGTTCATTAAAGGCATTTGCTCGGTTAGCTCTATATTGCTTTTAATCTTACTACTTTATATTTTTAAGCGAGAGGGATGGTCAATTGCAATTTTGCCTCTGCCCTGTTGTCTTTTCTATAATTTTCAAATGATCCTTGCAAGAAAAGATTCTTTGTTGTTGTTATTTACATTCTTTGTATTTTATTCTTTTAGAAGGGGCATTCTAACGAAATCTATAAAATTTTGGCTACTTTCGTCTCTGTTGGCTAGTTTAGCTATTCTTATGCATGAGGCGTTTTTCTTTTATAGTATTCCTATTCTATATGTTTGGTATCTGCATTATCGCTGTACCAAATATAAGTGTAAATTACTAAGAAGCATTTTCTTCAGCTTATTTCCCTTTTTACCTTGTATTGCTGTACTAATTATTGTGACAATAAATAAAGGGGATTATACGATATCTCAAAATATTTGGTTGTCGTGGAAAGATGCTATAGCAAGTTATCCTTATGGTTCTCGAGATGTTAATACATATTTGGGACATTATGGTGTCGCAGCACAAACAGGAATAGATGCCTTAACTTGACCATTGCTGGACACAATTAAATTCCATCTTGGTGTTAACTTCTGGCGATATTCTTTTGTCTTTATCATCTGGATGTTACTGGCTAGCTTTATTCTCACAACTCATTTGAATATAGTACACATATCATTATGGGCTATTACAGAAACTGGGGGGGGATGACGGGTATCCTCTTTCTACAATTCCTGTTCCTCCTACCAATGTTTGGCATTTTGAGTTGTGATTGGGGTAGGACAATTCCCTATTGGATACTATCCTCAATGATGTTTTATCATGTCTTTGGAGGAATGAAAGTACATTTTGCCCCAAATTTGTTAATCAATAGTAGAAAGAAATGGGATCATATCTTTGCGAATCCTTTGATATATGTTGCAATTATTTTGTTTATGCCATATAAGGACTTCTATGGCCCTGGTTTTCATGATTTGCCAATAGTTAAAATAGGTAGTTTCTTCTATCATATTTTCTTTTAAAGATAATTTTCATGCAAGAGTCACGCACGACAAAAAGCATAAAGAACGCGGAGGTATCCATTATCTACTATACGCTGAACCTGATCGTAGGTTTCTGGTCACGGAAGGTCTTCTACGATTATTTAGGTAGCGAAGTCCTTGGACTGGATACTACGGCATCGACACTATTGAGCTTTTTGAATTTGGCAGAATTGGGAGTTGGAGCCTCAGTCGCTTTCTTCCTTTATCAGCCCATGTTCAATAAGGACACTTTAACGATTAACGAGATCGTTTCTTTGCAAGGATGGATATATCGTAGAGTCGCCTATGTCATCATGGCTGCAGCAGTCATATTGATGTGCTTTTTCCCCGTAATCTTTGCTAAAATTGATTTGCCCCAATGGTATCCCTATGCCACTTTCTTGGTCATGCTCTTTGGCTCGCTACTTGGATATTTTATTAACTATCGTCAATGCGTTTTAAGTGCGGATCAAAAGGGATATAAAGTAACCAGGGTTACATCAGGCGCGAACCTGCTTTTTAAGATCATACTGATCCTCATTTTACCCTATGTGCCTTGCCCATTTCTCTTTTATTTAGGGACTAATCTAATCGGCACTATTTTTGGAAGTCTTTGGCTTAATCATGTTCTCAAGACAGAGTATCCGTGGTTACATCGGGCGGAACTAAATGGCAAACAGCTACTTAAGAGATATCCTGATGTGCTAAAGAAAACATCCCAATTGTTTTTTCATCAGATTACTACTTTTATAGTTTTCAAAGTAGCGCCTCTAATCATGTACGCTTATACCTCGTTGACAGCTATAGCCTATTACGGTAACTATCTTACGATCGTAGACAAAGCAAAAGATATCTTGGACATGGCATTTGGCAGCACACAAGCTGCCATAGGGAATCTTATAGCCAGTCATGACAAGAACAGAATAATGGATGTTTATTGGGAACTTACCGATTCGAGATTATGCATTTCCAGTGCAAGCCTGATGATTATCGGTCTGATAACAGAGCCTCTCATATCGGTCTGGCTTTCACCGAAGTATTTGCTCTCCAGTTCGGTATTGTCTCTCGTTGTTATT
The DNA here is from genome assembly GCA_900316015.1 of uncultured Prevotella sp. Classification (GTDB taxonomy): domain Bacteria; phylum Bacteroidota; class Bacteroidia; order Bacteroidales; family Bacteroidaceae; genus Prevotella. Next base: position 88,391 of record ONBG01000004.1, on the reverse strand, counting down.
AATTCTTGGTTATATATCAATAGAAGAACTAATGATAGCTACATCAATGGGTATGGTATATTTCAAGATATTTGGGCACCTGCTGTAGAAGGTCTGATTAATTTTGGTGTAGCGATCTTCTTTGGACGTCTCTATGGTATAGCTGGAGTATTATCTGGCACAACTGCCAGTACCTTAATTATAGTTTATGGATGGAAGCCCTATTTCTTATTCCATTCCGGTATCCATCTTCATCCTTTGAAAGATTATTATCTCCCCATATCAGGGAGGTGGCTGTTAGTAGCTATCAATGCTTTCCTCTTCTTTTTCTTTAACGAGATGTTTAGCCCGGCTCATTTCCATTCCTTCTTCGATGTTGCCCTTTATGGTTTAGTTATCAGCCTGATCATTTTCCCTATAATGTATGTACAATTCTATCTTTTAACGCCCGGAACAAGGGCGTTTCATAAAAGAATAGTCAATTTAATAAGCGTAAAATTCCATAAGTCAAAATGAAAGATTTAGTGTCCATACTTGTTCCTGTTTATGGAACTGAGAAATATATAGAAAAGTGTGTACGTTCAATTTTAGACCAAACGTACCCTAACATAGAAATCGTAATCGTGAATGACTGTACCCCTGACAATAGCATGAAGATCATTCGCGATTTGATGGCATCCTATCCCAATAGGACTAATAATGTAAAGATTGTGAATCATACAGTAAATCAGGGGTTAGCTGTGTCTCGGAATGATTGTATTGATGCTGCTTCTGGGGATTTTGTTTTCTTTTTAGATTCAGACGATTGGATTGATCTTAAAACAATAGAAACCTTAGTTGATAAACAACTTGAAACAAAAGCCGATATTGTTTCTTCTAAGTACTTCGTTAATGAGGATGAGCTAAAGCCCAGTTACATTGAACCCAATCATCCCACCCGCGAAGCTATGCTCACTCATTATTTGACCCAAGGATGGCATCATGAACTTTGGGGAAGACTCATCAGGCATTCCATATTCACGAATAATGATATCAGATGGATCCCAGGATGTGATATGGCAGAAGATTGGAGAATGACTCCTATGTTGGTATGGTATGCTCAAAAAATTGCTTTCGTAGATAAGCATTTTTATCATTACAGACACAATGATAACTCCATCTGTTTTTCTCCTTTATCAGTGGAGAGAAGAACGGAACAGAGAAGGCAGACTTACCAAAACCTCATTTCGTTATATGCTTTTTTTGTGAATAAAGACCGGAAATATGCAGATATGGCAATTAATCTCTGCGCCTCTAAGTGTTTTCAGATTCTCATGGAAGCAATTTCTACAAAAAACAAGGATTTATTCTTAGAATTTAGAAAAAAGATGCTTGATTATCCGAGAGAAGTAAGAGGCAAAATATTAAGTGTTTCGCATGCAGTTGCCTTACACTTCCCTTTTAGCTATCGAATTGAAGTTTTTCTTCATTATATTACAAAGCAAATAAAGAAAGATAAATAATAGATTTTCAGCTATATATCTTTTCCTTAAGGAGGAAAATAATCCTTTTGTAATCGTTATCATTCCTAATTATTGACATTCTGTATACGTTGAATCAACGTATTCAAAGTTTACTGGGGCAAACTTATAATATTTTTGAAATAATCATTTTGGGATGATTGCTCGCCTGACGATGGGGCAAGCAGAAACGTTATAGAGCAATATAGAAGCAACCCTCATGTTAGCCATATTGTTTATGACGGCAAGAACATTGGGAGCACATAATTTATGAAAGGGTTTGGGGACCGATTACTTTGGACAGAAATGGCAAAGAAAGGCAATGTGATTTTTGTAGACAAACCATTAAATCTATTTCGCTTGCATTCAAACAATAGTACCAAGAAATATGGTGTAACTGGTATCAATCAGCGTGAAGATAAAATAATAAATGATTATATTCTCTCAAAAGGATATATTACACAAAAAGAATATATTGATTGCAAGAAACAATATGTGAGAGTACATATTTTTGAAATGGTTGATAACCGGCAACTTAAAAAAGAATTGTAAAAGTTTGGGGCGTTAGTTGGATGGAAAGAATAGAACTGAGAATTAGTGCCTGGTTAAGAAAAATAAAAGGAATATGCTCATAAGTATAGTTATCCCAACATACAATGTCGCATCTTATGTTGTGGAGTGCCTTGATAGTGTTGCCTCACAAACATATCGTGGAAAGATAGAATGTATTATCGTTGATGACTGTAGCACCGATAACACACGGGATGTAGTTAAAGACTGGCTAACAGGTTATCACGGCTGTATTACATTTCGAAACATTAATTTGCCTAAGAATGGCGGACTCGCCAATGCCCGAAATGAGGGATTGAAATATATTAATGGAGATTACCTTCTTTTTATAGATAGCGACGATGCCATATCACCTGATTGTTTAGAGATACTTACCACCTCCGTTCTTTTGCACCCTCATGTAGACTTTGTCTATGGTGGTATGATGGAGTTGGGAGGGTCCCCGATGATGCAACAGAATCTACCCTCATATACGACTGACCGTTATTGGCTTATTAGACAAACCATGTTCTGTGGCGGTCATTTGCGCCCAAGTGCATGCGGAAAACTCATCAAATTGTCGTTATTGACAAGCCACGACATACAGTTTATAGAAGGTATCATCCATGAGGATGTCAGCTTTTCCTGTCAAATCAGCCAATACGCTAAATCTGCATGTTTCTGCCCTCAACCGATTTATTATTATCGTACGCATCGACAGGGCAGTATTATCACATCGGTTTCAAAAAATCAGGATTATGCATTTCGGTCAAGGATTATCTTGACGCAGTTCCTTGTGAGTCATGTTACTGGCTTTGCAAGTAATTTGCAGAGAAAATCATTGCTCAACAGATGTGTTCATTATTTAAGAATAACAGATGCTGAAATAATTGATAGATATAGGAATGAAAGGAGAAAGTTGGAAAAATCATTGGTTGCCCAATTGTCATTCCCTTGGTCTTTAATGGCTCAATGGTATTTTACTCTTCCTACCAAATTGAAAAAAAATAGATTCATTAGTAGTATAATTCTTAAAACGACAAGAATATGATAACATTTATGATTCAGGCTCGTGCGGGATCTACGCGTTTGCCTAACAAGGTCTTGTTGCCTTTCTTTCAGGGAAAGAGCATTTTGGATTTGCTGATAGAGAAACTACAGCATGTTCCTAATACCCAGATTGTTGTTGCTACGAGTTGTGACCCTCAAAATGAGCGTATTGATAGCATCACGCAGAAATATGGGGTAGGGTGTTTTCATGGATCGGAAAATGATGTGTTGCAACGTTTCATAGACGCTGCGGAGTATTTCTATGCAAATAAGCTTATCCGTATATGTTCCGATAATCCTTTTTTGGAACTTGACAGCATTATTCAACTTGTCAAATTCGCGGAAACAAGTAGCAAAGACTACATCAGTTTTAACATCGATGGTAAACCTTCTATTAAAACACATTATGGCTTTTGGACCGAATATGTTACTTTGAGGGCTTTGAAGCAGGTGGCGTTGATGACAGATGATCCTCTTTATCATGAGCATGTGACTAATTATATCTATTCTCATCCTGACATGTTCAGTATCGGTTGGATTAAAGGTCCCAGGGAGTTGGAAGGTCATGATCACATTCGTTTGACTACTGACACAAAAGAGGATTTCGATTCTGTTCGTAGTATTTATTCTGACTTGTGTAAGGAAAATCCTTTTCCAACCATCGCGCAGATCGTTTCTTATCTTGATGCCCATAAAGAATATTATGGTGCAATGGAAAAACAAATTGTTAAGAATAGTAAATAGTATCAGATCGACAGTATGCAACATACATATATTATTGGAGAGATCGGTCAGAACCATAATGGGTCTGTAGATATTGCCAAGCTATTGGTTGAATTGGTTGCCCGCCCCATACACGAGACAACTTTTAACCTTGATTTGCCTCCGATTGATGCGGTTAAGCTCACGAAGAGAGACTTGGATGAAGAACTTTCAGCTTCTCAGATGAATCGCCCCTATGATAGCCCAAATTCCTTTGGTAGGACCTATGGAGAACATCGGGCTTTTTTAGAATTATCGGATGAAGAACATTATGAAGTATATCAATATGCAAAATCGCTCGGATTAGATTTTGTAGAGACATTATGTGCTAAGAAATGTTTGTCTTTGCTAAAGTTATTTATGCCAGACAGGTTAAAGGTGGCAAGCCGTGACCTTACTAACCTCCCATTATTGGAAGCCATGGCAGAGACTAAAATCCCGATGATCCTATCTACAGGAATGTCTGATAAAAAAGAACTTGATGAAGCTTTAGATGTTATTACCCGTTACCATGATAACATCTCAATTTTACATTGTGTGTCTCAGTATCCTACAGAACCAGATAACCTCAATCTACTTACAATTAGGTATCTGCAAAATCACTACCCGCAATACACGATAGGATTTTCTGACCATACCATAGGGATCGCTGCACCAGTCGCTGCAGTGGGTATGGGCGCAAAAATCATTGAGAAGCATGTGACCATTGACCGGGGTATGAAAGGTACAGACCAAAGGGGTTCGCTTGGGCCAGATGGCGTATGGAGAATGGTACGTGATATTAGATTAGCGGACAGATGGATGGGAAAAGAAGATATGTATATTGACAAATGTGTTGCCACCTCGCGTGTGAAGCTTGAGCGCTCTATTGCCTCCAACAAGGATTTGGAACCGGGACATATCATTTCAGAGGAAGACCTTCATATGTTAAGTCCTGGTGACGGTTATAAATGGGATGAACTTTCTAAGGTTGTAGGTAGGAAAGTTAAGAATTTTATCCCTAAAAACGAAATAGTGTATCCTCAAGATTTATTATGATGATTTCTTTATTACCGAAAGTAGTACTTACAGATATAGATGGCGTGTGGACTGATGGCGGAATGTATTATGACCAGACAGGAAACGAGTGGAAGTGCTTTAATACCTCAGATAGTGCAGGTGTCATATTTTGCCACAGATTACAGATTCCCGTAGGCATTATCACGGGTGAAGATACGAAGATTGTTGAAAGGCGCGCTAATAAATTAAAGATAGATTTCTTGTTTCAAGGGAGACATGACAAATTGGATGTCGTAGAGAAACTTTGCAAAGAACTTTGTATAACTCTTTCACAAGTCGCATATATTGGGGATGATCTTGTTGATATGCAAACCCTGAAGGCTGTAAATCAAGCCGGAGGATTTGCTGGAGTACCTGATAATGCACCGGAATATGTGAAGTCTTTGGCTAATGTGAAATTGACCAAACGAGGAGGTGAGGGAGTCTTTCGTGAATTCGTTGAATACATTATCCTTCATACCATTGGTCATTTACCCTTATAAATTATGGCAAAGTTATTTGTAATCGCAACTCCTTTATCTCTTCTTGTCGCACAACAAATTGTTCGGCAAGAGCAGATGAACGATGCTGTTTTACTTGAAAGTTATGTTGGCTCTCATAAAGATTTTCTTCAGATTTATGATTTATGTCGTATTGATTCTTTGTGGGTAAAACGACTGCCTCCCATCGGAGGCTTTCCAGGATGGGATAATTCTGGTACTAAATTGCTAAAAACCGCACATAGGACATGGCGAAGATATCAAAGAATTAAGAAGTTATTGGAAGATAATAACATTGATGAGATTTTTCTTGCCAACTATCAAGAGGAGACTTATCGGTTTATGACAGTACTTTTCTCGAATCAAGGTTACAAAGTTTCATTCTATGAAGAAGGTAGTTCTAACTATGTTCAACTACCTTATCATATTAATACGGGTATAGTTGCCAAATTGAAGGAGGTTATTCTGGATTCTATTTACTATGTTCCGCTTTATCACATACGTTTTGCATTTTGGCGGAATAACCCGAATAGACCGTCACATGGCTTGCCTATATATAGACGTTTTAGCATTATCCCCGGAATTTTGAATGAACGCTATGATGTCGTCCTTCATTGTGAGCCGATGCTTTCTGAACGTCTTAGGCAATATATTGATAGATTTATCGAAAGCGATAATTCTCTGCCTCAAGTATTATTACTAACAGAACCTATGAAAGAGGTCTTGGGAGATTCTTTGGATGCTTACTATAATGTTATTGTAGACAATCTTAAAACTTTAAAAAAGGACACCATCGTAAGTATTAAATTCCATCCACGAGATCCAGATTTGTCAAGAGCAAAGATTGTTGATATTGTAAAGCAATTAGGTCTTAAGTATACCATTTTATCTGCGAAAATCAATATACCAGTAGAATATTTCCTTTTATACATGAATTTCGACCGCATTCTGTTTTTCAATGCTTCCACCTATCTTTACAATGGATATCTTTTCCCAAAGAGGAATTTTCAATGTATGCTGCGAGATTTATATATAAAAAGTAAAGAAATGCATGCATCTGCTTATTCCCTTACGGTAATCAAAGGGTGGTGTTTAAGAATGAATTTGAATATCTAAGATTATGAACCCAATAAGTTTAAGAAAGTCTATCGCATTAAAGATAGACAAGCTTTTCCATATAGATCACTCCAATGAATACGGATTGATGGCAGCTTCTGCTTATTTGGCATCTGATACAATCTTATTTTCTAAACAAAATCTTTATATGGAAGAACATACCTGCATACCGGGGGGCAATGATACTTAATCTTCGTTCAAAGTTTGTTATGAAACGTGGGTCCTTCGCAAGTTATAATTTATGTGTGTGTCCTGGAAATCATATGGTTGTTATAGTTATGTTGAAATGCTATGTTACAGATCAAATTACAGATCAAATGGATTTTACTCATCGTTATGATCGTGACATTGTCGTGGACGAGGATGTGTGGATGGGAATAAATGTTATACTGCTCAATGGTGTGCATGTCGGCAGGGGATGCATCATAGGTGCAGGATGTGTAGTTTCAAAAAGTACCCCCCTATTCTGTTGTTGTGGGCAACCCGTGTAGGATTATAAAATTTTTGTTCACTCCAGAAGAAATCATTGAGCACGATAAAAACCTCTATCCGTTGGAGGAACGACTAAGTCTGGAGGTGCTGCAAAAGAATTATAGCGAATGGAAGAAAAGCAAAAATCAATGAAGAAGAAAGTTCTCTTCGTACTGCCTGACTACTGCCACGGCGGCACTAATAAATCGATGGAGAACTTACTGCATTTCCTCAACAAGCAGAAGTACGAGATTAACATCTATGTACTCTACGCAGATGGAGGTCACTATTATCGGGGTGTTTATCGCCCATACGCGCTCCGCAAGAGTCTCCTCTATTATTTTGCGCATGACAATTGGTTAACACGTAAAGTGATGGGGGGGCTGATGAAGTTGTCTAAAAAAATGAACTTTAACTGGCTCTATCGCTATGAGGTGAACCGCTTGCAACGAAAATATCATTTCGATACGATTGTAGCTTATCAGGAAGCTACCTCTACCATTTTCGTATCTATGTTGAATGATAAAGATATTAATAGAGTGGCATGGGTGCATTGTGATTATAAGGATCACATAAAGCAGGCTGGCATAGTTGCAGAGCATGCATTATATGCGTGCTTCGATCATATTGTTTGCGTCAGTAAGACAGCTCTTGGCTCATTTCTGTCTGTAATGCCGGAATTGTCGGATAAATGCACCTACATTTATAATTTAGTCAATGTTCAACAATTGAATGAGATGACAATTGATGGCAAGGTTCATGTGCCCTATTCTTCAGATCAGTTCAATATTGTCTCTATAGGACGATTTGAAGCCGTGAAGCAGTTTCAGAAGATTCCATCAATTATGAATCAGTTGGTGAATAATATGCATTGTAATGTTAGCTGGTACATTATCGGTGATGGCGATAAACAACTCATTGAAAGAACGAAGGCTGAAGTGAGTAAATACCAATTGGACGATTCCGTTGTCTTCTTAGGTGCTAAAGATAATCCTTATCCCTATATAGCCAATGCCAATTTGTTGGCTTGTCTCTCTACATCTGAATCGTGGTCGTATGTCATAGCTGAGTCAAAGGCATTAGGTACACCCGTACTTGTTAATGATTTCCAAGTAGCTTGTGAAGTGGTTGATTCTAATAATGGATGGATTTGTGGTCTAAAAGATATCCCAAGATTAATAAAGACTATGTTAAATGAAAGAAAAAAAGAATATCTTTTTGTGTACAACCGTATGAAAGAAAATAATAAAGAGGAAAATTCTAAACCTAGAATGGATGAAATTGAAATGGTACTTAGTTGACAATCTCTTTTATCAATAGAAACACTTCAAAGTATTCATGAGTATAATTAAAGCTGTAAGTCCCTATATTCATAAGAGCAGCTTGAATTTTAAGTTGCCCCCCTATCAGGCATGGATAGAATGGGGTGGTTGGACGGCACCGGCGCATTATCCTCCGCGGTTGCTGCACGGTTTTGCATTCCGCTGGGAATTGCCACAATTGCCGAAGCATAGGGCAGAGGCACGGCTGAGATTTGTGGAGCCGGTATCCATTCATTTCGATACGTTCCCAGATTATTCACGGTATGAGATTGTCCCGATGGTTTGGGACTGCTGGCCCAAGTATTTTGAGATGATGGTGGAATGGCTGAAGAAGCATTATGTTCGCACGGCTATCTTTACATCCCGACAGACGGCGGAACGGATGCGGAATGCTTTGCCCAGAGTGAATATATTATGGTGCCCCGAAGCCATTGATCCTGCTCCTTATCATGCGAGTAAAGGGCTTACGGATCGGTCTATTGATGTGTTGGAATTTGGGAGGTCTAATCAGCGTGTGATCAATGCTGACCGGTTGCAGCAAATCCATCTTGCCGATGGACGCCAGTTGCGTCATGTTGCCACTTTCCAGGGCGGGCACTTCATCTACAGTAACGAACAACTTTACGATGCTATGGCTGATGCGCGTATTGCTATTGCGTTACCACGTTCAATGACGCAGCCGGAAGTGGCTGGCGATATTGAGACCCTAACGCAACGTTATTGGGAATGTATGCTTTCCAGAATGGTCATGGTGGGACATGCGCCTCAGGAATTAGTGGACTTGATAGGTTATAATCCAGTGATAGAGCTTCGTGAGGATATTCCTGCAGAAGACTTGATCACTGATGTCCTTTCGCACATCTCGGACTATCAGCCATTGGTTGACCGCAACCGCGAAACGGCTCTACGAATAGGTACTTGGAGGGTTAGAATGAAAATGGTGATGGAGTGGCTGGAAAGTGTGGGATATAATGTTCGTGGATAGATCGTTATCAATGATCACTTTTTTGACGGATATGACTTAAATATTTCAAAATAAGGTAATCATAAAATTTATGGCAATAATTTCAAAACTTCTAAATTTTCCAATTACACTGAATATCAAGTTATGGCCGATGTTGAATAGGCTCATGTTGAAGTCACGTGGTGTCGTAATGGGCAGGAATATATGTATTCCGGGTCGAATCTATGTGATGGGAAAAGGAAAAATAGCAATCGGTGATGATTTCTATTTTTCTTCGGGCAATGCTGTGAATCCTATATCTTCTAACTTACAAGGAGCACTCTATGTGGAGGAGGGCGCAATGCTTACGATTGGTTGTCATGTAGGAATGAGTAGCACGCGAATCTGGGCGAGTAAGGCTATCACTATTGGTGATCATGTAAATATCGGGGGGGGCACGTTGATAACTGATACGGATGCGCATTCCTTAGATTGGATGGATCGTAGAAATAATACGGGCGAGGTGCTGTCTGCACCAATTGTTATAGAAAACGACGCTTGGATAGGTGCTCAATGCATTATCCTGAAAGGTGTCACTATCGGTGCCCGAACGGTTATTGGTGCAGGGAGCGTGGTGACGCACAGCATTCCTGCTGATTGCATTGCCGTGGGGAATCCTTGCAAAGTACTGAGAAAGAATTAGTGTACGTCATGGTCATTATGGACTTATCACGGAGATATGTTCGCTACGGGCTTAACAGACTAACACTGAAGGTTATAATTATGAGAATGTCTGAGATATCTGGTAGCAAATAGTAGAACTCATTTTAAACAAGATAGTAATTGAATAAAAACAATGATACCAAAGATCATCCATTATTGTTGGTTCGGGCATAACCCTTTGCCTCCATTGGCATTGAAATGCATTGCTTCATGGAAGAAGTATTTGCCCGATTATGAGATTAAGGAATGGAATGAGGATAACTTCGATGTAAATATCATTCCTTATACTCAAGAGGCGTATGCTGCTGGAAAGTATGCTTTTGTCTCAGATTATGCCCGCTTCTGGATTCTTTACAAATATGGTGGTATCTATTTTGATACGGATGTGGAGATGATTCGTCCAATTGACGATATTATCGCTGCAGGTGGTTTTATGGGGTGTGAGACCGATCCCCATCCAGTGTCGGTTGATGTTTGCTCGCCTGGTGGAAACGAGACAGAAGTCTCTTCCGATCTTGGTTTGGGGGTAGCTCCTGGCCTCGGCCTTGGGGTAGCTCCCGGTCTCGGCCTTGTAAAAAAGGTATTGGATTACTATGAGGGTGCCCAATTTGTGAATGAATCCAATATGCGCAACCAGATTACCGTTGTTCATATTACTACCCACATCTTATTGGAAAATGGTCTTCAGTTGGAGCCAGGGATACAGCGGTTAGATGGTGTCAACATTTATCCATCTGAATATTTTTGTCCCATCAATCTTACCACGGGGAGACTGCATATTACTTCGAATACGCGCACAATCCATCATTATAGTGGTTCTTGGGTACATGGAAAATTTTCATTCAAGAAATGGATCAAGCGCGTTCTTCCTGAAAATATTGTTCTTAAAATCATTCAACAGAAATCTAAAAGGAAATGAAGGCTATAGCAAGATTTTATACTTGGTTTTGGATCATCTACTTCCCCGTCTGCATCGCATTCACAGTTGCAGTAAACTTTGATTGGAGTGATGAGATATTAACAGCTCTACTTTTGATGTATGCTGTTATTAAGCAGCGATATTTGGTGAAAGATAAAAGGAGATGGAAAGAAATCATGCTGTACATCTTCATCATGATCTTTTATCTGACGTACTCTTTGACAATTGATGTTACCACAACAAGAGGAGTTGTCCTTGACATTTTACAGCAGGTACGGCCTTATGTCGTGTTTTACCTTACTTGGATGCTGGCTCCCCAGTTTACAAGCCTGCAAAAGAGGCGCATCAAATGGGTCATGTTGCTGTCGTTTGCCATCTATCTTTTCGCTTTGTTCTTTAAGCCTTCATGGGTGGATCCCTATGCTGAAGGAGGGCTTGGTCGTGGAGATTCGGCTGCTTTTGGGCAGCTTGCCCTATGTTGTGGGATGATTTATTATCTTTTTTCAAAACAGACGAAGAGGCATCGTAATATCGCCATCTTCATCATGCTTTTAGGATTGGCATCTGGAAAGTCGAAATATTTTGGCGAATGTATTTGTTTCATCGCTTTGGTAGGTTTTGTAAAAAGTAAGATCAATTATACTTCCCCGATTACTTTATTGAAAGTTACTCTATTGGCTGCTGTTGTCATCTTCTTCACTTGGACGAAGTTTAATGCCTATTACGTAGAGGGTTTTGAACAAAATGCGGAAGAAATGGCACGACCTGCCACTTATAAAACAGGATTACAGATCATGTTCCATGATTATGTCCCGTTTGGCAGTGGGCTTGGTTCTTTTGCAACAGCGGCAGCCGCAAAAGAATATTCTCCTCTTTATTACGAGTATGGGCTTAGTGAAATATGGGGATTGGATCCGAGCAATCCTATGTTCCTTGCTGATGCATTTTATCCTACATTGGCAGAATATGGTATTGTTGGGCTTTTCTTCTTCCTTTGGTTCTGGAAACGAAGACTTCAGGAAGCAAACCGGATACCAGACATCGTGTATTATCGTATGGCACTGATGTGTATCCTGGCTCTCGCTTTGGAGAGTACGGCAGATAGCTCCTATCTTTCTGGTAAGGGTATGGGCTACTTCATGATCTTGGCTGTTTGCCTGAATGCAGGATTCAAGCAAGTAAGGACAAAAAGAGATACTGGCATCCTATCAAAAATAGACAAGTAAAATGCTGATTAGGTTATTTCGACAATTAAGTTTAGTGCCATCCTTTCTTTGGGATGCCATTTGGGCTCCGGTATGGAAACGCAGCATGAAACATTGTGGGAAAGGTGTGTATCTACGTCCCATGTCATCGGATATTAAAGGAATAGAAAATCTTTCCGTTGGAGACGGAACCTCTATTCCGAAGGGGAGTATAATCTATTGTACGGAGGCTTCTTGTACAATTGGGAAAAAGGTTATCTTCGGTCCGCGTCCTACGATTATTACCGGAGACCATAGGATTGACCTGATAGGCAAGTATATGATTGACATATCCGTTGAGGAAAAATTCGTGGATGGTAAGAATCCTTATGATGCCCCTGTGGTCATTGAAGATGATGTGTGGACAGGTGCCAATGTAACGATTCTCAAAGGCGTAACTATCGGTAGAGGCTCCGTAATCGCAGCTGGTGCTGTCGTGACAAAGTCATTTCCTCCTTATAGCATCATCGGCGGCGTGCCTGCTCGACTAATCAAAATGCGCTTTACGCCGGAGCAAATCGCTGAGTATGAAAGGCTATTAAACTCGTAATAATGGAAATCATCATTACTTCTCCATCTCTGAACCCACATGAAAATGTGAGTGGCATTTCTTCGGTCACCAAGTTCATCATTGAGAATAATGCTGCTCATCATTATGTGCATTTCGAGTTAGGGCGTAAGGATCATGAAAAAGGGGGATGGCACAGATTCGTGGCTTTAGCCAGACGATACAGGGAATGGAAAAAACTCCTAAAAGCATATCCTCTGGCATTGATCCACTATAATTTTCCCTTGTCGATGGCATCAATACTGCGTGATCCTTGGTTTATCAGTTATGCACTGAAACAAGGGCGAAAGGTGGTCGTACATGTCCATGGCGGATTCTTTCTTTCTGCGCAGCACATTCCTTTTCTTCCGTGGATGATCTTGAGAAGGGTATTTCATCAGGACATTCCCTTCATCGTACTCAGCGACAAGGAGAAAGATTTGATCGAAAGTAAGTTTGGAGCAAGGAGGGTATTTGTATTGCCCAATGTCGTAGATTTAAAGGATGCAGAGGAGTATGCACAAGAGCAAACGGATGATGTCTCTCATGAGAAATTGCGCATAGGATACCTGGGACGGATAGAACCGAATAAGGGGATGACGGAGCTGCTTGACGCCTGTTGTCAATTGAAGAATAGGGGTTGTGAGTTTACTTTGGTTTTGGCGGGTAAGGAGCAGACAGACGGTGAATATCTCCCTCGTTTTGAGCGAGAGCTTGGCAGCCATTTCGAATACGCCGGACTGGTATTTGGTGAGGCGAAGTACCACTTTCTGAGGAGTTTAGACGTCTTTATACTGCCCAGCTATTTTGAAGGCTTGCCTATGTCATTGCTCGAATGCATGAGTTATGGTGTCACGCCCATTGTTACTCCTGTAGGGAGTATCCCCGAGGTGGTCAAAGATGGTGTGAACGGCATTTTTATCCGTCAACATGATGTGTCATCAATCGTGGAGGTAATGATTCGACTGAATAAGGATAGGACGTTATTGAGATCTATTGGTAAGGAAGCAAGACGGACAATATTCTCTGGTTTCGGACTGGGACGCTATATAGAAAATCTGAATTGGATTTATACCAAGGCGTAGAGACTTTCTTGTCTCAATAAATACCTTTATGAGGGATTATAAAGCGAAGATACCATTCTATGCCACAGTTAGCATCTTGATGCTATGGATGGTGGGACAATTGATCTTGATGTTCTGCCATTGGGGTCCTCAAGGAGGGGACTGGGGGCATTACATCGCTCTGGCTCGCCAATGTTATGATGCCGGGCAATGGTATCCGATGGCGGAGAATATCAGGGAGGATAATTATATCTTCGCCCCGGGATTGGTCAACTTGCTCATCGCTGAGGCGAGGATCTGCCATGGTATTTGGGTGAATAAATGGCTGTATTTGTTGATGAACATGGGCATGATGGCAATGACAGCTGACATGGCGCGGAGGATGTTTTCTGCAAAAGTGGCATGTTGGACTTTGGCTATCTCTTGCTTGTTATATAGTAATTGGTTCATCACTCTGTCGGCAAATAGTGAACTGCCCTTCCTATTTCTCTGTATCACGGGTTTATGGATGATCGTCTTTTCAGAAGATCAAGGTAAGTGCTGGCATGGAGGATCAAGGCGGTGGACGATTGGAGCCGTTTATCTCGTTGCGGGGATCTGTATGGCTCTTGCTAACTGGATACGTCCTTTAGGTTTCATCTACATGCTTGCTGTGGTTTTGTTTGCTGCCATGACGTTAAAAGGCGAACACAGCCTACGCAGGATGGTGAGTCGTGGGATGATGGTTATCATCGGCTTTGGTATGATGGTAGCTGTTATTGGAGAAACAACCCGCATGAGGACTGGACATTTTATTTGCCAATCAACGACAGGGGGATTCAACTTGATTATGTCGGCAAATGACAAGGCTTTCGGGGGCGTGGACACGCAGGTCTGGCAAGATCCCAGTTCAACGGCATATATCCAGGATATCAAACGTTATGATTGCTTGCAAAGGGACTCTATTTGGCGAACACGCGCTGTGGAGTGGATTCTGGAACATCCTGTTCGGTATACATGGCTTTATCTGAAGAAAGTGCCCATCCTGTTTGCGGAGGACTCTTGGACGGACCAACGGGTCTTCCCCAGTGATCAGTTTTATTACAAATGGCGTCATGGAGAGTATTCCTCGAAGGAGGTCGCACTCAGGTTGCTGTTGAAAATGGGTAAGAGCATACCGTATTATGTAATGCTCGTGTTGGCTTTATGTGGAATGGTGGAGTCATGGCGCAGGCACGACCGCTATGGCATTTGGCTGATGGCGGTACTCGTGGCTTTCGTGATGGTCACCTGCTTCTTCCCCGTACAGCCGCGTTACCATTATCCAGTGCTATGGATATTGATCGTCATGGCGAGTAAAGGGGTGGAAATGTTGGCTAATATATCCAATAATATTAGATTTGTTCTCCATCTCGTACCTCATGGTTTCCGTCATATACAGCAGAACAATATAATATTTAAGAAAAAATGACCACTGCTATTAATGCCAAATAGCAATAATGGATATGCTTTGACAGAGAACAGTTTTACCCAATTTTATTAGATATATGTCTATGGAACTTCTAATGATAAATGTTAAATATTTGATATTTCTCCGTCAGAATTAGGATATATACTAATTTTAGATTAACTTTGCACTTAGATAATATATGAAATGGATTTTCGCATAGAAGAAGATGAAACATTATCAGGCAATAAAGCGAAGATATACAGTGTTCGGGATGAGGGTGATGAGCTTACTTATCTAGAGCATTTTGTTGAGGACAATATAAATAAATATCCAAATGAGGTAGGGAACATTCTTGAGAAGTTAAATATCATGGGACATTATACTGGCTGCGAATCAAATTTGTTTAAGCACAATGAAGGAAGAGCCGGTGATGGTGTCGTATGTCTCAAGGACGATAGCAAGCGCTTTCGCCTATATTGTATGTATTTTGGCGATAAACTTGTAATTTGTGGATCTGGAGGATGGAAAAGCCCAAATATAAAAGCATATCAAGAAGACGAAATACTTAACAACGCTGCTGAGAAGATGAAGAATGTTGCTGCTGTGTTAAACAAATTTCTCCAAAGCGGCATCATGGATATAGAAAGTGATGGAACTATAAACATTTATGCAGAAGACTATGAATGAGAAAAAAAGTATAATTGCTGAAGCTTTGTTAAAATACGGTGAGGCCAATAAACATAAGGTTCGCAATAAACTTATAATTGCGACTAAAATCAGTCGTCGTCTCCGCGAATTGGGGATGCCCCAGAAAGAATTCGCAGAGAAAATTGGAAAATCGGCTCCAGAAGTATCTGATATACTATCAGGAGACAGAAATCTGACTATTGATACTATGTCGGATATCGAGCGAGCACTTGATATGCACTTGCTTGATACTACATTGATGGATACCTGCAAGATGGAAAAAGAATGCATGGTAAATATTAAAACGTCCAAACAATATCAATCATATTCTTACAAGGTGGATTCTGTTAAATTGCCTTCGTATGTGTTTGATAATTTGGAAAGTGCTTAAAGATTTAAAATGCAGATAAGATA
Source organism: uncultured Prevotella sp. (assembly GCA_900316015.1). Classification (GTDB taxonomy): domain Bacteria; phylum Bacteroidota; class Bacteroidia; order Bacteroidales; family Bacteroidaceae; genus Prevotella. The sequence continues at coordinate 72,135 of ONBG01000004.1, read as the reverse complement.
TAACATACAATCTCTAAAAGAGTCAGAGTTTAAGATAAATTATGACTACAATTTGGAGGATAAAGCAGCCGTGACGTTTGAATTCTTCCATACCGAAAAGGCAGATTCAAATGCTAAGGTTATTGTCGTGGAAGCAGGGTGCAGTGTAGTCTCTGTAAAGGACAACACAGAATTAGCGAAGAATTCTGTAAGGGCGGAATTTTCGATCATGCCATTTGATGATGTTATTAAGGTAGATGGGATTACATTTCGAACACCTGTACCCCAATTAATTGATACGTTTATCAACGTAACGTTAGGGGCTTTGCGTGGAATTTTTTCTAAAAATATGCTAGGTACATATCTTGATGGTATTGTTTTACCTTTGATTCCTATGAAAGTCATTTCAGAATCACACAAGCAGAGATTATAGATCAACAAATTTTCAAAATAATTTAAATGCATAGAGGTCCTTGGCCTCTATGTGTAATAAAGGATTTAGCCTTAATCTTTGACGTATAATTCTTTTCTAATAGATGTAACCTTGTAGAGTCTTTTTAATTCTCATTATTTATATGAGTGAATCTAATCAACTGTTCTTCCAACTTCTTCGTTTTGCTTTGGGCACAGAATCGGATTGTCCGAAAATGACGATAAGTGAATGGAAGATGATGTTCAAGATTTGCCAGGAGCAGTGTATCGTCGCTTTCGTGGGGGATGCATTGAATCGGGCTAAGGACGTGTTGGCGGAACCTACACCTGAGGCTCGGACGAAGTTTTCAGATCTGATCTTGAAATGGATGGGGAGTGGACTGCGCTGCAAGCAGATCAATAGCAAGATCAACCGAGATTGCATCGGCGTATCAAGGGCGTTTCAAAAGGCGGGCTTTGATAGTTGTATCCTGAAAGGCCAGGGGAATGCCTTGCTTTATCCTCATCCTTTCTACCGTACGCCCGGTGATATTGATATATGGGTACGTCCTCGGATGAAGGGATTGGACATGGATGGGATGGTCAGGGAGATTATCGCTTTCGTAAGACAGATGGACGGGAAGGCGGAGATTTCGTATCACCACGTGGAATGTCCTCCTTATCACGGTACTCCTGTCGAAGTGCATTACCGTCCTCAGTTCTTGTTCTCTTTCCTGCACAATCGTCGTCTCCAACATTTCTTTGCTTGCCATGCCGATGAGCAGTTTGCCCATCGCATTTCTATGGAGGAGGGTGAGGTCCATGTACCAACGGCAGGTTTTAATGTGGTATTCCAACTGAGCCATATTTTCAATCACCTGTTCCATGAGGGAATTGGAATGAGGCAGTTGATTGACTACTATTATGTCCTGCAACACCTGACGGTCGAGGAACGGCAACACGATTGGGGAAAGATATTGAAACCCCTTGGACTGCATGGCATGTTGGGAGCGGTCATGTGGATTTTCACAGAAGAACTTGGCATGGAGCCAAGATTCTGTCTTGTAGATCCTGATGAAAGGCGAGGGAGGCTTGTGCTTAACGAGATCATGCTGGGCGGTAATTTCGGAAAGTTTGACCGTCGGAACCGTTTCGGTCATGGGGCCATGGGGCGTAACTTGCAACGGTTTTGGCGGGATGCCAGGTTGTTGCGCTATTTCCCGTCTGAGGCTATAGCCGAGCCTTTTTTCAGAATATGGCATTTCTTTTGGCGATGTCGCCATTAAGATAAAGATTGAATGACAAGATGCTTTATGTTTAGATTGAAAGATTTAGATGTCGTAGAGCGTAAGGATTCCTTGGATGCCTTGCCCGACGGAAAATTACTTATCAATACGATCAATGCCCATTCGTATAACGTGGCAAGGAAAGACCCGCTTTTTGCGGAGGCTCTTACCCACGGTGATGTGCTGATCCCGGATGGGATGAGTATTGTCAAAGCTTGTCGCTGGATCGGGGCTAAGTCACGTCCCCAAGAGAGAATCGCTGGCTGGGACCTGTTCGAATGGGAAATGTCGCGGTTGAATGAGGCTTCCCGGAAAGAGATGGAAGGGGAGAAGGGCCAGCCTTCCCATCAGGGACGGAAAAAGAAGGTGATGTTCATGGGATCGTCTGAGAAAACACTTTCCTTGGATGTCAAGGAGTGTAATCAGCAATATCCTTATTTGGAGGTCGTCACGTATTCTCCTCCTTATAAACCGGTTTTCAGCGAGGAAGATGACCGTACGATCATTCAGGCGATTAATGATGCGGACCCTGATCTGTTGTGGATTGGCATGACTGCGCCCAAGCAGGAGAAATGGACGTATGCTCACTGGAATGAACTGGATGTCCATTGCCATGTTGGGACAATCGGGGCGGTGTTCGACTTCTTTGCGGGCACTGTGGAACGGGCTCCTCAGTGGTGGCAGTTGCATGGAGTGGAATGGCTTTACCGACTGCTCAAGGAGCCACGCCGTATGTGGAAACGGTATATCGTCGGCAATACTCTTTTCCTCTTTTATATGTTGGAAGAAGCGAATCAGAAATAATGATTAAATAAAGGATTTTCTCATGATAACAATTGATGAACATTGGCTGCAAATGTGGCAACAGTACATGGATTTCCTGCACACGAAAGAGCGTAGGCCATCGAAATACAAGATGGAGGAACGGGATCTCGTCAACTGGGTGAAGCATAACCGTAAGTTGATCAACAAGGGGATCTTCAAGGAAAGCAGGAAAGAGAAGTTCAATGAGTTGCTGGCTGAGGCAGCAAAGTATCAGCGGGTCAACCAGTACCAGTATACGGATGGAAGTAAATGCGTCAGGAAAAAACGCAAGAAGAGTGCCATCGACCTGAGCTTGGAACCTAAAGACTTGTGGGACCCTGCGTAAGTAGGCAGAACTCTTAGAATATTCAGATGCAACTTGGGGGCATATTCTAAAATAAAGATGTAGTTTTTCTTTGTTATCTCATTCTTTTATGCTAATTTTGCCATATATCTAATATGTTATGGGCGAGTCGGTAATTATAAAGAATTTCGGTCCTGTCAAGGAAGCAGAACTTCGGGATATCCAGAAGTTCACCATCATTGTCGGTACATCGGGATCAGGCAAAAGTACAATCATGAAGCTGATCTCTTTGTTCCGGTGGCTGTATAAGATGTTGAATATTCGTGCATATTTGCAAAAATCAGGCTTCAAACGATCACCATTTCGGTTGAATCTTAAAAGTTATTTGCAGGATGATGGCTTGCATGACTACCTGAAAAATGATACTTATATTGAATATCGGAATGATGAAGTTTGTTTAGTCATTGAAGGAAAAAACGGAGATTTTAAGCAAATAAGCAAAGTTTCTGACGAGAACCTTTGTCTTGAAAAAGTGGTATTCATCACTGAAAAAAGGAATATGATTCCCGATCTTCTTGCCAACCGCATGAAAGAGAAGGATGCACCGTTTTATGTCCGCCAGTTATTGGAGGAATTCCAAAAGGCCTCTTTGATAACGAAAGGTTTACCTTTGTCAGCAGTGGGCGTAAACTTATACTCACAAAAAATTAATGGTATAGACCAATGGTTCATTAAGAATAATGAAAGCGAGGGCCAGAATTTCTATATTCACTTAGAGGATGCCTCGTCTGGTATCCAGTCACTTGCGCCTTTAAATATGCTGATGGATTATTACGCACATCATTTCGATTTGGTAAAATCGCTTAATAATGCCGTGCTTAAATTTCTTGCTGACAATGATGGGTTTAAGTTTTTTAAACCAAGCGAGGATGTTGGTGACATTAAGCGAAAGCATATTGATATTCATATAGAAGAGCCAGAGATTTGCTTGTATCCTGACAATCAGCTGCATCTCCTCAACTATATTGTAAAGGTGATACATCATAGAGACAACGATTATGAGTTGTCGTTGATGTTTACAACGCATAGTCCTTATATGCTCAACCAGTTGAATTTATTATTCAAAGCTTATGATTTAGGCAAGGAAATTGAAGGTGCAAGTCTTAATTACAATCATACGAATGTTTATGTCATGGAAAATGGCATCTTAAAGGATATCAAGGTTAAAAATGCGCATTTGATCAATCCGGAGTATTTATCTCAGCCATTGGATGATATTTATAATCAATATGAGGCCATAAAAGAAAACCTTTATGCTCAATGACCTATTACGGAAGGACTTTATAGTTCATTACAACATAACTTCAAAAGACGTCGTCGTTGACTATCAGACAACTGCTGCTGAAGAGTTTGACTTGGATGATATGCCAAGTCCTATTAAAATCTTGCCACTTGGTAAAGGTGGCTTGTCATTTGAAGGTAATTCTGAACAGATTGAGGTTGTACATTATGAGGACTTCATTGCACAGTGTAAGAAGCCGCAGGTCTTTGCTAATGGACGCAAGCGGTGTGACTATGTAGTTTGCTCTATGAGGCAAGCGGAAAATAAAGGCCATGTCATATTGGCGGAACTTACTTCTGCATTAGGTGGGGCATATAATCTTGCAAGACCTATTAGAAAAGGTCAGGATCTGGAATATCGTGGCGGAAAATATGAGAAAGCAGCTAAACAACTTGGAGAGAGTCTTGCAACATTAATGGAGGTCCCTACAATACGATCTTATTTCAATTGTATGGAGGATAAACAGTGTCTCATGGCTTATAAGATTAACTCGTATGATGATCCTTTAAAGCGTATGTTACATCCTATGGATCGGTATTTGATGATTGAATCGGCAGAGACGCAAAACAATGGTGCAGAAATTACGGATGTAATTATTAACAGTTTTGGCTTTACTTACCGTAGGATTCGTCATGGTGCATATTATCAATTGTAGCTTTCTTTATTATCTGTTTTTCACGTAGTAGGGATGCTGAGCATCACCCATGTGGGGCTGGTATGTGAATTGGTCGACAGAGAAGTTTTTCAGCAAGGCGGGATCCGTGATCTTGTTCTTGATCACATAACGTGCCATCGCTCCGCGGCATCCTTTGGCATACATCGCAACGACCTTATAGCGGGTACCTTCATCCACAACGAAAAGGGGCTTGATGACTTCGACGGCTCGCTCTACTTCCTTCCAATGGAAGAGGCGCTCAAACTCTTCTGTGGCAAGGTGGAGCAGGATTCCGTCATCGGCTTTGACCGTACGAATGAGCTGGTCTGTCAACCGGTCTTTCCACCAGTCAAACATGTTTTTTCCTTCTGTGGCTCTTAATTTCACCTTGCCTTCCAAGCGGTAAGGGTGGATCAGGTCCAAGGGACGTAACATTCCATAAAGGAAAGACAGAATATGCAGGTGTTGTTGTGCAAACCGGAACTCATCCTGGGAGAAGTCTTGTGCCGTGAGGTATTTGTAGGCTTGTCCGTAATAGGACAATAGGGCAGGCATCTTTTCTTCCTCACAGAAAAAGGACTGATAACGAAGGTGATTTTCCAGGGCGATGGTTTGGCTACAAGCCAGTGTTCTCGCCAAGTCTTCTATGGGCATCTGTGCCAGTTCCATGGCGAACCGACCGGCTTCTTTCTCAAAGGTCGGCGTTGACACGAAAGGCGTTTTCACCTTTGTCTGTGCGTTCATGATCTTTGCGCTGGCAAGTATGATCTGCATGGCGGATGAGCGGGATTAAAGTTGTATGCTGTCAATCCGGAGACGAAGGGTACCTGCGGGTACGCGGACTTCTACGATATCTCCTTTCTTCTTGTTTTTTAAGGCTTGGGCAATCGGTGATTTGATGGAGATCTTGCCTTCCTTGATGTTCGCCTCGTGCGGACTGACAATGGTATAGGTCATCTGGTGATGATTGCTCAAGACGGTGAGCTCTACCTTGCTGAGCAATTGCACGCTGTCAGTATGGAGCTTGGTCGTGTCAAGTACCCGACAGTGTGATAATACGTTTTGCTTAAAACGTATTTTTCCTAAAAGGCGTGACTGCTCCCGTTTTGCGGAACGATACTCGTAGTTCTCGCTTAGGTCGCCTTTGTCACGTGCTTCAGAGACTGCATTGATCACGCGTGGCAGTTCTTCTTCGATCAGTTGATGTAGTTCAGCTACGAGTTTATCATAGCCTTCCTGTGACATAAATTCCATTTCATCCCTTTTTCTTGCAAAGGTACAGCAAACCGAGAGAAATACAAAATAAAACTTGTTTTATTTTTATTTCCGAGGTGCAGCGTAACTTATGTAAAGGTACAGCAAACCGAGAGAAATACACGATTTGATTGATAATCAAATCTTCTAAAACTTGTTTTATTTTTATTTCCGAGGTGCAGCGTAACTTTCCTTACTTTTTATCTTTATACAGGAGTTTTTTTTCAAAATAGGTTGACAGGTTGTCAAATCCCAGTGTTTATCGGGCTTGCAACCTGTTTTGAGGTTGTCAAAGGTTGACAGAAGGTTGACAGGAAAAGCACCTATTTAGCAAAATTCTCTCGAGAATTGATGGCGATACCTGAGCTTTTGTTGTGCAAGAGATCAACGATGGGATTAAATTCTCTCGAGAATTTTGTGTGATTGCTACTCTTTTCCTTTACTGATCATCACATAGATTGAAATAAAAGCAAAGATGCGGACTTGCTTCGTGCAGGTCCGCATCTTTGTTTATTGGTATTTCTTAATCAATTCATCGGCTCGGGGATCTCCCAACTCCTTGGCTTTCTGCAAGGCTTTCAGTCCTGCCGCCTTGTCCTTCAACTGTATTTGGGCGATTCCTAAGATGATATAAGCATCTGGATAGTCGGGCGAGAGTTGGATGCAACGGTTGGCGCAATCGCGCGCGTCTTCTAAGCGGTTGACCCTGAGATCGAGACTGCCTCGCTCTGCCCAGTATGTCGGCTCATTCGGAGTCATGAGGATGGCGCGGGAGATGTCGTTCAAGGCTTGCTGATATTGATGGATCTTGACCTCACATTGCTCACGCACATAGTAGAACTGGCTGCTGATAGGGCGACCTAACATGAGGGAATCGTACTGGTTATAGTCGGCAACAGCTGCACGGTAGTTGCCTTCCCCATTATAGAAGTCTCCTCTTGCCAGGAAATAGGGCCCTGCCACATTGGTATAGGGGGTAGGGCAGGCTGCAATGGCACTGTCAAGCAGGGCCTTGATCTCCTCTTTCGGTGCCTTCAAGTTGGTCTTACACTGTGCAGCCTCATAATAGAGTTCAGCATTCCGTAATTTCGTCTTGGTCAGTCCCATAAACACATCATACGCTTGTTGGTATTCGCCCTTGGCAAACATGATCTGTGCTTGCTGGTGTTGGTAGACAGGCTCTGGATTGATCTGATAAGCTTCCTTGGCTTCTGCCATCGCCTTGTCATACGTCCATGGCGCGTATTCCACCGTGGGCTTATAAAGCAATTTCTGCAGGATGAGCTTCGCATAGTTGGAATGGGCTTCAGCCTTGTCGGTTGCATTCTTGATGCAGGTTTCCATGTCTCGTGCCGCAGCATCAAACTGGTTGGCGTTTACCTCATTGGTGGCACGGTTGGTATAACCCTCCGTAGCTTTCGGGAATTTCTCGATGAAATCCTCAATGTAGGCTACATACCGGAGGGAATCGCCTTGTTGGTTGGCAAGCATCATGGTGACTATTGCCTGGTCTTGCTTGTCGGGCAGGGCTGAGCGGATACCTGTAGAGCGGAGCACGGGATCGCTCACGGATAATCCATTCTCCACAGCAAAGGTATTCGGATAGGCTACATCCACGGCGTGGATATCCGAACTGGTCTCCGACTGTTGGAGAAGTCCAATCACCTGTCCGTTTGCATTGACGAAAGGACAGCTGACCGTGTTCTCTGGCGCTGAGACATTCATGATGTAATAATTGTATTTGTTCATGAATGTTTCCACGCTCTTGACCGTGGCTGCGGTCGTCTGTGGCTTCCCGACGGAATATCCTAACAGGAATACCTTGGAGCCTGTCGGGGCGGCTGACGTTGCAATGGGAGCAGGGGTTGTCTTTCCGTCGACCTTGAACTTACAGATATCGTAAAGTTCATTGGCACCCAACATCACCTTGACGTTCATTTTCCTGCCATTGGCATCTATTACCACTGCGCTGTTGGCTCCCACGAAAGGGGTCCATGCGCTTACGGCATCTCCATCGCCACCTACAAACACGCCACGAGAAGAGGCGTGGATGGATCCGTCCTTATTAAATGTGGTCAGCGTGAATACTGACTTGGCGGTCTTCTGCACGGCAGATGACTGCGCGAACATCCCCATGCTGCAAAGCACGAGGAACTGGAATAGTTTGATTGTACGTTTCATAATCCTAATAATGTTTTTGCGTTTTGTATGGCTGCCTCCGAAATGTTGCTGCCACTCAGCATCTGTGCTATTTCCTGAATGCGCTGTTCGGGCGTGAGCATGACCATACGACTGATGGTGCCTGTGGGCGTTTCTTCCTTGGAGACCTTATAATGTGTCGTGCCCAGGGCTGCGATTTGCGGAAGGTGGGTGATGCTGATCACCTGCCGGTCGTGATTTCCCATTTCCTGCATGATCTGTGCCATCTGCTCTGCCACCCTTCCGCTCACGCCGGTATCGATCTCATCGAATATGATGGTAGGTAGTTTGACAGCGCCACTGATCATCGCTTTCAACGAGAGCATCACGCGGGCAATCTCTCCGCCTGACGCTACCTGGCTGACAGGTTGTACTGGCGTGCTCTTATTGGCACTGAACAGAAAGCACACTTTATCGCATCCATTGGGGGAGAGGGGCTTTGAAGTCACCTGTATCTCGAAGCGGACGTTGGGGATGCCTAATGGGATGAGTCGTTGGCGCATCTCCTTCTCTATTTTCGTAGCTGCCTTCTGTCGGATGGCAGTCAGCCGGGCGGATTTTTCCTCGCAGGCCTTTCGCTTCTGGTCGACATCTGCTTGCCGTTCGGCAAGCTCTTCATCACCGTGGTCGATATGCTGGAGCTGTTCCTTTAAATGGTCCCTGATCTCGATGAGTTCCTTGACACTCTCCGTGTGGAATTTACGTTCCAGACTGTAGATCAGGTCGAGACGCTCTGTGATCATCTCTTGCCGTTGGGTGTCGAAGTCGAAATTCTCTAAACGGTCGCTGATGTCCTGTGCGATATCTTTCAGCTCGATGTAGCTGCTATCGATGCGCCGGTTGATGTCTTTGATGTCTGGATAGACGGTCTCTATGCGTGAAAGGGCGGATGAGACATCCTTGAGCTTCTCTACGATGCCTTCCTCATCTTCATTGAAAGCATGGTCGGCTTCGTAGAGCCCAGTCTTGATTTCCTCTGCATGGTTCAACGTCTCCAATTCCTTTTCTTTCTCTGCTTGTTCGTCTTCCACGAGTGCAGCCTCATCGAGTTCTTTCTCTTGGAAACGCATGAACTCTTCGTTTTCTTTATTGCGTGCGATCTCCTCTTGCAAGGATTGCAGTCGTTTCTCTGCCTCATTGTATGCTGCATAGGCGGATTGGTAGTCAGCGAGTTGCTTCTTGTCGTCAGCGATGATGTCAATGACGTTCAACTGGAAGTCTTCCTTGTTGAGAAGTAGATTCTGGTGCTGGCTATGGATGTCGACCAATTGCTCGCCAAGGTCGCGCATCACGGTGAGCGGGACAGGGGTATCGTTAATAAAAGCCCTGCTTTTCCCATTGCTGTTGATTTCACGCCGAATGATACAGTCATCGGCATCCTCATCGATATCATGGTCGCGGAAGAATGCCTGCATGTCATAACGGGACAGGTCGAAATGCGCTTCGACCACGCACTTGCTCTTCCCGCTCTTGATTGCCTTTACATCCGCGCGGTTACCGAGCAACAGCCCGATCGCCCCTAAGATGATACTCTTGCCAGCGCCTGTCTCACCGGTAATCACAGAGAATCCCGGATGGAAGGCAATGTCGAGTTCATCGATGAGCGTAAAATTCTGAATATATAACTGTTTCAGCATAATCTATAACTTGATTTTCTCCCAGGCATTGTTCTGGCTGGGATTGATATTGAAGACAATATCGTAGATGGTTTCCTTTTCCTTTTCCGTTCCTTTGCCTTTGTAGATATTGGCGATCTCGTCACGCTTGTAATCGAGCCAGATTTGGGGCAGCAAGCTCAGGGGCTTGTTCTCATGTGCGGTCTTGAGGTCCTGCTCCAGGGCATCAGAGATCGCCTTCCGACCGCGTTCTGGGTTGTTCGCCATCTCATCCAGTCCCTTACGGTAGTAATCGTATTGCAATTGACGGAACGGTTTCATGCCAACGTCTAAGTAATCGTTGATGATGGCAAACCGGTTGCGGTCGTTGTCGAATGACTTCCATCCACTGAAGTTCAGGTTCTGCGCATTGTTGACTAAGTACATGCAACGTTGCAACACTCCCTCTCCACCCATGGGGGAGAAGCTGTCGAGGTCGAGGCCAATGATCAAGTAGGCATAGTAGGCAAAGAGTGCCGTGAGCTGGTTATCAATCGTTTCCTCGGCAAAGTTCAACTGGTCGAACTGCGCAAACTCAAAGTTGAAGTCGTTGTCGGTATTGTTATAAAGCACGGAGGAGTAGGCTGCGTTATACACCGGACGGTTTGCCTGGATGAGTGCCTTGCAAGTAAAGGCATTCGTAGTGGCATCATATTTCGTGACGGTGATATTGAAATTGCACACGATACGCTCGTTTTTCTGGAACTGCAAGTCGGTCCATTTTCTCTCATTGACGAACTGTTGCAGGGTCTGTTGCAGATTATCGAACACAGCATCATTGGTACCAGAGATCTGAGCATGGTTGATCGTGATCCTGGCATTCAATTCCTGCGCCATGAGGGAGGAATTTACGAAACAGCAGATGATGATGAGCCAATTCCTCATGATGGTGACTTCGCTATGAATAAAGACGGACGATCTCGTCGACGATGTCGCTCGCTACTTCCGTCTTGGGTTTCTTTTCATATTCCTTCTTGCCTTGTGCGGAAAGGATGGTAATCTGGTTATCGTCGCTGCGGAACGTGGTTCCCGGTATACGGGTGCTGTTGAGGACAATGAAATCGAGGTTCTTCTCCTTCAGCTTTTTCTTCGCATGTGCCTCTTCATGATGTGTCTCCAACGCGAAACCTATGGTCTTCTGGTCTTCCCGTTTCATCTTGCCGATGGCAGCGGCGATGTCTTCCGTAGGCTGGAGCCGCAAGACAAGGTCGTCCTTCTCTCGCTTGAATTTCTGTTCTGCCACCTGCTCAGGGCGGAAATCGGCAACGGCAGCGCAGAGAACTGCAATATCGCATTGCGGAAAGACCTCGGTTGCCTTTTCGTACATCTCTGCGCAACTCTCCACATCCCATCTGTGGATGGAAGGAGTGCATTGCAATGCCACAGGACCCGAGATCAGGGTGACCTCCGCGCCTCTTTGAGCGCATTCCTCTGCGATGGCAAATCCCATTTTCCCACTGGAGTAATTGCCAATGAAACGCACGGGGTCAATCTTCTCATAAGTAGGTCCCGCAGTGATCATAACCTTCTTGCCTATCAGGTCTTTACCCTTACTTTGCTCATCAAAGAATTGATCTAAGATATGGACGATGGTCTCTGGCTCTTCCATCCTGCCTTTCCCTTCCAGGCCACTGGCAAGGAACCCACTTCCCGGCTCGATGATATGGTTTCCATACTCCTTGAGCCTTTGCAGATTCCGCTGTGTGCTCTGATGCCTGTACATGTCTAAGTCCATGGCAGGGGCGATGAATACGGGTGCTTTCATCGATAGGTATGTCGTGACCAGCATATTGTCGGCAATCCCCTGAGCCATCTTGCCTAAGGTGCTTGCTGTGCAAGGCGCAATGAGCATGGCATCTGCCCACAGCCCGAGGTCGACATGGGAATGCCATGTTCCGTCCCTTTGGGCAAAGAACTCGCTGATCACTGGCTTATGGGTGAGGGCAGAGAGCGTGACCGGAGTGATAAACTCCTTGCCTGCCTCCGTGATCACCACTTGTACCTCAGCCCCTTGCTTGATCAGGCTGCGGATGATCAGGCATGCCTTATAGGCAGCAATGGATCCTGTAATTCCTAAAACAATTTTCTTGTTTCTGAGCATTATCGATGATTGAAGTCACGCAAGCGGATGCGGGTGAGCACCTGTTTCGTGTTATTGGTGAAGTCGTTGTCGAGTATCCAACCATAGTAGCCAGGGTCGCGGTGCAGGACTTCCGTCACGGGCACGCCCTTGTACTTGCCGAAATTGAACACTTCCTGCTTGCGAGGATTGCCTTTCTCATCGGTTAGCACCTTGCCATCAGCATCTGTCATCTCTTTCCAGACGATCCGACCAGCGAAGTCGACATTGTCGTTATTCTTTGAGAACTCGGCGAGGACATCCATGTCATTGGGCAATTTCCGGTCTTCTTCTTCCTGCTTTGCTGGGTCGTACATGTCCAACTCCCCTTGGAGGACGCGGTAGGTAGCTTCCGTATCTTGGTCGGCACGGTGTGCCTCGAAATCCTCTTCCATCTTATGTCCGCAATAGAACTTATAAGCTGCGGCAAGATTGCGGCGTTCCATCTTGTGGAAGATGGTCTGTGCATCGATCAATCTGCATTTGGAGAAATCGAAGTCGATGCCCGAACGCAGGAATTCCTCGGCGAGCATTGGCACATCGAAGTGGTTGGAGTTAAAGCCGGCGAAGTCACAACCCTTGAATTTCTCATTCAGCGATGGGGCGAGGGCTTTGAAAGTGGGGGCATCTTTCACCATATCGTCCGTGATGCCTGTCAGTTGACTGACCTCGGTTGGAATCGTTTTCCCAGGATTGAAGAACTGGTCGCCCCTTTCTTCCTTCCCATCAGGGAATACCTTAATATATGAAAGTTGGATGATCCTGTCGTTGACAAGATCCAGCCCTGTCGTCTCCAAGTCGAAGACGATCAGGGGTTTCGTAAGATTTAATTTCATTGTTGATCAATCATTTAAAAGCATGGGCATGATAAGCATGAGCACATCTTCATTCTCCGGTTGCGTGGCAGGGATGATAATGCCGGCCCTGCTGGGATCGGCGAGCTGGATGATCACCTCGTCGCTGTTGAGGTTGGTCAGGATCTCTGTCAGAGAACCGCCCTTGAACCCGATGCTCATGTTTTGTCCTGTATAGTCGCAGACAATGCTTTCCTTGGCACTTGTCGCAAAGTCGAGGTCCTCAGAGGAAATCTCCAACTTGCCATTCTCCAAGTGGAAACGGATGAGTTGGCTTGCCTCACTGGCAAAGGGGAGCACGCGCCTGAGGGCACTGAGCAGTGCCTTGCGGTCGATGGTCAGTTGATTTGGATTGTCTGCGGGGATCACGGAATTATAGTTGGGATACCTTCCTTCGATCAACCGGCAGGTGAGCGTGCCGTCAGCGAAACGGATTTCTGCATTGCGGTCATCGAACTTGATCACGACATCTCCTCCATCGCTGTTCAGGATGTTTTTCAACAAGCTGGCTGGCTTCTTCGGCAGGATGAAGGATGCCGGTGTCTCGCTCTTGATCGTGAAATTCTTGTTGCGTACTAATTTATGCCCGTCGCTGGCAACGATGGCAAGGCAGTCGGGCGTGAGGTCGAAGTAAATACCGTTCATGACAGGGCGCAACTCATCTTGTGCCGTTGCAAACAGGGAACGGGTGATATTGTCATTGAGAACGCCTGCGTCAATCGTCACGACGGTAGCCCCATCAGGAATAGCCTGTGGTAAAGGATATTCTGCTGCGCTCTGTGCCGTGAAGTTGTACATACCATTCTGATAAATTACCTTAACCGTCATCGCATCAAGGTCGATGTCGAATGTCAGGGGCTGCTCCGGCAATTCCTTGACTGCATCAAGGATGGTGCGGTTGGGTACGCAGAAACTGCCTTCGCCATCACACTCTGCCAGTGTTATCGACGACCGCAAGACATTCTCGCTGTCAGAGGCAGTGATAACCAACGTGTTGTTACTGATTTCAAGCAAAAAGCAATCCAAGATAGGAAAGGAGTTCTTGCTGTTGATAACCCTCGAAAGGGTTTGCAGGCGGCTGCTAAGCGCAGTGCTAGATAAGGTAAATCTCATTAGTATTGAATTGATTAGTTATTTCTTTTTATCCATTTTAGGTACAAAAATACAAAAAACCATTGTGGGAAGCAAAAAAATCATCTGAAAAGTTTCATAAATTAGAACTATTTTATTAATTTCGCAGACGGAATACAATTTATATGTATCCTTTATGTTTATACTGCTAAATATCAAATAACAAAATAAGTCGCAATGGATATACAAGGAAAAGTTATCGTAGCGCTTCCCGAAAGAAGCGGAGTGTCTGCACGTGGAGAATGGAAATCTCAGGATTTTGTCATTGAAACCCATGATGCGTATCCCAGAAAAATGGTGTTCTCGGTTTTTGGTGCTGATCGTTTAGCCCGTTTTAACATCCAGGTGGGCCAGGAGGTCATGGTATCATTTGATATCGATGCCCATGAATATAATGGAAGGTGGTTTAATAATATCCGTGCTTTCGACGTCCGGTTGGTTGATCCCGCTTCTGTTGGCGCAGCTCCTGTTGCTCCGACTGCCCAGCCTTTCGTCTCCGGACCGGCAATGGGTGCTGCTCCAACGGCTGCTCCTGCAGCTCCGCAGGGTGGTGCCACGGCTCCATTCCCGCCTTCGACGGATGCTCCGGCAGAGAATAGCACTGATGACCTTCCTTTTTAAGGAAGTCGGCATCACGCTCCAGGGCATAGACGATAATAAGCAAAAAGCAGGTTTCTTGAATGGGAACCTGCTTTTTGCTTATTTCTTTTCACTCTCCTTCAGGTAACCGTGTCGGTATGCATAAAGGAGTTCCTCAAGGTCGGCAATCTGCTGCTTTAGTTCTTTGCCCTTGTCGGTATCTGCCACTAACATGCGATGGGCTGACATCTCGACGATCTGCGTGGTGCTCTTGATGTCGGTGCCTTTCTGTATGGCATCCGCCTGACTGGTGAAGGGCTCGTGTTGAACGAGCTGGAAACCGCGACTGTGATAGACCAATGTGTATCCGGCGATGCCCGTCTCCTTATGATAGGCTTGTGAGAAACCGCCATCGATGACCATCAGCTTCCCGTTTGCCTTGATTGGGTTTTCTCCGTTCATCACATGTACGGGCACATGCCCATTGATAATATGGCGGTTGGGTTCCGGGACATGGAAGGCATCTAAGATCCGGTCGACGATCTCCTCATTGTCACGCAACTGGAAATAATAGCCTTTCTCTTCATGATGGGTCTCCTTTTCGGCGATGAAATACCGCTCGAAGGTTGCCATCTTCGATTTGTCAAAAAGCGGACTGTCAGGTCCGCACCAGAGGTAAAGGAAGTAATCAATCGCATATTTCTTCTCCTCAGGGTCGGAATCATTCTGAAAGGCAGTGCGGATCAGCATCCCTGTCTGGTACATCAGTTCCTGTCCTTTGTATTTTTTGCCTATCCATACCTGGACTTCTTTCAGGCTGCCATCCTCGTTCAGGGGGACAGAGGCATGGAAGAGCAGGTTGTTATTGTAGACCGCATACATACATCCATGCCGGAGCATGAGCCGGATGTGCTTGTGCAGCTTCTCGCTCACCTTGAAGGAATGGTGCAACTTACCCATTAAGACTTTCTCCTCAAAGGTCAGTTCATTGGGACGTTTGGGATCGATGGTAGGGAAGTGGTTGCTCTTGAGCGGGTATACCTTTCCATCGAGCGTGATGGTTCCCTTGTCATAATCGATGAAGTTGAACAGTTCCCTGTCTTGCATCCCCCATTCGGGGTGTGCTTCATAGATCTTAGCCTCTGTCTTAAACTGCAGGACGGCAATTGCCTTGTGCATCAAGGTCGTGAGTCGTGTGGTCTTTTCATCCATTTTCCCTGCGCCTCCATTGATGTGAGGGATAAATTCCTCACAGGGATCATCCCCATAGGTCTCCATGGCGAAGGTGGCAAGAGGGACGAGATTGATGCCATAGCCATCTTCGAGCGTTGCCAAGTTGGCATACCGCAAGGACAGGCGGATCACATTGCAGATACAGGCATCATTGCCGGCAAGGGCTCCCATCCACAAGACATCATGATTGCCCCACTGGATATCCCATTTATTGTAGTTCTCCATGGTGTCCATGATGATATGGGCACCCGGTCCACGGTCGTAGATGTCCCCTAAGATATGCAATTGGTCGATGGCAAGCCGTTGGATCACATTGGCAATAGCGATAATGAAGTCGTCAGCCCGTCCGGTGGAGATGATCGTATCGATGATGACGTTGACATAGGCTGTCTTGTTCGTATCCTCAGTCCGTTCATGAAGAAGTTCCTGGATGATATAGCTGAACTCGGCAGGGAGTGCTTTCCTCACTTTCGACCGGGTGTACTTGCTCGATACATCCCGGCATACGCTGACCAATTGATGGAGGGTGATATGGTACCAGTCGTCGATATCTTCCTCATTTGCCTTGACAAGCTCCAACTTTTGCTCCGGGTAATAGATCAGCGTGCATAGCTCCCGCTTCTCCGATTCCCGCAAGGTATTGCCGAAAAGCTCGTTGACTTTTCTCTTGATATTTCCCGACGCATTCTTCAGAACATGTTGGAAAGCCTCATATTCCCCATGGATATCAGCTAAGAAATGCTCTGTCCCCTTGGGGAGATTGAGAATAGCCGACAGGTTGATGATTTCCGTGCTTGCATCCGCAACGGTTGGAAAGGATTGCGACAGCAACTGCAGGTAATGCAGGTCGTTGTCAATGTCGTAATGAATCGTTTTCATTCGCACTACTGTAATTTTGTTATTTTCTTACGAAGTTGGTCTGTTTCATGATCGTCTGTCGGCTCGATGGGAGTGAACCCTTCTGTGAGTCCAATCACGTCTTGTAGAATGAAAATCAGTCGGGAGGCAAACTTATAGTATCCCAACTGTTTCAGCATCAAGGATAGTTCTTCCTCATCATAGGACTGGTACCTGATTTCCCGGTAGAAATCGAGCAGATGGCGCATGGACAGGGTTTTCTGGCGGAGCATCGACCGTATGTTGAGCACCATGACGCAGATTTTCTTCTCTTCCTGAAGCTTCTCTGTAGCCACTTCATGGAGCTTGTTCTTCAGGATCGGGTTCTTGGAGATCAGCGTCTCCGATTCCAGCTCCTCTTTATTGACAGGGTAGGGGACGGGGAATCTGCCAATGCTGGCTACGTCGATCGCGGGCATGGGTTGCTTCGCTGCCTCTATACCGTGTCGGATATCCACGAGGATCCCTTCATTGAAGGCGTAGATGAACAAGTGGCGCCAGTCGTTTGGCTGCAATTTCCTCAAGCAGTCGACCCATTCATGATTCTTTTTGTCCTCTTTTTTCCCATCATTTTCATTTCGCCATTGCCACGATTCCCGGTCAATGCCAGCCAAGAGCAGGGATGCCAAGGCATCCTGTTGGGGCTCTCTGATCATCGAATAGCAGTTGGAGTCGATAACTTTTTGGTAAAGAGCAAGCATCTGCGATGCCATCTCCTCAGCCGTTATCTCACCAGTCAACAGACAGTTCTTGATCACCTGATACCGCTCATTCCATTGGAGTTGCTGAAAAGATTTCAATTCCATTTTCCCCAAGAGATGGACAGCAGATGCCTGTTGTACCATCCGACGCTGATAAACCAGTCGCTTCGCCCACTTCTCGGTGGCATGTTTCCTGATCATCCAAGGTTCCAGTCCTCCTAAGGGAGAGAACACCGTCGGCACTTGTTTCCGGGTAGCGCGGAGCAGAAGCCTTGCGGCACTCATGCTCCAGCTTCCCATGACGTGGGCGACATCATACGCGGAGAGATCTCCTTTGAAGCTACTGGTGAGTTCCACCTCGGCCCGAGCAGACAACTGTCGGCAAAGGGTCAAGGCTGTATCATGATAAAGCGGGGTCCGGTCCGCCTCCTTAGAAATAAAGACCAGTATCTTCATAGGCACATCTCCTTACTGCTTATGGGTGGTGAAATCGTATTTGTTGACGCACTTGTAGCGGATCCAGATGAAAAGATTCCTCCAAGTCATGCTAATCTCGAAGGGAATGATCTTCGCTGTGGGGACTTCTTCCCCAAACTGTTGGATCGCTTTACGGGCAAATGCCGACCTTAGGGTCATGGTGAGGAGCAGTGCCAGGGATGATGCCCCTGTGATGATCCATGCCTTGAGGAGGATGGAGAGGACAAGGGCGATGAGAGCCACGAGATAGTTGACGTGCATCATGAGCATGTCGACATGGCAGAGGCATCGATGCGGGAAACTGCGTTGGAGGTGCCGGCGCGTCTCCCGATAATAAATCATCTTGTTCATCCATGTCTTGTCTGAAGGCGCGTCATCGCGAACCCAGGCATTTGGGGCAAGTTCTACAGCCGTATGCCCTTTGTGGGCGTACTTGTTGACCAAGAAGTCGAACTCGCCTCTGATCAAGTCAAGGTTGCCTAAATAGCCGTTGTTCCCCATGAACTCACTTTTCCGGAAGGCAAGGTTCGTCCCATTGGTGCGATAGGCTGTCCCGTTCACAGCCTCACGAAGCAGATAGTAAGACGTACGCAACCGTTCGAAACGTTCGTAATCACGAGCGTCGAGCGCATATCCAGAATAGCCGATCACTAAGTTGGTCTCCGGGGTGAAGTTACGTGCCATATTCCTGAGCCATTCGTCTGACTGTGGAGAACTGAAAGCATCCGTGAGGATGATCCATTCGTACCGGGCCGCCTTGACCCCTAAGGTGATGGACAACTTCCGGCGGCTCATGTAACGGGAGGAGTTGGGAATGAACGTGGTATAGAGGTGGGGATTGTTTCCCACTCTTTTGAGTACATCTTCCGTATCGCTGTCCCCTTGTTCCGCCACGACGATCACTTGATAGTCGCCATCGTATTGCTGGGAGAGCAGCAAGGGCAAATGCTTGTCCAGTTCCTCTGCGTCGTCGTGGGCAGGAATGATGATGGAGATTCCTTCTCCTCTTTCCTGCATGCCCACCGACGTTTTTCCTTCCTCTTCGTTGCCTTCTTCTCCCTCTCCCACATTCTTGAGGTCGATCCTTTTCAGGAACCCGTTGCGGAAGAAGGGATTGATCATGGAAGAAAGGATAGCCAGAAGGATCAGGAAAGCAGAGACCCCGATCGTGAGATAGAGCCCATTTTCTGTAATTAACTTCTGTAGGAAAGCGATCATTTTTTACTCCAAACTAAAAGTCTTCCTTCACATAACCCAAAGGCAGTTGACGGCAATTGTACTGCGAGGCCATGATCTCTCCATAAGCACCTGCGGAGCGGATTGCTATCAGATCCCCGCGGTGGCATTTGTTGAGGTCGATGGCTTTGGCAAACACATCGCTCGATTCGCAGATCGGCCCTACCACATCATAGGTCTCCAAGGGCTCCTCGCTACTGATATTCTCAATCTTATGGAAAGCCTGGTACAGGGCTGGACGAATGAGATCGGTCATGCCTGCGTCGACGATGGCGAACTGCTTGTAAGTGCCTTGCTTGACATATAGGGTGCGCGTGATCAAGGTCCCGCATTGTGCCACGACAGCCCTGCCCAACTCGAAGTGCAGTGTCTGTCCTGAACGCAGCTTCAGATGATGGGCATAGGTATCAAAGTATGCCTTGAAATCAGGGATTGGCAACCGGTTGGGATGTTCATAGCTGATGCCTAATCCCCCTCCCACATTGATGTTCTCGATGCGGATATGGTGGCGTTCCAACTGATCCTGCAATTCGTTGATGCGGTTGCAGAGAGCCTCGAAGTCTCCCATGTCAAGTATCTGGGAACCAATATGAAAGTGAAGTCCGATAAACTGGATGCTCTGCATGTGTGAAGCCTCCTGTATGACATCCTCCATATCCCTCATGGCGATACCGAACTTGTTCTCAGCCAGTCCTGTGGTGATATTGGCATGGGTATGTGCGCCCACGTCGGGGTTGATGCGGAAGCAAACGCGAGCTGTCTTTCCTTTTGCTGCTGCCAACTGATTGATCACCTCCAATTCAGGGATACTCTCTACATTAAAGCAGAAGATATCCTTGTCGAGCCCGAGATTGATCTCCCAATCACTTTTCCCAACGCCAGCGAAAACGATCTTGTTGGCAGGGAAACCTGCCTGTAGGGCGGCTTGTATCTCTCCGCCACTGACACAGTCGGCACCTAACCCTGCCTGACTAATAACCCTGAGCACCTTGGGATTCGCGTTTGCCTTGATGGCATAATGCACGGTGAAGCGCTCATGCTTACTGGTTTCTTGATTGATGGTTCTCAAGGTCTCACGCAAGAGATCCGTGTCGTAATAGTAGAACGGGGTGCGCACTTGCTGGAATTTGTCTACTGGAAACTTACCTTTCATATTGTGTTATGTTGTTGAATGAATGTTTATTGTTTATCAATTGTTATTGAAGAGGACGTCACTCAAGCTTTGCAAAGCCCGTTTCTTGTCACTCTCCTTGATCAGGAACGATATGTTATAGTTGCTTCCGCCATAAGAGATCATCCTGACAGGGATATTCTTCAGGGCATCGGTAGCCAAGGTCTCGAAGCCGAGGTTGCTCCAGTCGAGGTCGCCTACCACGCAGACGATGCACATGTCCGCATCGACGGTGACCGTTCCGTACTTTTTCAGCTCATCTACGATCTCGTTCAGGTGTGAGTCGTTGTCAATGCTCATCGAAACGCCCACCTCTGAGGTAGCGATCATGTCAATCGGGGTCTGGTAACTCTCGAAGATCTCGAAGACCTTGCGCAGGAATCCTGTCGCGAGCAGCATGCGACTGGACTTGATCTTGATAGCTGTGATATTGTCCTTGGCTGCTACTGCCTTGATCTTGCCACGAACGATCACGTTATCGATGATGGTGCCTTCTGCCGATGGGTCCAAGGTGTTCTTCAGGCGGACAGGTATACCGGCGTACTTCGCTGGTTGCACGCAGGTAGGATGCAGGATCTTTGCACCGAAATATGCCAATTCTGCAGCCTCCTCGAAGTTCAACTGGTGGATGGCCTGTGTCTTGTTAACGATTCGCGGGTCGTTGTTGTGCATGCCGTCAATGTCGGTCCAGATCTGGATCTCCTCTGCTGGGAGGGCAGCACCGATCAGGGAAGCAGAATAGTCGGAACCTCCCCGCTGTAGGTTGTCGATCTCCCCATAAGCGTTACGGCAGATGAAGCCCTGCGTGATATAAATTTGGTAGCCTTCGTTTTCCTCCAATACCGCTGCCAACTTTTCCTTGATATATGCAGGATCGGGCTCTGCGTTCTTGTCGGTGCGCATGAAATCCAGCGCATTCAGCAATACAGCCTTGACGCCGCACTCCTGAAGATAGTTGACAACCATGTTCGTGCTCATGATCTCACCTTGGGCAACGATGCTTTTCTCCTCAAAGCTCGTGAAGAGGTCTTTGGTGAATGAGCGGAGATAATCGAACTCTCCCCGCAGGAAATCACGTGTCTTGTCCTTGTATTCTTCTGTGGAATAGAGTTCTTCCACATGTCCCATATACTTTTTCTCTAAGTTGTTGATCACCTCATTGGCACCTTCCGGATTCTTCTTATAGAGATAATTAGAGATCTCTACCAAGGAATTCGTCGTTCCGGACATTGCGGACAATACGATGAAGGTTGGCTCACCGGAGGCGGTGATCAACTTACATACGTTTTTCATTCTCTCAGGCGAACCCACGGAGGTACCGCCAAATTTCATTACTTTCATAGGACGCTATTTATTTTGTCGTTTTTCGTTTCTATATTTTCTGATTTATCACGGGGTCTCTCAGCGTTCCTCCCCGTCTTCGTTGAGGTTGATTTGATTGAACTCGCGCGTGACATCCGTCATGGTACCGTCCTTGCAGCGATAGACGATGCCAGGGAACAGGTCGAGCATGGGGATGTTATGGGTGGAGACGACCACCGCCGTGCCGTTCTTGGAGATATCCTTCATCAGTCCAATGATGTGACTGGCTGTTTCCGGGTCGAGGTTACCGGTCGGCTCATCGGCAATGATGATCTTGGGGTGGTTGAGCAAGGAGCGCGCGATCGCGATCCGTTGTTGCTCGCCTCCAGAGAGCTCGTGCGGCATGCTGTCCTTTTTCTCTGTCATGCCCACAGCCTCCAAAACTTCTTGGATGCGTTTGTCTATTTCCTCCTTATCCTTCCAGCCCGTCGCCTTCAGGACAAATTGCAGGTTCTTGTATACATCACGGTCGTGAAGGAGTTGGAAATCCTGGAATATGATCCCCATCTCCTTGCGCAGGGCAGGGATCTCCTTCCGCTTTAAAGTCTTCAGGTCGCGACCTAAGACTTCAGCTTTCTCGGCGTCTTCCTCTTCGATGTCGAGTTCACAATAGGTAGTTTTCAACAAAGAACTCTTTCCTGATCCTACCTTTCCGATGATATAGATGAACTCTCCCTCATCAGCATGGAAGTCGACATCCTTCAAGATAAGGTTCTCTCCCTGATATATGTTAACTTTCTGATAATCAATGAGCATATTATTTCGTGTTAAATGATTTCTTTATGACTTGCTCTTAGCGATGCGCCTTGCCTTATCCCAATTGGGATCGTGGCGCATTTGCAATTGCCTGGCAATATCTTCGATCCGCAGTCCCTTGCTGGTCAGCAGGACGATGAGATGATATAAGAGGTCGGAAGCCTCGTATACCAATTGTTCATTGGTGCCGTTGGTCGCCTCGATAACTGTTTCCACAGCTTCTTCTCCCACTTTCTGTGCCATCTTGTTGATGCCTTTCTTAAAGAGGCTGGTCGTATAACTGTTTTCCGGCATCTCTTCATGGCGCTTCTCAATGAAGTCCTGCAGGTCGGACAAGAAGAGGATAGGGTTCCTGTCATTGTCCTCTCCCCAACAGGTATCCGTGCCTTTATGGCAGGTAGGACCGTCGGGATGCACCTTGACTAACAGCGTATCCTGGTCGCAGTCGTTCTGGATGCTCACTAAGTTCAGGAAGTTTCCCGATGTCTCTCCTTTTGTCCAAAGGCATTGGCGGGAACGGCTCCAGAACGTAACCTTCTTCGTCTCTAATGTCTTCTCGTAGGCTTCCTTGTTCATGAAGCCTAACATCAAGACGTTCTTGGTGACTGCGTCTTGGATGATTGCCGGGACAAGTCCACCCATTTTATCGAAATCGATTTCCATATTCATTCAAATTCTATGATGATTCAACTATAAGGGAGCAGCTTTTCTGCTTGCATCCTTTTTTCTTTCAGATCCTGACATTGATGCCTTCCTGCCGGAGATAGCGTTTCAATGCAGGGATGGGGATCTCCCCGAAGTGGAAAACGCTGGCTGCCAAGGCTGCGTCTGCCTTACCCAAGAGGAAGGCATCACGGAAATGTTCCATCTTCCCTGCGCCCCCACTGGCAATGACTGGGATGGAGAGCTCGTCGGCCAACATTGCCAAAGCTTCGTTGGCGTATCCTGTCTTAACCCCGTCATGGTTCATGCTGGTGAAGAGAATCTCCCCAGCACCACGGTCTTCGGCTTCCTTGGCCCATTCCAACAATCCTCTGTCGGTACGTTCCCGTCCGCCTTTCACATAGCAATGCCATCCATCCTCGTCCAACCGAGCATCAATGGCGCAGACGCAGACCTGCGAACCGAACTTGCCAGTGATCTCATCGATGAGGTGGGGGTTGCGGAGAGCGGAGGAGTTGACGCTAACCTTGTCGGCTCCTGCATACAACAGACGCTCTACGTCCTCTAATTGGTGGATACCTCCCCCCACGGTAAACGGGATATTGATCTCCCTTGCCACGCGGGTCACCATGTCCGTGAAGGTCTTGCGCCCTTCAAAACTGGCGGTGATATCCAAGAAAACCAGTTCGTCTGCCCCGGCATCACTGTACGCCTTGCCTAATTCTACGGGATCACCTGCATGCCGCAGGTGAACGAAGTTCGTGCCTTTGACTGTCTCCCCATCTTTCACGTCAAGACAAGGGATAATGCGTTTTGCCAATCCTTTCCTCATTTCTTCGCCAATTGTTTGATGTCTATCTTGCCTTCGTAGATCGCTTTGCCAAATACGACGGCCGGTATTCCGTTTTTTTCCAGTTCCTCGATGTCCTCGATCTTAGACACGCCACCACTGGCGATCAGGTGCAGTTGCGGATAAGCCTTCATGATCTTGGCATAAAGGTCGACGGCTGGTCCCTGCAGGGTACCGTCCTTGGATATTTCCGTGCAAAGGACGTTCTTGATTCCTTGGTCGACATATTGCTTGAGGAAGGGCAGCAGCTCTTCCGAGGAGTCCTCTTTCCACCCATGGATGGAAACCTTCCCATGCCGCACGTCTGCCCCTAAGATCATCTTGTCAGCCCCAAAGCGGTCGAGCCAGGAGAGAAACAGCTCTGGATCCGTCACGGCGATGCTGCCAACGGTCACGAGAGAAGCCCCATGGTCGAAGGCTTTCATGATGTCTTCTTCGGTCTTGATGCCTCCCCCGAAGTCCACTTTCAAGTGAGTGGCTGTCGTGATCGCCTCCAAAACTGGGATATTGGCCACGTGTTTCGACTTGGCTCCATCCAGGTCGACGACATGGAGGCGCCGGAACCCTAAGTCCTCGAACTCCTTGGCCAGGTCGACAGGACTGTTGCCATACACTTTCTTTTGCTCATAGTCACCCTGTGTCAGGCGGACGCATTGCCCGTTGATCAGGTCGATGGCAGGTATCAGTTCTATTTTCATACGCTATCCTTTCAATTCCAAGAAGTTACGCAAGATCTTTTCTCCCACCTTCCCGCTCTTTTCCGGATGGAATTGCGTGGCGTAGAAGTTGTCCTTATGCAGGGCCGCGCTGTAGGGGAGGATATAGTCGGCGGTGGCAATCGTAAACTCGCAGACGGGAACATAGAAGCTATGGACGAAGTACACATATTCTTCTTCGCCTAATCCCTTGAACAAGTCGGATTTGACATCCTGCAAGGTGTTCCAACCCATGGCAGGTACCTTTTCCTCATGGTGATGAGGGCAGAACCGTTTCACCTCTACGGGAAAGATGCCGATGCAATCCGTGTTCCCTTCCTCTGAGTGCTGGCAAAGCAATTGCTGTCCCACACAGATGCCCAAGACGGGTTGCTTCAGGTCGCGGATGATGTCGTCTAAATGATGTTCGCGGATATAGTGCATGGTAGTCCCTGCCTCTCCCTGTCCAGGAAAGAGGACTCGGTCGGCCCTTTGCAGTTCTTCTGCACAGTCGGTCAGCGTGGGCTCTATTCCCAAGCGCCGTAAGGCGTTCACGACAGAATAGATATTGCCGGCATTGTATTTGACGATAGCTACTTCCATATCAACGAGAGAATTAAGAGAAGATGATAGTCTTGTTGTGGTAGGTCAGGATCTTGCGCTCTATATGCTTGGTAACAGCACGGGAGAGCACGATCTTTTCCAAGTCCTTTCCTTTCAAAACCAGGCTTTCCGGAGTGTCCTTATGGGTGATCCGGGTAACGTCCTGCTCGATGATCGGGCCCGCGTCTAATTCTGCGGTCACGTAATGGCTGGTAGCTCCAATGATCTTCACGCCGCGTTCCCATGCCTGATGATAGGGGCGTGCCCCAACGAACGCGGGGAGGAAAGAGTGGTGGATGTTGATGATATGATGCGGATAAGCCTTGACCATCTCATCGCTGATGATCTGCATGTATCGTGCCAAGACGATAAAGGTGACCTTCTCTTTCCTGAGAAGTTCCATTTCGGCCTTTTCTACTTCCTGCTTGTTGGAATGGTCTTTCTTTACGGACCACACATAGTAAGGGATCTGGA
The DNA here is from genome assembly GCA_900316015.1 of uncultured Prevotella sp. Lineage (GTDB taxonomy): Bacteria > Bacteroidota > Bacteroidia > Bacteroidales > Bacteroidaceae > Prevotella. The sequence goes on along the minus strand of ONBG01000004.1, from coordinate 46,445 downwards.
ACTGGTCGGCGACATATCGCAGGTCCTCATGGTTGCTGACGATGCAGGGAATGTCGACATTCCATTCCCCCGCCTTGTACCTGGCCAAGAGATCGTAAAGGCAATGGCTCATCTTGCTCACGAAAATGGCCATGCGAGGACGCTCATCACTGAAATAAAGGTTGCAAGTCATCTGGTATCGCTGTGCGTAAAGCGTGTCGATGTATTCATAGATCTTGTCGCGAGGGATGAGGAAATTCTCCAATTCCCATTCGATCCTCATGAAAAACATCCCGTCTTCCCGATCTACGTACTGGTCCAGATAAATGATATTTCCCTTGTTGTCCGTAATAAACTTCGTGACTTCAGAAATGATGCCTGGCCTATCGGGACAATGCAGAAGTAAAATCGCACTTGGTTTCATCATTGCATCTTTTGTTTATAAACAGATGCAAAGATACAGTAAACTGGGGGAAATACAAAATAAATAGGAAGATTTTATGCTTATTTCCAAGGTGCGTCGCATCCGGTCATCGGGGATTAGCTTCTTCTTGGAAGGGAATCTCCCTGTCAGGAAGGAAAGGGAGACGTACAGAAAAGGATCTCCATCAGTCGTCCTTGTCCTCAGCGGTCTTGAGGATGATGCTCGTGGCACCGATCGTAAACAAGGTCCCGTTTTCGATCACGCGCCTTTCCTTGTCGCCCAACAGTTCGTCACCCACGAAGGTACCTGTATTGCTGGGCCCATCACGCAAGACATATTTCAGTTTCCCGTGCTTGTCCCGACTGACATTGATCATACAATGGGTCATGTCAATGCTGGGATCGTTGGTCTCGATCGGGCAATTGATGCCACTGCCTTTCATGTATCGCCCGATGACGTTCTCTCCAAAGTGCAGCGGGATGACTTGTTTATAATGAAAAACATTTTCAATGACGACGATAGAACCCACCCCGTTCTCATTGGCATTCTCGTCAGGATGCTCGTCGCGTTGCAGGTTGCGAAGCTTCGAAACGTTGATGCGGATGCGGAATTGCTTGCCACACTCCGGGCAAATGAATCCCAATACCTGTCCAGGTTCGTATTGGGTCTCGTCGAAAATGATGTAGTTGTCGCACTTCGGGCATCTTACTCGCTTCATCGTCTTTGCTGATTTGGTTGAACGCACATGACCCACGCCTCTGAAAAATCAGGCTTTACGCACATTCTGTTCAACACGTTATAGGCTTCGTTCTCTGACTTATAGGAACCATAAATCACCTTAGCTCCTCTCTCCCTGGGGAGGACGCGGGCGGTCTGATATCCCTTTTTGTGCAGCTGATCGACAAAAGCTGCGGCATTCTTTTTCGTGACCCTGCTGGCTAATACCAAGCAGAAATAAGGTGCCTCATCGTCTTTTAACTCCTGTGGGGCTTTCGTTGCCGATTCCTTACCGTGATGAATGGAAATATCTTTACTCCCCTTGAAGGTGTCCTTTTTCAGTGCTGCCTCCAACTGGGTCGTCCCTGTAGTCACGCTCTTGGGGAAGATCCGTGTCAGCATTCCTGTGTCCACCTTGCTCAACAAGGAAGAAGACTCGTTGCTATTGCCTAAGTGGGAAGGGATCAATAGAAAGGCCAAGAGGGCAATGCACGCAATGGCAATGTTCCGATAGAGGTGTATGCGGAAGGTTGGATTGCCTTCCTCTTCTTCCTCTGTGTCGAAGACGGTCGTCGTGAGCGTGGGCTCTTCTTTCTCTTGGGCACCTATTTCCTTCGTCTCGACAGTGAGAGTAGGTACTTTTCCTGTCACTTGCGCGGTATGGGATGGCACGGCAACTTCCTCGCTACCAGCCTTTTTCGTGGAGCTGGAGGAAAGCGGAAGCATCTCGAAAGAGCTTAGTCCATAGAGCTCAGGCGTGAGAAGACCCGCCTCGCATGGCTGGAACTCATAGTGCCCATCCTCGTTCATTGAAATCGTGCCCAAGTCGTTGAGCTCATACGTCCCCTCGTTCTCAAGGCGCTGCTTCAGCTCTCTCACCTCATCCTCGATGCGCTTGATGGCTTCAGGATAGCTGATGTCATAAGCCTCGATATAAGATTGGGCAAGGAGAGAGTCGTTCATCTTCAGCTGCGGGTTGAATCCCAACGTACGCAAGGGTGGCAAGAACAAATGGTCGTCCTTGTCATAGCGAGCGTCGACATGATGTGCCATAAATCCCCCAAAATCAGGGACTATCACGCAATCATTGCTCAAGAGAAGTATTTCTATATGTCTTTCTAATTCAATCACGACTGCAAAAGTACTCTTTTTCCATGAATAAAACAAGTCAAAACGAAGAAATTTTCTCTTTAAAGTTTGCGGTCATGCCGACCTATATATCATGTAAGGGAATAAAAAAAATGAAAAAAACTGGTTTTTCTTTGTATTTCCGAGGATTTGTATTACCTTTGTTAGTTAGAAACGAATACTCGAATACATAGTAGAAAGTGGATGATGAAGAAGATGAAACGAACTTTATTTATATTGTTTGTCATAGTCCTTGTCATGGGAGGCTGTAGGAAGAGGCCGGGGGATCGCCAGGATGCTCCGCGGGAGGATGTTGCGGCAAAGAAAATGTTGCAGGGTATTTGGGTGAATGAAGATGAGGAAGACGTTGCCTTTATGGCAAAAGGCGACACGATTTTCTATCCGGACAGTACGAGCCAGCCTGTTTATTTCCAGATCTTCAATGATACCTTGGTGCTTCATGGCGCCAATGACGTGAAGTACCCGATCGTCAAGCAAGCTGCCCATCTCTTTGAATTCAAGAACCAAAATGGGGATGTCGTGAAGTTAACCTTAAGCGACAATCCTTATGATAAATACGTCTTTGCCAGCAATGCAAAGCGTCCGCAGGCGTTAAACCAAAACCAATTGATCAAAAGAGACTCTGTCGTCTCTTTCGAAGGCGAGAAATACCACAGTTATGTGCAGGTGAACCCTACGACGTATAAGGTGGTGAAGGCTTCTTATAATGATGAAGGGGTGGAGGTTGACAACGTGTATTACGACAATATTATCCACATCAGCCTTTACAAAGGGGCAGAGAAGGTCTTTTCCAGGGATTTCCATAAGCAGGACTTTGCGCGCCAAGTGCCGAAGGACTTTTTACGGCAAGGTATCCTGAACGATATCCTCTTGGTGAAGGCAGACGCTGCCGGCGTCCATTACAACACGATGATCGGGATTCCGGACAGCCCGAGCAGTTATGTGGTGGAGACCATTATCTCTTATCAGGGCAAGTTAACCCTGAAGTTGGCTAACTAAAGACGCTTCCTAAAAGGTCATCTCCTGCCTTGTGAAAGGTTATCTTTCACACGCTAAAAGGTCATCGAACGCAACGCAAAAGGTCATCTCTTGGAAATAGAAGGGATGTCTACCTGGATGGGATGGATAAAATTCCTTTTCAAGCTTGAAGAGTGATGATATAAATAAAGAAGGTGATTGCATTCGGCAATCACCTTCTTTATTTATGCCCCGCAGCAGAACAGGACAATCATTTGGGCGGTAAAGATCCTGAGGAACATGCTCAGGGGATATACCGTAGAGTATCCGATGGCAGGAGCTTCCTTGGAACAGCACTGGTTGGCATATGCCAAGGCGGGTGGGTCGGTATAGGTACCTGCTAACATACCCATGATGGTGAAGTAGTTGAACTTGAACTTCCACCTGGCGATCGACCCGATGATCAGGATGGGGATGACCGTGATGAGGAAACCTGTATAGACATATTTCAGTCCGTCTCCCTGTACGACAGTGTCCCAGAAACCTGCGCCGGCCTTGATGCCCACGCTGGCGAGGAAGAGAACCAGTCCAATCTCTCGAAGCATCATGTTTGCGGATGTCGTAGTGTAGGTGACCAAGTGGAAGCGATAGCCATAACGCCCGATGAGGATCGCGATGATCAGCGGACCGCCGGCGATACCTAATTTCAACGGTACGGGCATGCCTGGGATGGCAATAGGAATACTTCCAAACAGGATACCCACGATAATTCCGATGAAGATAGTGGCAATGTTTGGAGCGTCCAGGCGTTTCACAGAGTTTCCCATCAGCTCAGCCACGCGGTTGACATTGTCTTCCGGTCCCACGACCATGATGCGGTCGCCGACATGGAAGTGGTGGTCGCGACTGGCAAACAAGTCCATGCCTTGTCGGGTAATACGGGTGATATTCACGCCATAGACACTGTTGAAGTGCATCTTGCCCAAGGTCTTTCCGTTCATGGAAGTTCGGGTGACGATGATTCGCTTCGAAACCATAGGCTGTTTCTCGTCTTCGTATTCCCATTGCGCATCGATGACCGGTCCGATAAATGCCTGGATTGCCTCTTTGTCGGCTTCGGCACAGACGATCAAGATCTCATCGCCCAATTCGAAGGTCGTATTGCTCTTGGGAATGCTTACCTCCCCATTATGGAAGATACGCGTACAGACGAAGTCCCGGTTCAGGAATGTGGAGATCTGACGGAGCGTACGGCCAGCGATATAGGCATTCTGGACTTTCAGGTGCATCGTATGAGGCTTTGCGTGAGGGTTCTCAGCCTCAGCCTCATTCAATTGTTCCTCTTCTTCATCCAAGTTGATGCGGCAGATATACCTTACCGCAATGGTTGCCCCAATAATGCCGACAACGCCCAAAGGATAGGCGCAGGCATAACCCGAAGCGATCTGAGGAGCGTTCCCATTGGGGAAAACACTGGACAAGGCTTCGTTGGCAGCTCCCAGACCTGGCGTGTTGGTGACGGCACCGTACAGTGTACCCACCATCATCGGCAAGTTCTTGATGTCGCTGGTATCGAAGAAGATGTAATAACAAGCGAACATCACCGCGATGTTCAACATGATCATGCCTGTGGACAGCAGGTTCAGCGTGACGCCTCCTCTGCGGAAGCTCTCGAAAAAGCCAGGTCCTACCTGAAGACCGATCATGAAGACAAAGAGGATCAGCCCAAAGTCTTGCATGAAGTTGAGGATATTGGTAGGGGCGGTGAACCCGATATGACCGGCGAGAATCCCAGCAAACAGGACGAATGTAACCCCTAAGGAGATCCCGCCAAACTTGATCTTGCCCAACAGGACACCGATGGCGATGACCAAGGAGTAGAGCAGCGCGATGTGTGCGACGGAATCTTGTGTGGTAAAAAGATTAATGATCCAATCCATATTGAAAACAAAAAGAGTGATTAACAATGATGCGCGCAAAGGCCCATCATCATTAATCACCCATATTCTCGTTTAAATATTAACCTTCAATTGCTGCTACGCCCGGAAGTACCTTGCCTTCAATCGCCTCAAGCATGGCGCCACCACCAGTGGAAACATAAGAAACCTTGTCAGCCAAGCCGAACTTATTGATGGCAGCAACGGAGTCACCACCGCCAATGAGTGAGTATGCGCCATTCTCTTGGGTAGCCTGAGCGACGGTCTTAGCGATCTCACCCGTGCCGTGTGCGAAGTTCGGGAACTCGAAGACGCCTACAGGACCGTTCCACAGAATGGTCTTGGAAGCCAAGATGATCTTCTTCCAGTTGTCCAAGCTCTCCTCGCTGGCATCCATGCCTTCCCATCCGTCAGGGATATTGTAAATGTCCACCACCTTACGGTCGGCATCGTTTGAGAACTTGTTGGCAGCAACCGTAGCCACGGAAAGGCTCAGGTTGACACCTTTTTCCTTTGCTTCCTTAATGACGTTCAAAGCCTCTGGCATCAGGTCATCCTCGTGCAGGGATTCGCCGATATGACCGCCCTGAGCCTTGATGAAGGTATAGCCCATACCGCCACCGATGATCAGGTTATCTACTTTGTCGAGCAGGTTTTTGATGACCCCTAACTTAGAGCTAACCTTGGAGCCACCGATGATTGCCGTGAAAGGATGCTGAGCGTTCTTCATGACATTGTCAATGGCTTTCACTTCCTTCTCCATCAGATAGCCGAGCATCTTGTGGTCTTTGTCAAAGAAGTCAGCGATGACAGCGGTGGAAGCATGCTTGCGGTGAGCCGTTCCAAAGGCGTCGTTGACATAAACGTCAGCATATGAAGCAAGTTTTTTGGCGAAGTCTTTCTGTCTTCCCTTCATCTCAGCCTTTGCAGCATCGTATTCAGGAGTACCCTTTTCTACGCCAACAGGCTTTCCTTCCTCTTCGGGATAGAAGCGGAGGTTCTCCAACAGAAGTGCCTCACCTGGCTTCAGGGCAGCAGCTGCATCGTCAGCCTTCGCGCAATCTGGGGCGAACTTCACGTCAACGCCTAAGGCAGCAGACACGTTCTTGACGATCTGACCTAAGGAGAGTTCTGGCTTTACCTTACCCTTGGGCTTGCCCATGTGACTCATCATGATCAGGGCGCCGCCGTCGGAAAGGATCTTCTTCAGGGTTGGGAGAGCACCGCGGATACGGGTGTCGTCGGTTACATTACCCTTGTCATCCAATGGAACATTGAAGTCCACACGTACGATTGCCTTCTTGCCGGCAAAGTTGAATTGATCGATTTTCATTTTTCGTAATTATTAATGTTATATCAATGTTTTCTAATTCGAACGCAAAGTTACAATAATTAATTGAGAGAAACGATTTGAGCCCTAAGAAAATAAAGATTTTTATCTCTATTGTCCAAGGATTGCCATATCGGGATTGCAAATCCATTTAGGACTCGTAGTCCGTCGGATCGTCAATGCCCGCGGCTTTCAAGGCTTCCTTTCGCTCGACGCAGGTCCCGCATTTGCCGCAATGTTTCTCCCCACCTTTGTAGCACGACCAGGTCTCTGCATAGTTGATGCCCAATGCCTTGCCGTGGCGGGCGATGTCTGCCTTGGAGATGTTCGTATAAGGCGCGAGAATCTCTACCTGTGCGAAGGTCCCACTTTGGGTAGCCTTGCTCATGGCTTGCACGAACTCCGGGCGGCAGTCGGGATAAATGGTATGGTCGCCGCTATGGTTAGCCATCATCACGTATTTCAGCCCGTTGCTTTCTGCAATCCCTGTGGCAATGGACAGCATGATGCCATTCCTGAAGGGGACGACGGTCGACTTCATGTTTTCCTCTGTGTAATTGCCTTCCGGGATGGCTTCGGCACCTTCCAAGAGAGAACTCTTGAAAAACTGATGCATGAAATCCAAGTGGATGGTAATATGGCGGATGCCCAACCGTTGGCAATGAAGCTCGGCGAATGGGATCTCCCGTGCATTATGGTTGCTGCCGTAATCGAACGAGATGCCTAAGGCAATCCTGTCCTGGTACTCATAAAGCAAGGTGATGCTGTCCATCCCCCCGCTTACAATAATCACTGAATCTTTCATTTTTATCCAAATAAATATCTTAATGCTTCTTCTACTTTCCTGACCGGATGCAGCTCTATCTGGTATTTCCTGGCATCGAATCCGTTCAGGTTATATTTCGGGATGATCATGTGGGAGAATCCTAATTTCTCGGCTTCTGCCACCCGTTGCTCGATGCGGTTGACCGGACGGACCTCACCACTGAGTCCCACTTCACCCGCCATGCACCAACCCGTCTCGATGGCTGTGTCCACATTGCTCGACAGGACAGCAGCGATGACGCTCAGGTCCATCGCCAAGTCGGTAACACGAAGTCCGCCTGCAATATTCAGGAAGACATCTTTTTGCATCAGTTTAAAGCCAACCCTCTTCTCCAATACGGCTAACAGCATGTTTAGCCTGCGTTGGTCAAACCCAGTCGCGGAGCGTTGGGGAGTGCCGTATGCCGCTGACGAGACCAAAGCTTGTGTCTCGACGAGGAAGGGGCGAACCCCTTCGATGGCACTGCTGATGGCAATGCCCGACAAGCCTTCATGGTCCTGGGAGAGCAATAGCTCACTGGGGTTAGAGACCTGTCTGAGCCCGTTCTGCCTCATTTCATAAATCCCTAATTCTGAGGTAGAACCAAACCGGTTCTTAATGGATCGCAGGATGCGGTACATATAATGCTGGTCGCCTTCGAACTGAATGACAGTGTCGACGATGTGTTCCAAGATCTTGGGACCCGCCAACGATCCCTCTTTGTTGATATGCCCGATGAGGATGACAGGGACACCACTGGTCTTGGCGAAACGGAGTAGGGCGGCAGCGCATTCCCTGACTTGGGAGATACTCCCCGGACTGCTTTCCACATCTTCGGTCGCAATGGTCTGGATGGAATCGATGATGACTAATTCGGGATGAGTCTCTTTGATGTTGGCAAAGATATTCTCTAACGACGTCTCACATAGGATGGTCACGTTCTCATCCGACATCCTTCCGTCGTTCAGTGGATTGGCTAAGATCCTTTCGGCACGCATCTTGAGTTGGTGGGCACTTTCCTCTCCGCTGACATAAAGGATTTGATGCTCCGGCATGTGCAGGATGGTTTGCAGGGTCAAGGTACTTTTCCCAATGCCCGGTTCACCCCCTAACAAGATGATAGAACCTGGTACGAGCCCCCCTCCTAAGACCCGGTTCAGTTCCGCATCCTTCATATCCAACCTGGGTTCGTCATGAATGGATATGTCCTTCAGGGACAGAGGCTTGTTCTTGTTTGTTGAAAGAGAAGAACGAACGCTTTGAGCAGCAGACCGTGCGGCACTGGAACCCGTTTCGGCTGCGATGCGCAGTTCCTTGAATGTGTTCCATTGACCACAGGCCGGGCATTTCCCTATCCATTTGGGAGATTCCTGTCCACAGTTGGAACAGACATAAACAATCTTGTCTTTTGCCATAATGCCACAAAAGTACGAATAATTTTTTGAGTTACAAAATTTATTATTACTTTTGCAAATGCTAATATCGCACATAATAATAAACAATGAAGGGCGAGAAGTGTTGCATTACGCTATCGCCCTTTCTTTTTCAAACGTAAAATGAGAAATTGTTGCATTTGGATATTCATCGTTCTTTTCTTTGCATCATGCGGGCAATCCTACCAGGAGAAGCAGCGATTGACAAAGGCGGAAAAGGCAAGGCTTCTGAGGGAGGACTCCCTGTCCCTGAAGGTCGCCCTGCTTCCTACCCTTGACTGCCTTCCGGTCTATATAGCCCTCGACCGCCATTTTTTCGATACGTTAGGTGTTGATGTGCATGTCAGGAACATGACGGCTCAAATGGACTGCGATACGGCTTTGGCTCGGGGAAGGGTAGAAGGGGCTATCTCCGACCTCTTCCGCACAGAGCGACTGATCCGGAAAGGCACGCCACTTACCTATGTCGCTGCAACGAATACATACTGGCAGTTGATCACCAACCGTACCGCCAGGATCAGGCGATTAGGGCAGTTGTCGGATAAGATGATTGCCATGACGCGATATTCAGCTACCGACTATTTGGCAGGCCTTGTCATTCAGAAGGGGAATCCGAAATATGATGTTTACAGGATTCAGATCAATGATGTCAACGTCAGGCTGAACATGCTGTTGAACAATGAAATGGATGCGATGATGCTGACGGAGCCTCAGGCTACGATAGCCAGGGTCCACAACCATCCCGTCTTATTTGACAGCAGGGACTTGAAGGAAAGCTTCGGCGTGATTGCCTTCAGGACAAAGGCTCTGAACGATTCAAACAGAAAAGCGCAGTTGGCGTTATTCGTCAAGGCATATAACATGGCATGTGACTCCATCAACCAGTTGGGGTACGCAAAATACGCGGATATCCTGAAAAAGTACTATAGGTTGGATGACCGCGTCATCAAGGCCCTACCTAAATTGACGTTCCCGCATGCAGCTGCACCGCTTCCCAAAGATATGAACATCGCTAAAAGAGAATTGTAATGCAAAACTATCCCATGGACACCGACAAGACTGACTATTCAATTGCCCATCGGCAGGATGTCAGAGAGGCTATCGAACAAATTAAAGGTTTAATTGCCTCCCATCATTTTGTATCCTTTCAAGGACGCATCGAGGAAATTGAAAGAGAATATTCCTTGATGAAAGACTATATGGAAAGAGGTTTCTCGGACCCTCAGCGCCCTCGTTTATATGAAGAGCTGTTGAAGGATTTATTCGTATTACTCCGGGAAATCCAGTTGAAAGAGCAAATCCATCAGGGCGGTTCTTATACCTTAGCCCTGTCCAGAACGCTAAAATTCAACACCGACAGCGAAGTGATCCGTCAGCATTTAGAGGGATTCGTGCAGGACGTAGCCTTGCTTTCCCTGGATTGGGGCGAGGGTGAAGGGAAGAAGCGGTCGGACTTGTACAAAGCGCACCAACGCTATATGAGTGATCTCTTCGATGCTATTTTGATCTCATCTCAATGGACCGAGGGGACGGCGAGGAATTTTAAGGACTTGCTCTTGTCGCCGACCTTAGAATCCGCGGACGTCCAATTGTTAGTCAGTGCCATCTCCCTATCTGCCATTCAGATCTTGGATATCAATAAGGTAAAGATGTTGATGGATGTCTATATGGAGACACAGGATGAGAGGGTGAGGCAGCGAGCATTAGTAGGCTGGGCTTTCGCTCTTCCAGAAGAGAACATCTCCATTTTCCGAGATTTATCAGAAAAGTTGAGAGAAGTCTGTGAGGACAAGCAAGTACGTCGCGAGCTTCTTGAGTTGCAGATGCAGGTGATCTATTGCTATGATGTGGATAAGGACCGAGCGGAAATCCAAAACGAGATCATGCCGACCTTAATGAAAAACAACAACCTGAAGATTACCCGATTTGGGATCACGGAGAAGGAGGACGATCCCTTACAGGATATCTTGGATCCAGATGCTTCTGAAAGAAAGATGGAAGAGGTAGAGAAGAGTATCCGGAAGATGGCGGACATGCAGAAAGCAGGATCAGATATCTATTTCGGAGGCTTCTCCCAGATGAAGAGGTTCCCTTTCTTCGCGAACCTCAGCAATTGGTTTGTTCCCTTTTACCTTGACCATCCAGCATTGGAACAGTTAAGGGCGAAGATGCAGAATACCCATTTCTTGGAGGTCCTTCTCAATAGTGGTCCCTTCTGCGACTCAGATAAGTATTCCCTCGCGTTGGCGATGGTGTCGATTATAGACCAGTTGCCTCCTAACGTGAAAGAGGTGTTAGGCACACAGGACTCTTTCTTTACTGGCGCTCCAGATTTAGATATCCATACACCGACCTATATACGGAGGATGTATTTGCAGGACTTGTACCGTTTCTACCGCCTGTATGACAGAAAGTTAGAATTTAAGAGTCCTTTCTTTGTCAGTGACGATCTCACACATGTGGGCTTCTTCTTTACCAAGCGCATTTTTGGTGACCTGCTTAAAGATGAGGTGAAGGAACTCACCCATTTCCTGATGAAACGGAAGGATATGATCCTGCTCCAGGCCTTGGATGGCTTTTACTTTTCGGAATCCAGTGTGGAGGCTTGGTTGTTAAGGGCATATATTGAATCAAGCATTGAAGATTATCGTACTGCTCTCCAAAGTTATCAGAGAGCTCTTGCACTGGATCCCAATTCAGAAAGGGCAATGAAGGGCTATGCGCAATGCTGTCTTCATGCCCGGAAATTTGACCAGGCAGAGAGCACTTATCGCAAGTTGCTCCAGGCAGATGAAGGTAACTTACGCTTACAATTGCGCCTTGCCTTCGCGTTGATCAGCCAGGATAAGATGGACGAAGGCTTCGGCATCCTGTATAAGGTGCGGTACGAACATCCAGACAACCAGGAGGCAGCTCGCATTTTTGCTTGGGCGTCCTTATTACAGGGAAAGGTGGAGCAGGCAGAAAAAGTATATGGAGAGATGAAGGCACGTGGGCAGTTCGAGCCCGTAGATAACTTAAACTACGGATATTGCAAGCTTTTCCACCAACAAGTTTCACAAGGGATAGAGTTATTCAGGGAATACCTTTCCTCGATAACAAAAGACGAGCAAATGGAATATGAGTCTTTATATGATGAAATGCAGGAAGATAAAGAACTCTTATCCCGTTATGGATTCACAGACATAGACCTAAAGTTGATTTGTGACTTAGTAGTAAACCCAAGGTCGTAACCCAAATGATACCTCTTGGCTCAAAGAGGAGGTTACGACCTTGAGCCTTTTCCTATCCGTTCATGGAAAGCAGGAATTCCTCATTGTTTCTCGTGTGAATCATCCTGTCATGAATAGCATTCATGGCCTCAATCGGATTCATGTCCGAAATATACTTGCGAAGGATCCACATACGATCCAATGTCGTCTTGTCTTGTAGCAAGTCGTCACGACGCGTGCTGGATGCAACTAAGTTAACAGCCGGGAAGATGCGCTTGTTAGATAGTGTCCTGTCAAGCTGGAGCTCCATGTTTCCAGTACCCTTGAATTCCTCAAAGATCACCTCATCCATCTTACTGCCCGTATCGATCAAGGCTGTTGCGATGATAGTGAGAGAGCCTCCGCCTTCGATATTCCGGGCTGCTCCAAAGAATCTCTTCGGTTTCTGGAGCGCATTGGCATCCACACCACCGGTCAATACCTTGCCGCTGGCAGGAGAAACTGTGTTGTAAGCACGTGCCAGACGTGTGATCGAGTCTAAGAATATCACGACATCGTGCCCACATTCCACCATTCTTTTTGCCTTCTCCAAAACGATCCCTGCGATCTTAACGTGGCGCTCTGCTGGCTCATCAAAGGTTGACGCGATGACCTCAGCATTGACAGTACGTGCCATATCCGTTACCTCCTCCGGTCGTTCATCGATTAAAAGCATCATCAGATAAGCTTCTGGATGGTTGGCAGCGATGGCATTGGCGATGTCCTTCATCAAGATGGTCTTACCCGTTTTAGGCTGGGCGACGATCAAGGCACGCTGACCTTTGCCAATTGGAGAGAACAAATCAACGACCCTGGTTGATAGATTCGTGGTCGCTGGATCTCCGCACAAGGTGAATTTCTCATCTGGGAAAAGAGGCGTCAGATGCTCAAAGGAGATCCTGTCCCTAACTTCATTCGGATTCCTGCCGTTGATCTTGTCGATACTTGTCAAGGGGAAATATTTCTCCCCATCATGAGGTGGACGTACATGGCATTGAATGACATCGCCTGTCTTCAGGCCATATTTCTTGATTTGTGAACTGGATACATAAACATCATCAGGGGAAGAGAGATAATTGTAATCACTGGAGCGGAGGAAACCATAGCCATCAGGCATGATTTCCAAGACCCCATTGGCCGAGATGATGTCTGCAAAATCATAGGTAGGCATGTTCGGCATTGGGGATGTTACAGGATAGGATGGGGCGGAAGCTGAAGATGGCAACGGAGTCGTAGGGTTGTCGAACATATCATAGGTGGGAACAGCCCCTTGGTCTTCAATGGGAAGGTCGACTACTGGGATAAAATCTGTCCCGTCTCCTGGGTCATCTGCCCAGATGCCGTCTTCCATGGCCTCTCGTTTTTCTTCTGCATCTTCGTTATGTGCATTGATTTTAGCTTGCAATTGGGCCAGAAGGTCTTTGCTATCCTCTGTTGGCTCTTGACTTACTTCCGTGGCAAATTGCTCTTCCGGTACGAAATGCTCGCTTTCGGTAGGCTGTTCTGCAACCTCTTGTGCTACATCCTGATTAGGTTCCTCTTGGGAAGCATCTTCTACTTTCTCCATTTCAGGTTGTTCAGAGGTCTTCTCTCGTTGCTCTTTCTCTTTATTGAGGGCAGCTTCAGCGGCGGCGATCATGGCCAATTCCTTTTTCGATTTCCTACCTCTGTGTTTGGGGATCGCAGCTATGATCTCCTCGGGTGAGCTACCTTCCATGGCTTTCTCCTGAACAGCAGTTGAGCTTTCTTTGTCCTCATCCTTGAAAAGGGCGAGCTGCTCGGTGGCAGGCTTGTTCTTCTTCAGGTCGAAGTTCTCTCCTTCCTTGCCATTGACGGAATAGACACGATCCGTGTCTTTCTTTGCAATGCGCGTCCTACGGCGTTTCGTCCCAAGTGGATTCTTGTTCCCTTCATCAATGGCTTGCTTATCTAAAATGGCGTATGCGATATCTTCCTGATTGGCGTCAGCTTTTACTTCTGCACCAAGTTGCTTTGCAATATCCTCCAATTCGGGGATATTCTTCGATAATAATTCGTCTTTACTATACATAGGATTGTATAAGAAATGTTTGATTGAAAACTCGCGTTTCAAGATCTGAAACACGACTTGATTTAAAATTCAATGCAAAGGTACTAAATTTTGTTGAGAATAGATGGTCTCGACTCAAGAAAATAATTGGGTTAACATTTATTAAAAGAAAAGGCCGGTCATTCCGACCGGCCTTTCTTCTTATATCAAAGGATTATTTTTCACCTTTTTCCATCTTAGCCTTCAGCTCAGCAAGTGCATCAATATCACCTAAGGTAGTACCAGCTGCGATATTGTTGATAACAGGAGTTTCCTGCTTCTTTCCGCCACCGCGTTTGTTGTTACGTGCCTTTGCTTCATCCTTATCTTCCTCGAATGTACGAGAGTGTGACAGGATGATTCGCTTGGTGTCCTTCACGAACTCGATTACCTTGAAGGGGAGCTCTTCGCCCAACTGTGCTTGGGATCCGTCTTCCTTAACAAGATGCTTAGGAGTAGCAAAGCCCTCACCGCCTTCGTCCAGTGTGATCACAGCACCCTTGTCCATCATCTCAGTGATCTTCCCATTGTGGATAGATCCAGGAGTATAGATGGTCTCGTAAGTATCCCAAGGATTCTCCTCGAGTTGTTTGTGACCCAGGCTCAAGCGACGGTTTTCCTTGTCGATTTCAAGGACAACAACATCAATGTCAGCACCAACCTGTGTAAAATCAGAAGGATGCTTAACCTTCTTGGTCCAGCTTAAGTCGCTGATATGGATCAGTCCATCAACACCTTCCTCCAGTTCAACGAAGATACCGAAGTTGGTGAAGTTGCGTACTTTTGCAGTATGCTTGCTGCCAACAGGATATTTCTCTTCGATTTTCTCCCATGGATCTTCTTTCAACTGCTTGATGCCAAGTGACATCTTACGCTCTTCGCGGTCGAGGGTAAGGATCACTGCCTCTACCTCGTCGCCTACATGCATGAATTCCTGTGCGGAACGCAGGTGCTGGCTCCAGCTCATTTCTGAAACGTGGATCAAGCCTTCAACACCCGGAGCAATCTCAACGAATGCACCGTAGTCGGCAATCACGACAACTTTACCCTTTACATGGTCACCCACCTTCAGGTTTGGATCAAGTGCATCCCATGGATGCGGAGTCAACTGCTTCAGACCGAGTGCAATGCGCTTCTTCTCGTCATCGAAGTCGAGGATCACGACATTGATCTTCTGGTCGAGCTGTACAACCTCATGCGGATCGCTTACACGGCCCCAAGAAAGGTCTGTAATATGGATCAGTCCATCTACGCCGCCAAGGTCAACGAATACGCCATAAGAAGTGATGTTCTTAACGGTTCCTTCAAGGATCTGTCCTTTTTCGAGCTTAGAGATAATCTCTTTCTTCTGTGCTTCCAATTCAGCTTCAATGAGAGCCTTGTGGGAAACAACGACATTACGGAATTCCTGATTGATCTTCACGACCTTGAACTCCATGGTCTTGCCTACGAATACATCGTAGTCACGTATAGGATGAACGTCAATCTGACTTCCTGGGAGGAAGGCTTCGATGCCGAATACGTCAACGATCATACCACCCTTGGTGCGGCACTTCACGTAACCCTGGATAACCTCTTGGTTCTCCAATGCAGCGTTGACACGCTCCCAGCTCTTGCTCAGGCGAGCTTTCTTGTGAGAAAGTACCAGCTGACCTTTCTTGTCTTCCTGGTTTTCAACATAAACCTCAACCTTGTCTCCAACCTTCAGGTCTGGGTTATAACGGAATTCAGAGGCGGGAATAATGCCATCGCTCTTGTATCCAATGTTTACAATAACCTCTTTCTTATCGATTGAGATTACAGTTCCTTCAACAACCTGATGCTCAGATACTTTGTTGAGGGTTTCGCCATAGGCCTTTTCAAGGTCCTCTTTGCTGACGTCTGCGACTTTACCATTCTCGAACTCGTCCCAATTGAAGTCTGCTAATGGTTGTACGTTCTTTAAATCTGACATAAAATAATTAATTGTTTAAATATTAATAAAGTTAGACTTTATGTGATGCATACCAAGCCTTTAGAAGGCTGGTTTTCAAAACGGGTGCAAAGGTAATAAAATAAGATGAGTACACGTAAGAAAGTGGATAGCAGCAATTGATTATTTATTGTTTTTTAACTGATTTGGAGTTTTTTGACTTTTTCTTCTTCCCCAAGAAGTCTCTCCATCCATTGAAGTCTTTCTTCATAATCAAGCCGATACCTTGGGTGTTCATGCTATTTTTTGTGAAATAGCGATCATTGGTTTGGTTATACACTTTGATGGCAAGGTTTCCGTTAGGGAGCAACAAGTATCTGACATCGAAATCCCCGATAAAACTGCTGGTGGCATTGGCATTGTCTCGATAGCCAAATTGCCCGTTGATAAGCAACCTGTTATTCAGGAGCCTTCCGCTGAGGAGCCCTTCGTATTCTGCATTGTTAAACCCTTCATTTCCTGTTGAGATATTGGCACCGAAATTCCAGTTGCTGTTGTTCGTTACGCTGCTGAGCACATTGTTGATCTGTTGGCTGATGGTCCCACTCAAGAGACTTTGCATGGCAAGGGAGGTCTGGCTTTGCTGTTCACTTGTTTCCGCACTAGCGTTATTGCTTCCTTGGTTGTAGAACCTCCCGATTGCCAAGAGGTAGAGAACCTGTTGGTTCATTTCTTCTTCGCTATTGATCAGACTATAGATCATCTGTTTGGCATCGCCGTTTACGGTAGGCAAGTCAAGGCCGAAGTCGACTTTAGGGGAATTAGGCGTGCCTGTAATGTTCATCAGGCAGTTGACGCGGATGTTGTTATTAGAAAAACTCCTTCCGATATTCAGGTCGGAAAGACTGACTCCATTCACAGGATATTGTGCCTTTAAGTTGAGAGTCGCATGAGTGGGGTCCCCTCCAAATGCGATGGTTCCGCCCTCTAAGAACTGGAAGTCTTTCTTAATGACATTCTGTATGGTTAATTTGTAAATGCCATGGTCTACGGTATAATTGCCAAACATGTCGAATGCCCCTTTATTATAATAGGTGGCGCGCAACACCCCGTTCCCGTTCAAAGCGATATAGTCTCCGCTCTCATTGTCCATCATGACTTTCAGCGTTGCGTTTGGATTACAGTTGACGAGCAAGTTTAGATGGATATCCGTGGGAATGTCGGGCTCATCCAAGTCGAGAGAATCCTCTTTCTGCCTTATAATCCCCGGAACAAGCTGATAAGCACCATTTGCATCTTTGTCCACCTCCCAGTGAATGAAGTCGTTTTCACTGATGGCATTAGGACTGGCTGCATTGTATACGATAATACTATTCTTCTCCGGTGTGACGTCAACGTCAATATTGACTTCTCCGCTCTTGCCTTTAATGGTGCAGGTACCTGTGCAATAGGCCGTTCCACAGAAGGTCTCGTCTCCAAAATCCTGGAAGTCATATGAGAGTAAGTTGTGTGCCTTGATGTTCAGGTCGTAGCTCAGATGGGTGAGATGCTGGTGATACAAGTTCCCATTGAGAATGCCTAAGTGCCCATCTTTGTCATAGATGCTGTCCGACCGGAACTGTACCTCGTCAGGTACCATGGTAATCGTGTCGTTCTTCAGCGTATAGACAGTGTTGGTGGGAAGGATCCTTACCTTGCCATTGCTGACCATTTGCCCGACAAGGTTGATGTGCGAAAGGTCGCCCAAGACATGGAGTGATCCGTCCACATGCATGTCGACATCTCCCATGAAGCTTCCCATGAATCCTTTCAGGAACTCTGCGTTTGTATGGTGGGCATCAATGCCTAAGTCCATATAGTTCCTCCGTGGAGAGACATAGCCCTTGATCATGGTCTGTACGCCTGGCCCATCGTTGGCTATAGCATCTATGTCTATTTGCCCGTCTTTATTGTTGAGGTTGACAAATGCGGACAGGACGCCCATTCTACCATCTTCGAATTTGAACTGATTGACGGTTAGTCGGGCGAAAGCCTCTGGATTGTGGAAAGCCCCGGAAATGTATGCTCTTCCACTTGCCAATCCACTAAAATCAACGGCATGGAAATCAACGAGGTTCAAGATGTAACTTACGTCGACATCCTGGAGGTCCACACAGACAGAATCATTTGGATTCTTGGTTGCCAGTCCCGATACGATGATATGCTGTTTGTTATGTTCAATGGCAAAATGATCGATGGTAAGTCGGTTCTTGCTATAGATAATGTCTGAGGGGTTGACATTCCAGATGGTATCTCCTATCCATATCTCTGACGGATGGACATTGACATGGGCAGCAGATAAGCCCTGCTCGTTGGTGAAGAATTGTGTATCCGTGTCAAATCTCCCTTTGATTTGTCGTTTCTGATGGTTATTGAAATCCAGGATTGTATTCAAATGATTATGGGCCGCTGCTGCACTGACATTCCAATCGATGCCTTTGCTGCCTTCTTGCCCAGTGGTGAGACGCGCCTTTACTTTCAAGGAATCGTTGATGGTCATGAAATGAAGATATCCGTTCCGGAAACTTTTCCCGTCATAAGTGAAGGCAGGCATCTCAACTCGCATGTTCATGTCGTTGGTTCGGTCGTCCATTGTCCCAGCGATGTGGAGTGGCTCATTCATTTCCAGAGGAATATGGAAAAGGTTCCTAAGCCAGTCAGTCCGGTTGATCGTCGTATGGATCGCAAAATCGTTGGTATTATAGCGTGTGATCTTCGGGAGATTGGGCAGTGTGGGAAGCTTACTTCCAATCAGATTGACCACACTCTGTGCGATCGTTCGATAGTCAAATTTTCCTTGAATGCTAAGGTCACCGAAGTCACTGTTCATTGTTAAGTAATGACCATCGGGATGATTGCCGGCTTGGACATGCATCGTTGACAGAAAGTAATCTTGGTTGGGTGATTTCATCGTAAAGCCAGTTAGGTCTATGTTGCCCACCAACGTATTCAAGTTGTTCCCAGAAATATCCGCTGTCAACCCAAAACTAAATAGCGTTCGAGGCCATCGATTTGTGATGTTTAGGTTAGATAGGTTCAACTGTTGTACTTCTGCTGTGAGACGTGCAGAGGGAACCCCTGTCATTCCGATATGCCCATTGATGGCTATCTTGCCATTTGGATCATCCAGGCCCAACTTCCCGTCAAACGTTCCTCTATGATATATCCCATCAATGGTTAAGTTTCTGTAATTATATGAGTTATAAGTAAATTGTGAAACATTTCCTTGAGCCGTGATAGTAGCATCTTTGAGCTGACGGTTCTTCGGGAGTTCACCGTCAATATTGATGCGAGTGGCCAAGGTTCCAAAACGATTGTCTGCCAAAATCCGCTTTAAGTTCAGATGGGCCGTCTCTATTCTGCCCGTGAATTGATGCCCGTGCCTTCCGACTGCTAAGTTCACTTTCCCCGCATCTGTGTCTAAAATTCCTTTCAATGCAAGGTCCTGTGACACACCGCCAACTAATCCCCTAAAATGGATGTCTCCTAAACGGGTCAGGACTGCGGGGATCTGAAGATGATGTCCCAGTTGTTCAGCAAGGGATTGGATGCCTGAGTCCGAGACTTTCAATTGTCGGATGTTGGCGTACCAGCGAAGGCGGGCACTCCAGTCACTGACCGATCCGTCTGCATTCAACAAGATGTGCTTGTCGTGGGATGATATCTTCAAACTTTTGATGCGTAATGAAGTACTGGTCCCAATGAAACTTGTACTCATGGAGAGGGCATCCTCAAACTGGGATAGTATGGGAAGAAAACAGCCAAAGTCAGAGAGTGTTATCTGTGATGGGTTCAAGCTTCCGTCGAATTGAAGAGTTGCGGGAAGGAAGTCCTTACCCATGAAGCGGTAAGAAGCATGGAGATCGCCTAAACTCAAAGCAGTGTGAGGCATCCTCAATTCAAAATGCTGTAGGCTGGCACCTGTCTTCGTTGCGATCAACTTGAATTTTAGTGACTGGATGTCCAGGCCAGATTGTTCTGCAAAAGAGAGCTCCTTGATGTTCACATGAATGGAATCGTCATTGATGGCATTGATCATGAAATGACCGCTGATCTCCTTCGCATGCAAATGGTTCAGTGAAAACCGATGAGGTGTGGCGGGAAGATATCTCTTGTCATAGGCAATTTCCCCATGACGGATGATAAGCGAGCTGATGTGAATGTCAAGTCGTTGGTGATGGGTTGTATCTTTTGAAGCTAAAGAATCCAAGACAAACTGGAAATTAGGCTTTGATTGTGCGGTTTGTTGATATAGAAACGCCTTCAGTCCAAACAATTGCGTGGATGAGATGTGTATTCTTCCTTGGGTAAGGGGGAGAATGTCGAATTTTGCAGAGATTCTTTTTGCCTCCAGCATCATTCCACCGGTTTGGTCTTGAATGGACACATCGTCGATGATCAGGCGGTTGAGGAATCCTAAATCCACGCGACCGATTGCTACTTTCGTACCCAATTTCTTGGCCAAGGCATCACTTACCTCATTCCCAATAAAGCCCTGTACTGTTGGGATGTGCAACAGTATAATCAGTATAATATAAAGTCCGGCGACCGTCCATATTATACCATTGACAATATGTTTTATATGCTTCAAACCAGTTTTCAGTTTACAAATTTATAATAAAAAAGTGTCCCACCGAAATAAAAGCCGATTTTTTCTTTCATTTATGCTTATTTTTAGTTATATTTGCATCGCTTTTCGTATGGAAAATAATCCTTAAAATATTTTGATTTGTAGTTATGACAAATGTAGTTAAATTACGAAAGGGCTTAAACATCAACCTGAAGGGAAAGGCGAAGGGGGAGAAGTTGAGCATCGGGAAGGCAAGGGAATTTGCTCTTGTACCTGAGGATTTCACCGGTGTAACACCCAAAGTCATCGTCCATGAGGGAGACAAAGTGAAAGCCGGGGATGTCTTGTTCGTCAACAAGAATTGTCCTGATGTAAGATTCGCTTCACCTGTCAGTGGAACGGTGACGGCAATCGTCCGTGGTGACCGCCGGAAAGTTCTCTGCGTAAAGGTAGAACCTGATGAGGTCCAGCAGTTCGTCGACTTTGGGAAGAAGGATGTCCAAACCCTTGATGGTGATGCCGTGGTGTCTTCCCTGTTGGAGGCGGGGCTTTTTGGTTATATCAATCAGCTTCCCTATGCAGTTTCTACAACGCCAGGTGCCAAGCCTAAGGCTATTTTTGTTTCTGCTTTGCGAGACATGCCACTTGCTGGAGATTTCGAAGTGGAGATAAAAGGCAATGAGAAAGCTTTCCAAACCGGACTGACTGCTCTTTCTAAGATAGCAAAGACTTATCTTGGGGTAGGGGAAAATAGTAGTTTGGTCCATGCCAAGGATGTGGATGTAACCGTCTTCAGTGGTCCCTGTCCAGCTGGTAATGTGGGTGTACAAGTCAATCATTTGGACCCTGTCAACAAAGGTGAGGTCGTGTGGACCGTTGATCCTACGGCTGTGATTTTCTTTGGTCGTCTGTTTGATGAAGGGAGAGTAGATCTGACACGCACTGTGGCAGTTGCCGGCAGTGAGGTCAGCCATCCTGCTTACGTGGATGCGCTGGTGGGTACTCCTCTGCGTGTCATCTTGGATGGACAGCTTAAGGCAACGGAGCATGTGCGCATTTTGAATGGTAACCCGCTAACTGGTCGCAAGTCAACTTTAGATGACTATTTAGGTGCCCATACTTCTGAGGTGACCGTGATTCCTGAAGGTGACAATGCTGATGAATTCATGGGATGGATCCTGCCCCGCACCAAGCAATTCTCTGTGAATCGTAGTTATTTCTCTTGGATGATGGGGAAGAAACGGGAGTATGACCTGGATGCTCGTATCAAAGGTGGCGAGCGTCACATGATCATGAGTGGAGAATATGATAAGGTCTTGCCGATGGACATCTATGGAGAGTATCTCATTAAGGCAATCATCACCGGGGATATCGACCGTCAGGAGCAACTTGGTATCTATGAGGTCAGTCCTGAAGACTTTGCCGTGGCAGAGTTCGTCGATTCTTCTAAGCTGGAATTGCAGAAAATTGTTCGTAACGGCTTGGATATTTTAAGAAAAGAAAACGCATAAGAATATGTCATCATTAAAAAAACATCTCGATAAGATAAGACCCTCATTCGAAGAGGGAGGCAAGTTCCATGCCTTTCGTAGTGTCTACGAAGGAATGGAAAGTTTCCTCTTTGTACCTAACACGACTTCTGCGAGTGGGGCTTCTATTCATGACTCTATCGACTCAAAGCGTATCATGAGTATGGTGGTAATCGCAGTGCTGCCAGCGATGTTGTTTGGTATGTACAATATCGGTTACCAGAACTACAAAGCAGCAGGGACACTTGCTGATGCCTCCTTTTGGGCAGTCTTTTTCTATGGCTTCTTAGCTGTCCTTCCAAAGATCTTGGTCAGTTACATCGTGGGACTTGCCATTGAGTTTGCCTGGGCACAGTGGAAGCATGAGGAGATTCAGGAAGGATACCTTGTCTCAGGTATCCTCATTCCGTTGATCATTCCCATTAACTGTCCTTTGTGGATCCTGGCTATAGCCATTGCATTCGCAGTCATCTTTGCTAAGGAAATCTTTGGCGGCACGGGAATGAATATCTTTAATGTTGCCCTTGTCACGCGTGCTTTCCTCTTTTTCTCTTATCCGAGCAAGATGAGTGGAGATGCAGTATGGGTTGCCACAGATAAGATTTGTGGTTTGGGGAATACCCTTCCGGATGCATTTACTTGCGCCACGCCATTGGGTGAGATCGCACAAGGGGCTAACATTCCTTACAGCCTTTGTGATATGGTGACGGGTTTCATCCCAGGTTCCATCGGCGAGACTTCTGTCATTGCCATAGCCATTGGTGCTATCATCCTCCTTTGGACGGGCGTGGCAAGTTGGAAAACCATGCTCAGCGTCTTTGTCGGAGGTGGAGTGGTGGCTGCTCTTTTCCATACAGGCGGCATGACTCCTATTCCTTGGTATGAGCATCTTGTCTTGGGCGGATTTGCCTTTGGCGCAGTTTTCATGGCTACCGATCCTGTCACCTCAGCGCGCACCGAGACAGGAAAGTATATTTACGGACTGCTGATTGGTGCAATGGCTGTTGTGATCCGTGTGATGAACGCAGGATATCCTGAAGGCATGATGCTCTCCATCCTGTTGATGAATATGTTTGCTCCGCTGATCGACTACTGTGTGGTGCAGAGTAATATCAGCAAGCGAATGAAACGTGTAACTTCTAAAAACAAGTAAAGCTATGGCAGAAGAAAAGAAAAAAGGAATGAATACGAATTCCAATTCCTATACGATTATCTATGCGGCAATCATCGTGGTGATCGTCGCCTTCCTGCTGGCTTTCGTCTTCCAGGCACTTAAGCCTGCACAGGATGCGAACGTGGCTTTGGACAAGAAAAAGCAGATTCTGTATTCTCTCAATATTCGTAACCTTGATGATGCACAGGCTGCCGCTAAATATAAAGAGGTGGTTACCGCAGATGAGGTGATCAATGCCGATGGGCAAGTAACAGAGAAAGGAGAGCCAGGTGGCGAAAAGGCCGGGTTTAAGCTGAATAGTGCTGATGCCAAGGCTGGCAGACTGGCATTATACGTCTGCAAGGTTGATGGAAAGGTCAAGTATGTCATTCCGGTCTATGGAATGGGTCTTTGGGGGCCTATTTCCGGATACATAGCACTTAACGGCGATAAAGCTACGGTGTATGGAGCATACTTCAACCATGAGAGTGAAACCGCAGGCCTTGGCGCTGAGATCAAGGACAATCTTCAATGGCAGGAGCAGTTTCAGGGCAAGAACCTGTTTGCTGGAGGAAAGAAAAATGCCATCGCCCTTGCCGTGAAGAAAAAGTCGGATCTCAAGGACCCAACCACACAGGTGGATGCCGTCACAGGAGCTACGCTTACTTCTAATGGCGTGAGCAATATGTTGCACGATGGATTGACACCTTATTTAAAGTTCTTTAATGTAGAGTAATTATGTCATTGTTTAGCAAACAAAATAGAGAGGTCTTTGCTGCCCCATTGAACCAGAATAACCCGATTCTGGTTCAGGTGCTGGGTATCTGTTCTTCCCTGGCCGTTACCTCGCAATTGAAACCGGCCATTGTGATGGGACTTGCCGTTACAATTATCACGGCATTTTCCAATGTGATTATTTCCCTGATTCGAAATACTATTCCCATGCGCATTCGTATTATCGTGCAATTGGTAGTCGTAGCCGCATTGGTAACCATTGTTTCCCAGATCCTGAAAGCAGTGGCTTATGATGTCAGTGTCCAGTTATCGGTTTACGTGGGACTGATTATTACCAACTGTATCCTGATGGGACGCCTGGAAGCATTTGCAATGATGAACAAGCCATGGCCATCCTTCTTAGATGGTATTGGAAATGGACTGGGCTATGCGCTTATTCTCGTGATTGTGGGTGCTGTCCGCGAACTGTTAGGACGTGGTACCCTCTTAGGTTTCACAATCATTCCACAAGCAGCTTATGATGCAGGCTACATCAATAATGGAATGATGACTATGCCGGCAATGGCATTGATCCTTTTAGGTTGTGTGATTTGGGTTCACAGGGCATTTATTTATAAGGAGGAGGAGAAATAATGGAGCATTTATTCACTTTGTTTTTTAGGTCGATCTTTATCGACAATATGATCTTCGCCTTCTTCTTAGGCATGTGTTCATTCCTTGCCGTTTCCAAGAATGTGAAGACATCTTTGGGGCTGGGACTTGCCGTTACCTTCGTATTGGTGGTTACAGTACCCGTTGATTATCTTTTGCAGACCAAAGTTCTGGGACCTGATTGCCTCGTGCAGGGTGTGGATCTCTCTTACCTGAGTTTCATCTTATTCATTGCTGTTATTGCAGGTATCACACAGTTGGTGGAAATGGTCGTTGAACGCTATAGCCCATCTCTGTATGCAGCCTTAGGTATTTTCCTTCCGTTGATTGCCGTTAACTGTGCTATCATGGGTGCATCCCTGTTCATGCAGCAGCGCATCAATCTTGATCCCAGTAACTCGCAATATATCGGGAATATATGGGATTCCATCGATTATGCTTTTGGCTCAGGACTGGGATGGACGTTGGCCATTGTCTCCATGGGGGCAATCCGTGAGAAAATGCAGTATAGTGATGTTCCCAAGCCACTGCAGGGATTGGGGATAACCTTTATCACGGTTGGGCTGATGGCCATGGCAATGATGTGCTTCTCAGGTCTTAAATTTTAATAGGGAGGAATAGTAATTATGGGACAATTTATTATAGCAAGTATAGGAGTTTTCCTCGTTACGATTCTCCTTTTGGTTGTGATTCTACTCATCGCTAAGAAGTATCTCTCTCCGAGTGGTAACGTGAATATCGTCATTAATGGTGATAAGACGCTTTCTGTGCCTCAGGGCAGCAGTCTGATGAGTACCCTTAACGAGAACGGCATCTTCCTCCCTTCAGCCTGTGGCGGTAAGGCAAGTTGTGGTCAGTGTAAGCTGCAGGTCCTTGAAGGTGGTGGAGAGATCCTGGATTCAGAAAAGCCTCATTTCACACGCAAGCAGATTAAGGAACATTGGCGCTTGGGATGCCAGACAAAGGTGAAAGGAGATTTCAAGATCAAGATCCCGGAGTCCATCTTAGGCGTGAAAGAGTGGGAGTGTACTGTGATCAGCAACAAGAATGTCAGTTCGTTCATCAAGGAGTTTAAGGTGGCACTGCCTAAGGGGGAGCACATGGACTTCGTACCAGGTTCGTATGCACAGATTAAGATCCCTGCTTATGATACGATCGACTACGACAAGGATTTTGACAAGGATCTGATAGGAGAAGAATATATAGGCACATGGAAGAAATTTAATATCTTCTCCCTGAAGGCGCATAATCCAGAGCCTACAACCCGTGCTTATTCCATGGCAAACTATCCTGCAGAAGGGGATATCATTACTTTGACTGTGCGTATCGCCACAACGCCGTTTTTGCCTCGCCCACAGGTAGGTTTCCAGAATGTACCTACAGGTATAGGGTCTTCTTATATCTTCTCCTTGAAGCCAGGAGATAAGGTCATGATGAGTGGTCCTTATGGGGATTTCCATCCTCATTTCGATTCCAAGAAAGAGATGATTTGGATTGGCGGCGGCGCTGGTATGGCTCCTTTACGTTCACAGATCATGCACATGCTGAAAACCCTTCACTGTCGCGACCGCGAAATGCACTTCTTCTATGGTGCACGAAGCCTTAGTGAAGCCTTCTTTATGGAGGATTTCTGGGAACTTGAAAAGGAATATCCGAATTTCCACATGCATCTTTCTCTCGATCGTCCTGACCCTCAGGCAGATGCAGCTGGGGTTAAGTACTATACTGGGTTCGCGGTAAACTGTGTACGGGATACTTACCTCAAGGATCACGATGCTCCTGAGGATTGCGAGTATTATCTTTGTGGACCACCTATGTTGATCAAGACCGTTACCGATTATCTGGATAGCTTGGGCGTGGATTCAGAAAGTATTATGTACGATAATTTCGGGTAGGGTTATGCAAACCATACGAAAGTATATATAAACAGTAAGAAAGCCGCTGAAATTCAGCGGCTTTCGTCGTATATGATAATTTTGGTTTTGTGGTTTGCGTGGAGTTTTATAAGGTTTATGGTCGGGTTTGTCCCCCAGATGTGCCCTGAAAGTGTCCCCTGAAAAATGCAATGTTGAACAAAGAAAATCTTTAGGTATAATAAATTGTGAAATGGGAGTCAAGCACAAGTTTGAGCCAGTTTGATATGGGAGCGGTTCCAATAGATTCGCCCATCAATTGGAGTGCACTCGACAACTGAATCATATGAACGAAGTGGATGCCCGGACGATGAAAAAGTTCCTTATTAGTACATGAATTGGAAAGCTATTCTACTAAATTCTCGAGAGAATTTGATTCCTTAGTTGATGTCTTGCACAGCAATCGCTTAAGTGTTGCCATAAATTTTCTCGAGAATTTAGTAGAAAAGGTGTTCTCCTGTCAACCTCGTGTCAACCTTTGACAACCTCAAAACAGGCTGCAAGCCCGATAAACACTGGGTTTTGACAACCTGTCAACCTATTTTACAAAAAAACTCCAGTGTAAAGAAACAAAATATACCTGCGGTTTCTCGCCTTTATCACATCCTTGCCCGAGTCAGATTGCCAGAAGGTATTCCGGCGTATGGCGCTCAAACCTTAGCTAACAGCACAGATGGGAATGCGCTCATAGGTTAAATATATTTAAAACACATCATTTGGTGACTTTTAGCTATTGAGCATGACCTTTTGGATATTACATGTAATGGATACATTCATAGGGTATAATAAATATGTAATACAAATAAAAAAGAAGTCCTTAAGATAAAGACTTCTCTTTTTTGTTCACAGCCTTCAATTCGAATGAAGTAACTTTTATCTTTTTTACCTATTGAGGATGTAGTGGGTACGAGAATCGAACTCGTATGCCAAGATTGAGAATCTTGTATCCTAACCGTTAGATGAACCCACCGTTAGCCCATTCTTGAAACATTACCTGCGGAAGGAGGGGGATTCGAACCCCCGGTACGGTAACCCGCACGGCAGTTTAGCAAACTGCTGGTTTCAGCCACTCACCCATCCTTCCAGGGATTCGTTAACCGATTCGCCAAGCATTGTTTCTCAAATGCGGGTGCAAAGGTAAGGCTTTATTTTTATTCCACCAAATGTTTTGTGAGTTTTTTTTGTTTGAAACGATTCTTTATTGGAAAATATTGCTTACTTTTGCATCTGTCATAGGGACAGAAAGAGGCAGAATTGCCTCAGAACCAAAGAGATAAAACATAATAACTGATGAATAAACGATTTATAAACTACATATTGCTTCTTTTCTTGTCGTTCGTTCTTCCGATTCGGGCTATTCAATTCCGTCATGTCAGCATCCATGACGGGTTGTCACAGATATCTGTCCTGTCCATCTATCAGGATCGTGTAGGAAGAATGTGGTTCGGTACCGTAGAAGGTCTGAACCTGTATGACGGCAATACGGTCTTGTCTTTCAAGAATATGGGTGACTCTGATAAATATATGGGGTATAGCATCCGTTCTATTGCTGGTGATGATAGGAATGTGTATATTAATGCTAGTGGAAACCTTTTCAAGAATGACATAAGGACGCAGAAATTCACGCTCCTTCTAACAGGGATCAACGATCTTACCTATGTTCCTGATAACCATCATCTGTATTATGCGAAGTCGGATGTCATCTATGTGATGGACACTCAGACAGAGTCGCGCCGTAAGGTTTGCCGCGTCCCGGGTGCTGGTATTCTGACAGCCCTGTTAAAGGACTCCCATGGGCGGACATGGATTGGAAGCAAGCATGGATTATATACCCTGCAGCATGGCAGGATCAAGCGTCTGATCCCAGATATCAGCGTTGCCTATCTCTTTGAGGACTCCCGGCATAATCTTTGGATTTCGACATTGGGGAAGGGATGCTACGTGCTTCATGCTCAAGGCGGTATCCAGCATTTTACGTCGGAGCCTTCGAGTACCTGGCGGTCGTACTATAATATCTCTGACCGAGATGCGCGAACAAGCAGGACGATTGCCAGCAACGATGCCCGAGGAATTGCTGAAGATGGAAGAGGTCATATCTGGATCGGGACCTTTATGGGGCTGAACGAATATAATCCACAAACAGGCTTGTTCACGATCTATGCCCACACCAATAACCCTAATAGTATCAGCCATTCCTCAGTATTTCCAATTTATAAAGATGCCAGAGGCACCCTTTGGGTGGGCACTTATTATGGAGGCGTGAACTATTTCAATCCGGAATATGATATCTTTCACTTTTATGATTCCGATGTCAATCGCCCAGACTGCCTAAGCTATCCTTTTGTAGGACACATGATAGAGGACAAGGACGGAAATGTTTGGATCGGGACAGAAGGCGGAGGACTCAACATGCTGGATAGGAAGACGGGGCATATTGCCCACTACCTGAAAGGAAGCAGTGGCATTGCAGAGAACAATGTCAAGGACTTAGCGTATGATGCCAAGAGAAACCGACTCTATGTGGGTACCCACATGGGAGGACTCAGCATCTTGGATATTCCATCGCAGCGTTTTAACAACCTACTAACCCTTCATCCGGAATATGGGAAGTTTGGTAATCGCGTGATCTGCCTTCGGGAATATGGTGACTATCTCTATCTAACGACAGAAAGCAGGTATCTGTTCAAGTTAAACTTAAATACGCTTTCCCTCACAGCTATCCTACCCAAGTACCATTTAGGAGGCGGTTTCTTCACCATTGATGCCAAGGGCGTTCTTTGGACCAGTGATGAACACTTCGTTTATGGTATCGATCTCAAAACAGACAAGATTGCCAGGAGATTCAGGATCGGGAGGAAAGGACTTGGTGAAAATTTACAACGGTTCTTGGTAGATCGTCATGGCAATCTGTTTATCACCAGTCAGGGTTTTGGCCTGTTCCGGTATGATGCCCGTCGTGATACCTTCCTTTGCTATACATCGAAGAACAGTGGAATGATGAGCTCGTTTTGCTATGATATCGTCTCGTGTAAGGATGGCGTGGTGGTGAATACGGACAAGGGGATCTGCCTTTTCCGTTTGAAGGACCACACGTTCCGAAATATAGAACTTTCCCAGGACTTCCCCCTGACAGGCATTGACGCAGGATGTGGACTCTTGGTCTGCCAAGATGGGGAAATCTTTGCGGGTGGCATCAACGGGATGGTTTCCTTTGAGGAAAACAAACTGTCGGAGCCCGTCACCGACTACCAATTGTATATCTCTTCCGTGCTTGTCAACAATCGGATGATATCGGCCCAAGACGGGTCGGGTATTTTGGACGAAGCCGTGATGTTCGTTAAGGGTATCGACCTGAACTATGACGAAAATGACATTACGGTGAATTTCACGACAAACGAATATTATACCACAGGACACCGTATATACGAATACAAGTTGGAAGGTCAGGATAGTCGGTGGCACCAGACAGAAGAGCGTAGGATCGTCTACACAAAACTACCACCCGGCAATTATACTTTGTTGATCCGAGAGAAACAGGATTCAGAGACAGAGAAGGTGCATGAGGCAAGGTTAGGCATACATGTCCATCCACCTTTCTATCGCTCTATTTGGGCCTATTTAGTCTATTTGGTCTTACTGATCATGGGTGCCCGCTGGCTTTATGACAACCGTCGCAGGCACTGGCAGATGGAGATGGCATTAGAGCAAGAGAAGACGGATAAAAAGAATATAGAGCAGCTGAACAAGCTTAAATTGCAGTTCTTCACGAATATTTCTCATGAGTTGCGTACTCCGTTGACTCTGCTGATTGCGAAGATCGATGCATATGTCAATGAAAGCCAACCAGGTTCCTCCCTTCAGCGAAAGTTGAAGGGATTGGGCGATCATGCCAATCACTTGTTGGAGTTGGTCAATGAGTTGCTCGATTTCCGTAAGGTCGACCAAGGATTCATCCACCTGAAAGTTTCTGAGTATGACATGGTAGCCTTTGCCCGGAAGATCTTTGAGAGCTTTGAAGAATATGCAGAAAACAAGCACATCAAATACTCTTTCACGTCCTCGCATCCATCCCTTCCATGTTGGTTTGACAGCAAACAGATGGAAAAGGTGATCTATAACCTGCTGTCAAATGCATTCAAGTATGTCAGAAAGGAAAACGGGGAGGTAGGCCTTCAGGTCTTGTCAGAGAATGACCATCTATACCTGAAAGTGTGGGATAACGGTGTAGGCATCAGTCAGAAGGACATCTCTCGTATCTTCGACCGGTTCTACCAGGCGGAGAATGATATCAGTCGAGTGGCATCCTCTTCTGGCACGGGCATTGGCTTGGCATTAGTCAAGGATATCGTACAGCTCCACCATGGGACAGTGAAGGTTGAGAGCTCAGAAGGATATGGGTCCGTGTTCATCGTTGATTTGCCGAAAGGAAAAGACCTGTATAAGGAAGACGAGATACAAAGTCAGCCGACTCCTTCGATGGGGATTCCTGTCCTCCATCAAGGTCCTACAGTTGATCCTGAGGATAGCGCCCCTTTGGAGAAATCAGACCATAGCCGTTACACCATCCTTTTAGTGGAAGATAACGAGGAATTGCTCCTCACCTTGCAGGAACTCTTTCAGAAAAGCTACAATGTGATCCTCGCGCGTGATGGAAAGGAGGGATTGGCTAAGACCAGGGAGTTGAAGCCCGACCTAATTGTCAGCGATATTATGATGCCCGTCATGAACGGTACGGATATGTGTAAGGAGATCAAGAATGATATTACGATCTGTCACATCCCTGTGATTCTGCTAACCGCCATGAGCTCTACTGAGCATACCATCAACGGATTGAAGATCGGTGCTGACGATTATATTTCCAAGCCTTTCGATCCCAGGTTGCTTGTCGCTCGTTGCAACAACCTGATCCGTTCCCGACTCTTGTTGCAGAATAAGTATAATGCAGACGACCATTCCGGTAGTGAATTGCTGGCCACCAATACTCTTGATCAGGAATTCATGAGGAAATGCGATGCTTTTATCGACCAGAACATGACCAATCCCGATGCTAAGGTCGAGGACATCATCCAAAACCTGGAGATGGGTAGGAGCACTTTCTTCAGCAAGTTCAAGTCGCTGACAGGCATGACTCCGAACGAATATACGCTGAACTATCGCTTGCGCCGCTCTGCTATTTGGTTGAAGGAAAGAAAAGATCTGCAAATTGCCGACATTGCCTATCAGCTCGGGTTTAGCACGCCGCGTTATTTCTCACAGGTATTCAAGAAAAAGTATGGCCTTACTCCCTCAGAATTCCGAGGAAAACTGTAGAAAATCTGTGGAAAGAAGAACAAAGCGTTAAAATATGTTTGATGTTCTTAAATGGAGTAAGAATAACGAAAGAATAAATAGGAGCGTTAAATAAAAAATTGTTAACTTTGCAGACAAATTGGTATTAATGAAGCAGCACATTAGAAAATGTATCTGACAAGGTATTATAATAAGGAATATCTCTGGATCATCGTCCTCTGTCTGGCAGCGTTCTTTCTGAATAATAACGCACTGCCAACAGATATCATGGAATCCAGGAACATTGTGACGGCAAGAGAGATGGTCCAAGATGGCAATTGGCTGGTGCCGACCATGAATGGAGAACTCCGATTGGAGAAACCTCCATTGCCTACATGGATCGCTGCAGTCATTGAGTCCATCCATCCTCATGCGTTGGATGCGCAGCGCATGGCTGCGGGTGTCATGGCACTTATATGGGTTGCTTATCTTTATCTGATCGCCAAGTATATCTCCCGCAGAAGGGATTTCGCCAGGATTGCCGTTGTCGTCTTTATCACGTGCTATAATGTCATTCTGATGGGACGAACAGCCACATGGGACATCTACTGCCATGCTTTCATGATGGGTGGAATTTACTATCTTATGCGGGGACTCTACGACGATCGGTTCTTTGAGCATAGTCATAAATGGCGATGGTTTGTTACTTCAGGTGTTTTCATGGGACTGTCCTTCCTCTCAAAAGGACCTGTCTCATTCTATGCCTTGCTGTTGCCTGCTATTCTTACGGCCGTCGTCTACCAGCGTCCGTATATGCGAGGTAAATGGTTGCCTTTGTTTGTCATGATCCTCACAACGGTTATCGTTGGCGGATGGTGGTATGCTTACCTATACATTTGGCATCCTGAAGCCATCGATGCAGTGATCAAGAAGGAGTCGGGAAACTGGTCTGGGCATAATGTTAGAAGTTGGTATTATTATTGGCGGTATTTCACGGAAACCGGCGTATGGACAATCTTCTCTTTGGCAGCCTTATTCATCCCTTATTGGCGTAAGCACATGAAGAATTGGCGGGGCTATCTCATCGCGATTACCTGGGTATTGGTCAGCCTTGTATTGTTGTCTCTGATGCCAGAAAAGAAGACCCGTTATCTGCTTCCAATGATGGCACCATGCTCGCTCGCTGTGGCATTCGTGCTTGTCTATTATATGGATACCGACGCCAAGCATTTGGATAAGATTGGGAAATGGATCTATTGGATCAATGGCTATGTGCTCACAGCCATAACGGTCTTGCTGCCCATCTTGGTGCATGTCATTAGTGTCCATCAAGGTTATTTGGATGTGGGGACGGCCTTCTTTATCGATGCATTGTTGATTGGCATCGGGGTGTGGCTTGGCATTTGTACGAAGCAGTTCAATGCTAAAGGACTCTTATATGGCGTTGCCACCCTTTTCTTTATCGCGGAATGTTTCCTGATCGGCATTATCGGTAAGTCGTTTACCAATCCCACAGGAAATAGTATCCATAAATTGGTGAGGGTAGAAGCCTTAAAGCCTGTGCCCTATTATTACAACCAAAAAGAAGAGCTGAGGATCGAGTTGGTTTATGAGACCAGGAAGAAGATCCGTCCGCTGAATTTCAATAATGAACGGGAAATGCTCAAGGCCATGCCTTGCCTGGTGATTACTCGGCATAGCATGAAGGAAGAACTTCCTGCGTCCTTGTTGCAAAAGATCGACACGGTAAAGATCGGGATCTTCGATGACAATCGTCATCCCAAGAGCGATCGGCATTATACCGACCTGTTCCTAAACCAGGCGACATTGCTGGAGGTGAAGGGAGGAAAGAAAATAAACATTGATCCGGAAACGATCAAGGAATTAGAACCACAACCCATAAAGAAAGATGAATAATACAAGGGAATACGAGTTTACGATCATTGTTCCTATTTATAACGAACAAGATAATTTGGAGCGTCTGGAGAAGACTTTGCGAGACTATCTCCCTACTGCTTTATATAAATGTTGCGTCTTGTTGATTAATGATGGCTCAAAAGACAATAGTCTTCAGATGATCAAGGATATTTGCCAGAGGAACAGGGACTTTTTCTATATCAGTTCTTCTGCAAACCACGGGCTGAGTACGGCCATGAAAGCGGGAATAGACACGGTGGAAAGCAAGTATATTGGGTATATTGACTCCGACCTGCAAACTACTCCTGAGGATTTCAACCTGCTACTTCAATATGCCCCTGATTATCAGCTTGTTTCTGGCATCCGTGCTAAGCGCAAGGATTCATGGTTTAAAAAGCTTCAGTCTAAAATCGCCAATGGATTCCGCAGAAAGATGACTGGTGACACAGCCACGGATACAGGGTGTCCCTTGAAGGTAATGTGGACGGACTATGCCAAGCGACTGCCTTTCTTTGATGGCATGCACCGCTTTTTGCCTGCTTTGATGAATCTCGAAGACGGGAAATTCAAGGAGATGCCCGTTCGCCATTTCCCTCGAATTGCTGGTGTATCGAAGTATCATCTCTGGAACCGTCTTGCTGGTCCTTTCAAAGACTGTTTTGCCTATCGGTGGATGAAGAAGCGCTACATTCGTTATCAGATAGATGATGACAATGTCTCTCTTTGATTCTTTTCTTTAACCCAATCAAGTAAATGGTTCTGTCAAATGTATTTATTTATGCGATAGGATTCATCGCCCAAGGATTCTTCTCCGCCCGTATGATCATCCAGTGGTTCTTGTCAGAGAAGGCCAAGAAAGTTGTTTCGCCAGATTGGTATTGGATCTGTAGCCTCATTGGCAGTATTCTGCTTTTTGCCTATGGATGGTTGCGGGATGACTTTGCCATTATTTTAGGGCAATTGATCTCTTTCTACATTTATATCTGGAATCTGAATATTAAGGGCGTGTGGAAGCGTATTCCCCATATTCTCCGTTTTATGATCGCCCTTCTTCCTGTCTGCGCGGTTGCTTTTATGTTGAAAGACGCATCTGATTTCGTCCTCCAATTCCTGCATAATGACAAGGTTCCTCTCAGGTTGCTCATCTACGGATCATTAGGTCAGGTTATCTTCACCATCCGGTTTATCTACCAATGGTATTACAGTTATAAGCGGCATCGTTCTATTCTCCCGGTTGGCTTTTGGATCATCAGCCTCATTGGATCTGGCATCATCGTTTCTTATGGAGCCATACGCTATGACCCGGTCCTCGTCTTAGGGCAGTCGATAGGATTCCTGACATATTCCAGAAATATCGTCCTTTATAACAAGAGTAAGAAAAAATCATAAAATACCTGTCATTTCTTTCAAGAATGCTAATATTTTCTTATATTTGCATGTAGGTTCAATGAGTAGGTATGATACGGAAGATTTTGTTGACTTTCTTGTTCTTGCTGACCATGACGGATGTGATGGGAGGTGAGGGAACCAGCGATGCAGAGAAAGCTCAGTCGCTGAACAGGCAATTAGACCTGTTTTTAGAACGCCTGCACATGGCAACCGATTCTACTCTTTTTTATTCAACCATCCAGAGTATCGTCAAGACAGCGGTGCAATGTGATAGCTTTGATAGCCAACCCGACAAGAAAGGAAAGGTGAAAATACGTTTCCGCAATGCCAATGCCAAGCGAATTACTCCGCTCCGTGACAGGCTATTAGATGCGGGTCTGTTCTATTGTAATCACAATGAAAGCGCAGCTGCTATTTCTGCGTTTGACTTGTATATTTCCACGGCAAGCTCACCCCTTTTCCAGAAAGTAGAACAGCAGGTCGGTCAGGCAGCTTATTTCGCCAGCCTTCTCTCCTTTGGCAAGAAGGACTATCAGAAGGCTGAGCATTATGCCGATCTTGCCCTTCGCGACAACAACTATGCCAAGGATGCGGCAGAAATCAAGGTGAACTGCATGAAGGAGCACCTGAAGACCCGTGAGGATTCTACCAAGTATGTCGTTGTCCTTCAGGAACTGCACGAAAGGGCACCAGAAAACCATGATTATTTTACTATGCTCATGGACTATTTCTTATCGCCAGGTCATGAACAAGAATTGGAACAGTTTGCCAAAGATGAGATTCGCAAGGACACTACTAATGTCATGGCATGGAAGCTGAAAGGAGAAAGTGAGATGAAAAAACATCAATGGGATAACGCCATTTCGTCCTATAAGCATGTGGAAAGGCTGGACTCGGTCAATGTCCCAACTCTTTATAACTTAGGTATCTGCTATGGGAGCAAGGCCCTGCAGATGAAGGATACCCTTGTGGACAGCAGAGGAAGGCTCACAAAGTCGGAGCGTGTCCTGATCCGGCGAGTCATTGCAAATGCCCGGGATTATTTGGAAAAAGTCAGACTCTTAGATGTCGACCGGAAGGTTGTAGATTGGGTGCCACCTTTATATCAGGTGTATTACGTCTTGAATGAAAAGGAAAAAGCCAAGAAGCTCAAACCCTTAATGAAGTGAGATCATGATGAGAAAGATATTTTTTTTACTGTTTATGATACTGATGGTGCAGGGTATCGCTGCACAGAAGAAAGATATATCTACTGCAAAAGCCTATATCAAGAGCGGAAAGAATTTAGACAAGGCTGAACAGTTGATGGTGAACTTATTGAGAGATTCTACCCATCGTGCCAATGATAAGATATGGCTCACGCTTTTCGATGCGATCCACAAGGAATATGCCGTGGAAAACGAGAAGATGTACCTGAAGCAAACTGCGGATACAGCAAAGTTGTTTTCTTATTGCCGGAAGATGTTCTTGACCCTGGAAGGACTAGACTCCTTAGATGCGAAACCTAACAACAAGGGAAAGGTGGAACTGAAATATCGTAATAAGCATGCCCAATTTCTGAACACCTTTCGTCCCAACTTGTTCAATGGGGGCACTTTCTTTATCAATAAGCAAAAATACAAAGATGCCTATCAGTTCTTTGATACTTACTTGGATTGTGCGGAGCAGCCTCTTTTCCGTGCCTATCACTATCAAGAAAAAGACCAAAGATTGCCATTGGCTGCCTATTGGGCTGTATTCTGTGGCTATAAGATGAAGGATTCTAAGGCAACACTGAAATACACATATACTGCATTGAAGGATACGGCACACTATAATTATATGCTTCAATATCTTGCGGAGACCTATAAGCAGGACCATGATACGGCACGCTATGTGGATGCGTTGAAGGAAGGATTCCAAAAGTATCCAAAGTTTCCATTTTTCTTCCCCAGATTGGTGGAATATTATTCCGACCAGGGGCAATTAGACAGGGCGATGGAAGTATGTAACCAAGGCTTGGCTGTTGACAGCGCGAGTGAGGTTTTTCTTTTTGCCAAGAGTACTGTGCTGCTAAATAGCGGGAAATATGACGAATGCATTGCGATCTGCGACCGGTTATTGGCGAAAAACGACAGCCTGACGGATGCCTACCTGAATGCAGGACTCGCTTATTACGATAAGGCTGTGGAACTGGATAAGCACTTGAAGGCTTTCGACAAGCGGAAACAGCAGATACTGGACTATTACAAGAAGGCCATGCCGTACCTGCAAAAATACCGTGTACTGGCACCGGAAGAGAAAGATAAATGGGCTTTGCCTTTATATACTATCTACCTAAACTTGAATATGGGCAAAGAATTTGACGAGATTGATAAATTACTGAAGAGATGAACAATAACTTATTACAGAAAATGGGCATTGAAGAACTCAATGCCATGCAGTTAGCGGCCTCTGAGGCAATCTTGCACTCCAACAAGGACGTGGTTGTTCTGTCACCAACAGGATCAGGCAAGACGATCGCCTATCTCCTCCCTTTGGTGCAATTGTTGGATGCGTCAAGGGATGACGTGCAGACCGTGGTCATCGTTCCAGGAAGAGAACTGGCCTTGCAGTCAGCAACCGTCTTGAAGGACATGGGGAGCGGACTGCGTTGCTGTGCCTGCTATGGCGGTCGGGCTGCCATGGAGGAACACAGGGTATTGAGGCAAGTCAGGCCACAGGTCGTCTTTGCCACTCCAGGTCGGTTGAACGACCATTTGGAAAAAGGCAATATCTCTGTAGACAGCATTCACTACTTAGTCATAGACGAATTCGATAAATGTCTGGAAATGGGATTTTCAGAAGAGATGAGCACGATCATCGGCAGACTCCCAGCTGTCCAACGGCACATCCTCTTGTCAGCTACCGATGCAGCATCCATTCCCCAATATGTGAATATGGGAAGGACGATCAGAGTGGATTACCAGATCCAGGAGGAACAGGTGCCAGACAGAGTACAGGTCTATCAGGTGGATAGCCCGGATAAAGATAAGCTGGAAACCTTGAAAGCCCTCTTGCTGACCTTAGGAAATAGCAGTAGCATCGTCTTTCTCAATTATAGGGAAAGCGTAGAGCGAACCGCAGAGTACCTACGCAAGAATGGCTTCTCTATTAGCATGTTCCATGGAGGGCTCGACCAAAAGCTACGGGAAGATGCCTTATACAAGTTTAGCAATGGTTCGGCGAACGTCTTAGTATGCACAGACCTTGCATCCCGCGGCTTAGACATACCTGATATCCGCAATATTATCCACTATCACCTGCCGGAGAGTGAGGAAGGATATGTACATCGAGTAGGTAGAACTGCCCGCTGGAAGAATACAGGCTCAGCGTTCTTCATTCTCGGGCCTGGTGAGCAAATACCTGACTATGTTGAAGGTGAAGTTAAACCTTTTGAGATAAATGCAGCAGGTAAGGCTGTACCTATACCCAAGATGGCGACCTTATATATAGGTAAGGGCAAGAAGGATAAGATCAGCAAGGGCGACATTGTCGGTTTCTTGTGCAAGAAGGCAGATTTGCAAAAAGAAGACATTGGACGTATCGATGTCAAGGAGCGTTATGCCTATGTAGCCATCTCCCGGAAGAAACTGAATCAGACATTACAGTTGACAAAAGGAGAGAAGATCAAAGGGATTCGGACCATTGTGGAATCAGTACGATGAGGAAACGATATCTTTGTATATTTATTCATATAAGTGTTATTCTGACAACCATTTCGACGAATTCTACAAATAGTTGTTCAAATATTTGGAGATATCAAATAAAAAGCGTATCTTCGCCCACGTTAAATTAACAACTTAAATTAAATTCAGATGAAGAAGTACAACTTTAACGCTGGTCCTTCAATGCTCCCACGGGAGGTAATTGAGAATACTGCGAAACAGATTTTAGATTTTAATGGTAGTGGACTTTCCCTGATGGAAATTAGCCATCGTGCTAAGGATTTCCAGCCAGTGGTTGACGAGGCTGTTGCCTTGATCAAGGAATTGCTTCAGATTCCAGAAGGTTATGCTGTTATCTTCTTAGGAGGTGGTGCTTCACTTCAGTTCTGTCAGGTTCCTTGCAACTTTCTGATCAAGAAGGCTGCATACCTTAATACAGGTACATGGGCTAAGAAAGCCATGAAGGAAGCCAAGCACTTTGGTGAAGTCGTAGAGGTAGCCTCTTCAGCAGATGCTAATTATACCTTTATTCCGAAAGGTTGGACTTGTCCTACAGACGTGGACTATCTGCACATCACAACCAACAACACCATTTTTGGTACGGAAATCCGTAAAGACCTTGATGTCCCAGTACCGATGATCGCTGATATGTCATCAGACATCTTCAGTCGTCCAGTTGATGTCAGCAAGTATGATTGCATCTACGGAGGTGCCCAGAAAAACCTTGCCATGGCTGGCGTGACATTGATCATCCTAAAAGAAGACAAGTTGGGTAAGGCTCCCCGCGAGATCCCAACGATGCTCGATTACCGTACTCATGTGGAGAAAGGTTCTATGTTCAATACGCCTCCAGTCGTTCCAATCTATTCAGCACTTGAGACTTTGCGCTGGTTGAAGAAGAACGGTGGCGTGGAGGAGATGGACAAGCGCGCTCATCAGCGTGCAGACATGCTCTATGCAGAAATCGATCGCAACAAGTTGTTCCGCGGTACGGTGAAGGAGGAAGACAGATCATTGATGAACATCTGCTTCGTGATGAATGACGAGTACAAGGATTTGGAGAAGCCTTTCCTTGAATTCGCTACTGCTCGTGGTATGGTCGGCATTAAAGGACACCGCTCAGTGGGTGGATTCCGCGCCAGTTGCTACAATGCACAGACGCTTGAAGGCGTTGGGGCCTTGGTAAAGGCCATGCAGGATTTTGAAAAAGAACATTAAATTCAATAACCATCTGAGAAGGGCGGATGATGCATTCGCCCTTTATCAGTTAAAAATCAAAGATCATGAAAGTTTTAATCGCAACCGAGAAGCCATTTGCACCAGCTGCAGTGGCTGACATTAAGAAAGAAATAGAGAGTGCAGGTCATGAGCTGGCCGTGCTTGAGAAATATACTGATAAGACTCAGCTCCTTGATGCAATAAAGGACGCTGACGCTGCCATTATCCGGTCGGATAAGTTTACCGCTGATGTCTTTGAGGCAGCCAAGAACCTGAAAATTGTTGTCAGGGCTGGTGCTGGTTATGATAATATTGACCTTGCTGCTGCTACCGCACATCAAGTTGTCGCAGAGAATACACCAGGACAGAATTCCAATGCGGTTGCGGAGCTGGTCTTCGGCTTG
This sequence comes from uncultured Prevotella sp., assembly GCA_900316015.1. Taxonomy (GTDB): domain Bacteria; phylum Bacteroidota; class Bacteroidia; order Bacteroidales; family Bacteroidaceae; genus Prevotella. The sequence goes on along the minus strand of ONBG01000004.1, from coordinate 6,011 downwards.
TTGGTCTACACCGTTCGTAACTTCTTCAATGGCAAGGCTGGCTCGGAGTTGAAAGGCAAGAAATTGGGTATTCTCGCCTTTGGCAATGTGGGACGTAACGTGGCCCGTATCGCAAAGGGCTTCGACATGGATGTTTATGCTTACGATGCCTTCTGCCCTGCTGAAGCCATAGAAGCCGCAGGCGTACATGCAGCAAAGAGTCAGGATGAACTTTTCCAGACCTGCGATATCGTTAGCCTGCATATCCCAGCTACTCCTGAAACCAAGGAAAGCATCAACTATCAGGTGGTAAACCAGCTGAAGAAGGGTGGTATCCTGATCAATACTGCTCGTAAAGAGGTGATCAATGAGCCGGAGCTGATCAAATTGCTGACAGAGCGTGAGGACTTGAAGTATATTACGGATATCAAGCCAGATGCAGATGCTGAGTTCGCAAAGTTTGAAGGACGCTATTTCGCAACGCCCAAGAAAATGGGAGCACAGACAGCAGAGGCTAATATCAATGCGGGAATCGCAGCTGCCAAGCAGATCAACGCCTTCTTTAAAGAGGGGTGCACGAAGTTCCAGGTAAACAAATAAAAGAATCGTAGAAAGTCATAGCCCAGCAGGAGCTTGGTATTCCATCTGGCTCCTCAGGGTTATCTTATTAATCAATATCTAAACTATGGCTACAGTAAAACCTTTTAAGGGCGTTCGCCCACCGAAAGACTTAGTAGAAAAAGTTGAAAGCCGTCCATACGATGTCCTTAACTCAGAGGAAGCACGCGAAGAAGCAGGTGACAATGAGATGAGCCTTTATCATATCATCAAGCCGGAAATCAATTTTGAACCGGGTACATCTGAGTATGATCCCCGTGTTTATCAGAGTGCTGCCGATCACTTTAAGATGTTCCAAGAGAAAGGATGGCTCGTGCAGGATCAAAAGGAAAACTATTACATCTACGCACAGACAATGAATGGCAAGACCCAATACGGGTTGGTGGTCGGTGCTTATGTCAATGACTACCTGTCTGGGGTGATCAAAAAGCATGAGCTAACCCGTCGTGACAAGGAAGAAGACCGTATGAAGCATGTTCGCGTCTGCAATGCGAATATAGAGCCGGTATTCTTTGCCTATCCCGACAATGAGGTGCTCAACGACTTGATCATGCGCTATGCCGCAACAACGCCTGAATATGATTTCATCGCGCCGATCGATGGATTCCGTCATCAGTTTTGGGTGATCTCGGATGACAAGGATATCACAACGATTACGGCTGAGTTTGCTAAAATGCCAAGCCTGTATATCGCGGATGGACATCATCGCTCTGCAGCCGCTGCATTAGTGGGAGCAGAAAAAGCCAAGCAAAATCCCCATCACACGAGTAAGGAGGAATACAACTATTTCATGGCTGTATGCTTCCAAGCTTCCCAATTGACTATCCTTGACTACAATCGTGTGGTGAAGGACCTCAATGGCATGACATCCGAACAATTCTTAGACGCATTAAAGAAGAACTTCAAGGTGGAATGCAAGGGAACGGATATTTACAAGCCCACGCATCTACATGAGTTCTCGCTTTACTTGGACGGGAAGTGGTATAGTCTGGTCGCAAAAGAAGGCACGTATGATGACACGGATCCTATCGGTGTCTTGGATGTCGATATCTCATCCCGGTTGATCCTGGATCAGTTGCTTGGAATCAAAGACCTTCGCTCTGACAAGCGAATCGACTTCGTAGGTGGCTTGAGAGGACTGAAAGAATTGAAACGCCGTGTTGACAGTGGTGAGATGCGCATGGCATTGGCATTGTATCCCGTATCAATGAAGCAGATCATGGATATCGCGGATAGTGGGAAGATCATGCCACCGAAAGCAACTTGGTTTGAACCGAAATTGCGGTCAGGACTGATCATTCATAAATTGGAATAATGATAGACGAATATTCAACTATTACTGATCAAATAGGCGAGGGATATTACTCCGAGAAACGGAGTAAGTTCCTCGCTTTTGCACATCACGTGGAATCCGTTGAGGAAGTTAAGAGGATCGTAGCCGAGTATCGGAAGAAATACTATGATGCCCGGCATGTGTGCTATGCATATATGTTAGGTCCGGAACGACAAGAGTTTCGTGCCAATGACGATGGGGAGCCCTCGAGTACGGCAGGCAAGCCGATCTTGGGACAGATCAATAGCCATGAGCTGACAGATATCCTGATCATTGTCGTCAGATACTATGGAGGTGTCAACTTGGGAACCAGTGGATTAATCGTGGCATATCGCACGGCAGCAACTGATGCTGTTGCCCATTGTACGGTCGTCGTTAGACAGGTAGAAGAGCTCGTGCAGTATTCTTTTACCTATCCGATGATGAATGATGTCATGAGGATCGTCAAGGAAATGGGTCCGAGGATCGTTCATCAGACCTTCGATAACACTTGTTCGATTACCTTATCCATCCGGAAGTCAGAAGCAACCCAATTGCGTGAGCGACTACGGAAGTTATCTTTCGAATGATTTAGGCAAAATCATGGGCCAGTAGTTTCCTGCTGGTCAGGAACCACGCCACTAACACCATACAACCTGTGAGAAACCAAGAGACGGGGTAGGCGCATAAAAGAATCCCAAAATCATGGTAATGGGGAAGCAACAGGTATACCCAGGCTATTCTCAGGACGCATGTTCCGAAAATAGTCAGGATGGCGGGTAACATCGACTTGCCTAATCCTCTTAAACATGATCCCGCAATCTCATAGGAACTGGCCATGGCTTGCGTGACCAGGACTACGTGCATCCGGATCTCTCCATAACGTACCACATTGGGATCGAAAGAAAAGGCGTGTAGGAAGAATGAGGCCTGAGTGGCAAACAGCAGGTTGAAGAAACCACATGCCACCACGCTCATTGCCATGCAAATCCAGAAAATCCGTTTGCAACGCTGGCATTGTCCCGCTCCGTAATTCTGTCCGATAAAGGTGATGGCAGCCCCGTCACAAGCACTGACCAGGAAATAACAATATGCCTCAAAGTTCAATGCCGCCGCCGAACCGGCAACAGCATCCGACCCGAAACCATTGATGGCAGATTGCAAGATCACATTCGAGAACGAGAAGACCATTCCCTGTAAGCCAGCAGGTATACCGATCTGAAGGATTCTTCTCAGTTCTTCAGAATCAATACGCATTTCATTCAAGTGTAACTTGAACGGTTCGTCCTCATGTATCAGCAATAGACAGATGATACCTGCACTCACCAAGTTGGATATTGCCGTGGCTATTGCCACGCCAGCCACCCCTAAATGGAAGACAATCACGAGAATTAAGTTCAGCACCGTATTGACAATCCCAGCGACAATGAGGGTATATAGCGGTCGCTTGGTGTCTCCCATGCTTCTCAGGATAGCAGCGCCAAAATTATAGATGATCGTGAAGGGTACGCCTAAGAAGATAATTCTCAGGTAGAGGACTGCGTCGTCCAATATATTGGGAGGCGTGTCCATCGCCGTGAGAATCGGGCGAGAGACCACCCATCCCAAAACCATCAAGAAGACACCCCCTACCACAGCAATCACGGATACCGTGCGGATAGCCTGCTGGATACGCTGGTTGTCCTTCTGCCCAATGTGGTTGGCAAGAATGACGTTTGCTCCCAAGGCAATGCCCACAAACAAGTTGATAAGAAGGTTGATGACCGGTCCGTTCGTGCCCACGGCTGCCAATGCCTCACTGCTGGCAAACTGCCCCACCACGGCAACATCCACGGAATTGAACAATTGCTGCAAGACACTACTGGCTGCGAAGGGTAGGGCAAATGCCACTATCTTCCGCAGCAACGGACCATGGAGCATATCCACTTGATGTGTCAGTGCCTGGCTCATTCCAGGCAAGCATCAAGTTCGCGAGCGATCTTCTCCTTATCCAGTTTTTGTCCGATAAACACCAACTTGATCATGCGGTCGCCATACTGCTCATCCCAGTCCTTCCGAAGATTCTCCTCACGGGCAAGCAGCGGGTCCAGTTGCTCCTTAGGCATCGTGGCAAGCCATTGCCCTGCCTGTTTGATGGTTTGCTGCTTGCCAGCCTGCTCAAACAGGTAACACATGTCCCGTTCATCCTCAAAGTAGCAGATGCCCTTGGCGCGAATGATATTCTTGGGCCATTTCCTTGCAACGAATTCATCGAACTTGCCTAAGTTAAAGGCGGGACGACGGAAATAAACAAAGGTGCCTATGCCGTATTCATCCGTTTCTCCCTCTTCCTCGTTCTCTTGGTTTTCCAAGGACTGTATCCAACCTGCCGACTGGATCTCACGGTCGTAATCAAAGCGGTGGGTGTTCAAGATCTTCTCTAAATCTACATCCCCGTAGTCACATTCTATAATCTCAGCTTTTGGTTGTAATGCCTTGATAATGTGTTTTATTCTATTGCGTTCTTCAAGTGATACATCAGATGCTTTATTTAGCAAGATCGTATCACAGAACTCGATCTGCTGTGTCAGCAGGCTCTCTATATCATCCTCTTCGATACCGTTCCGCATGAGGTCGTCCCCGCAATTGAACTCGCTTTGCATGCGCATGGCATCAACGACGGTGACGATACTGTCGAGGCGCGCGACTCCATTCTTGATAAACTGTGGACCCAAGGTGGGGATCGAGCAAATCGTCTGTGCAATGGGCTCCGGCTCGCAAATGCCACTAGCCTCGATGACAATGTAGTCGAACCGCTTCTGGTTGATGATGTCCTGAATCTGGTTCACCAAGTCCATCTTAAGGGTACAACAAATACAGCCGTTTTGGAGTGCCACCAAACTGTCGTCGCCCTGACCGACAACACCACCTTTCTCTATCAGGCTGGCATCTATGTTGACTTCACCGATATCATTGACGATAACGGCGAACTTAATCCCTTTCTCATTTCCAAGGATCCTGTTCAACAGCGTAGTCTTTCCACTGCCTAAATAACCCGTAAGCAGCAAGACGGGAACTTCTTTCTTATCCATTCTTTGTAAAATTACCAATGATTACTTCTAACTAAATAAGTCTTGCAAAAATAGTGCCAAATATGATAAAATGCCATCTTCCATTCTGTTTCTTCTTTTTTTGTATGTGTAAATTTTCCCGTTTCCATGATTTCCATTACCTTTGTCACGCAAATGGACGAAAATCATATCATAGAAGAAGAGAAAGCAACCCAACCGGTACCGTCTCGATGGAACCGGTGGATGGAGAATGTCTGTGGCTTTGCCATCGGCCTGTTCTTCGTGGACCTGACTTTCAGCATTCTCCGAATAGCTTGTGAGTTCTTGTCATCTTACTTGCATCTCTCTATCTACCAGGAAGAACTCATGTCCCTGTCTGTTATCACAGGTTTTACCCTTGTCGTGTTTTGGAAATCCAACCTGTACTTCAGGGTCATGCTTCTCTGCTATGGGCTCATCGTCTTCGGCGTTCAATTGTCAACGGGATGGGCTGACTTCCAGTTTATCCCTGAGCTGCTCAGGCATGTCCTATAGGTATTTACCCTCTCTCCGAATCAGAGTAAAGCACTGTCATTTCTTGCTCTGTGAAGAATGGGACCCATGTGTCATTTTCGATAGCAGATTTAAACATTTATCTCTTCATGGACCACGAAATAGATGGCTCGGAAACTGATTTCGAAATGGATGATGACGCGTTGCAAATTGTATCTAAATTAAATGCAAATTGAATCTAAATTGAATGCAAATTCAATATTCGTGCGCGTACCTTATATCCGCGCGCGTATAAATAGAGATAAAAATAAAGATAAAGAAAAAAAGAGTCGACGTCGTCGACTCGAAAAAAAGTCCGCCGTCGTCGTCGCCGATGATTTTTTTATTTTGTTTTTAATTCTTCTTAGCCCACGAGAAATGGCGCGCGGGTTGTCGGCACGGGCGGCGAAGGAAAGGATCGTCTGTATTGTACTGAATAAGTTGACACTTCATTAAAAAGAAGTAAAAGGAAAAAAAGTAATGAATCAGTACACTGAAGAAGAAAAACTTCTGTTATTAAA
>ONBG01000021.1 GCA_900316015.1 uncultured Prevotella sp. | reverse complement strand
CCAGGTGCCCCTGCCTCCCGTCCTCTCACCGTGTGACCGGCTCATTTCCGAAAAGCGAGTGCAAAGGTATGGCAAATTCCTCAACCTGCCAAATATTTCTGGAAGAAAATCGCATTTTTAATGAAAGTTTTCACGTTTCTTGACAAATATGAAAGTATAAATTGCCTCACACCTTATTATATTAAATCAAGAACCAAATTCTTCCCACAGGATTGCCTCCGTCATTTTTAGGTTCTGCAGCCGATCATAGCTTCCCCTCCATTCGCTATGGGACGCAAAGGATCGAGAACGAGCATGATAAAGAGGGTGAAAGAAAAGTAAAAAAAGCACATTTATTTTGAGAATAGTCCGAAATGCCGTATCTTTGCGAACATATAATTTAAAGGAAATCAATCAATGGAAACAAACAGATTAGAAGAAATGCTTCGCAGGCAAGAAGGGTCTTTATCCTTAGCTTTCCCTGCTCTCATGCGCAAAGTATATGTATGGATGACACTTGCCTTAGTCATCACGGGCATTACAGCTTACGGAGTCGCAACCTCCCCCGCCCTATTGACAGCCCTCTATTCAAGTAAGGGAATCATGTTCGCCCTGATTATCGCAGAACTTGCCTTAGTGATCGGGGTCACGGCAGCCATAAACAAGCTTTCCTTATCGACGGCCACTTTCCTCTTCGTCCTCTATTCTATATTGAACGGGGCCATGCTGTCGTCAATCTTTGTTTTATATTCCCCCACCATCATCACGAAAGTGTTCCTCATTACCGCAGGAACGTTTGGGGTCATGGCTGTCTATGGGTATTTCACAAAAAAAGACTTGTCATCGATTGGCAGGATCCTCTTTATGGCATTAATTGGCATTATCATCGCCACGTTGGTTAACTTCTTCACGAAGAGTGCAGCATTTGATCTCATCATCAGCTATATCGGAGTTGCCATCTTCGTTGGCCTAACGGCGTGGGATTCGCAAAAAATCAAATTGATGCTTGCACAATGCGAGGAGATGAATGAAAGCACGCAGAAATTAGCCTTGATGGGAGCCTTGACGTTATACCTTGACTTCATCAACCTGTTCTTATATCTGCTTAGGATCTTCGGGAGAAGTGACAATTAACATTTAATAGATAGAGAAATGAAGAAATCAAGCATGGTGATTGCAGGCATTCTCAGCCTTGCGCTCACCAGTTGTGGCGGTCTTGTCTCAGGACAAGGAGCCACAGGAACGACGAGCAGCACAGGTAGTGTATTAGGCGAAATTCTGGGTGCTGCCACCAATGCCAACACAGTAGGAAACATTCTGTCGAGTGTCATTGGAATAGACAAGCCCACACAAAGTCAGATTATCGGGACTTGGAAATATGACCAACCAGGAGTCGCGTTTACCAGCGAGAACTTATTGGCCAAGGCAGGTGGCGAGGTTGCTGCCTCTGAACTGCGTAACAAACTAAAGGTGCAATACCAGAGATTTGGGTTCACAAGTAGCAACACCAGATTGACCTTGAACAAAGACAATACATTCACAGGTGAGGTTGACGGAAAAGCATTGTCAGGCACCTATACCTATGAGCCCAACAGTTGCAAATTGACGCTGAAAACGCTACTCTTCAGCTTGCCGTGCTATGTGAAAGGCTCTACGACAGGAATGAGCTTTTTGTTTGAGTCAAAGAAGTTGCTGACTTTGCTCCAGACTGCTGCAGCCTTAAGCGGGAATAGCAATATCCAAGCCATCGGTCAGATCAGTCAAAACTACGATGGAATCCGTATGGGATTCGACATGAAGAAATAAGCAATTAGAAGCCAACGCGCCCCCATGCATTGGCTTCTTTTTTCCCATGGAACCATAGAACTTTGTCATTATTCCCTTCTATCCCGGTCAATCAACTTACTCATTGTAAGGCCATGAAATGAAATGTCCGCAGATCATTTCGTAAAAACAATTGCCAAAGCACTCTCGTTGGCGTTTCTTTTTTTTATATTAGCACTGGAGATTTTTTAAGCAAAAGGTTGACAGGTTGTCAAAACCCTTTGTGCATCGGGCTTGCAACCTGTTTTTAGGTTGACAAAGGTTGACATGAGGTTGACAGGAAAAGTATATCTTTCGCTAAATTCTCTCGAGAATTTATGGTGACACCTATGCTCTTGACATTCAAAACATCTCCTATTGGATCAAATTCTCTCGAGAATTTTGTATGATAGCTTCGCTTTTAATATACGGATCATGATATGGATTGAAATGAAACGTATTCGATAAGCCAGATGAGCAGAGCCAAGGTTGCAAGCCCGATGCACAAAGGGTTTTGACAACCTGTCAACCTATTTACGCAAAAATCTCCAGTATAAATTTACAAAATCTGATTTCCTCATTAAATAAGGAGATTGGCACCATGCCAGTTTCTTAACAATCAACAAAAAAGATTGGGGATGTACCATATATCCTGACGATGATAAACCCTCTTTGGATGCTTAGCAACGTCTCGCCAAGTATTAACCCTCCCAAACCAGGGTCGGTCGAGAGGGTCTACACTTGAATTAGATTCATAATGAGATGAAGATTTTCTTCTTATACAAAGTAAGGCCGCAATACCAGACAAGACCTACGACACACAATCCCCAAACCAATGAAGCGAGTTTTGCTCCAAACATAGGGAAAAGAAAGCTATGATAAGTCCAATGAGAAATGGTATAGTCTCCTAAAGGCAGGATGCTCAGGGGCATGAACAACAATTCACTGAGGACATAAAGGATTAACGGGTTGACGCCAAATACAAGGAAGAAAGTGATGGCACTGTTTTTATAACCGCGTTTATCTATTCCCCATATAAGCAAGGCAAGAATAGCCGAGCACATTCCACAAGTAATCATGGAAAATGTAGGACTCCATATCTTCTTACTAACTGGACAGCCAAAGGATAACAGCCACCCCACCAAGGTAAGTAAAACACCAATGATGAATAAGCGCTCTATTTGGTTGTCCAACCCTTCACTATTCATCACATACTTCCCCACACAAAAGCCAAGAAGGACATGAGCCAGAGCAGGCACGGTGCTCAACACCCCCTCAGGATCTGGCACATCCCAAATGAAGCAATGATTAGTACCTAAAACGGTTTTATCTACAATGGCAAGAATATTTGCCGAATCATGGACCCAACCATTACAACTCTCCAAGATGACATAATAGCCCATGAACAAAAAAGCTATAATCCAAGGAATATACTTATGTTTTGTGGACAGAACGATGACAGCTGCCAAGCCATAGCAAATTCCCAGCCGAGGTAATACCCCCAGCAAACGGAGGTGAGAAAAACTATCCCCGAGGAAAGGAACGATAGAATCTGCCGATTCCGTCAATCGGTAGGATAACATCATCAACCATTCTATGATCAGTCCAATACCCCACAAGCAAAATGTGCGCTTGATAATTTTCCGGGAACATGCCCAAGACCATTCAAACTGATACTTACGCAAGGATAAATAAGTAGTAATTCCCATCAGGAACATGAAGAAAGGAAAGACCAAATCGGCAGGAGTCAAACCTATCCAACTCGCATGCGCAAACGGTGTGTACACTTCCTCTCCACCAGGGTTATTCACCAAAATCATTCCTGCTATCGTTATACCTCTTAAAACATCAATGGACAAGATACGTCTATGACGAGGTTGCTTCTCTAATGTTATTTGCATTTGCTCTGTAGGATTCATTTTAATCATTCACTGTTTTAGCCACCCCATTCCGCTGGTCAGGGCTGATGATTTCTTAGCATTGAAGTCGATCAAGAAACGGTGCTTCAAGTTATAATGGAGGTTATCAACCTGCTTTTCGAGCGAAGTAACTATCAGGCGATTCCCTTGCCTCCTCACCTTACAGTTAAATGCCATGAAGCTACCATCTGTATTCTCAATCACAAAAGCATTGGCTACGGTCACTTCCCCCATACACTTAAACACTTCATGCACATCATTATCTTGCGTATTTACCCCTTGCCAATCACTGATCATATTCACATATTGTTCTCCGATCACGAATTCCTTGGTAGGATAAAGATCCGGGTGAGGGTTCCCAAAGCTCAGAGAATCTACGGTATAATGCCGGTCAGGCTCGCAAGTTTGTCTTACCTTCAGATAGGGATCGTCGATAAAAGCCCATCGTAATTGCCCCGTATGCCCATCCAACAAATTGGAAAAAGCACCTATTGCATTGTATGTCTCGATCATCCATCGAGGATCTCCTGTCAACAAATATGCATAATAAGTAGCGTAACACCGCCATCCGCTCCATCCATGGGGCGAGTTAAACATATTCGGCAGCATTTGGACATCATACTGAGCTTCCCAATAGCGTAAGGTTCCTCCTCGTCTACGTGCATCAGGTACTTTCAATTGCGTGAGGCAATCATGACTATTCAAGATTCTCAACATCGCGTCCGTGTAATGCTGTCGGTCCGCATGATTGCTCTGTAGCAAAGCGAACATACCGATTTGCAAAGCAGAACAGGAAATCATCCCATCCTCAAATGTCATCTCCCCTTCAGTTTGGAAGTTGCCATTACTATCTACGAGTTGATCAATCGCTTTTTTTGCTGAAAGATAATGCCTTTCAGCGATCGCTTTCCAACCAGCATCCGTTTGCCCCAATTTCTTTTCCTCTAAATATAATTCCAATATACTTTTGGCAACGTATATAACACTGGTATAAATCGTCCGACCATTCATATAGGCTCCATTGGGGGCTTGACTGAACTGAATAAGCCAATCCGCCAATTGAGAGGCGCGACGGATATCATTTTCTTGATGCGATGCTTGATATTTTGCGACGAGAAGCCCTATCGTAGTTGCTGTGTTCTGAATCCTACTTTTATAGTATTTAGGTTCCATCTTATTCACATCATGTAATAAAGAGAACAAATACTCAAATCTGTCAGAAACCTTTTTATCCAACTCTGCATCCGGGAAATAACGTGCTGCGATGAAAGCCGAGTAGAAGCCATACCAACTTTCCGCATGGGAAGTTGCCTTTTGCTTGTATTGAAGCGTTGCCTCCCTTGCTTTCCTCATACACCATTCCCAAGAGTGATGAACCGAAATTTTTCCTTCAGCATATTTATTGCCATCAGCAACCTGGACGTTGTACAGTCCAGGGTCGGATAACCAGCAGGAGACTTGAAATTTTTCACCTTGGATTCTTTTCATACTAAACGGTAAGCTATTTCCATTCTCAGAGAGCACTTTCACTTTTGGCGTAGTCCCATATACGAAAAAAGAAGCCACATCGCCCCTATCGTAAGATGTTTGTTCCATTTGTAGCATTGGAGCATCTATGGCTTGATGCAACATAGGAAACAAATCTCTCATGGTTGTAGGGAAGAGACCTATTGTCCATGTAAGACTGTCCTGTGGATTTAGATTCCATAAAACTTGAGGATGATGGGCAGGCAACGGCAACGCATTCATCAGATCCAGATTTAGGGAAAGGATTCGATGCCCCATAAACCAATGTGGTGCTGGATCTTGATAGCCTTGATTAAACGCTACGCTCCATGATGCAATGGCCTGAGGACAAGCCAAGGCGATCACACTTCCCGAAGGAGACTGCATATAGCCATAGAAATGGCTTTTCTCATTGTACATGAGAGTTGGGAAGAACTTACGGTTCCACTCCGGATACTTATCCATGTAGGTATCGATTCCAAGCTTGATCCCAGCTTTCACAGGTTGAAAAGGCGTATGTCCAACATTCTTGATCGTTATCTGTATGGCAGGATACCCCTTCAGGCTTGTATAGACTAAGTTGCACATCACCTGATCGGTTGATGTCACATATTCATCCTGCGCTTTCTGCCTCCATGCCAACATGGAATCTACGCCTCCCATGTTGACATAAAAAGAAGGACCCGCAGTGTTTCCCTCTGGAAGGAAAGGGATATTCTCTTCCCCTTGCCCCGTATGGAACGTAAGGCTCTGTATATGACCCTGATCATTAACAGTACCTTTCCAAGTTTCTCCTTCCCAAGCCATGGCTTCCAGAGAGCAAAAGAAGAAGCATAAAGCAAGAAATAAAAACATTTTCATTGTTTATAAATTGCATTTTTAATTATTTCCATTGCCTTTCCCTGCGCAACTGAAGGATATGGGTTATGTTGCTTTGTCCACGGTTCCTCTATGGAATAGAAATCTAATGGCTGAGAAGGTTGCCCGTTAAGTTCTTCCATCATGGCATCTATCCACAACTTCCATCGATGATAATAGAAATCCTTGAGAATACCAGCCCACTCCTTGTGCGCATAGTCATGCAATCCCCCTTGATCAGCAGCCATGCGATTACCCCATGTGGTAATCTGAGTACGAGCATTCCATTCATATTGATTTTTTTCATCTTGCGTCTTTCCCAAATCTATGGCACGTTTCAACCAAGAACCGACCATGAATTCTTTCCGTGTAGACAACAAGCTATCTTGTAACAAAAGGAGATGCAAGAATTCTTCAGAACTTTTCTTAAACCCTTTTTGATCTTTCCGTTTTAATGCTTGCTGCATTTCCTTGTAAGCCATTCTCCCTTTCTCAGCCAAAGCCTGCCTTGTGATGTCCACAAGATCATACTCGTAATTATCATTGAAATCTTTCCCTAAGAATTCAGGCGCGGCCGAAAAATATACCTTAGCAGCTTCTATCACAGAATCAGGGTTATAATAAGGAGACATATTCGACCAAGTAGACACTTGGTACACGTCCTTCCCAGGGCGTGCGCAGAAAATTGACTCTGACGTACCCTGCTGAGGGCTTCGCTTGGGGCAATTGTAAATGCTATGTATCAGCATCTGCCAAGCACGCAATATAGCAGCATTGTCCTTGCCATAGCGTGCCCTACAATACTGGCGGATCCAAGACTCTTTATCCAACGTTTCATCTCGCCAAGGCAATTCACAAAGCAGCTCATACATCATAGGATTATTCTCAATACCCTCCATGGTAAGCCCCACGCCTTTCATTGTGTGACGAAACGAAGACGACCTTGCTTTATAAAACCCTTCAATCGTTGCGTCAATCCTACCAAACAAGCCAACATTACCGCCAAAATTAAGGAGCATACAATACAACCAGTCATGATGTCCGAATCCATTCTTCCTGAATCGATCAGAGTCTTCATCGCCCCATTGTGGAACATTCTCCGCATTGAGATCAAGGACCACAAGATCACCTTGTGGAATATTTTTAATCATTTCCAAGCGAGGATTAGCCCCCCAAGCCTGAATGACCCATTTGGAATGCGGACTCGCTTCTTGCATTGCCTTCCATATAGCCAATCCTGTCGCATTCAAATCAACACCAGCAACACTGCCACCTTCATGAAAGGGATCCATACTGTAATAATCTGATTTTCCCAAGATCTTAGCTTGCTCTTGATAATAAACACGAGCCAAATCTGCGAACTGATGACTGGTTGGTTGCAAGAATGCTGGGCGATGATATGCGCACCAAGTTCCAGGATCTTGAACATCAAGATGCAACTTGTCCTTTGCATCGTGCGGAACCATTCCCGAGTAGCCTGGCAGGACAGGGCTTATTCCCCATTCTCTCATGCGCTTGATGATCGCTCGCCCTAATTGTTCTGAATGCCGATACCAGTTGTCACTCAGTGGACCGCCCCAACCTTCGAGGTTATTCATCAGCCACCATGCCTGGAATCCAGATCCCGCTACATATTTATTCACGTCCTCCTTACTATATCCTAAGCGAAGCAAGGTATTACGCCATACAACATCCGTTCCCACCATTTGAAGACACACATTTATGCCATGCAATGCCATCCAGTCTATTTCTTGCTGCCAGCGCGTCCAATCCCAGTATGCAGAAGAATACGAGAATGTACAATAGTTAAGATCATAACGAAGGGGATAAGATGTCATTCTATGAATAGGCTCTTTGACAGGCGGGAGAACAGGAGGTAACTTTGCCCGCATGCAGTTCCATGACAAATGGATATGAGCTACATACTTCAAATACCAATGAATGCCTGCAGCAATACTTATATAATTATTGCCACGAACAGCAATACGTTCCCCTTTATTATAGACTTCGAAGAAGTCCTGACGAACGGAATCAATTCGCTCGATAAAGAACTTCTTCGAAGCGCCCTTGTCAATACGCTCCAAGAGACCAATGACTGGATTGGAGCCCATTGCGCGTACGGACAAGAGCAGAGAGCATAAAAATATGATGAGGGTTTTTCTTGTCATACAATTCGAATTTGATCAATAACCAGGATTCTGAACCACCTGTCCTTTCCCTTCATCGATAATTGACTGAGGCAGCGGCATGAGCGTCATATAATCAGCGGCTGTTGTAGAATGACGGTATTTCTTTGCATACTCAATATATTTTCCATACCTGATCAAATCTGTACGACGGCAATCCTCAAACCACAATTCATGTCCTCTTTCTAATAAGACAGCATCCAGGAAAGCCTCTGACGAAGCGAAGTCACTAAGCTTATACGGAGCAAGGCCTGCACGCTGGTGTACCCTATTCAGTAAGCTAACGGCTTCCTCACTCACACGATTATCTGCCCGACATTCAGCCTCAGCCAACAACGTCAAGACATCAGCATAGCGAAAGACGATCCAGTCAATTTGACTTTCCTCACCCGTAGCATTGGGATCTTCCCCATACTTGATAGGCATGGCTCCACCAAACAAGACTGTACCAGGATTCTTCTCATTGTATTCAACACCATCTGTACCGACGAAGTCACCCACTAACACCTGCAAACGCTCATCTTTAGGATCAAACGTATGATAGAAATCCCATAGCACACGATAACCTCCCCATTTCTGAATGGATGTGTTCTTGGTCGGATACTCACTGGACAAAACATGGGCAAGCCAAAGTTGTTGATTTCCACTTGTGCTACAAACAGCTGCCCAAATCGTTTCATCGTTTCCTTCATTTTCCAACGTGAAGATATCCTTATAATGTGGAACGAGTTGGAAACCATATTCCGGTTCCATCAGCTCTTTTCCACAAGCAACCGCCTTCTTCCACTCCTTCTCATGCATATATAATTTCATGAGAACCGTATAGGCGACAGCTTTTGTAAAACGACCATAGTTTGCATCGCCCTTATGATACCTGGCCGGGAGATACTTAATAGCCTCTTGAAGGTCATCCTCGATGAACTTTACCGTTTCCTCAGCAGTCGAACGAGGGAGAACCTCATCTTTCCCACTTGACAGCAATTCAGGGGAAGCAATCTGCAATGGTCCATAAAGATCGTACAGGATATAAGCCAACCAGCCCCTTCCACAATGAACCTCAGCCATATATTGATTCTTCACATCGTCATCGATCTCCATGTTTTTCAGTCTCTCCAAAGCTTGTGTCATTTTGGAGATAGAATTGATGTAATTTTTGTAAGTACGTGTGGGTCCGGATGAGTTAGGAGTAAAATTAACATTCAGCAAATCAGGCCAAACAACATCATTCCACTGGCAATATCCAATATCCGTAGTCATCTCAGTATAGGTCTGCACTCCAGTCGCAGCTACCGTAAACACCCCACTATACCAATTGCTGACAAAAGGTCCATACGCAGCAGCGGTTACTAAGCCATCTGCGTCTTCTGCTGTCTTTGGAAACATTCCTGAGCCAATGATATCATATTCTTTTTCCGTCAAGTCGGTACATGACGAGCAAAGCATCAATGCCAAAATAGAAACCAATAAATATATCTTTTTCATTGTCGTATTCTTTAATTTAGAAAGTTATGTCCACTCCGAATGTAAATGTCCGCACATTAGGGTATGCCCAAGCAGAATTATCTGTCTCCAAGTCAAGTCCTTTATAAGGAGTAAGGCAGAACAGATTATTCGCATCAACGTACACCCTCATCCTGTTAATGTATTTCTTGTTAACAGGGATGGTATAGCCCAGTGTAATATTTCGGCATCTTACGAACCAACTCCTATCCAAGAAATAATCGCCAATCCCATAAGAACTATATGACTGGAAATATCCAGGGCGAGTCGCGGTCGTATTACTATGTGTCCAAACATCTTTTGCTGAGACAGGCATATTATAACTCCTATACAAATTAACTATATTACCAGTCCCTCCTGTTAACCACAAATCTTTATATGATCCTTGTGTGTAGACACCAAACTCTCCATAGAAATAAATATTCAGGTCAAAGTTCTTGTATCTAAAGGTATTGTTGAATCCTGCCATATATTTCGGATCCGCATTTCCATAGATGACTTTATCTGCATCATCAAGTTTCCCATCAGGTTTCCCCGTCTTGAGAGGAATGCCATGCTTGTCTACTTTATAAGTTCCATCTTCATTATAGACATATCCATTGATGTCTTTCAATTTCACCTGTCCAGGGAGTGCGCCCTTCATATAGGGAACATCCTCCCCCGGCTGGATAAGTCCATCGGACAGATAGCCTGCATAGTAGCGAATCGGTGAATTATATTTTGAATATGCTGCAGGTTTCCACTGAGGGCTACGCTCTTTCCATTTATCTCTATAGAATGAAAAGGTTAGCGTGGAGTTCCAATCAAAATCCTTGCTTCGGATATTCTCCGTGTTCACCGTCAATTCAAGACCATTACTCTGTGTTTTTCCGATATTCGCCATCATGGAGCTTACCTCATAATAAGACATCAAGTTTTGAGTATTCAACAGGTCGGAAACAACACGATGGAAAAAATCTGCTGTCACGCTAATCCTATTATTAAAGAATCCCAGGTCAAGGCCAGCATTCCACTCTGTAGTAGTCTCCCATTTTAAGTCAGGATTACCTAATTGCGCAAGATAGACGCCCACATGCTTGGTTCCACCAAATTCGTTATCGTACCCTGTAGCATAATAACTAATGGCCTTGTTGCCCACATTAGAATTTCCGGTTTGTCCAAAACTAAGTCTTAGTTTACCATTAGACAACCAATCCCACTTCTTCATAAACTCTTCTTCCGTAAACCTCCAACCTAAGGCGACAGATGGGAAATAACCCCATTTATGATCTTTGGCAAAATTGCTGGCACCGTCAGCACGCAATGTTGCCGTCAACAAATAGCGATCATTATAGGTATAATTAACTCGTCCAAAGAAAGATGCCATTTCGTGTTGTGTCGCAGACGATTCTACAGAAGGACTGGGATACGCTCCCGCACCTAAGTTATTGTATTTGAATGCATCTGTAATGAAGTCGTTATTCTCTGCGCCTAACCATTTATCCGTAAAGCGCTGGAAAGAATATCCGACTAACGCATTCAGGGAATGTTTGCCAAATATTTTTGTATAGGTGCTGGTGAGTTCCAACAAATAGTCAGACTTATCATATTGGCCTATATTCGCCTGTCCATTCTTTTTTGCGCCATACAATGTTGTCTTAGGCAAATAGGTTTCCCTTCGCTGAGAATTTCTGTCAATACCGAAATTCGCCCGAAGTAAGAGATCCTTGATAGGACGATATTCAACATAGGCAGTACCCAGGACTCTTTCCTTCGTCGTTTTGTCCGTAATCTCCAACAAGCTCACAGGATTAGGCAAGAAAGCAGCCTGGGAGTTCAGCACATAATTGCCTTTTTCATCCTTAATTGGCAATAAGGGATTAAACTGAGATGCTGACACTAAAATGCTGGCATACTCATTCTGCCCACTCCCAAGAGGTACATTATCAGTCTGAATCTTTGACAGCGTCAAGTTTACGCCGACCTTCACATACTTATTAATATCTTGATCAAGATTAACGCGACCGGTGAACCTATCCATTCCATTGTTCTTAATGACACCATTTTGCTTGAAGTAGTTTCCTGATACCATATACTTGGTATGGTCTGTCCCACCTGTGATTGACACATTATGCTGCGTTTGGAAACCTGTACGTGTAATTTCACCAAACCAATCTGTATCATTCACAGGATTCGCGATCTCTGCATCTGAATATCTGGGAGTATAAGGAGTAGACGCCTCTTGCTCGCTTTTGCCACCATAGATGCCAATGCCATTGGTTCTCATCCAATTTTCATGCACGTAATCATTAGTCACTTGCATAAAATCATGTGCACTGAGCATCTCATATTTTTTTGCCATATCTTGAACAGAAACTGTACCAGAATAGGTTACCTTCGCATTACCCTGCTTTCCTTTTTTTGTAGTTACGATGATCACGCCATGTCCAGCACGTGCACCGTAGATAGCCGTAGCACTGGCATCCTTTAAAACTTCAATCGACTCTATGTCGTTTGGATTGATACTTGCTAAGATATTATCCGAAGATCCACTACTATATCTACCAACGCTAATATCCCCAGAAGAATTCACAGGAAAACCATCTATGATAATTAATGGGTCATTTCCTCCATTTACGGACGCGGCGCCACGGATCCTAAAGGTAGCACCTCCACCAGGCTGCGCACTAACCGTATTTACCTGAAGCCCTGCTGCTTTTCCTGCCAAGGCATGGCTGATAGAAGAAACTGTCCCAACCGGTTCATCATCCATTTTCACAGATGTCACAGAACCAGTCAAATCTCTCTTTTTCATGGTACCATATCCGACAACAACAACTTCATCAATGCTTTCTGTTGCCTCATGAATGATAATCTGCATATTATTGGAAGCCCTTACTTCCTGATCCTTATAGCCAATATAAGAGACTACAAGTGGAGACCCTATTTCAGCATCAATAGTAAAACGACCATTGACGTCTGTGACCGCACTGTTTTTCGTCCCCTTTTCATTGACATTAGCACCGATAATGGGTTCTCCTTGAGTATCAGTGATGGTGCCGGAGACTTTTTCTTTTCGCGATGCACTACTTTTTTGTTTGATTTGCGATGCTACTTTCTTCGAAACAATAATACTATTGCCATTAATGCGATAGGTAACATTCTGACCTACCAATATCTGCTCTACAGCCTGAGAGACGGTATTGGCATTCACGTTTACTTTCTTGCCGACATTAATATCCGACCCTTCATACACAAAAGAATAACCACTCTTTTGTTTTAGTTCTGTCATCGCCTTCTTCACCGTGACATTTCTCAGACGCAATGCGATATCCTGAGCCATCGCACTTACGCTGACTGCAAAGAAAACCCCTAAAAATAAGAATTTCTTCCTGTAATTCATAACAATTTTAAATTAATGTTTTTAATGTTTAGATTTATTCGTAATATCAGAGAATTTCTTTACCTTTGCAAGATACGAATTGATCCGTGTGCACAACACGAAACAACGTATGGCTTCAATGATTGAATTCTCTGAATTACTACCCGATAGTACGAAGAGAGCTTTATGGCAGGCAGATGTGCAAGATCTTCCTGCCTTTTTCTCTCCCAAGTTTTTATACTGCCCTGATTCTTTCCATGTCCCTCGTTTTTAGTTATTAATCATGATATGTTAACAATTATATTTCCTCAATACAGTATGATCGTCTTCTTGTCTTTTATCTTATAATGCAGCTTTCCTGTTGCTGAGAGATCATTCAGAATATCCGTCAGGTTCTCCTCCTGACGCAGGAAGTCTCCATAGAAATGATTATGGTTCAAGTCAGGGTTCTTTACGATGATCTTCACGTTATAGCTCCGCTCCAACACCTTGACAATCTCGCTAAATGGCTGACCATTCAGGATTAACTTTCCACTTGTCCAAGAAACAGCCTCCTGGTTTGCTGCAGAAGTGTTGATAACCATATTGCCCGTCGACTTATTAAAGACTGCCTGGTCATGAGGATTCAGATAGAAGACTTTCTCCTGATGTTTGACATCATTTAAAGAGACTTTTCCTTCAAGAAGAGAGACGACAGCCTCTGCATCATTAGGGTAATCACAGAAATTGAAAACTGTGCCAATATCATGGACTTGCAAATTTTCCGACTTGACCGAAAATGGAAGCTTCTCATTCTTCTTCACCTCGAAATAACCTTCTCCAGTCAGCATGACTTGACGATCGGTTAGTCCAAAGCCTTGGGAATAGGCGATCTTCGACCCAGCATTCAACCAGACGACAGTTCCATCAGGTAAGTTCAACTTGGTTCGAGAACCTTGTGGTGCCTCAATGACGATATCTGCGAAATCAGACTTGATCGTTGCCTGACCATGATGATAAGAGACATAAGAAATGATGCAAAAGGCGGCAAGAACTGCCGCATAAGCCAACCATCTTGAAGGAAAAACATGGCGATCCTCATCTTCCTCTTCTCTCCTTGCATCTTCCACTCTATCCAGAAAGAGTTGATAAGCTTTCTTCCCATCATATTTTGACAATTCTTCTGCATCAACAGAAGAGAACCAAATTTCCTGGCGGTTCATGAAATACTTCTTGTTTTCTTCAGAAGCATTGACCCATTGGCAAAGTTCTTCTTTGCCTTTCTCATCCAATTCATTGCCAAGCAATTGAATAATGAGGTCATTCATATGTTGTTGAACGGTATACTCCATCATTGGCATACTTATTTAAGAGACGAAAAAAGAAAAAAAGCGGGTAGTCACAAAAGAAAAAAAAAATCAACTTTGCATCATCAAAGCAAAAAGAGCAAGCAAATATTTATGTAAATCTTCATGCAAGAGAGACAGGGCCCGCTTCATGTGGTATTTAACCGTATTCACAGAAATATGAAGTTCTTTGGCTATTTCTTCTTGCTTCTTTCCTTCGAATCTACTCAACTTAAACACACGTTTGCAATCAGAGGGGAGACTATCGATCGCTTGGGCAATTCTTTCCTCCAGTTCTTGCGCCAGTAAATGACCCAGCGGAAAATCATCCGATTCAGCAGATCTTACGGTCGGGAGATCAGCCACATTGGAAACGAGTTGTTCCCGTTGGGTAGATTGCGCTTTTAGATAGTCTAAACAACGGTTCCTGACCGAACGGATCAGGTAGCTACGAAGGGTGCTATTAATATGGAGAGTTTCACGGATCTCCCAAAGATGGAAGATGGTATCGCTGACTAAGGTTTCTCCCAAGAACTCATCATGCACATATTGCACGGCAATATGACAAAGCACAGGATAGTGGTGGACATATAAATATTTATATGCCTCTTCCTTCCCTTTTTTCAACTGTTCTATTATTAACTGCTCCGTAGGATCCATAATCAAGTAATCAATCTGGATAGATTTACTCTCACAAAATTACAATTTTATGAAGAAAAAACAAAATCTTTTACTTACAAAATGCAAGAAAGCCTTGACAAATGGCTATTCACCCAATTTGTCAAAGCTCTCCTGACCAACTAAACTGTCATTTAATATCCTGGATTTTGCTCCCAGTTCGTATTCAGATTCAAGACGCTGGTTGGGATGGGGAAAATCCTACAGGTCTTGTCAAAGCGTGCCGTATTGAACCCTTTCTTATGGAATCCCCATTCATCCTCGAACTTTCCGAAGCGGATCAGGTCATTACGCCGCCAGTTCTCTGTGATGAACTCCCTGCCCCGTTCATCCAAAATATCTTGGAGTGTAGGAGCCGTTGTCAGCAGTGAGGCATGTACATAAGACCGGATTTCATTCATCAGGCTCATAGGAGTCTGTCCATTCGTAGCCTTTGCTCCACGTAGGATCGCCTCAGCCTTTTCCAAGATAATATCAGCATAACGGAAAATAGGGACATCATTGCTCTGGTTCCTATCGTTCTTATAATCTGAAGTACATACCCAGAATTTCATGCTCTTATATCCTTGCGACCAACCCGTAACCGTCGCGCCTGTATTCAGGAATTCCGGATTTTCCACAATGCCGTCTTTATTCGCCTTGAGGGTAATATTTTTCTGTAGAACGACAGGCTTACCCTTGTAAGTCCACACCTTTCCGGTTTTCTCTCTTGTAATGGCATCATATTGATAGATCGTATCCCGTAGGATGACGCCATTCCGGTCATCTCCCTTCAGGCTAAACAAGCTCGCGAATTCTGGGGTCAGCGAAATATTGCCTCCAAATGACTTTACGCCCTTGTCTCCATAATAAGTAGTAGAGCCATCGTCACCGCCTCCATCTGTCTTACGCCAGGTACGATAACGCTCATAATGCATTCCTTTTTCTGTCACACAATCATAGGGCATCGCATAGATGAAGTCCTTGATCTGATAGCCATTATCTGGGAAGAACTTCGAACGATAAGGATCACTCAGGTTGAAGTGACCACTCTTGATGATATCGTCGCAATACTTCACGCAGTCATTCAATTTCTCATTGGCATCTGACGGCTCATATGCCGTGACATCCTTTGCTGTGTAGACTGCCCAGTTCAGGTATAACTTCACGAGCAAAGCCTCAGCCATCCAACGTGTTGGCTTGCCGTAGGTTGTCTCGTCAACGGTAGAAGGAAGGCTTGGGATAATTTCAAGCAATTCTTTCTCGATCCATTTAGCCACCTCCGCACGAGGGGAGCGGTCCAAAGACGTTCCACCTTCAGCCAGTTTATCGATAATGGGAGTATCGCCAAAACTATCCATTAAAATAAAATGGTAGAAGGCCCGCATTGCCCTTGCCTGAGCGGCACTGGTCGTCTGGTCGCCATAAGTCTCAATCAATGTATTGCATTTCGTAATGCCAGAGCCCAGGTCAGAATAATAGGACAAGCATCCGTCATCTGGGAGGAAATTATGGAGCGTTGGATGGGCAAAGGCTGCTTTGTCATAATAGTCACCGTCAAAGCTGATTCCAACTTCCTCGTCAGAAGATAGCGACTGTGCCACATTATAGTTTACCCCCAAGGCATTACGGAAAGCATAAAAGACATCTGCTTCCATTGCCTCCAAGGCAATCGGGGAATTTGGATAGGTGGTGTATTTGGAATTGACATCCACATCCAGATTGGTACATCCTGACCCTAAAGTCAACAGTCCACCTGCTACTGCATAACATATAATCTTCTTCATGTTCTTTTCCTCTTAGAAATTAATTTTCACGCCCAACATAAAACTACGGGTATGGGGATACCAACTATGCCTCCAGTCCATGCCTGGGGTCAGTCCACTCAATTCCACTTCTGGGTCGATGCCCTTATAACCGGTTATCGTAAATACATTGTTCATGGTCCCATATACAGTGAGGCTATTCATCCAGTCAGCCAAACTCTTAAAGGTATAGGAAAAAGATAGGGTTTGTAGCCTCAAATAACTGCCGTCCTCGATATAGCGATCGGATGGCGTTTGGGCATTCACATCCGTAGGCAACTGGTCTGTAGCCACACTCGACAACACATTCTTGCCCATGGTGATCAGGTTGATGGTACTATATTGGTCACGGGAGCAATTATAGACCTTATCTCCTAAAACACCTGTAAAGAAAGCTGTCAGCGTCCAGCTCTTTTTATAAGTGATGGTATTATTCCATCCGAAGGTGAGATCAGGTTGGGCATTGCCAACAATCGTACGGTCTTTATCCTCAGGAGAGGTCGTCACTTCACCCGTCCGCTTACCGGTTGTTGCATCATGAACGTAGAATTGTGACACACCCGTATCACTGTATCCAGCCCATTCCCAAGTGTAATAAGTACCGATGGGCTGCCCTTCCATCAACCGTTGCACGGAAACGCCAGTATTCCCTGCGATGCCAGGTTGTGCCTCATCAATATACTTGACAGAATAAGTCGCATTCGACAGCTTGTCCACCTTATTGGAATTATGCGCTAAGTTCAGCATCGTAGACCAATTCCAGCTATTATTGCTAACTGGGACTGCGTTTAAAGTAAATTCAATGCCTCTATTAGAGATATCCCCCACATTGGCCATCATCGTACCATAAGGATAAAGGAGTGTCGAGACATTATAGCCGTAGATCAGGTCGCTGGTCTTCTTGACATAGTACTCTACGGTACCGTTCAGCCTACTACCGAGGAAAGAGAAATCTATACCGACATTCAACATTCCTGTTTTTTCCCACTTCAGGTTGGGGTTGGCATTACTCGTAGCAGCCAGTGTACGATAGACATTACCATCCGAGGCAGTAAACCAGCCACTTGCTCCATAAGTCCGGATGGCAGAATAGGCATCAAATCCTAAAGAGTTGCCACTCACCCCATACCCAGCACGCAGTTTCAGGTCATCAAAAACATTCAGATTCTTGATAAACGGCTCTTCGCTCACGCGCCACGCTGCACTGACAGAGGGGAAGGTCGCCCATCGGTTATTCTTCCCAAATGCTGAAGAACCATCACGGCGCAGGGTTGCCTGGAAATTATATTTGCTCTTATAGGAATAATTCATACGCCCATAGAAGGAAATCATGCGAAGGATCGACTCGCCCCTACTCTCTACAGCAGAGATTCCATCAATACTACTTGCATACGTCAAGTTATGATAAGCCAAATCGTCGTTGTAGAAATTATAAACTGTCACGCCAAAGCCATCATCCTGCACTTTCTCTTCCCACGAATAGCCTAACATGATCCCCATACTGTGCACCTTGTTAAAGGTCTTCGTGAAATTTCCAAAGGTCTCGAATACCTGACTATGCCCGAAATAGGTGTTTCGCTCAGCTTGCCCATTTTTCTTCACTACCTGAGAGTTCACGCTATTATAGCCACTGAATATGTTTTGCCGATTCATATACGAATAGTTCGCCGACCATGTAAGTCCATCGACGATGGTTAACTCTGCATTTCCTGTCATCATCATCCGCCGCCGTGTATTCTTAAAACGATCCTGATGGATCATCGCCACAGGATTGTAATTCATAGAGATACCAGAAGACTCATAGTAGGACCCATCATCATTATACACAGGAACAAGAGGAGAAAAATAATTCATGGCATCGTTCACGCTGGCACCATCTGCGTTCCCAAGAACGCTTTCAAAATTACCCTGACTGGCGTTTAGGCCCAAGGCAAGCTTGAGATGGTCTTTCAGAATCTTAGTCGATACCAAGGCACGCCCATTCAAGTGATTCATATTCGTTCCCTTGATGACACCTTCCCGATTCATATAATTCATGCTCGCATTGTAGGTTGTCTTATCATTTCCCCCACTGATGGAGACATTATGGTTGTGTGCGAATCCTGTACGCTGAACTTCTTTCTGCCAGTCTGTGTCCGCGCCCTCATCATTCGGAACCGTTAAATTGTTCGCTGCAGCATAGCTTCTAAGTTCACTTGCCGACATCATATCCAAGTTCTTGGCAACACGATCAAAAGCCACATAAGCATTGTAGGACACATTCGTTCGTCCTTTCCTGCCTTTCTTCGTCGTGATAATGATCACTCCATTTGCAGCCTTAGACCCATAGATAGCCGTTGCAGTGGCATCTCGGAGGACATCAATGCTTTCAATGTCATCTGGAGAGACAAGAGACAAGTCTACGCCAGGAATGCCGTCTATAATATAATAAGGTTGCTGAGCCTCCCCCGTTCTTAACGTAGAGGCTCCTCTCAACGTAATGCTGGGCTCTCCAGAAGGATCACCATTCGTTGTCACCACTAAGCCTGCGACCTTACCTTGCAACAACTGGGCAGGGTCAGTATAGACGCCTTGGTTCAAGTCCTTCTCACTGACCGTGGTAATGGAACTCGTGACATCTTTCCTTCTCATTATTCCATACCCTACGACAACGACCTCATTCAAAGTCTTATGGTCTTCCTGCATGATCACAACGGAATTGCCCTTAGCCTTAATCGTCTGAGGGACAAAACCAACATAAGATATTTTCAGCTGAGCCCCATTCTTCACCGTTAAAGAATAGCGCCCATTCACGTCTGTAACGGTACCATTGTTGGTACCTACTTCAAGAACACTTACGCCCACCAACGGCTCTCCGCCAGAATCTTTTACTTTACCAGCCGCTGTGGTCTGTGCAAATGTTGCCATACCAAGCAATAGAAAGAAAAAAAGCACGCACGCCCTTTCCAAAGATCTATGCCTGAAATCTTGTACTTGTTGCATAATCAATACTTTATAATAATGCGAAATAGATTACATCCGTGCAAATATAGATATTTTTTATCTTTTAACAAACCTTTTAATGATTTTTTTGAGACAGAAACGACATCTTTTCTTGATCAGGACAGCTTCACAACAAACATAGACGGGCACGCATAAAAATACGAACGGAAAGGATAGTCGTATGTGAAATAACATAAAAACGAAAGCATTTTTAGCAAATTTATGCCATATTGTTTGGCGTTAGATTCAAAAAATTATATCTTTGCAGCACATAACGAATAATAATACAAATTATGAAGATAAAAAATGCCAGAATGGAAGCTCTGAAAATGATTATCTCAAGCAAAGAGCTGAGTAATCAGGAAGAAGTGTTGCAGGCACTTCGGGAAGAGGGATACCAACTTACCCAAGCCACATTGAGCAGAGACATGAAGCAGTTGAAAGTCGCAAAGGCTGCCAGCATGAATGGCAAATATGTATATGTCCTACCGAATGAGACGATGTACAAGCGGATCACGAACCCGCGATTAGCGTCTGAGATGCTTGAGTCACCAGGATTCGTATCCATCAACTTTTCCAAGAATATGGCAGTGATCAAGACCCGTCCCGGATATGCCAGTGCAATTGCCTACAACATAGACAACAGTGACATCCCGGAAGTTCTCGGAACCATCGCTGGCGACGATACTATCTTTTTGGTCATCAAGGAGGGGAGCCAGAAGAATGATGTCATCGAAGGACTAAGTCCCATCATTCCCAACATTTGGTAAGTGAACGTAATTATTGAATAGCAATGGAAGAAATAAAAGTGATGGTCGCCGACGCATCACATGAGAAATATGTCGACACGATATTAAAGACGATTGCGGATGCAGCAAAAGTTCGTGGGACCGGTATTGCGAAACGTACCCATGAATATCTCGCCACAAAAATGAAAGAGGCAAAGGCAGTGATTGCTCTCGAAGGAGACCATTTCGCAGGGTTTAGCTATATTGAGACTTGGGGGAACAAGCAATATGTGACCACATCCGGACTGATCGTACACCCTAACTATCGAGGAATAGGCGTTGCAAAAAGGATTAAGGACTTGACCTTCACATTAGCACGAACACGATGGCCACATGCCAAGATCTTCAGCCTGACAAGTGGGGCTGCGGTCATGGCGATGAACACTCAATTGGGTTATCACCCTGTTACCTTTGCAGAGCTAACAGATGACGAGGCCTTCTGGAGGGGTTGCGAGGGTTGCATTAACGTTGATGTTCTGAAACGCACCGGGCGAAAATATTGTATTTGCACAGGAATGCTCTATGATCCTGAGGAACATCTCCCGGCCAAGATTCCCGCAGATGTCATGGACAGAATCCGCAAAATTGATGGTATTAACAAAGTAAAATAAGGTTGTAGTTATGGAAAAGAAGAAAGTTGTTGTTGCTTTTTCAGGAGGTTTGGACACTTCCTATACGGTCATGAAGCTTGCAGAAGAAGGATACGAGGTTCATGCAGCATGTGCGAACACGGGTGGCCTCAGTGCAGAGCAATTAAAAAAGAATGAAGAAAATGCTTATCAGTTAGGAGCCACGAAATATGTTACACTTGATGTTACCCACGAATATTACGAGAAATCCCTGAAATATATGATATTCGGCAATGTTCTGCGTAACAACTGCTATCCAATCTCCGTCTCTTCAGAGCGCATCTTCCAGGCAATCGCCATCGCAAGGTATGCCAAGGAGATCAATGCCGATGCTATAGCCCATGGATCGACAGGTGCAGGTAACGATCAGATCCGGTTTGACATGACCTTCCTTGTCATGGCTCCAGGCACGGAGATCATTACGCTCACGCGCGACCATGCCCTTTCACGCAAAGAAGAAGTCGACTATTTGAATGCCCATGGCTTCCATGCTGATTTCACAAAACTGAAATATTCTTATAACGTTGGTATTTGGGGAACCAGTATCTGTGGCGGCGAATTGTTAGACCCGACACAAGGATTGCCAGAAGAAGCTTATCTGAAACATGTGACGGCTAAGCTTCCAGAAGAAGAACTGAGGATTACTTTTGAGAAGGGTGAGATTGTAGCTGTCAACGACGAAGCTTTTACAGACAAGATTAAAGCCATCCAAAAAATTGAAGAGATTGGTGCCAGCTATGCAATAGGTCGCGACTGCAATGTTGGGGATACCATTATCGGCATCAAGGGACGCGTTGGCTTTGAGGCGGCTGCTCCCTTGCTGATCATCGAAGCGCATCGACTATTGGAAAAGAGTACGCTATCCAAATGGCAGCAATACTGGAAAGACCAGGTTGGGAATTGGTATGGCATGTTCTTACATGAAAGCCAATACCTCGAACCTGTCATGCCAGACATTGAGGCGATGTTAACCTCATCACAACGGAATGTCAATGGAACAGCTATCCTGAAACTCCGTCCATACAGTTTCCAGACCGTTGGTGTCGATTCCCCAGACGACTTGACAAAATCCAAGCTCGGAGAATACGGAGAGATGCAACATGGATGGACCGCACAGGATGCCAAGGGCTTCATTAAGGTCTCTTCCACTCCTCTGCGTGTCTATTATGGCATGCATCCTGATGAGAAAAGATAGTTTCTTCTGGTAGGTCGCAACTTTTTGGCAAGTCAAAGCGTCCAACAGAACGAAGAAACTTATAAAAGGAAAACTATGAATAAGAAATTAGTGCGTTCAAGTGACCGCTGGTTAGCAGGCGTTTGTGGAGGCTTAGCCGATTTTTTTGGTTTTGACAAAGATGTCTTGAGAATCATATGGCTATTGCTTACCATCTTCACGGCAGGTTTCCCGGGCATTCTCTTATATGTGGCACTGTGGATACTAATGCCAAATCAATAGGAGTCAAACCTCACGGGTCAGCTCCACAAAAAAAGAAATATGATTAAAATAGGTATATTAGGTGGAGCTGGTTATACAGCAGGCGAACTGATTCGCCTGTTGCTTAACCATCCCCAAGCAGAAATCATTTTTGTAAACAGCGAGAGCAATGCAGGCAACTTGCTGACGGATGTACACGAAGGTCTCTATGGAGAAACAGAAATGAGGTTTACTTCAGAGATGCCTTTTGAAGAGGTAGATGTCGTTTTCTTTTGCTTCGGGCACGGGAAAAGCGAGGCTTTCCTGCGGGAACATATCATCCCATCCCATGTGAAGATCATTGACCTGGCACAAGACTTCCGGCTTGCCGCACCAGGCAATGATTATGTCTATGGGCTCCCTGAAATCAATAAAGAAAGTATTTCCAAGGCTCAACATGTTGCAAACCCAGGGTGTTTCGCTACATGTATTCAGCTAGGACTGCTCCCTGCGGCCCAGATGAAACTCATTACCCAAGATGTTTCCGTGAACGCCATTACAGGTTCGACTGGGGCAGGTCAAAAACCGGGTCCCACAACTCATTTCTCTTGGAGGAACAACAATCTGAGTATTTACAAGGCGTTCCAACATCAGCACATACCAGAGATTAGGCAAAGTCTGAAACAAATCCAAGGAAGTCTCCATGCCAGCATCGATTTCATTCCTTATCGTGGTGACTTTGCGAGGGGGATCTTTGCTACGGAAGTTGTAAAGACAGACGCTGACATCAACACCATTGTGGCTGGATACAAAGATTTCTACGAACATGCGCCATTCACCCACTATGTGGATAAGCCATTGGATCTAAAGCAAGTCGT
Organism: uncultured Prevotella sp.; assembly: GCA_900316015.1. Taxonomy (GTDB): domain Bacteria; phylum Bacteroidota; class Bacteroidia; order Bacteroidales; family Bacteroidaceae; genus Prevotella. The sequence goes on along the minus strand of ONBG01000021.1, from coordinate 28,012 downwards.
CAACACGAATAAAGCCTTGATCCACTGCGACAAAATTGGAAATAAGCTTCTGATAACCAGTTGCATTGACAATCTATTGAAAGGAGCAGTTGGTCAAGCTGTCCAAAACATGAATATCATGTTCGGGATTGAAGAGACCGCTGGCTTAAAATTAAAATCGTCCGCTTTCTAAAAACAAGAAATTATGAAATTATTTGATGTATATCCCCTTTACGACGTAAATATTGTCAAGGGAAAAGGCTGCAAGGTTTGGGATGATCAAGGACAGGAATACCTTGACCTTTACGGAGGGCATGCCGTTATTAGCATTGGTCACTGCCATCCCCATTACATTAAGATGATGACCGATCAGCTCAATAAGTTAGGATTCTACAGTAACTCCGTCATCAATACGCTTCAACAGCAATTCGCTGAGCGCTTAGGGAAAGCTTGCGGGTATGACGACTATCAGCTCTTTCTGATTAACAGTGGGGCAGAAGCTAATGAGAACTGTCTGAAACTCGCCTCTTTCCATAATGGGCGCAAACGCATCTTGTCCTGCGACCATGCTTTCCATGGTCGCACGTCATTAGCCGTAGAAGTGACCAACAATCCGAAAATTGTCGCGCCAGTCAATGACAACGGCAATGTGACCTTCCTGCCGATGAATGATCTTGAGGCATGGGAAGAGGAATTGTCCAAAGGAGATGTCTGCGCCTGCATCTTGGAATGTATCCAAGGCGTTGGAGGAATCCGTCTTGCCACTCCAGAGTTTGCACAAGGCTTGCAAGCAGCCTGCAAGAGATATGGAACGGTTCTCATCTGCGATGAAATTCAATGTGGATATGGTCGTTCTGGAAATTTTTTTGCTCACCAATGGTTAGGAATCAGACCCGACTTAATCTCCGTTGCCAAAGGCATTGGCAATGGATTCCCCATGGCAGCAGTATTGATCTCACCAGAGTTTAAACCTATTTATGGGCAATTAGGAACGACCTTTGGTGGGAATCACTTAGCCTGTACAGCCGCCCTTGCTGTGCTCGACGTGATAGAAAAAGAAGGGCTGATTGAGAACGCCCACCTTGTAGGTGAATACCTGATTGAAAGTCTCAAGGACTTGCAAAAGGCACAACCTCACATCTTAGAGGTAAGAGGGCGCGGGCTGATGGTCGGCGTAGACTTGGATATTCCCCAAAAAGATGTCCGGAGCAAACTCATTTATGAGCAACATTGTTTCACAGGTGCTGCCTCCACACATATCCTGCGCATTCTTCCGCCTCTTTGCCTGTCAAAAGAAGAGGTTGATGATTTTATTCAAAGATTGACTAAAGTACTAAGCGAAATATGAAAATAGCAGTTATAGGTGCAGGTGCCATGGGCGGCTCCTTCGTTGAAGGATTACTCAAAAGCGAAACTTTCAAGCCGTCAGACATCACAGTTGCTGATCCTACTGAGGCAAAACTCGAAAAGTACGCTCAATTAGGTGCCAGTGTTACTACGAGCAATACTGCTGCTGCCGATGGACCAGACATCGTCAGCATAGTTGTTAAGCCTTGGATCGTAGGAAGTGTGTTGACAGAGATCAAAGATATATTGGATTATCAAAGTCAGATGCTCATCATTGTTGCTGCAGGTGTCTCTGTGGAACAAATCAAGGGCTGGCTGGATAAAAAGGGGAAGGTTCTGCCTTTTTTCCTCGTCATCCCGAACATTGCCATTGCCCAGAAAGCATCCACAACCTTCATTGTCCCAACAGGTGCAACAGAAGCACAGACAAAAACGATCAAAGGGATCTTCGATGAACTGGGGATTTCCTTTATTACGGAGGAACGACAATTAGGTGCAGGTACGACTCTCGCCTCTTGTGGAATTGCCTATGCTATGCGCTTTATCCGTGCTTCCATAGAAGGAGGCGTGGAATTAGGATTCAAAGCTGACATGGCCCAGGAAATCGTTCAACAAACCGTCAAAGGAGCAGTAGAAGTATTACAAGCAAGTAGGCTTCACCCAGAAGCCGCCATAGATTTAGTGACAACACCAGGCGGAGTAACCATCAAAGGATTGAACGAGATGGAGCACGCAGGATTCACCAGTGCTGTGATCCGGGGACTGAAAGCTGGACTCCAGTAAGCAAAAAAGTAAAGGGTATATTTCTCCATTCGAAAAATATTTCCTATTTTTGCCGATATCATTAAAGCAAACGAATATGGATGAACAGATTAAGCAAATCGGCGAAAGACTGAAGGGATTGAGGGATGTCCTCGATATCCCAAAGGAAGAAATCGCTCATCTCTGCGGACTCTCCGTAGAACAATACGAAAAGATGGAGAATGGGGAAAGTGAACTCTCCGTCAGTACGCTGCAGAAAATTTCAAAGCAGTATGGAATTGCACTGGATGTTCTCCTTTTTGGAGAGGAACCTCACATGCATTCCTATTTCCTGACAAGGAAAGGAAAGGGCTTGAGTGTTGAAAGACGCAAGGCTTATCATTACGAAAGCCTTGCTTCTGGGTTCAGGGGTCGCAAGGCAGATCCTTTCATCGTCACGGTGGAGCCAAAGCCAGCTGGTACTCCCAAGGAGATGAACTCACACCCTGGACAGGAATTCAATATGGTACTCGAAGGCTCCATGGCCCTGACAATTGGCAAGAAAGAGTTGATACTGAACGAAGGAGATAGCATTTATTTTGATTCCACACAGCCCCATGGCATGTGTACCTTAGGAGAAGAACCTTGTAAATTCTTGGCTATCATCTTCTCATAACAAAGAAATAAGTTTTTCGTTTTTTCACTTCAAAACAATGATAGAAAGATTTTTAACGCAGACTCATTTCACCTCAGAAGATGATTTCAAACAGAATCTGCACTTTATCCTACCCGAGAATTTTAACTTTGCCTATGATGTCATGGACGCATGGGCAGAAGAAGAACCCAATAAATTAGCATTACTTTGGACCAGTGAGCGAGGCGAAGAAATCCGCTTTACCTTCAAGGATTTAAAAGAACAGACAGATCAAGTTGCCAGTTATTATCAAAGTCTTGGCATTGGCAGAGGAGACATGGTGATGCTCATCCTGAAACGGCATTACCAGTGGTGGTTGTCTATGCTTGCCCTTTGTAAATTAGGGGCTATAGCCATTCCTGCCACACACATGTTGACAGCTAAAGACATAGTCTACCGCAACCAAAGGGCTTCTATCAAGGCGATCATCTGCGTGAACGACGAATACGTCACGACGCAGATCAAGAAATCCCTTCCAGAAAGTCCTTCTGTAAAGATTCTTATCGCAGTCAATTCTCTGGCACAAATCAGCCATTCAGTCCCCGAAGGCTTTCACGATTGGAATGCAGAATGGAAGAAAGCCCCCCAATTTGTCCGCCCTGAGCACGTCAACACCAATGAGGATACCATGTTAATGTACTTTACGAGTGGCACAAGCGGGGAACCCAAAATGGTGGCCCACGACTATCTTTATGCATTAGGGCACCTGACAACGGGTGTCTACTGGCACAATCTGGATGAAAACAGTATTCATCTGACCGTTGCTGATACTGGTTGGGGCAAGGCGGTTTGGGGTAAGCTCTATGGGCAGTGGTTTGCAGGAGCAACCGTATTTGTCTATGACCACGAGAAGTTCACAGCCGAAAAAATCATGCGTGCCATAGAGAAATACCATATAACTTCTTTCTGTGCTCCTCCTACAATTTATCGATTCATGATACAGGAAGATTTTTCCCAATATGACCTTTCCTCTCTGAAGTACTGCACGACGGCTGGCGAGGCATTGGAACCCGCAGTGTACGAAAAATTCTATCACCTGACAGGAATCAGGCTGATGGAAGGATTCGGGCAAACAGAAACGACAATGACCTTAGGCACCTTCCCATGGATCAGCCCAAAGCCAGGAAGCATGGGGAAGCCCAACCCTCAGTATGATATTCGTCTGCTCAAGCCCGACGGTTCTGCATGTGAGGATGGTGAAAAGGGGGAGCTTTGTGTCAAGGTAGGAGACAAAAAGCCCATTGGACTCTTCAAAGGCTACTATCGTGATGAAGCTAAGACCTTAGAAGCATGGCACGATGGCTTCTATCATACTGGTGATATGGCATGGCGTGATGAGGACGGCTATTACTGGTTCGTTGGGCGCATTGATGACGTCATTAAAAGTTCTGGATACCGCATCGGTCCCTTTGAAGTGGAAAGTGCTCTCATGACCCATCCTGCCGTGGTAGAATGCGCAATCACAGGAGTACCCGACCCTATCCGAGGCATGGTTGTCAAAGCAACTGTTGTCCTTGCGAAAGAATACAAGGAAAGAGACAAAGAGTCCTTGATCAAAGAACTTCAAGAACACGTTAAACACGAGACTGCGCCCTATAAATACCCACGAATCATTGAATTCGTTAAAGAATTGCCTAAGACGATATCAGGAAAGATTCGCCGTGTAGAAATCCGAGAGAAAGATAATCATCAGTCATGAAAAGAATCGTAGTAAAAGTCGGGAGCAATGTCCTTACTCGCAGCGACGGAAAGATCGATGTTACCCGCATGTCCAATATTGTAGACCAGATCGTCTGGTTGCGCAAACATGACTATCAGGTAATTTTGGTCTCCTCTGGATCTGTCGCATGCGGGAAAAGTGAACTGCGGGTTAACCGTAAACTTGACAGTGTGCAACAACGCCAATTATTTTCTGCTACTGGTCAGGTGAAGCTTATCGGACTTTACTACGATCTTTTTCGAGAATACGGGATCCACATCGGACAAATCCTGACCATGAAAGAGAGTTTCGCTACCCGCAACGAATATCTAAATCAAAGAGCCTGCATGGCCGTGATGCTACAAAACGGGGTCATCCCTGTCATCAATGAGAATGATACCGTAAGCGTTACCGAACTGATGTTCACGGATAATGACGAGCTCTCTGGACTTGTCGCTTCTATGATGAATGCAGAGACACTGATCCTTTTGAGTAATGTAGATGGGATCTATGATGGCTCTCCCAAGGACGCACGCTCAAGCGTGATCCAGATTGTCAATCGTGACTATGATCTCCGTGATTATATCCAAACCGAAAGAAGTGGGTTTGGACGAGGAGGAATGATCACGAAAGCTAACATTGCCAAGAAAGTGGCAGAGGAAGGTATCAAGGTGATCATCGCCAACGGCAAGAGAGATAATATTTTAATACATCTCGCCATCCGACCTAAGGAAACCTTGCACACGGAGTTCCATCCCCAACCTGCATCCCCTTCCAATATAAAGAAATGGATTGCCCATAGTGAGAGCTTTACAAAGGGAACTGCTTTCATCAATAGAAATGCTGTTGAAGCTTTAAAGGGGGATAAAGCGGTGAGCCTGCTTCTCGTGGGTGTTATTCGTATTGAAGGTGAATTCGAAGAGGGCGACCTGATCAGCATTGTCGACGAGAAGGGAAAAGCCATCGCCATAGGACGTAGTAGCTATACTGCTACAGAAGCAAGAAAAAACATGGGCGTACATGAACTGAAACCCTTGGTACACTACGATTACCTATACTTAGAATAAAACGGCAGATGAGTAGGCTTGAATCCATATTCAAACGCGTCAAAGCGTCCTGTAAAAAGTTAGCACAGCTCCACGATGAAGAGCGTAATGCTGTCCTCAGGGAGGTCGCCCATGCGATCATCAGCCATCAAGAGGAATTATTAACTGCCAATGCAATCGATCTGTCACAGATGGACAGCCAGCATCCTCTTTATGACCGTCTGCTTCTCACGCCTCAGCGGCTGGAAGAGATTACTTCTGGGATATTGCATGTAGCATCCCTTCCATCGCCCTTAGGAAAAATCCTAAAGGAAGAAAAACTGAAGAATGGATTGCACCTACAACGCATTTCTGTCCCATATGGCGTTATAGGCATGATCTATGAAGCACGCCCGAATGTCACTTATGACGTATTTTCCCTTTGTTTTAAAAGTGGAAATGCCGCTATCCTAAAAGGCGGAAAAGATGCCGATCACTCCAATCGCGCAGCAGTAAAACTGATTCATGAAGTATTGGTCAAGCACAACATTGATCCTAATGTCGTAGCGTTGTTACCTGCCACCCATGAGGCAACAGGGGAAATGCTGAATGCAGTGGGATATATTGACCTTTGCATCCCACGAGGAGGGAAAGAACTCATCAAGTTCGTCCGTAATACGGCCAAGGTTCCTGTGATTGAGACGGGTGCTGGGGTTGTTCACGCATATTTTGATAAAGATGGTGACATCCAGATTGGACCCGCCATTATCCATAATGCGAAAACGCGTCGTCCCAGTGTCTGCAACGCCCTTGACACATTACTGATCAACCGGGATCGCCTGGAGGATTTGGATATACTTTGCAAGCCATTGGCAGAACACCATGTATGGCTCTATGCAGATCGTGAAGCCTACTCCGCACTCAACGGACGATATCCTGCCAGCCTACTATACCCTTCTCAAGAACGGACCTTTGATACAGAGTGGATGGACTATAAAATGGGAATACGAACCGTTCAGGACGTAGATGAAGCCATCGCCCATATAGCCTTGCATGGCAGTGGACACAGTGAATGCATTATCACCGAGAACAGAATGGTCGCGCTAAAATTCCAACAGGAGGTGGATGCTGCTTGTGTCTATGTCAATGCACCGACAAGTTTTACTGATGGCGCGCAATTCGGATTAGGTGCTGAAATAGGAATCAGCACACAGAAACTAGGTCCTCGTGGTCCCATGGGATTGGAAGAGATAACGACATACAAATGGCTGATCAGGGGACATGGACAAGTTAGACCATAAAAAGACAATAAAAACATGAGAACATTTTTCAATGTAGAAGACCTCGGTAATCTGCAAAATGCATTGCAGGAGGCATTAGAAGTGAAGAAAGATCGTTTTGCATACCAGGCATTGGGCAAAAACAAAACCTTGCTGATGATCTTCTTCAATAACAGTCTACGCACCCGTCTTTCCACACAGAAAGCTGCCATGGACTTAGGAATGAACGTGATTGTGCTCGATGTGAATGCCGGTGCATGGAAGTTAGAGACGGAACGGGGTGTCATCATGGATGGCGACAAAAGTGAACATCTTCTTGAGGCCATACCCGTCATGGGTTGTTATTGCGATATCATCGCCGTGAGAAGCTTCGCAGGATTAAAAGACCGGGAGTATGACTATGCTGAAACCATTGTCAATCAATTTGTTAAATACAGCGGTCGCCCTGTGATCGCTATGGAAACGGCTACCGTCCACCCTCTGCAAGCTTTTGCAGACACTATCACGATTGCAGAAAAATGGCACGAACTTAAGCATACACGTCGTCCTAAAGTTGTTATGAGTTGGGCACCCCATTGTCGTGCCCTTCCTCAGGCAGTCCCTAATTCCTTCGCACAATGGATGAATGCTGCTGATGTTGACTTCGTGATCACGCAACCGGAAGGCTATGAACTGGATCCTAAGTTTGTGGGAAAAGCCCAAGTAGAGTACGACCAAAAGAAAGCCTTGGAAGATGCAGATTTCGTCTACGCGAAGAACTGGAGTTGTCCCGGTGTCAAGCAGCCTGCCAATTACGGAAATATCCTATGCCAAGATATGGATTGGACCATTGATGCAGAACATATGAGCTGGACAAACCATGGGTATTTCATGCACTGCTTACCTGTTCGGCGCGGATTGATCGTCACCGACGACGTCATTGAAAGTGACCATAGCCTGGTCATCCCAGAGGCAGCAAACCGGGAGATCTCAGCAGAGGTCGTTCTCAAAAGAGTATTGGAAAGTTTATAAACACAAACACAAATGATTTCTTTTGAATGCGATTATAATAATGGAGCGCATCCTGATGTACTCCAACATTTACTGGAAACCAACAAAAAACAAAGTCTGACATACGGGGATGACTGTTGGAGCCATCATGCTAAAGAGGAAATCAAAGAGGCCTGTGCAGCGCCTCATGCAGATATCTTCTTTTTAGTCGGAGGGACACAGGCTAATGCGACCGCCATTGACAGTATGTTAGAATCGTATCAAGGTGTGATCACAACAGAATGTGGACACATCAACGTGCATGAAGCAGGAGCCATTGAAGCTGCGGGCCATAAAGTCATCGCCCTACCTCAGCACAATGGATTACTGGACGCAAAGGAATTAGATGACTATCTTCATTCCTTTTACGCTGACGAAAGCTATGAACACATGGTTCAACCTGGGCTCGTATATGTGACTTATCCATCTGAATATGGGACATTATATACTGCCCAACAATTGGCAGACATTCACCTGATTTGCCGGAAATATGGTCTGAAACTGTATGTCGATGGTGCCCGATTAGGCTATGGGCTCATGGCTGACGGAAATGATATTTCCCTTCCATTCTTGGCTTCACATTGTGATGTCTTCTATATAGGAGGTACCAAGGTAGGTGCCCTTTGTGGGGAGGCCGTTGTCTATCCCCACGGCAATGCACCAAGGCATATCTTCACCATCATCAAGCGACATGGTGCCTTAGTGGCAAAAAGCCGGATGATTGGGTTACAATTTGATGCTTTATTCGCTCATCAACTCTATTTCAAGATATCCAAGCAAGCCCTTGAGAAAGCCCAGGAAATGAAACAGCTTTTTCTGGACAAAGGTTATCCTTTTTATATAGAGTCCCCAACGAACCAACAGTTTGTCATCCTTCCCAATGAGGAAGTTGAGAGATTGTCAAAACACGTTCTCTTCTCTCGTTGGGGATCTTACGACACGCGTCATACCATCTGCCGGTTTGTGACCAGTTGGTCTACTACTTCTGAAGAAATAGAGGCTTTGAGAAATATATTAGGATAAAAGATCGGGGCTGTGGCAGGCATGCTTTCCACAGCCCCGATCAAGATTTACCATCTTATTTTAACAAGTTATGATTTCAGCACTTTCAATTCTTTACCAACTTTGATAAAGGCTGCAATGCACTGATCAAGCTGCTCCCTGTTATGCCCAGCTGAGATCTGGACGCGGATACGGGCTTGACCCTTCGGAACGACAGGATAATAGAAGCCCGTAACATAGATGCCCTCATCCAACAGTTTTGCTGCATACTTCTGCGAGAGCGGTGCATCATACAACATAACGGCGCAGATAGCACTCTGCGTAGGCTTGATATCAAACCCTGCTGCCATCATCTTATCACGGAAGTAATTGACATTCTCAACTAACTTGTCATGCAGGTCATTACTCTCTTTCAACATTTTGAACACCTCAAGACTGGCACCAACAATACAGGGAGCCAAGGAATTCGAGAACAAATAAGGACGCGAACTCTGACGAAGCATATCGATGATCTCCTTGCGACCCGTTGTAAAACCGCCCAAAGCGCCACCGAACGACTTGCCCAGCGTTCCGGTATAAATATCAACGCGACCATAAGTATGGCAAAGCTCGCTGACTCCATGACCTGTTGCCCCTACGACTCCTGCGGAATGGGACTCATCCACCATCACAAGCGCGTCATATTTCTCTGCTAAATCACAGATCTTATCCATTGGGGCCACATTGCCATCCATGGAGAACACGCCATCGGTGCAGATGATACGGAAGCGCTGTGCCTGAGCCTCTTTCAGGCAACGCTCCAAATCTTCCATGTCAGCATTTGCATAACGATATCTCTTTGCCTTGCAAAGGCGCACACCATCAATAATGGAGGCATGGTTGAGGGCATCAGAGATAATAGCATCCTCGTCCGTCAGGAAAGACCCGAATAGACCGCCATTGGCATCAAAGCATGCCGCATACAGAATCGTATCTTCTGTCTTGAAATAGTCACTGATGGCTGCTTCCAGTTCCTTATGGATATCTTGGGTCCCACAAATAAAGCGCACAGATGACATACCGAACCCACGGCGATCCATCATCTTCTTGGAAGCCTCAATAATACGAGGGTTATCAGACAACCCCAGATAGTTGTTAGCACAAAAATTAAGCACTTCCTTACCTTTCACGGTAATTGCAGCACGCTGAGGACTCTCTATGATTCGCTCTTCCTTGTAAAGTCCTGCTGCTTTCAGATCAGCAAGGTTCTTGCTGAGATAATCTTTGATTTTTCCGTACATGATATTAAACATTAAAACTTCGTTGGTACAAAGTAAATCAATATTTTCGACATATCAAGGATTTCTTGGGTGATTTTTCATGATCCTACCCAATTTTAGGTATCTTTAATACTTTTTTTTAGAGCGGTATCAGAAAAAAGTGCTTATTTTGCATCACGAATTTAAACTCACTTATTTAAATCATGAAAAATATTCTTGTAATTGGTTCGACCGGTCAAATCGGTTCCGAACTTACAAAGGAATTAAGGAAACGGTATGGCAATGACCACGTAGTAGCTGGATTTATCAAAGGGGCTGAACCGCAAGGGGAACTCAAGGAATCCGGTCCATCTGCTGAAGCGGATGTCACCAATGGGGAGATGATAGCGGATGTTGTTAAGAAGTACCATATTGACAGCATCTATAATCTGGCAGCATTGCTGTCTGTCGTGGCAGAACGGAAGCCACAATTGGCATGGAAGATTGGCATAGACGGCTTGTGGAATATCTTGGAAGTGGCACGAGAGCAACATTGCGCTGTGTTCACGCCAAGCTCTATTGGCTCTTTTGGACCAAACACGCCGAAAGTAATGACACCTCAAGACACGATTCAACGCCCAAAGACCATCTATGGCGTGTCGAAAGTCACCACGGAATTGCTGAGCGACTATTACCATACGAAATATGGCGTGGACACACGCTCTGTACGCTTCCCCGGACTGATCTCTTATGTGACTCCTCCCGGAGGGGGTACTACAGACTATGCTGTTGACATCTATTACTCAGCCGTTAAGGGAGAGAAGTTCGTATGCCCGATTGCTGAAGGCACGTTAATGGACATGATGTATATGCCTGATGCCCTACATGCTGCCATCAGCTTGATGGAAGCTGACCCATCTCGTCTGATTCACCGCAATGGATTCAACGTAGCCTCCATGAGTTTCGCACCAGAGACAATTTATCAAGCCATTAAGAAGTATAAGCCAGAATTCGAGATGGTATATGAGGTCGATCCTCTGAAAGAAGCGATTGCCAGCAGTTGGCCAGACAAGCTCGACGATAGTTGTGCCCGTCAGGAATGGGATTGGGCTCCGAAATACGATCTGGACTCCATGACAAAAGACATGCTTGAAAAGCTTGCCATTAAATTGAATCATTAAGGTTTAGGTACAGGACCATTCCTATCCAAAGCAGGGATTTATTCCCTGCTTTGTTTTTTAGGGTTGAATGCAAAAAAGGTCACCGGCAATCACTGCCAATGACCTTCTAAAAAATAAACTAACTTAACTCTATCATGTAGTCAAGCGACTACCTTTCCTTTAGGGCTCCTTTTTCAAGTACAAGCCATTCAACCTGCTCAGGAAAATGGTGCCCGGATCATTATACATCTTCACAAAATCTGCGATCAAGGCATTATCCACGCCTGGATACGGCGCATAATAATGGCGTTCCTTCATTTCGCCCGTATTTCTACCTAACATGACATACGAGAGGCGATACTGGTGAATGATGCCAAGTAAAGTCTTTGAGAAGTATGTCGTATCCTGAAGTCCCTCAATGCCTGTCATGAGTCCCGGAACGATATTGTGCTCTTGTGCGCAATGCGTCAGTGCTTGGAGCATTTTAGTGAGGTCTGACTGATCATGACGGGTATCCGTCTGTTGGGCTATCTGGAAAAGCGCTCCATTGAGGACATCAACTCCTGTTGGCAGCCATTTTTCCAAGTCATTCTGAGACATGACTCCAGCAAAAGACAGTCCGTAAAGGGCATTCGTCACGCCTTGGTCCTTGAGACGCTCTACGGTCTGTTCAAACAAATGCTTATAGTCTTCTGGCGACAAGTGAGCATACCAACTCTTTCCATCAAGGGGATATGGGAACAAGACAACGGGTGCCTTGATCAAGTAGGCATCCTGAAGAGAATTGAGGAAAGCGGCAACATGATCCACCCATTGATCCAAGAGATGCTGGTCGCCCTTAGGATTGGGGGCCGTCCATGTCAACAAGATCAGGCCTCCTTTCCGAAATAACCGGAGGACATCCCGACGAATATTCACAAAAGAAATGGAGTCGACATTCGTCGTTTGATCCTTTTCAATGCCACGAATCTCATATCCACTACATGCCGGGCGATCATTGCATATACTATAGAAATCGCTTCGGTCGCTGTCGCACCTCCATCCGACCCCTTCTAAGGTACCATATTGCTGACCTATCAATACGCCCTTGTTCAAAAAAGAACGCAAGTTCGCCTGCAGGTTCTCCGTCCGCGTGGTGAGACCATGGGTACCCATCTCATCATAAGACTTCTTACCTGTCCTTCCACACGAAAAGAGGAATAGCATTACCCCTAAACAGAGGAAGAATATCAACTTACTTTTTCTCATCATTTTATGATATAATCAACAGACGTTGCATTGATATTTACTTGGTCACGACTGATTACGCAATCCTGTCCCATCGCATCTTTCCACCAAGAATCTGATGGCAGGGCTGAACCATACCAAGGCATGAAATACGCCCATTTCGCGCCTTCTTTCCAAGCCTCGTACACCGAAGCCGTAGCTGTGGAAGAGTTTGCTTCAACCCCACATTCTGACAAAGCAATGAGCTTATTGGGATAGCGTTCCTGGATCTCGGAGAATTCTGTTGCCTGCTGGGAAGCTGTATAACCATAGAGATCACGCCCAATCATATCCACATATTGATTACCCGGATACCAGTCGGCATCTTGATCATAGGCAGAAGCATCTCCATTGTAATTTTGAGTTGTCCATACCCAGACTAAATTGTGGACGCCCTTTTCTGTAAAGTAATCAAACATGACCTTCCAGAGTGCCTTATAGGTTTCTGCCCCATCCGTTCCCCACCAGAACCAGGCAGAACCTGTCCAGTCGCCTTTGGTACGCATCGCATTGCCGGCTGCTTCATGGAATGGTCTCCACAAAGCCGAGATACCTGCATCCTGAAGTTTCAAAAGCACAACAATCACTTTATCCATTTGGGCATAAAACCAAGTATGTTCCCACGTCCCGCTCATGAGAGCACGAGATGCCTTAAAGGTCGTCTTTGACGGATCACAGGTAACGCCAGAACCGTCCGCGCCCACCACTGTCGTCTCCGAAAAAGGAACATTAAAGTGCCACATCAGTGAAACGAGACCACCTGCATCAGCCCATTCCGTAACTGGAGTGATATCATGATAATGGATCCAAGTGTTGTCATCAGGGACACATATATGAATAAAGTCATAGCAGTTCATGGCAGGGTATTTCCCTGTGACAGCATAGACTTGGTCTGCCACCTTGTGATTCCAAGCCACATCTGCCATGACAGAAGAAAGGGTCTTTGTGCCATAACAAAGTTTCAGATATTTATAGAGACGTTTGGCACCATCCTGAGCAGAGGGATCTGCAAGGGTAATATCGCTGACATCACTCGGGTGGTAAACGGAAAACGTAATCCGATCAATATCGTCAACATTGATATCCTCAAAGGCCCCCAAATTCTCGTAGCCCTTCAAGTAAACTTGCATATTCGACGCAGTATGCCTAATTGAAGAGAGGACATTGGAGGATCCTGTAAAATAATAACTCACAGTATCTCCATTTGTCTTATGGATCGTCATCTTATCCCCAGCAACCTGGGCAAGAGCAGTCCAAGAAATGAAGACTGCAAAGAATGAGAATAAGATCTTTTTCATTTCTTGGCTATTTTCATTGATTTTCCATTCACTTGAATAATATAGACTCCCTGAGGAAGTGGATCAAGACTAATGACCGTCTCATTTCCAAGAACAACGGGGTTTAGGGAAATCGCCTTGCCATCGAGGGCAAAAGCATGAACCGCATGGGCAGTACCTGAAAAGATGATTCGGTTCCCCTTGACGGCGAGGTCATTATTCCCTTGTGTAGCCTTTATCCCTGTCGTCGTGCCATAAGTGAAGGTGCTGACCGTATAGAGGTCATACGATACCGTGAGCAATGTCGACGTAACGGTCAGCTTATCATTTGACACCGTGACCTCTGGAGTCGTAGCAAGCGCAAACTCTACCTTCGACCCATTGTCGAACGTGATGAACAAGGACTTATTGTCTGCCTTCGCCCATACCGAAAGGATAAGGGCAATCCCTATGAGTAAAACCTTTTTCATTGGCAATATTTTTTTTCAACAGTTGTGGCACGGCTCTATACATGCCCGTGCCACAACATCATAAATAGGAGCTTAAGGTACGAAGACCATTTTCGTTATGCTCTTAAGGTCGCCTTGAAGAATCAGCGCAGTGTCTGACCAACCATCAGAAATGGAATTGACGGCAGCCAAGCCAGCAGCATCAAAGGTATAGACCACTTGTGCCTCAGTGCCACCCCAGTCAGCAACTGTAATCAGTGAACTCCACTTGCTGTCGTTCACCTGAATCTGTCCTGTGGCAGAAGAGCTTTTGTAAAAGATCAGCTTAGATCCTTCCTTCACGCCATGACCTGTCAGGAACGCCTTCATCACGCGGAACCTTCCCGCATCATCCCATGTAAAGTTGAAGGGGTAGCTAATAGCACTGCCACTCATTGTCGTCACGGAAGTAGCAAGATCAATCTCATTGGGGACCACCTCAAACTTACCCACTGTATATGACTTCCCATCATAATCCTTCATGATCAAGTCGTACGTGCCAGCCGCAGTACTTGACGGGACCAAGAAGGTCATAGAGGTATTACTACGAGAGCTGAACTTAGTAATCTTGACGGATCCGATATAGACCGTTTCCACATTATTGAAGTTCTTGCCTTCAACAGTAACATAAGCACCAGGATGTCCCGAATTCGTTGTCTTGCTGACAGCAGGGTCGGAAGCGGCATTGATGGTCAGTCCAGATGTGACATCAACGGTGGTCCCATTCTTCAGGTTCAAGGTGAAGCCTTTCCCATAAGCAGCAGCTGGTACGGTCACTGCAATGGCACTTGCTGTCTGTGCGCCGAAGGATGACACTTCGATGGGATTGTCTCCTGGGAAGGAGATCGATAACACGAGATCTAGGTCTGCGCCTTTGATTAAAACACTATTTCCTGCAGTAAGGACACTCGGGGTGCATGCCGTGACAGTAGGCTTAACCAAGGAGCAAGCTACAGTTACCGATTTCCCGTTAGCAAGACTCAGGGTGATATCTCCATCCTGCGCCTTTTCGGGAACAACCACTGTGAGCTTGGACGTATTGCAAGTCGTTGGGGCAACAGCATCAGCCTTCGGGAAGGTGACACTGGTCACCAGATCAAGATCCTTACCAGTTATCGTCAATACGGCTCCATTCTTGACTGGATTCGGGGTTGCTGCCAGATCTGTAGGAACGACGGTCGTGATGCTTCCTGCTGACAGTTCTACGCCAGACTTCGTCACCAAAGTCACCTCACCATCCGTTGCCGTAGCGGGCAGGGTGAAAGCAAGGGCAGTAGCTGTTTGCGAAAGGAAGGCATCAGCCTCAACGGTAGCACCATTCAGCTGTACGCTTGCGATCTGGTCAAGGTCCTTACCAGAAACTGTAACCGTTTGCCCAGCCTTGGGAGCTACTGGTGAGATAGAAGCCACTGTCGGTAGGTTCACGGTAAGAGCCTCCTCGGTCTCCAACTCCGTAGGTTCCGCCGCAAGATCCGTCAAGATCAGCTTACCCGTCTTTGCTGCTGCGGGTATAGCCACCTGAATCGTATAACGGTCATGGGTGACAAACTGATCTTCTGTCACCGTATCTTTTTCTTGGAAGATCACTCCATGAATGAGGTTCAGGTAATCGCCCTTGATCGTCAGCACGTCTCCGACATTGCCGACAAGCGTACCGGATGTTCCCACATAGAATTCAGAGACAGAGATGTCCTCACGATACTTAATAGGAGTAACGGTTTGAATAGTCCCTCCCTTGGCGGTCTTGAGAGACACGATACCCGTATCACATTTCTCGGCAGGAACCGTGATAGAGATCTCACTATGCTTGCCCGAAGCCAGTACGTTGATGGACGTAATGGGGTCGGCATTTGGCAAGTCAACTTCTGTGATCTGGTCCAGGTTGGAGCCATAGAAATATAAGGTCCCTCCACGGAGAACCGGGCATGGCCCAAAAGCATTGAGGGAAATGTCATTGCCATACTGGTCGGTGTTCAGGTCATCGCCACTGTCACAGGCTGTCAGTGACAGTCCTGCAAGAAGGACTATCACCAACATCAGGAATATATGATAATACTTTTTCATACGAGATACTTAATTAAGTTTATTTATAAGGTACGGCACGGATATTGTCAATCTTAATAATAGGAGTACAGTCAGTTCCTTCTACGCCACCTCCTACGACAAAGATAACGAGGCTGGAGAAATCCTTGGCACTCAAGTTACCTGTAGAAGTCGTACCATCGAATCCATATTTGAAGTCTGCAATAGGAATCGTCACGGTTACCCATTTACCGCCAGTGTCATAGGAGCCTGCCGCTTCCCACGGACGATAGATAGCACGCGGAAGGGCGTTGCTTTGGAGATAGCTGTTGTTGGATCCTGCCACCAGATTGCCATTGATGTCCGTCCCGGCATTACCGTAAGAAATCTTGTCCAAGCCTGCCATGATAATCTGCATACCACCAGCACTCCAGGGATGGTCTGCGGGGACATACATCTCAAACTTAATCGCCATGTTCTGATAGTCGGAGAAATCTGCAAGAGAAGTCAATAACTTGCCATCATCAGGGTAATCCGTTGGCGTATTCCAACTACCTGGCCAATACTCAAAGGAGAAGTTACTGTCATCCCAGTCGCCGGCAGCTGTCATCTTTGCCGACCCATTGCCTAACTGTACGAACTTGCCTGTTAAGGAAGTTCCATCCGAAGTGATCGTGCGTTCATGCCAACCATGATTGCCCAATCCTGTCACTCCATCAAAATCAAAGAGCAGTCCTCGGGTATCCTTATAGTAGAAGGCAGACTTGGTTGAGCCATAGATCGACGTAACCGTAATCGGACCTTCCGTATCGCATTCCGGCATCGTGAATGTCAAGGCTGTACGACTCTTGTTCGTGAAATCCTTGATGACCTTCCCGTCTGGCAAGGTAAGAGAGATAGGGGTATTGGGATCATCGATGAAGTAACTACCCGAAATGGTTACCTCTGAACCTGTAGGCGCATATTCACAGGACATGGAAGAGACAACAGGTGCAGGCACGATGACATGGAAATCATAGGTCGTCGTATCCTTGTCCTTATTAATCATATAGATCTTGTTTGTCACCACATCAGGGATGTTGCTGGGTACCTCCACGATCAGCGTATGGTCTGTGATATAGCTGGTGTTCAGGATCGCTTTCTGGTCGTTGAAATACATCTGTTCAACGCTCTTCATGTTATCCCCGACCAAGCATATAGAGGCACTGGGATAAGCCTGCACAAGCAGGGAGTCCTTGGCGTTAACATCTGAAGGTCGGATATAATAGACCGTAGGAGTTCCTCCAGACAATTCAAATTTATCCGGCTCGTCTTCGCAAGATGTAAGCGAGACGCTTGAAAGAATGGCAACGGCTGCAATGAGGAAGTTGCCTATTTTATTGCTATTGAATATCATAATCATTCTTGTTTAAAATGTGATAGTACTCAGGTCGAAATCTTCCGGCGCTTCCATTAGCAATGGATTATAAGAGATGTCGGAAGAAGGCAATGGAATGGTAAAGCTACGATCGGTAACGTTTGGTGCTGCCGTCGTTTTGTCATAGGAAGCATTGCTTGTATTCCAAGCTCCACTCTTGTAGTAGTTCTTATAGAGCTCATCAAGACCGTTATATCCATTTCTCCGTTGGCCCTTGATCTCATTGATCGCGCCCTGAGGATCATAGTAATAGCGACGGACAAAGTCATACCATCGGTCGCCCTCACATGCCAGCTCTAATCGGCGCTCTTTCCAAACATCCTCCCAAGTAATGGAGGTAGGCATCTTATAGCTTGATATGCCACGGTGACGCACATCATAGAAGTATTCCAACGCCTTGGGATCAGTAGTGGAAGTTTGATTGCCCATCACTGCCTCACAATAAATCAGATAGACATCCGAAAGACGAAGCAGGTGGGTATACAAGCCTGAAGACATGCGGGCAGCGGGTCCACCTACATACAACTGGTGATCAGCATCGTCGCCATAAATATGCTTAACTTCCTGTGCGCCGGTAGGACTTTCAAACTGACCAGGACCATTCAGGTCACCTGTATAACCTTGATAGATGAACTTCAGGTAATCAAAGCCTCCCTTATCCGTATAGAAATAGTCATACTTATCGCCAGCCATCATCATCGTGGCCTTACGGCGCTTGTCTACATTGTAACGGGTCGAGCTCAAGGCATTCTCGCCGAAGGCATCCTGCAAGTCAACCGACGGGCCATTCCAGCCGCCCCAGCAGTCGCCATACTCATCAAAGCCCTCAACAGCAAGGTCGCTCTGCAAGGAATTCTGACAGGTCCAGTTGGAGCCAACCGTCCATGCCCATGAAATCAATGCTTCATCGCTGACATTATGGTTACCCCGGAAGATGTCCTCGTAGTTCGCTTCTAACTTACGACCACTGTTCTCAATCACATCCAGAGCATATTTAGCAGCATTGGCAAGGTCTTCTTCATTGCGTTGATGTGCCGTACAGGTAATATAGCTGTAGGTCCCACTATTATAAGTAGTATTGCTTTCACTGAAGCCTGCCTTTGTCAAGTAGACCTTCGCCAACAATCCTTCCGCACTGTACTTGTCAATACGACCTGTTCCGGTTTCATCCTTGCTGGGAAGTAAGGTGATCGCTTGCTTCAGCAACAAGACAATATAATCATAGAGATTGCTGATCTTTGCCTTATGGACAGAGGTAGCTGCCTGATTGTTAATGATCGTCACAGGGTCATGGATGATAGGAACGGCACCAAACGAGCGAACCAAATAGAAGTAAGCCATGGCCTTCCAGACAAGGCATTCGCCCATGCAAGCATTCCTGACAGACTCGGAAGCACCAGAGCTGGCTTTCAGGTTGTTGTAGACCGTCGTCGCATGTGTATTGACTGCCCAAAGGGATGCACTCATATTCGCTAAGTCTGCATCAGAACCATCCAGCGTAAAGGTCAGATAAGGAGAACTTCCCCAATAATAGTTGCCGGAAAGCACTTCTCCGACTTTAAAGAAGCCACGCTGGAAATCATACCATGGTGAGTTATAAAGATAGTTGACACCAGCACGGCACTGCGCATCATTGCTATAATAGTTACTGGTATCATAATTGTCTTCTGTCGGATGATCCAGATAATCGGAGCATGCGGTCAGACCGAATCCCAGAATAACTGCGCAAGTTATTGTTTTAATATTATATCTTTTCATTGTAGTATCGCTTTAATTAGAATGTGATATTGAGACCGAAAGAATAAACGGTTGGAGAAGGATAACGACCATTATCCAAACCGTACACATAGCCATTGGAATCAGCCGTAGAGGCACCGACTTCTGGGTCGTAGCCATCATAACCTGTAATAGTCCACAGATTCTGAAGGTTGGCATAGACACGTACATTTTCTATATGCCATTTCTGGATCAAAGACTTAGGCAAGGTATAGCCCAAGGTGATATTCTTGATACGCAGGTAAGATCCATTCTCTATATAACGGTCGCTCGTACGGGTATTGTTGTTCGGGTCGTTGATATGAACAGCGGGAAGACCAGTAGGATTGACAACCTGCACGTTATCGATATCATCGTACCAATGCCATACTGTACCGGAGTTATGACCAACATAACCATTGGAATAATCCTTGTTCGGGTCGATCGGGGTGATGACTGAACGGTTCAGGACAGAAGAAGCCTGGTTCGTCCAAACACTTTTCATGGCATCCAGCTTCATCCGCATGTAATTATATACCTTATTGCCCACAGAGCCATTGACGAAGACTTGGAGATCGAAGTTCTTGTAACGGAAGGTATTCGTCCATCCAAAGGTGTACTTCGGCATAGGATTACCAATATAAGTACGGTCGTTCTCATCAATTACGCCGTCGCCGTTCAAGTCCTTATATTTAATATCGCCCACCCACACTGTATTATAGTGGTTGTAGGAGTTGGATCCTTGATAAGACACAGGCTTAGGTGATTTCTCTATATCCGCATAGGACGTATAGACACCATCGCAAACATATCCATAGAATTGGAACAAAGGTTGACCCACATCACTCTTGCTGACCACATCGCTCCACATTCCATAGCCATAGATAGATGCGCTGGAGGTGCCGGCAAGCTTCAAGAGCTTGTTCTTGTTCCAGGAAATCTCAAATTCTGAATCCCAGGAGAAGTCCTTTGTGGTAATAGGATGTGCTGTCAGCGTGATCTCAAGACCGCGGTTGCGGATGGAACCGTAGTTACCCCAAGGAGAGGCGATAGCGGAGCTTGCATTTCCTGATGTTCCCATATATGACGGCAACTGCATCGGCATCAACATGTCTTTTGATTCCTTGTTGTACACATCCACCACCAAGTTCAGCTTATCATGGAAGAAGCCTAAGTCGATACCAAGGTTGGTCTGCTCCTGACTCTCCCAATGAACTTCTGGATTGGCGATACGAGAGGGACGGTAGGAAGTACCCAGACCTGTTGCCATGGTAGACAGAGTGGACGCCCACTTGCCACTGCCGATATTGGAGTTACCTGTCTGACCCCATCCGAAACGGAGCTTACCATTACTCAGCCATTTACCTGCCACATTTTGGATGAACTTCTCATTGGAGAAGCGCCATGCCAAGGCGAAGGAGTGGAAATTTCCCCAACGATGGTCTGGTCCAAAGTTGGAACTACCATCACGACGGAATGTGTATGTAGCCAGATAGCGGTCATCGTAATTATAGGTCTCACGTGTGAAGAAAGATGCCATAGAGGCTGTACCGAAACCTGCGTTGATCTGATAAGAGGAGGCATCGCCCAATGCTGGGTTCTGAATAGAATTGGATGGGAGGCCTGTGGCATAGGAACTGTTATAGTCCCACTTACTGGTCCAGCACTCCTGTCCTAACATGGCTGTGAAACTATGCTTCTGGATGTGACCCGTATAGGTAAGGTAATTCTTGAACTGCAGGAAGGTACCTGTCGTCTTCTGCAGGCGCATCTCGTTCTTCGTTACCGACCAGTTGCCTAAAGAGATGGTCGGCTTGAACGTTGAGGCACGGTCCCAGTTAAAGCTGTATCCTAATTCCGTATGCCAAACGAGTCCCTTCAAGAAAGTAACCTCACCATAGACATTGCCATTCAGCAAGTATTTCTTGTAGCGGATATCATCCGAAAGGGCCAGTGCCACTGGGTTCACATTGGTAACGCCCTGACGGGAGATAGAGGTATAACCACCCTCAATGTCATAGATGGGGATATCGGGAGTGGTGGTCAGCGCATAGCTGATGACTCCTTCATCCTGGTCAGCTTTCAACAAGCGCTCGTTCGTATGGGCAAAGCTGATATTATATCCTAATTTGAGCCAAGGCTTCAATTGGGCATCGAGGTTGGCACGCGCACCGTAACGGGAGAAGTTACTCCCGATCAGGGTTCCATCCTGGTCCATATAGTTGCCTGAAACATAATATTTCACTTTATCCGTTCCTCCCTGTGCACTCAACTGATGCTGATGCTCAAAGGCGGTACGGAAGATGGCATCCTGCCAGTTGGTACCAACGCCTAACAGAGACGGGTCGCTCAAGGCATCATTGGCTGTCGCCTGACCTTGCTCAACCATATCATTATAGTATTCAGCAAACTCCCGAAGGTTGAGCATATCAATACGTTTAGACTGGCGTTGCCATGCCATCATCCCGTCATACGAGAACTTAGCGTCACCGGTCTTGCCATGCTTGGTGGTGATCAAGACAACACCATTGGCTCCTTGTGCGCCATAGATAGCCGTGGCAGAGGCATCCTTCAAGACCTCCATGCTAACAATATCATTCGGGTTAATAGTAGACAACGGGGAGACCGTTGACACAGAACCGTTACCTAAGGCATCGCCCAGACCTACAGAAGAGCCAGACGAATTGCTGTTGTTCCAGATGACACCATCCACGACATAGAGAGGCTCTGCACCTGCGTTGATGGTAGCCTGACCACGGATACGGATCGAAGTGGAGGATCCTGGCGCACCAGAGGTAGACATAGAGGTGACACCAGCCACACGCCCAGCAAAAGCCTGGTCAAGGTTTGTGATGATGGAACCCTTCATCTTCTTCTCGTCCATACTGCCCGTGGCTCCAGCCAAGTCACTCTTCTTCATCGTACCATAGCCCACAACCACGACTTCGTTCAAGGTTTTGTTGTCTTGAGCAAGGGAAATTTTATAAGAGGCTTGGTTGCCAACCGTGATAGTCTTCGTAACATAGCCTATGTAAGAGATTTCAAGGACAGCTCCCTTGGGGGCATTGATGGTGAAATTGCCGTCAAGGTCGGTAACCGTAGCATTGTTAGTACCCTTTACTTTCACTGTTGCGCCGATGATAGGACCTTCGGCATCAGAGACAGTACCCGTAACTTTCTTTGCCTGCTGAACCGCATTCACGGATTCAATCGATGCATCTGCATATACCTGTGGGGGATATGCCAATCCCAAGGCAGTACATGCACTCATCAACAGTACAGTTTTCCTTAAATTTAGATTCATACTTAAGTACTTTTAGGTTTATTTTACAATATTAATCGTTCGATCAGATGAGAGAAGAAGTAATTCACTCCCCCGTCAAGACAACAATTTCCAGTAGATGGTAGCACATTAGGCAGTATCTTCTATGTCCATTGTTTGATAGAATTATCATTAATCTATTTTATTCGCTGCAAATATAAAGCAAACTTTCTAATAAGTATGATACTATCTTTGCGAATCCTAACACTATTTTACAATTCTGCATTTTCTAAGAAGAAAAGGACTGTAAAAGGCAAAAAAAGAACAGGAAATCGAGCTCTTTGACGGATAAAAATCAAGAAAAGGAAAGACGAATGACCATCAAAGAAGAGAAAAGAAAGAAGGAAAAGTGAGATGAAAGGTTATTTCGCTAGGATTTTCGTCACGTTTCCATCATAAGTATGGACTAGCAAATGGATTCTTGACCCTTTTGGATAGCTTTTTAACGATATACTGGCATAAATCCTTGTATGATAATATTCCGGGGCTCCATTTTGGGAATGGGTCAAGGTAAGATACACGTCCTCCGTGCCATCGGCATGGGACGAGAGCGAGTCGCAAACCATCCCGATGGACTGAAGGTGATCATTGCCGCTCTGAGTCCCTGTTTTCAACAATAACCCGAGGTTAAGAAAAGTATTATTTTTGCTCAACCACACACTTTGCAAATGGACAGGATCAACGGATAGAGTATCTGGACGGGTCGTGGTTTGGGGATTCAGGCAATACACTCGGTCAAGGAGTACGGGCTCTGCAGCTCCTTCCACCTTATTATAATAGAACAGGGCACGGTACAACGTATCTGCCTTTGTCGCCCAACTGGCGACTCCCTGTGGTGACAATACCAAGGAATCTCCACCGTCCGTAATGGCATAGTCGACCCGTTGTTCCGATACGGTATGGACCCACGAGAAGTCTGCGCGCAGGTAAGAATACTTCCCGTCGCCACTCTCATAGCTTTCCGTATTGCAGGAGGCAAAGCATAGCAACAGCACAGCACTCAGGAGCCACCTATGCACGGGGACAGCCCTCCCCGACCGTGTGAAGGAAGTTAATGGCAGGGTTGGCATACATGGTCAGAATACGTTCCCTGAGGAAAGCCTCATCCTTGTTTTCCAGCTGGATCTTAGCCAACTGGCCTTGCAGATATTGCTCGAAAGACACCTTGTCCGTTGCCGTATAATGGTCGGCATGACGTTCTGTGCCTTGCAAGAGATCCAAGGCGACATAGTTGCAGGGGTATAACCGGTAATTGCGGAAGATGGATTGGTCGATTTGCTCCGCAATAGCAGCATAGACTTCGTTCTTAGGCATAGACGGGTCCAAGCTCTTGAGGAAATCATCCAGACAAGGGGCACAATGGTAATGGATAGCACCTTTATACCCCATGATCCCTGTTTTCATGCTGGTCACATCATCCTGAGCGCTTTTCCGCCAGCCTTTCTGATCCCGTTTCAACTGGAACTCCTGTGCCTTGAGGAAGTCACAAGGGTCATACTCGTAAGAAATGGCAAGAGGGACGATGTGCAATTGCACCAAGCGGTCGACAATGCTGCCCTGCCCGCCCATGGACATCATCTTCAAGACGGCTTCTTGGGTCCGGTCATTCGAATCCTTCGCACGCCCTTCCCGCTGTGCAATCCAGACATTCTCATGCTTCTCAGAAATAGCAAAGTGTATGTATTCAGACAATCGCTTGCTGGACAACAGCATCTGGCGCATGGGAAGCCCACGCTCCACAATAAACGATTTGTTCACCCTTACCAAATCTTTCACCCAAGGCAAGGACAGCAAGTTGTCCCCAATGGCAATCTCACACGTTGTCGTGAACCCTGCGTCGATCAGCAACTTGTCAAGTAAGGCTGAGTCGATCACGATATCCCGGTGGTTGCTGACAAAAGTATACCGTTTCCGATTGTCTATCTGGGAGATATCCATGTCACACCCTGTGCTGGCTTTCGCCAACAGATCTTGGAGAAAGCCATAGCAGAAAGCCTTCTGGAACTCAAGGCTCGTCTTGCACGAACGCATCTTCTGCGCAATGGCATCGAAGGGGACATGAGGAAACACATAGCTTGTTACCGCTTTAAACTGAGGATTACTGAGCAACCGGTCGTACACCTCAGGAAGCTCCTCCGGCTCAAAGGGCCGGATGGCATCAAACTCTGATGGAATATTCATAAAGCGACTGTTTATCCCCTCCCCATTGACAAGAGAAGGGGAGGGATCATTTAATTAAATTGATTTTCAACAATATCCGAGAGAACCTCCTTAATATCAAGGCCAGCTGCACGTACCTGCTGAGGGATAAAGCTGGTGGCTGTCATTCCAGGAGTCGTATTGATTTCCAACATATTCACCTGATCGTTACCGTCCTCATCGCGAGTGATAATATAATCGATACGGATGATGCCATTGCAATGGAGGATATCATAGATCTTGCTGGTCTCGTCGGCCACTCTTCGGGCAGTCTCCGGAGCCAGGCGAGCAGGTGTAATCTCCTGCACTTCGCCTTTGTACTTCGCATTGTAATCGAAGAACTCATTCTTGGTCACGACTTCCGTTGCCGGGAAGACGACCGACTTATCCTTGGTCTTATAGCATCCGATCGAGATCTCCGTCCCTTTCATATAGCTCTCTATCATCACCTCATCACTTTCCATGAAAGCCACGCGCAAGGCTGGTGCCAACTGGTCGGCGTTTTTCACCTTAGAGACCCCGAAGCTCGAGCCATCCGCCGCAGGCTTGACAAAGCAAGGCATGCCAATTTCGTCCTCGATCTCCTTCTCGGAGTACTTGTTTTCCTCTCCACGACGAAGCAAGATGCTCTTAGCGACTCTGACCCCAAAGCCCCGAAGATAATTGTTCAGGACATACTTGTCAAAGGTCATGGCCTCCACCAGGACGCCACTCGTGCTATAAGGAATATGCAAGAGGTCGAAATAACCCTGCATCACGCCATTCTCGCCAGGCGTACCATGTATCGTGATATAAGCATAATCGAAGACGATCGCTTTCCCATCTTTCACGAAAGAGAAATCATTCTTGTCAATCTTGGCAATTTCCCCGTTATCAAAGTCTACATGCCAATCCTGACCCTTCACGTCCACGATATACACATTGTAGCGTTCTTTATCAAAAAAAGAATACAATCCTTGTGCAGAATGCATGGATACATCATGCTCAGAAGAATCACCACCACAAACGATGGCAATATTTCTCTTTAAATTTTCCATTGTTATTGTTGTTTACAGAGTATTATCACTCCCATTGATTATTCTTCATATAATTTCTCCACTTATCGATCAGTTGCCCCATATCCTCCGGGAGCTCCGACGTGAAGTCCATTTGCTCGCCCGTGCGGGGATGAATAAAGCCCAAGGTCTTGGCGTGCAGTGCCTGCCGGGGACATAGCTTCAGGCAGTTTTGGATAAATGCCTTATAAGAGGAGCTACGGTTGCCCCGTAGGATCTCCGTCCCGCCATAACGCTCGTCACCAAACAGAGGATGACCGATGTGCTTCATGTGCACCCTGATCTGGTGCGTGCGCCCAGTTTCCAGGATACACTCTACCAGCGTCACGAAGCCAAACCGCTCCAATACCCGATAATGGGTGACGGCCGACTTGCCCACATCCGAATCCGGAGGAAAGACCGCCATCCTGAGCCGATCCTTTGGGTCACGGGCGATATTGCCCTCAATCCGCCCCTCTTCCTCCGTGAAGTTACCCCACACCAACGCATGGTAGCTCCGGTGGGTGGTCTTGTTGAAGAACTGAAGCCCCAGGCTAGTCTTGGCATCCGGCGTCTTGGCGATGACCAACAAGCCACTGGTATCCTTGTCAATACGATGGACAAGCCCCACCTCTGGGTCATTAGGGTCAAACGAAGGCAGGTTCCTCAGGTGCCATGCCACAGCATTGATCAGGGTCCCATGGAAATTCCCCGCCCCGGGATGCACCACTAGGCCAGCCGGTTTGTTCACCACCATGAGATCATCATCCTCATAGACCACGTCCAAAGGGATATCCTCTGCCTCAATCGTCGAGTCATGCTTCGGTCTGTCCAACATCAACGTGATCTCATCCAAGGGGCGAACCTTATAGTTGCTCTTGACAGGCTTCCCATTGACATGGATGAAGCCAGCGTCTGCAGCCACCTGGATTCGGTTGCGACTGGAATGCTGCATCCGTTCGGCAAGATACTTGTCGATACGCAAGGGCGACTGTCCCTGGTCAACCACAACTCGCCAATGCTCATAAAGCGGTTGCGCCTCGTCCTCGAACGCTTCTATTTCTTCTATCTCATCAACCATAGGTCATGGGGTCTTAGGGTCCGTTTTCTTCTCCTGCACCTTAGGGTCCGACTTCTTCTCCGCAGTCGTGGACGACTGTGAGGTCCCTGCCGGCGTCTCCGGTTCGGTCGGCGGTGCCGTTACCTCCTCAAATTCATCCTCCTCTCCTTCTGGATCCTCCTGATAGACAGGATCAACATAGTCGACGGAATCTGAAGCATCGCGCATTCCATTGCCCACTTGGATGATCAGCTTGGCATCCACGGGGATCTTGTCTCCTGCCGCCACATGATGCCCATTCACGACAATGCCATAAACCCAGTCCTTCTCACCCGATATATATTGTGGCGTGCCCAACTTGAATCCCATGGCTGTCAACTTCGCCATGGCCTCACGCAGGGAACTGTTGTCAATCAGATCGGGAAGCGTAATGGTAGGAGTATGGGGAGAATTGATCGTCACATAGATCGTATGTCCCGACTTCACCCTCTCGCCCGGTGCCGGCGACTGTTCCAAGATACAGCCTGGAGGCAAGGTCTTGACATAGCCCGTATCACTGACCACCATCTTCAGGTTGGCATCATCCAAGATCCGCTCTGCATCGGCATAAGAGCGATGCCTCACATTGGGGATGGCAATCGACTCGCCATGATGGGTATAGATGTCCAACCCATACTTAACGCCTAAGCATAGGAACATCACCACGAGTACCATCGCCGCCAGATTTCCCCAGAGGTACTTGCTCTTGAACTTGTTGAAGAACTCGGAAGGTGTCATCTTCAATCATTTTATAAATATGTAGGCAAAGGTAATGCAAATCTTACGAAATACAAAACAAATCTGTTTATTTTTGTTTCCAAGTCCCTTAACAACTACACTGTGTATTGTACTGAATAAGTTGACACTTCATTAAAAAGAAGTAAAAGGAAAAAAAGTAATGAATCAGTACACTGAAGAAGAAAAACTTCTGTTATTAAA
>ONBG01000010.1 GCA_900316015.1 uncultured Prevotella sp. | reverse complement strand
AGACCAGATTTGTGAAGGCATAACCATTGCTGATTTGGAGGAACAGCGTATTCGTGGTGGTGTTCGTCTTGGCGTAGAACGGGGTAGGATGCCTGAGTCATCGCTCATGGAAACTACGGAAAGCCTTGTTGAGAAACTGAAACTAACCACGAATGGGAAACTTAAAAATGCAGCTGCTGTATTGTTCCTCCGAGATACAAGTCAGTTCCCTCAGTTTCTGCTTCGTATGGCTCGCTTTCGTGGCAATGACAAAATAGAGTTCATCGACAATCAAAGAGCGTACGGCAACTTCTTTACTTTGCTTGATGCTGGTATGGCGTTCTTTTTCAAACATCTTTCCCTTAGTGGCAAGATAGTGGGCTTTACGAGAGAAGAGAAACTGGAGATTCCTGCCGAAGCGTTGCGTGAAGCCTTGACGAATGCCCTTTGTCATAGGATGTTCCATAATACAAGTAGTTCTGTCGGCATCGCTATCTATGATGATCGTGTAGAGATAGAGAATACTGGCCATTTGCCAGATGAATTGACTGTTGAGACCATTAAGCAATCCCATCATTCATTTCCTCAGAACCCGACTATTGCCGACGTGTTATTCAAAACAACATTCCTGGAGAACTGGGGCAGTGGTGTCGGTCGTATGGTAGATGCTTGTAAGCAAGCTAATCTTCCGGAACCAGAGTTCAATCAAAATAGTGCATTTGTATGGGTTACATTCAAACGCGCAACCATACACCCCCACACCCCCACAACCCCACAAGTTAGTACCCCCTCAACCCCCTCAACCCCCTCAACCCCCTCAACCTCAAAACGCGAGATAGCAAAAACTAAGCGTTTAAAATCTTTATTATCCGCTATTGGAGCAAATGGCTCAAATCTGAGAGCCTTGATGGAATCGATGCAGAGAAAGGATAGAAAAGGATTTGTGAGCACATATATTGTGCCAAACATTGAAGCCGGTTATATTGCTATGCTTTATCCTGAGGCTCCAAATCATCCAATGCAATCATACTATCTGACTAAGAAAGGCAGAGAGTTATTGAAACAACTCTAATAAGTGTTAATTTGCCGTTTCATGGTATTTGAGGCAGTTTGTAAAACCTTGTTATAGTGGCTGAGTGGTGCAAATGTGGTGCACTTTATGGATGCAAAAATCCGCAAGCGACTGATAATCAGTTTCTTGCGGATTGTTCTTGGTGATCCGTTTGGGGCTCGAACCCAAGACCCCAACATTAAAAGTGTTGTGCTCTACCAGCTGAGCTAACGGATCAGTCATCCGATCTTTATAAAAGCGAGTGCAAAGGTACTGCCTTTTTTTGGAATAAACAAATTATTCTGAGGTTTTTTGCTGATTTTTCTCCTTTTCCCCCATGATGGGTAATTCTTCTTCTCCCCGAGTGAGATCGTCGCTCATGATAGGGCTTTGCTCCTTGGTGACATATTTCTGCCAATAAGCAATGATGAGGGTGGTCAGCGGAAGGGCAATGATCAATCCGATGAATCCCAATAACGCGCCCCATACAGAAAGGGAAAGCAGAAGAATGGCAGGGTTGAGTCCCATTGCTTTTCCCATGACCTTCGGCGTAACGATCATATCAGAGATGATCTGTACGATGATGAATACCAGGACGGCAGAGCCAAAGACAATCCAGAAGTTCTCTCCCGTATCAGCCGCTTTCAGCATGGCCAGGAAGGCTGTTGGTATCAAGGCAAACGTATGGAGATAAGGAACCAGGTCGAGGATCCCGATCAGAATGCCAAGGCCAATGGCCATGGGGAACCCGATGATGGTGAACCCGATGCAGAACATGATACCCATGATCAGGGCTACAATTCCCTGACCTCTGATATAATTATTCAATTCACGTGAGACATCTAAAGAAAGCTCATGCCAGAATGGGCGTACTTTTTGGGGGAAGATACGGATCCAGTTGTCTGTGAGATACTCATAGTCGAGCAAGATGAAGAACATGTAAAGCAAGGTGATGCATGATGCCACGATGCTGATCAATACATTCGCCGTTTGTCCTACAACTGAGAAAACCTTCGGCATGGTCGCCTTCAGGGTATCTGTAAAATCCTTGCTTCGGAAGAAATGCTCTATTTGCTTTTGGTTGTCCCGTAGCCAGTCTTGGATGACAGCTATGATATTATTGGTGTGAGTCGTCTGATTGATGAATTTCATGGCTACATCGCCGAGCTTTTGGAATTGGTCAATCATAGGTGGGATGATACAATAGATGATTCCTCCAAGGATCGCGATGCAGAAAATCATGGTGATGATGATGGCAATGGCGCGTATCCTGACGTGCAATTTGTATTGCACGAATTTGACAATAGGATAAAGCAGGTAGGCGAATAGCCATGCAATAAAAAATGGAAGCAGGACACTGCTCAGGTAATTCACGATAAAGAATACTGCGGCGATGATCAGGGCAATCCCTATCCATCGTATCAATTTGTCGAATGTGATTTTTTCTGCCATATTGATTCTTGTTAAAATAAAGAAGCCCTTAGGTTATGGCTTTTCTTCTTTTGCCTCTTCCCTGAGTGCTTTTTGGTAGCATTCCCTGCAGAGAGGTTCATATTCAGACTGTTCTCCCAGAAGAACCCGTTTGTTATTCTTCACCAGTCGGTGGCTGACATAAGCGAGTGCCCCACATTTGACGCAGATGGCATGTACTTTTGTCACTTCATCGGCAATGGCGCATAAAGCAGGCATGGGACCAAAGGGTACCCCCCGATAGTCCATGTCCAGTCCGGCGATGATCACGCGTACCCCTCGGTTGGCCAGTTCATTGCAGACATCTGGTAGCTGAGCGTCAAGGAATTGCGCCTCATCAATCCCCACGACGTCGATTTCTGATGATAAAAGTAGGATGGATGCTGATGAGTCGACAGGTGTGCTGGGAATGGAGTTCTGGTCATGACTGACCACATTCATTTCTGAATACCTGACATCAATGGATGGCTTGAAGATCTCCACCCTTTGCCGAGCGAACTTTGCCCGTTTCATCCTGCGAATCAGCTCTTCTGTTTTACCCGAGAACATGGACCCGCACACCACTTCAATTCTTCCGGGACGGTGCGTTTCCCCGATTATATTATCAGTCATTTCGCCGCAAAATTACAAAGACGTTTTAAAAATTGCAAAGAATTAGCTGTATTTTTTGTTAGTGAAGATTATTTAACTATATTTGTCCCTTAATAGTGAATGTATATGGGCATACTATATATTGTACCCACTCCAGTGGGAAATATGGAGGATATGACGCTTCGAGCCATTCGTATTCTGAAAGAGGCGGATCTGGTCTTAGCGGAGGATACTCGTACTTCGGGTATACTCCTCAAGCATTTCGATATTCACAATCATCTGATGTCGCACCATAAGTTTAATGAGCATGGTACAACCACAGGGATCGTGGAGCGTTTGAAGGCAGGACAGACAATAGCTTTGATCAGCGATGCGGGAACCCCGGGCATTAGTGATCCCGGTTTTTTTCTGGCTCGCGAGGCGGCTAAGGCGGGAATCACGGTACAATGCCTTCCGGGTGCGACGGCATGCATACCTGCAATTGTATCCTCCGGATTGCCTTGCGACCGCTTCTGTTTCGAGGGATTCCTTCCTCAAAAGAAGGGGCGGCAGACGCATTTGGAGTCTTTAAAAGGAGA
The DNA here is from genome assembly GCA_900316015.1 of uncultured Prevotella sp. Classification (GTDB taxonomy): domain Bacteria; phylum Bacteroidota; class Bacteroidia; order Bacteroidales; family Bacteroidaceae; genus Prevotella. Next base: position 66,663 of record ONBG01000010.1, on the reverse strand, counting down.
GACACGAACAATGGTCTTTTACGAGTCCCCTTATCGGCTCTTAAAAACCCTCAAGCAGTTTGTCGATACCTTCGGGGAAGACAGGCAGGCTTGTGTTTGTCGGGAGATCTCCAAGGTGCATGAGGAATCAGTGAGAGGGACCTTAGCTGAGATCGTCGCCCATTTTACAGAGACAGAACCGCGAGGAGAGATCGTCATCGTCGTCGGTGGGAACAGCAACAAAGATAATAAACTAAAATAGGAATCATTATGAAAAAACTACTAATTTTAGCGTGCATGGGAGCCTTCTTCTTAGTTGGATGCAAGAATGAGAAACCGGCTCCGAACCTTGCAAACATAGAGTCCACGGATTCGTTGAAGAGAATCATCGCTCAAAAAGATACAGAAATCAATGACATGGTTGGGACCTTAAATGAGATCCAGGAAGGCTTCCGCGAGATCAATGAGGCGGAAAACCGTGTTAGCTTGGTGAAAGATGGTGAAGGCTCTGACCAAAAACAGCAGATCAGGGAGAATATCCAGTTTATCTCCAACACAATGAAGAAAAACCGAGAACTGATCAAAAAGCTCCAACGGCAGTTGCGAGAGAGCTCGTATAAGGGCGGAGAACTCAAGAAGACGATTGACAACATGCTCAAGCAGTTGGATGAGAAGGACCAGCAGCTCCAGCAGTTGCGTGCCGAATTGGATGCGAAGGATATCCATATCTCGGAATTGGATGAGACCATAAATAACCTGAATACGAATGTTTCTGATTTGAAGACTGAAAGCGCACAGAAAACGGAGACGATCAACAACCAGGATAGGCAATTGAATACGGCATGGTTCGTGTTCGGGACGAAGAAAGAGTTGAAGGACCAGCATATCCTTGTAGGGGGGAAGGTACTGCAATCCAACTTCAACAAGAGCTATTTTACCAAGATCGATATCCGCGTGGACAAGGAGATCAAACTCTATTCGAAGTCAGCGAAGATCCTGACCATGCATCCGGGAAGTAGTTATACGCTCACTCAGGATAATAACAAACAGTATGTCCTGAGGATTACGAACCCACAGATCTTCTGGAGTACCAGCAAGTATCTCGTGGTCTTGGTCAAGTGATTATCTTTTCTCTCTGAAGAAATCTTGCATGAGTGCCCTGCACTCTTCTTCCAATACGCCTGATGTGACTGTTGCCTTCGGATGCAGTGCATTGGGCGCATATCTTCTGTATCCCCTTTTCTCGTCGGATGCCCCATAAACAACACGCTTGATTTGTGCCCACCCGATCGCCCCTGCGCACATGATGCAGGGCTCAACCGTGACATACAGCGTACAATCTTGTAAGTATTTGCCCCCTAAGGCATTCGCCGCCATGGTAATGACTTGCATTTCTGCATGGGCGGTAACGTCACATAAGGTCTCTGTCATGTTGTGTGCCCTGGCTATGATGCGGTCGTTTGCCACAATAACAGCCCCAATAGGAATCTCTCCTGCGGCTCTCCCGGCTTCTGCTTCTTGGAGGGCTTTCCGCATAAACTGCTCATCTTTATTCTCTTCCATATCTGCAAAAGTACAATATTATTTTGAGTTGTGAAATTAAATCATTACTTTTGCATCAAAAGAAAGGGAATGGCTGAGCACAACGATTTGGGAAAATGGGGTGAGGAGGTCGCAGCACGCTACCTTCAGGAACGTGGATATGTGATCAAAGACCGTGATTGGCGTTTTGGCAAGCGCGACTTGGACATCGTTGCCCTGACGGAGGATCTGTCCACTGTCGTCTTTGTTGAGGTCAAGACCAGGTCGACAGAAGAGCTGGAGCTTCCTGAAGAGGCAGTAGATGCAATGAAAGTCACTAACCTTGGGATCGCGGCGAACTCCTATATTAAAAAGAATGATATCGTTGAAGAGGTGCGCTTCGATATCGTGACAGTCGTGGGCGATCCTGCCTCTACGCCTCAAATCGAGCATATTGAAGATGCTTTTAATCCTTTACTCTTATAATAGCATGAAAAAGAAAATCATATACATCGATGAGATCGATTCTACGAATCGGTATTTGAAATCTTGTCTATCAGGCTTCTCTGAGGATATGACGGTCGTCGTGGCAAATTATCAGTCTGCGGGAAAAGGACAGGGAACCAACACTTGGGAAAGTGAGGCAGGAAAGAATCTCCTATTCAGCATCTTAGTGCATCCTGTTCGAGTGCCTGTCGCCCGTCAGTTTCTTCTTTCCATGTCACATGCCCTTTCTCTGAAGGATGCACTTAATGACTATTCGGATGGATTTGCGGTCAAGTGGCCGAATGATATCTATTGGGAAGATCAGAAAATATCAGGTACCCTGATAGAGACAACATTAGGTCAGGGGCATATCAAAGACTGCATTTTTGGTACAGGTGTGGATGTCAACCAACAGGTGTTTCTCAGTGGTGCTCCCAATCCCGTTTCTTTATGTCAGATCGTAGGGCATGAGGTAGACAGGCAGGAACTTTTAGAAAAGATTCTTGGCAATATGGACCGGTACATGCACTTATTGGAGAACGGCGATTACATAGACATTGCCGGTATGTATCATGATTCCCTTTATCGGAAACATGGCTTCTATCTCTACCGTGATGCAGAAGGTCTATTTGAAGGCGCAATCGTAGAAGTAGAAGATGATGGCCATCTGATTTTAAGAGACCGCGCAGGCGTCATGCGTAGTTATGCTTTCAAAGAGGTGGAATTCGTTCTTCCTTCATTCATGAATTCATCAATTTAACAATATTATTATGACTAAATTTAAAAGAATACTTCTTAAGCTCAGTGGGGAGAGCTTGATGGGGAAGCAAAGCTATGGCATTGATCCTGATCGCTTACAAGATTATGCAAGGCAGATCAAGGAAGTCCATGAGATGGGTATCCAAATCGGCATTGTCATTGGTGGCGGGAACATCTTCCGAGGTCTGAGCGGTGCGCAGAAAGGCTTCGACCGTGTTAAGGGTGACCAGATGGGCATGTGCGCAACCGTTATCAATTCTTTGGCATTGAGCAGTGCACTGGGTGCTTTAGGTGTCAAGTCGAAAGTGCTGACGGCGATTCGGATGGAGCCAATCGGGGAATTCTATAGTAAGTGGAAAGCAATTGAGGCGATGGAAGCCGGCTACATCTGTATCTTCTCTGCGGGAACGGGTTCTCCTTATTTCACGACGGATACGGGCAGCTCTTTACGAGGGATTGAGATAGAAGCAGATGTCATGCTGAAAGGAACACGGGTGGATGGTATTTATACTGCTGATCCGGAAAAGGATCCTACGGTACAGAAGTTCTCTCAGATTACCTACGAGGAGGTGTTGGAACGAGGATTGAAAGTAATGGATCTGACAGCGATCTGTATGTGCAAGGAGAATAATCTACCCATTTATGTCTTTAATATGGATGTTGTTGGCAATCTGAAGAAAGTGATGGATGGAGAAGACATAGGAACACTTGTGCATAATTAATATTTCATAGCCTCAAAGGCGCTTCTATCATTGAAAAAATAGCGGCTTCCCTTCTCGTTCTCTATACCGGGATAGGAAGCCGTATCAGCTCTTAATCTTTAATTTCCTTGAAATCCGTATATTCCCCTTCTCCTTGAGGGAATATCTTTCGATGGGCTTTTTGGGGATCACGCATGTCAATGATGGTCTTATCGCCATCGTACCGTTGTCCATGAGCTGTTCTTCGCTCATGGCTTCCTTGGCTTTGGTAATTTCCTTCCATTTGGTTCCGAAAGCGGTTCACGCTATCATGAATCCTCTTGTATGTATGATACAAGAAAAGACCAACGACAATGATGCCTAAGAGAAAGATAAAAAACAATATTTGAAAGAATGCAGCCATTATTTCTTTAGGTCACGAAAGATTGAGAGAATGACATACATGATAATGATCAAGGCAAAGGAAGTTATGCCGAAAAGAACCAATAGTAAGATGGATAGTCCTGCAAAGCAATACTTCAACTCATTGCCTTTCCAGCCCCATTGCTTGAATTTGAGGGCGAACATGGGAATTTCACAGACCATCAGCCAACTGCTAATGCAGATACCTAAGAGAATGATTGACAATGACCAAGGCGTACGCTCGATGAGAGAGCTGGCACCCACGATGAGCGAGCCCCAGAATAAGGCATTCGCCGGGGTTGGAAGCCCGATGAAAGAAGTATGTTGCCGCTCATCCAAATTGAACTTAGCCAGTCGCAAGCCGGCAAAAGCAGCCATTACAAAAGCAAAGAAGGGTAGGACCGGGCGCAAGAACTCTATTGAAGACGGATAGTCGATGACTCCTAATTCATAGAAAATCATGGCTGCGGGGGCAACCCCAGATGTCACCACGTCTGCTAAAGAGTCCAATTCCTTGCCTATTGGCGACGATACTTTTAAGAGACGGGCACTCATGCCATCGAAGAAATCGAAAACATTGCCAATGATAATCCATGCAAAGGCCCATTCAAGATTGCCGCTAAGGGCATAGGTCGTAGCTATGCAACCCGAAATGAGATTGCAACTTGTAATGGTGTTGGGGATATGTTTCTTGATCATTTCAATTTAGCGATTATAGTCTGGTCACCTGTTGTGCTCTGTCCCATCTTTACGCAAACTTCTGAGCCTAAAGGAAGGAATACATCCACTCGGGAACCGAGCTTGATGAATCCTAAATGCTCATCAATATAGCATTCTTCCCCTTCCTTGGCATAGGTAACGATACGACGGGCAACAGCTCCGGCAATCTGCCGGCAGAGAATATCCACACCATCAGGCGTGGTAATCATCACATCAGCACGTTCGTTTTCCTCGCTGGCCTTAGGGAGCCACGCTTTGTGATAGTTTCCATCATGATGGCAGACAGACTTTACCTTCCCGTCAACAGGGAACCAATTGGCATGGACATTGAAGAGACTCATGAAGATAGAAATCATCAGTCTCTTGTCATGGAAATATTCATTTTCCTCTACTTCTTCGATGACCACGACTTTACCATCTGCAGGAGCTACCACAATTTTGCTGGTGTCGTCTACGTCCAAATAACGAATCGGGCAACGGTAGAAGTTTAAGACGATTCCGTAAACGCTTCCGAAGATGACAATAAAAATCCAAAAAGGTATAGGGGAAGAGAAACAATGCCAAAGAAGGGCTGCCATAGCGACAATGAAGATGAGACCTAAGGTCAACGTGTCATTGCCCTCACTGTGCAGTCTCTGCTTTTTCAACTTTCTGATTCTTTTGCCCATCCTGGATTAATAATTGTTTATCGGCTACAAAGGTAATTCTTTTTATTTTATTCAGCAAATTTTTTATCCCATTCTTTTGGCATTATCAAGTTTTAGCAGTAACTTTACCGCACAAACGAAATGATAAGAAAGATATTTGATGGAAGATTTCATACATTTACATGTTCATACACATTATTCTATTTTGGATGGAATGTCCAAGATCCCAGAACTCGTAGACAAAGCCGTAGGTAATGGCATGCGAGGCATGGCGTTGACTGACCATGGGAACATGTTTGGGGTGAAAGAGTTTTTTGATTATGCCAACGGCGTTAATAAGAAGCTGAAGAAGGAAGGGAAAGAACCTTTCAAGCCCATTTTTGGATGTGAAATGTATGTGGCTCGACATCGTTTGGAGGATAAGGTCAAGGAACATGGAGACATGAGCGGCTATCACCTGATCGTTTTGGCAAAGAATTACCATGGCTATAAGAACTTGATCAAGTTGGTGTCGCATTCTTGGGTAAAAGGTTATTACATGCGTCCTCGAACCGACCGTGAAGAGTTAGAGAAATATCAAGAAGACCTGATCGTCTGTTCTGCCTGTATTGCAGGGGAAGTACCTTCCAAAATCATAAAGGATGATATCGAAGGAGCCCGTGAAGCTGTTGAATGGTATCACCGGGTGTTCGGGGATGATTATTATTTGGAGATCCAGCGCCATGAGGTGAAAGACCCGACGGTGCGTGCCAATCGTGAAGCTTACCCCTTGCAGCAAAAGGCCAACAAGGTCATTATGCAATTTGCCAAGGAATATGGGATCAAGGTGGTTTGTACAAATGACGTTCACTTTGTCAACCAGGAGAATGCTGAAGCTCATGATCACTTGCTCTGCTTGTCTACAGGAAAAGACCTGGATGACCCTACTCGTATGGTGTATTCAAAGCAAGAGTGGTTTAAAACACGGGAAGAGATGAACGAGATCTTCTCGGATGTTCCGGAAGCTCTTTCCAATACGCTTGAGATCTTGGACAAGGTAGAGACCTATAGCATCGAAAGTGGTCCGATCATGCCGTTCTTCCCCATTCCGAAAAGCTTTGGCACAGAGGAGGACATACGAAAGAAATATTCGAAAGAAGATCTTTATAAAGAGTTCACATCGGATGAGAACGGTGAAAATCAGAAATCTCCAGAGGAGGGTCAGAAGGTGATAGACCGCCTGGGCGGATACGATAAGATATACCGTATCAAGTTCGAAGCGGAATATTTGGCTAAATTGGCGTATGATGGTGCCAAGGCAAAGTATGGTGATCCTATTCCTGAAGAGGTGGCAGAACATGTCAAGTTTGAGTTGCATGTCATGAAGACTATGGGCTTCCCGGGCTACTTCCTGATCGTGCAGGACTTTATCAATGCAGCACGGAACGAGTTAGGGGTGATGGTCGGACCGGGTCGAGGATCTGCTGCAGGATCTGTCGTGGCCTATTGCTTAGGGATTACGAAGATTGACCCTTTGAAATATGACTTGCTGTTTGAACGTTTCTTGAACCCGGACCGTGTGAACCTTCCAGATATTGATACCGACTTTGATGATGACGGTCGTGGGAAAGTCCTGCAGTGGGTCATGGATAAGTATGGCCATGACAACTGTGCCCATATCATCACTTATGGTACGATGGCTACCAAGAATGCAGTGAAAGATGTCGCCAGGGTTGAGAAAGTCCCCTTGTCTGTTTCCAATGCGTGGTGTAAGGCTATTCCTGACCGTTTGCCAGATGGTATGAAAATGAACTTGGGGAATGCTATCAAATGCACCCCAGAACTTCGGAGTGCTGAGTCGTCGAATGATATCCATGAGCGGAATACCATTGAGTATGCGAAAATGTTGGAGGGTACAATCCGAGGAACGGGTATCCATGCGTGTGGATTCATTATCTGCCGTGACCCTATCGATGACTGGGTCCCGGTTTCAACGGCTGATGATCCGGATTTTCCCGATGTCAAGACAGCGGTTACCCAATATGACGGGCATGTGATTGAGTCTACTGGGCTCATCAAAATGGACTTCTTGGGGTTAAAAACCTTGTCGGAGCTCAAAGAAGCATGTAAGGTGATCAAGCAGACGACAGGAAAGGAGATTGACTTGGACCATATCCCCATTGACGATCCGGTCACTTATAAGCTCTATCAAGAAGGGAGGACCATCGGCACGTTCCAGTTTGAATCTGCGGGAATGCAGAAGTACCTGAGGGAGCTGAAGCCGACGGTCTTCGAGGACTTGATCGCCATGAATGCCCTTTATCGTCCAGGACCGATGGATTATATACCGTCCTTTATTGCCCGTAAGAATGGTAAGGAGGAGATTAAGTATGATATCCCGTGCATGGAGAAATATTTGAAGGATACCTATGGGATTACGGTCTATCAGGAGCAAGTGATGTTGTTGAGCAGGCAGTTGGCGAACTTCACCAGGGGTGAGAGTGATGCCTTGCGTAAGGCCATGGGTAAAAAGAAAAAGGCGATCGTAGATGCCATGAAACCCAAGTTCCTGAAGCAAGGGGCTGAGAATGGCCATGATCCCAAAGTCTTGGAGAAAATCTGGGGAGACTGGGAGAAGTTCGCATCCTATGCTTTCAATAAGTCCCATGCTACTTGCTATTCTTGGGTGGCATACCAGACGGCTTATTTAAAGGCTCATTATCCTGCAGAGTTCATGGCTGCGCTAATGACACGTCGGTCGAGTGATATCAAGGAGATTACCAAGCTGATGGAAGAATGTAAGTCGATGAATATCTCTACCTTAGGACCAGATGTCAACGAGAGCTTTTCTCATTTTGGTGTCAACGAAAAAGGAGAGATCCGATTTGGCTTGTCAGCGATCAAAGGCATGGGAGAACCGGTGGCATTGGCAATCATCAATGAAAGGAAGAAGAATGGACCGTTCAAAAATATCTTTGATTTTGCCCAGCGAGTTGACTACCGTAATGTTAATAGGAAGGCTTTTGAGAGCTTAGCGTTGAGCGGTGGCTTCGATGGCCTGGGTATCCGTCGCGAGGAATTCTTTGGCGTGAATGGAAAGGGTGAAGTGTTCTTGGATACGTTGGTGCGTTATGGACAGTTGTACCAGCAGGAACAGAATGAGGCACAAAACTCCTTGTTTGGGGCATCGGAGGCTATTGAAATCGCTACGCCTCCTATCCCTAAATGTGATGAGTGGAGTACGATTGACAGGTTGAATAAGGAAAAAGACTTAGTGGGTATCTATCTTTCTGCGCATCCTCTGGACGACTACCGCTTGATCCTGAATTCTATGTGCAATACCAAGTGTTCGGAACTCAATGATAAGAAAGAGTTGGCAAAGAAAGAAGAGATCTACGTGGGAGGTATCGTCACAGAAGCTCCAGAAAAAGAGAAGTTCACGCGGAAGGGAACTCCTTGGGGGAATGTGACAATCGAGGACTTCGACTCCTCGGGTGAGATTGCCTTGTTTGGTGAAGAATGGGGCAAATGGAGAGGAATGCTCACGAAAGGATGCGCGGTTTTCATTACAGCCAAGTGTGTGCAGAAATATCGGGACAGTGACTATTATGACTTTCGGATCTCTGATATCCAGTATATGCAGACTGTCAAGGAACAGCGTATCGAGAAGATCACCATCACGGTTGACAGTGATGCCCTTGATGACACTGTCGTCAACGACTTGTCGACCATTGTTGATGAACATCCTGGCAAGACACAATTATATTTCCAGATTCGGGATGTAGAGACCAAACATTCGCTCTTACTTCGTGCGCGGACCAAGGAAATTGACTTGCAGAAGGATCTCATCGATTATATAGAGAACAATGAGAAAATGTCATACCATATTAATTAGAATTTTTGGCATACCTTTTGTATATATGAGTTTATCCAGATATAGTAACACGAATAATTTATAAAGGATTCATAAAATGGAAGTTAAAATCACAAACGACAATTTCGAGAGTTATAAGAATGGCTCATTGCCATTGATGGTTGATTTCTGGGCTACATGGTGTGGTCCCTGCCGCATGATTGCCCCTACCGTCAGCAAATTGGCTGATGAATATGAGGGCAAGGTTGTAGTAGGAAAATGTGATGTGGAAGAGGCTGATGACATCGCTATGCAATTCGGCATTCGCAATATTCCTACATTGTTATTCTTCAAGAATGGACAGCCAGTTGACAAACTGGTTGGCGCTGTCAGTGAAGGTAAGATCAAGGAGAAGTTAGACAGTCTCCTTTCATAAACAGACAAAGGACATGATGAATCGGGGATGACGGTGTAATCCATCATCCCCGATTTTGTTAGCATGGGAATTCTATGGTCCTGCTTCCATCTTCTTGTTCGGTAATGGTTACCTTTGTCGCATCTTCTGGCAGGAGATCTTCGATGAGCTCCGGCCATTCAAGGAAGCAGAGATGACCGCTATAGAAGTAGTCTTCATAACCCATGTCATATACTTCCTCGATTTTCTTGATGCGATAGAAATCAAAATGGTAGACGGGCTCGCCCAATTTGTTGGATGTGTATTCGTTCACGATGGCAAAGGTTGGGGACGTAATCACGTCGTCTACTGCTAACTCCTCGCAGATCGCTTTGATAAATGTGGTCTTTCCTGCTCCCATCTTCCCGTAGAAAGCAAAGACCTTTCCGTCGCCCATGTTTTCAATGAACTGCTGAGCAGCCTCATTGATTTTCTCTAAAGAACTGATTGTAATTTTCATATTTTCCTGTTTTATCTTTTCCGTTGTGATAATGTGATGATAGGGATCAACATTTCTTCCATGGAGATTCCCCCATGTTGAAAGGTGTCCTTATAGTAGCTTACATAGTAATTGTAGTTATTGGGATAGGCAAAGAATGCATCTCCTGTGGCGAACACATAGGATGTGCTCAGGTTGGGGGAAGGCAGTTGAGCCTTCTGGGGGTCTCTGATTGTGAATACTTCCTTGGATTCATAATTCAGGTTCTTTCCCAATTTGTACCGAAGGTTGGTGTTCGTGTTCCTGTCGCCGATGATCTTGATGGGCTTTGAACAGCGAATAGACCCATGATCGGTTGTGAGAATGATCTTATAATTGCTCTGTGCCAGTCGCTTGAACAACTCAGACATCATGGAATGCCTGAACCAACTGAGTGTGATCGACCGGTAGGCACTCTCATTATGCGCAAGTTCCCTAACCATCTTAGACTCCGTCCTGGCATGAGAGAGCATGTCTATGAAGTTGACAACAACTGCATTCAGGTCATAGTTCTTGAGTGTATCCAGTCTCTCTAAGAGTTTCTCACCTCCAGTCGAGTCGTTGATCTTATGATAGGAGAAGGTGTTATTCCGCCTGTAGCGGTCAAATTGTGTCTGGATGAGTGGTCCTTCATTTCGGTTCTTCCCTTCTTCCTCATCTTCTTCTACCCAAAGCTCCGGGAACATCTTGGCAATCCTGTCAGGCATCAGTCCACTAAAGATTGCATTGCGAGCATATTGCGTGGCAGTAGGAAGGATACTGGTGTACATTTCTTCCTGGATGTCAAACATATCCCCGATCTCTTGTGCCAAGACCCTCCATTGATCATAACGGAAATTGTCAATGACGATGAAGAAGACTTTCTCTCCTTCATTCAGGAGAGGGAATACCTTTTTCTTGAAGATGTCAGTACTCAGCATAGGACGGTCGGTTCTATTGGGAGCGACCCAATCCAGATAGTTCTTCTTGATATATTTGGCGAACCCGTTATTGGCATCCTCTTTTTGCATCTTCAGGATTTCCATCATGTTGCTGTCCGTGCTGCTTAGTTCCAGTTCCCAGTGAACCAACCGTCGGTAGACCTCCATCCAGTCAGATAACGTCTTGCAGTCGGCAATCTGCATGGCGATTTGTTGGAAGTTCTGTTGGTATCCGCTTTGAGTTACTTCCGTGACGATCTCTTTCCGATGGATGTTCTTCTTTAAGGTCAGGAGGATCTGATTGGGATTGACCGGTTTGATCAGATAATCTGCAATCTTGGCTCCAATGGCCTGGTCCATGATATTCTCTTCCTCACTCTTGGTTACCATGACGATAGGAGTTGCCGGTGCGATGTCCTTGATCCTTTGTAAGGTTTCCAGTCCAGTTAGCCCTGGCATCATCTCGTCTAAGAGAATCAGGTCGAAGGTGTGCTGCCTGCATTGTTCAATGGCATCCACACCATTGGTGACAGTGATCACCTCATATCCTTTCTTCTCAAGGAATAGTATGTGGGCTTTGAGAAGTTCCACCTCATCATCCACCCAAAGTAATAATCCATTGTTCATATTAAAATCCCTCCAATTCGTAATATTCGTCTTCTATAGGATTCACCTCTTTCTTTTCCTTCTTCTTGACTTCTGCCTTTTTATCTTCTACATTTTTGGCTTCTGCCTTTTTGCTTGCCTGAGGGACAGGAACTTTTCTGGTTACCTGGGGTACCTGCCCTTTCTGCGTAGGTACATCTTGCTTGACAGTCGTAGACTTGGTGGCTTGCCGTTGCGGCTCATCCTCGAAGTGATAGTCTTCATCAGTGATACTCTTTTCCTGTTGCTTTTGCTCAGCGGGTTGTACGTAAGTTCCTCGATCCAAAATATTCTCTATTTCCTCAGGAGAAGGCTGCCCTTCTTCTTCCGATCTCTTCTGGTACTCAATTTCTGCTGGCTCGGAAAGCAGTTTGAAGGTGCTGATCTTGAGAGGCGCGAAATGCTTTGCATAGAACTGATCGTAATCTTCATAGCTAAAGGGATTGCCGATCATAGCAAGGTTCTTTTCGCTGATGACAATCATTCTGCTCTTTCCTAAAAGCTCGGAGATTTGCTTTTGATGTACTAATTGCCTTGCATATTGTATGGCTTCATCATAGTTCTGGAATCCTTTGACTTGCATTCTGTGAAGTCCGTCGAGGTCTTCGATATCTATATCGAAGTTGCGGACCAGATAACTGGTGAAATTATATTTCGCCAGTTCGAACAGCAGTTGGTTCTCATGGACAGAATCCGGGGCATAAGCTATGATAAACGAGAAGGGAATATCCCTTTCATTACTGAATTTACGGGTCTGGATGGAATCGCTGTCATTGAGCACGACGGAGCGGCGGGACCACACATTTTCCATGTCGAATCGTCCTCCACGCAAAATCCGTCCTTTTTTCACGCCGTTGATGATCATGCCTGCCATCATGCTCATCTTGCTCTCTGGATATTTCTCTACCAAGGTTTCCATTTCTTGTAGACAGCCTTGGGCATCACCTTCATTCAGTTTGGCAAGTCCTTCAATGAAAATGAATTTGTCCCGGTTCTCTCCTTTTGAGAATCTCCTTGCTGATAATTGGGCATTGGCTTTTACTTCCTGCAGTCGGTTCGCCTTGAAGGCTTGATAGGTGGCTGCGTAAAGTGAGTCTTCTATATGTTCTCCCAAGACTGCGTTTTCCTTGAAATAAGGGTCGGTCAAGATACCTGTCCACTCACTGTTGGGGAACTCCTTTCTTAGCTTTTCTATATAGCGGTTAGCGATGGTCTCTTTCCCTTCTCTGGAGTAGAGGAGAAATAGGTGATAATACGCTTCCGCCTGATTCGGGTTCTGGGGATAGTCATCGGTCAGTCTTCTGAGAGATCTCTCACTGAGGTCCAGTCGGTCCAGTTTGTCCTTGAAGATAACGCCAGCATGGAAGAGTCCGTCTTCTATTTTCTCATTGCTTGCCTGCAATTGTTCTGCAGTGAAAGGAATCTGTGCCAGATAGTATTCCCTTTTGTGTGGGTCGTTCTGGGCACTATCTGTGATTTGCGCCAAGGAGTCTTGACTTGCTTCCTCTTGTCTTAAGGAGTCTTGTTGCTCGGCATTTTGTCCCTGTTGGCTGCCAAGGTCGGCAACGACCGTCTTATTCTTCCGTTGCCAGTCGTCAGCGTTCTCTCTCTTCCCCCATAGCTTTTGGAAAGTTTGCTTTCCTTGACCGACGGCGATCGGGTTATAGAAATACCATTGTGCGTTGCCTTGCTGTGTGGTTGCCGTATGCTGTGAGCTCATGTTTGGAAATCCGGTAGCATTGCCATTCTGTGCTTGTGAGCCTTGTGCGTTGCCCATTTCCTGCGCGTTCCTTTCTTCTTTTTCCTTTTTCTTAAGCTCTTCGATCACCTTGTCGATAACGGCATTCCTGTCCTTTTCATTCATTTTGGCAAGTGCTTGTAAACTGTCTTGCAAATGGATAGATTCAGTATAGGGGGCCAGTTCATCCAAGATCTTGGAGCGATCGGAGAGTTGTTGGTAGTCAGGACGTTCCTTATCTAATAAGCCAATCGCCTCGCCATAGCATTTCTGGGCATCTCCGAACTGCTCTCTTGCCCAGTAGAGGTTCCCTAATTTGAGGAGGAGTACGCCTTTCTCGATCCCATTTCGAGTCGACTTTTCCCGCCCTTTCTGGTAGGCAGCAATGGCTTTTAGGGTGTCTTTCTTATTTAGGTAGATATTTCCCATGGCATAATACACTTGATCGAGATAATCCTTATTGTTGTCCGATGCTGCCATCCGTTTCAATTTGCCAATCATCTTCTTCGTTTGACCCTGTGCCATGACCTCTGTCATGGCAATACGTGCATTGAACTCTACCTCATGGGGCGGGGCTTGTCGGATCACTTTTTTGAACGCTTGGTAAGCAGCAGCCTGGTTGCCGACCGCCTGTTGCAGTTGTCCCATGAGGTACCATTCCCTGGCTCTTTGTTTCCTGCGCATCTCATGCTTGATGACTTTCCGTAGGTAAGGGATCGCCTTGTCATATTCATGGGTATGGATATAATAGTCGGCATAGGTATAATCCCATTCTTTTACGGCCCGCCAGTCCAAGGAGTCTCGTTGGATGTCCCTGATCACGTCTTCTGCATCGTATATCCATCCTCCTTCGATGTAGCTTTTTGCCAGCCAGGCACGTGCTTTCCCATAGATTGCAGGCTGTGTGGCATACAACCGACTCATATAAGAGAAAGTGGAAGCTGCATCTTCAAAGGCACCTTCATGAAATTGTGCCCTTCCCATCAGCAGCCATGCTTTCCACAGGAAGGGATTATACTCCCTGCGGTTCAGCCATTCGATGTCTTTTGGAGTCTTCCTTCTTTTCTTATCCCATACCGGGCGCTTCTTAATGCTATGTTGGTGGATGGCTTTCTCGCATTTCAGGATGGCTCTGTCGAAGTTGGCTTTTCCTATTTCTTTGCTATTCTTGTTGCCGACCGTATACAAGGGGATGATCTCCGTATAGTTGTCCTTGTTGCCTGTCTCCTTTTCCAAGGAACCATCGATGTAAGCAAGCGATCCGTTGTAGTATGTGTTGTAGTTCGCATTCAAGGCATGCCACCATCTCGTTTGGGAGGTGTTCTTTGCTGTGGAACATCCTACTATGACCAAGATTGTCAACAGCAAAACGAAGGATAAGTATGTCTTAGGACGCAGGCTCAATTTTCTTTCAGTTCTCAATCATCATGATGACTTCGTCTTTTACTTGGTTTGGCAATTGGATTCCCCGTAAGACCAAGCTCCTGTTCCATCCTTTCACTTCGTCTTGCCGCATGGTATAGAGCACTTCCCTGAATTGCTCCGCTTCTTCATCGGTATACTTGTCAGACGGGCGTCCTTTGAACCTATCCAATTCTTCATCATCGTAGTATTCGATCTCCTGGGTGGCAGCTTCCATCATACATAACTGCTCACATCGGGGATCATCACCATGGCAGGTGGAGCATGAAACGGGTGCCGTTTGGATCTCATCTTCTTCAGCACTGCCTTTTCCATGCCGTGCGATGAGAGTGCCTATGGCAACGAGAGTTCCGAATCCGAGGAGCAATAGTATCAGGTATATCATGGTCCTATTCTTTGATGTGGAATCCTGCCGATTTCAGGTCATCCCAGAATGCAGGATATGATTTCGTCACGACTTCCGGATGGTTGATCTTGACCAGTCCTGGATATAGGATCGCCAAGGGGGCAAATGCCATGGCCATGCGATGGTCCTCGTAGGTATCGATGGGCGCATAGGAGGGCTCGCATCGGGTTCCATCCCAGATCAGTTCACAATCATCTTTGTCTTGCAAGACATATCCTAATTTCTTCAATTCTTTTTTGAGTGCCTCAATGCGGTCAGTCTCCTTGATCTTTAGGCTGCCGAGCCCCTTGAAATGAAAAGGGATCCCCAAGGCTGTGCAACAGACAACAATGGTCTGTGTGAGGTCGGGGGAGTTGACGAAGTCGTATTCCAACCGTGGCAGTTTCATCAGGTGATTCGTCAGGGTGACCGTGGTCGGCACTCCTTCTGTTCGTGTCTCGAAAGTGGTCTTGACACCTAGCAAACTGAAAATATATCTCACGACGGAATCGCCTTGCTTTGAGCCGTCCATTAGTCCTTCCAACTTGATCTCTGAATCGCGGTTGTTGCAGAGCGCAAGAATCTCATACCAATAAGAGGCTGCGCTCCAATCGTTCTCGATCAAGTACTCCCTTTGCTGGTAGGGAGTAGGTTGGACGGTGATGGTATCCACGTCACTCCAGTCGGCTTCTGCCCCAAATTCGCGCATGGTCCAAAGGGTGAGGTCGATATAGGGCCTGGAGACGATGTCTTCCGTTAGTTTCAGTTCCAGTCCTTTCGTCAGTACCGGTCCGATCATCAGCAGTGCAGAGATGAATTGCGAACTGATATTCCCTGGTACTTCGATATGTCCGCCTTCTAAATGATGCCCGACAATGTGTAAGGGAGGATATCCCTCTTCCCCCAAATATTGTATTTCTGCCCCCAAATAGCGCAGTGCATCCACTAAGACCTTGATTGGTCGGTGCTTCATTCTTTCTGTTCCTGTGATCGTATGTTCCCCATCTGTCACAGAGAGATAAGCTGTCAGGAACCTCATGGCGGTACCGGCTGCCTTGATGTCAATGACATCAGGCATTTGATGAAAGGCTTGTATCATCACCTCCGTGTCATCACAGTTGGAGAGGTTTTGTGGGGCAATATTCCCTCCGGATAGGGCATGGATCGTTAAGGCACGGTTGCTGATGCTCTTAGATGCCGGAAGGTTGACCGTAGCATGGATCTGGCTTGGTGCTGATAGAGTATATTGCATAAGTCTATTTGATGTTTTCAATTCTTTGTCCTCCTACCAACTTGCATTCTACCCAATGGATGGGCAAGTCTAATACGCCCTCATATCCCTCCTCGGGGCTACGAGTCGTAGCCGTGGTCCTTACTTTTGGACCTGGTATCAGGGGACTGTTATATAATACGCTTCTAATTCTTCTCTTTTGGTCTGCTGAGATCTTATATCCCAATCCGATGGAATAGTCCATGATATTGGCGGATAGGAAGGTCTCGTTGCTGCAGTTGGTGCGTCTCAGCAATGCGTAAAAGTCGTCTGTGCTCAGGGAGGAGTGCTTCTTGCTATACTCGTTCATGTAGTCCTCGTATTCTGCCCTGAGATAGCTGGGAGTGTCCTTGCAATAGTCTGAGTCGTAACAAGAGTCCACCTCTTGGTAAGAACCACTCTTATTTTCAGTGAAGATATGGTGCAACCCTAAGTAGTGCCCGAGCTCGTGGGCGAGGGTCACGACAATGTCACTGGCATAGTAAGTGTAACCACTGGCTCCTTTGTCTGCAGCCGTGTACCGTGAGGACATGTCGTTGATGTAGAGGCTGTTGATGGAGGAACAATAGGCATAGCTTAAGTTGCTCTTCTTGATAGAACTGACCTGCACCGTGTCAAGGCCTGCCAAAGCAGAATCCCCTTTCAGGGTATAAGGCATATCGCTGATGCCCAAGGTGACCCCTGCTTTCGTGTCACTTGCCTTGAAGTTGTAGAGCATGACATTAATATACTCATTTGGATCCCATAAGTACTTGGCGTTAGCACCTGTATTGTCGCTCATAAAAGCATGGCAGTCAATCGGGTAGGTGCCCGGGTACTGGATATATTCTACGCCCGGCGTCTCCAGTTTTTTCCCGTTTTCGTCGTATTGGGCTAAGTTGAACGACAGCTTGATGTCCTCGCTCTTCCCATAGACATTGCCCTTGTAAATCTCGTTGACATAGGAAAGGATGTTTTTCAGAGTCGTTGCCGAGACATATTGTTTCGAGTCGTTTGGGTCGGAATAGAGGACGTGGAAGATAACAGGCAACTGATAGGTGTAGCTGTCATTGAGCGTGGAAGTGGTGTTGTCGTCATCCTCATCCTGTTGTGTCGCCTCTGCTGGATTGTCCACCGGTTCCATATCGTCATTGCTCTTGCACCCGGCGAATGCCAGGCAGGCAAAAGTCAGCATTGCATAGATGTATTTCTTCATCGTGACATTCTTTATAATAGGCTACAAAAATACAAAATAAAAATGGTTGGGCAAAGTAAAGGAGTATGTTATAGGAATTAATAACTATTTTTTAACCCGTAACTATTGTCCTATTCTATCCTTGTATGGACCCTGATCAATCGGAAAAGGGCTGTAGAAGGCATCTGTCAAGCACAAAAATGCATATTCATGTAAAATAATTGCTGTTTTCTTTGGAGCTTTCCTGTTTTCTTTCTACATTTGCAGCCCAAAATAATACCTTTCTATCAAGCGTAATTGCTATAACCTAAAATGAAAAGACTACAGACATTGTTGATCCTCATGTGGGGTCTATGCCTTGGATGTGATGCACAGGAAGAGACACGCGATCCACTCGTATCCGTGAATTTTGATGCCCGTTTTGATGCCCAAAGGCAAACATACGGGAAGGATGAGGCTGGCGTTCGTCCAGAAACCAAGGGCGGTTTTGAAGGCCGTTACATCAAACTGGTGCTGAATGGTGCCATCAGTGATAAGTTCCGGTATACCTTTCGGCACAGACTGTATCGGAATAATGACGAGTCCAAGAAGTTTTTCAATGCTACCGACTGGCTTTATCTCACTTACCAGCCTACGGATAACTGGGCATTCGTAGCGGGCAAGCAAGTGGTGATGATTGGAACTATGGAGTATGACTATGCTCCCATTGACGTGTATGATCCGATGTCGTCGGATTTCTGGAACCATATTGATTGCTACCAGTTGGGAGTGGCAGCTGCGTATATGCCTGCGAGCGGTCAGAAGTTATGCTTTCAAGTAACCAATTCGCCTACTTCCCGTCAGTCCTTGGAGGACATTTATGCCTATAACCTGATCTGGTACGGCTCGATCGGCAAGCATTGGTCGACGATCTACTCTGCCAATATGATAGAAGTTAGGAAAGATCATTATATCCATTACCTCGCTTTGGGAAATAAGTTGAAGTGGAATTGGGGCGACATCGACTTGGATTTCATGAACCGATACGGAGGCAAACATTGTGGATTCTTCGAGGACCTGACTTTCTCTTCTAAGGTCAATTGCCATGCCACGTCCCGCTTGAACGTCTTTGTCAAAGGGGGATATGATGTCAATCATGCCCAACGTTCGGATACGCCAGAAGCTGAGCGGACAGACACCTATGTGCTGCCTGGCGTGGAGCGGGCCTTCTGGGGAGCGGGCCTGGAATATTTCCCCTTGGTCTCTGACCATCAGAAGGTTCGCGTGCATGCTTTCTGGAGTGGCTCTAACGAAAAGCCTCGTTGCAACACCTTCAATGTCGGGATCAGGTGGCAGATGAATGTCCTCAATTGGAGGCAAAGCAAGAATTAAAGCCTTAATATATCAAATGACACATTAATGAGTAGAAAAAATGGAAAAACAGAGTGGTCTATGTAAACGTTTTAAGGAACCAACAGTATTCCTATTGGTGTTCTTCCTTATCTTTGGTGTTCTTGGAAACCGTATGGGCTTGGCTAATATGCTGAATACGATGATGAAAACAGCTTATAGCCTGCTGATCGATACTTGCTTTTACTTGATGGCAATATGCGTGTTGACCAGTGCACTCGGTCGTCTCTTGGGAGAGTTCGGGGTGGTATCTATCTTGGAAGCGATCTTGCGTCCCCTGATGAAGCCTCTATATAACCTCCCAGGCGTGGCAGCCTTGGGGGCCGTACTGACGTTCTTGTCGGACAACCCGGCAATTATCAGTTTGTCAAAGGATGCCTCCTTCGCCAAATACTTCAAGAAATACCAGTTGGTATCCCTTACCAACTTCGGAACGGCATTTGGTATGGGATTGGTCGTCGTTGCTTTCATGGCCAGTCAAGGCTTCGGAACGGCAGCTTCCATCGGCTTGATCGGGGCGGTTGCGGGCAGTGTCGTGTCGACGCGACTGATGCAACATAATACGCTGAAAGCCCATCCGTCCTTGGATTCTGACGTGGAAGTGAAGGAAAAGGTCGTCACCAAGGAAGAGGAAAAAGAAAGAGGCATCTTCCTTAGGGTGCTGAATTCCTTGTTGGATGGTGGCAAGATGGGAGTAGACCTTGGACTTGCGATTATTCCTGGGGTACTGATTATCTCTACGATGGTGATGATGCTCACATTTGGACCTTCTGCCAATGGGCAGTTCACAGGAGCTGCTTACGAGGGAATCAAGCTGTTACCCAACTTGGCTGACAAGATAGACTGGCTGTTTGCAGCCTTATTGGGCTTCCATCATACGGAACTCATCGCCTTTCCTATCACCTCGTTAGGCGCGGTAGGTGCAGCCTTGGGCATCGTACCCCGTTTCGTCCATCAAGGATTGATAGATGGCAATGCCATAGCCGTGTTCACTGCCATGGGAATGTGCTGGAGTGGGTACCTGAGTACGCATACGGCCATGCTCGACTCTTTGGGCTATCGCTATTTGACCACCAAGGCTATTGGTGCCCATACCATAGGCGGACTGGTCGCTGGGATCGTGGCACATTGGTCTTATGTGGGCTTGATGGCTATTTTTTAGCATCTTTCCTCGGCGTTGAAGCGGTCAAACGCTATATTTTGAAAAAAATATTGAAATCCTTTTGCATAACAAATAATTATTTGTACCTTTGCATTCGAATTTAGAACGATCGGGATTTGGCGCAGTTGGTAGCGCACACGTCTGGGGGGCGCGAGGTCGGCAGTTCGAGTCTGCTAATCCCGACGGATGAGAAGGGAGCCGTCTGTCTTTTGATGACGGCTCCTTTTTTTTTTCCTTTCAGTGCCTCCCATTCTCTTTACTTATTTTGTAGAGGGACAAACTTACGGGTCTGATGGCTGATCTTTGTCGTTCATGGCACGGATTTTCTTCTCTGTGTTTGCATGCTTGTTGCGCAGAGCCTTGATTGGAACCTGTGTTTTTCGTTCCCTGTGCTTCGACTTGGATCAATTCTTTCTGCCATTACGAGTGCCTAACGCCTTATAACTTAATCAGAATCTTGTATAAGGGAATTCCCAAAATAGGAGTGAACATGGTACAACACCAAAGAAAAAGGATTATGTTAGCCAAGTTACGACCTACGTCTACTACGAAAAGCAGCAGGAAAACCGAAATAATCAGCGAAATACCTTGTATGAATCCAATCATTCCCATCATCTTTCATTATTAGAAATCAATAACCATTGTCGTTCGAGAACCGTTCGAGATGATACAAACGGTAATAGGTAAGGAACCATAACCTTGTCACTTACCGCAAATTTAAGCAATTAATTCGTACATTGCAAATAAATTCGCATGTATTTTCTTAGAATCCTTTCCGTCTGTCATTCGTCCGTCTGATTTTCTCAAATTCCGCTTTTACGCTGTCTCTATTGACATTCACAAAATACTCCTGGTCGAAAACAAACTCCAAGAGAGTGCCGTTTCCACCATGCTTCAGGTTGAAATCGCCCAGCGTGTTTATGTCAAGGCCAATGAGGAAATCAATGCTCGCAGGAAGCTGTGCAACTATAGGGTAGGCGACGGTATTCCAGTCTGCGTTTCCTGGGAAGGCAAGGGCGAGGGTCAGCCAGACACCGACCTTACCACCGACGCAAGTTGTAAAGCCATTACCACGTTTTTCCAAATTAAGGTAGTCGGTCAAGGTAGGACTGACTGCGGAACGTGTCGCCCCAGTATCCCAAAAGGCATTAACAACGGCTGACGCTCTGCTCTCATGGTTAGAATGCCGGAGGGGACTGTCATTATATTTGCTGACTTGTGGAAAGAGAAACTTGATGCGGTCTTGCTGTCTTGTTAAATCTATATCCTTATTATTTCGGGTTAAATGAATTCTCGAGCATTTTTCTGATGCCTTGGCACTCTTCGTTGGTGAAGCCTAAGCGAAGCTCCGGGAAGGTCTCATGGTAGAGTACGCCCCATACCACGCGGTTGTAAAGGGCGAGGTTCCTACGCTTGAACTTCGCGGTGCGGTCGTTCCTTGTTCTCTGCCCGCAGACTTGCGGAAGCTTTTGCTAATATGTGGATTTACTGCTGAGCCTTACTGGACTCAACGTCGACGATGTACTGGATTTCGTCCTGTGAGATATGCTTGTTGCTTGACATAAAAAATGCGTGTTGCTATATTACGAATACAAATATAGCGATACGTAGCTAAATGGAAAAGGACACCAATGTACCTTTTAATGCTTCATTATCAGGTTATAAAGCGGTAAGCCTATAATCGGAGTGAAGAATGTGCACAGGAAAAGAAACACCACCCAGTTTACCGGGTTTCTTCCTACATCCAAGAATATTAGTAATATTATAGATATTACTGCCGAAATTCCTTGTATCAATTCTATCAGTCCCATAATAACGATTCATTGTTTCTGCAAAATTAAATATAGTTTTCCACAATTGCAAATTTCTATCAACTGTTTTATAGAAAGTCCTTGACCTGCACGGCAGCTTTCATCAGTTCCATGTCGTTGACGATTACCTTGGTAGACTTTCGCAGGTTTTCAAGGATTTTTTTGATGCTGGTCGAGTTGGTTGAAGGCATGAGAAATGCCGTCGACCTGCTCAGTCATCTCTACGCCCTCAGAGACGAACTCGAACATCCTGTCCTTTAATTCCTTCATCTTGCTGCCAGCAAGTTCTGCCATCTTCACAAAGCCAGTGCCGAAAATGTAGTTCCTTACATCATCACCTTGTAAGACTTGGCATCGCTTTTAAGTTCTGTCATCCGCTTCTGTACTGCCTTCAACCTCTGCTCAAGATTGGCGTATTCTTCGGGGTGCAAAGACTTGACGGTGTTGTCAAGGTCCTTTTGCAATTGCTTGGCTTGCTTTTTAAGCTGATTCATTGTAAAATAATTTACCTTCAGCTTGCTGGTTTGCTCACCAATTTTTGTCGTCAAGTCACGGATTTTATTTCCAGTGTCCTTGTACTCTTTCTGCAAGGCTTTATAACCGCTTGTGTTTTCCTTGCCTTGGGCTTCGAGTTGAATCATCTGGTTCAGCCTTTGTTTGTTTTCAGAGCGAAGCTTGGAACCCTCCTTCTCGAACTTGTGAATTTTCTGTTGAGCCTTGCTTGACTCAACATCGACGATAAACTGGAGTTCGTCCTGGGATATGTGTTTGCCGTTTGCCATAAAAAAACGTGTCGCTATATTTGTTGATGCAAATATAACGACACGCAATGGATTGAAAAAGGACAGGACTACATCCTGTCGAATATCTCGAACAAGGGAATGCCTATGATTGGAGTCAAGAGAATACAGAGTATAAGATACAATCCTCTCACGAGCCAATGCTTGTCCTTGACAACCAATGGCATCAGGATCAAACTTATTATCAAGCTCAGGAATATAATCATAGCCTGTCATTTATCTACCGCAAATTTAAGAAATTAATTTGTACCATGCAAACAAATTCGCATGCATTTTACCAAAATCCTTTCAGCCGGTCTTTCTACTGAGCCAATACTGTATTTTGTCCTTACCGCTTGACTAGGAACTTGTATAAGGGGATTCCAAGAATAGGAGTGAACATGGTACAACACCAAAGAAAAAGGATTATGTTAGCCAAGTTACGACCTACGCCTACTACGAAAAGCAGCAGGAAAACCGAAATAATGAGCGAAATGCCTTGTATGAATGCAATCATATCATCTTCGATTTTTAGAATTCAACAGCCATGATCGTTCGAGAACCGTTCGAGAACCGTTCGAGATGAGACAAACGGTAAGAGGTAAGGAACAGGGGGATTGTTTACCCACCCATCAAAGGAATTTATACGGGATGCAGAGCGGAAAACGCTTACAACACGTACCAATATATTTCGGATGTTCTGGATAGCGCACATATAAGCCTCTCTTTCTTCTTTGAATTTCACAACTTTTCATGAGAGAATTTTACGGATGGTATGCTTGTAGTTCCTTCCACTTGGGAGGAATCTGCAAATCATAGTTAGCTGCTTTCAGATGTACAGTTTCAGGGAAAAGGCACTGCTTGAAACGTGTTTCGTACTTTACAGCAGAACAGGCTTTCCATTGGCCATGGCTGCGAGGTTGCTGGAATAATGGTTTGGTGGGAAATAGATGAATACACGTTGTCCGGCTTGTTTGGCAAGTTCAATAGCCGGAATCATGTCGCTGTCTGCCGAGACAATAATTGAAATTTCACAGTTCTTTTGATATGCATCGGCAACTATTTGAGTAGCAATACGCACGTCAGTCTCTTTCTCCTCGTGGGTGTGGATGATGTTGCCACAATTAAAGAATGTAATTTCTTTCTTCAGATATTTCCCTAAAATCTGTTGAAATTTGGGATTTTCCTTGTTGGCTTGGAAAAAGGCGTATTGACGTGAGTTCTGCTCAGGGTCGTCAAGACATGCGGAGAAATATTTAACAGCGATGAGTTCTTGGTCTGGTCGCATGAACTTCTCGAATATACCAACGACATCAAGCCAATAATAACGTTTCCACTTGGAGTCATCCTTAAGACCGTAGTAGAAGTTAAAACCATCAACGTAGACTATTACCCTTTGTTTAGACATGATATAAAAAATAAGCCACCCCTCGTAAAAGAAGTGGCAAGCCTTAGCCTTTTTCATCTAAGGGGGGGGATAATTCTTTTGCATAGATAGTTTTTTCCCTAACATCCTCCAAACTTTTCTGCAATTATTTTCACATAGCGTGTAAAAAATAACACGAAGTGACTCTCAAATTATATCGAAAATTGCCTATATTTGCACGAGAAGAAACGCTATATCGTATGGAGACCATTGCCAATATCCTTGCTTTTGCCAGCACTTACGCTGTGGCGGCTATGGTGTTTCTCATCATAGCTCAGAACCTTATGAAATGGGTGCATAACGCCAGCACTTTAACAGCTATGCAGGAGCACATAACGGTAATAGTTTGTCTCTTAGCTTCTGTTGCGCTGATTCCTTTCTTCCATTATCCCTATTAATATTTCTCCCGAATCTCATTCTGGGTCTGGTAGAGCTCTATCATAGCCTTCTTGAAGTCCGATGGAGTATCTCTCTTCAGACTGTCCATGGTGTTCTTAATAGGTCAAAATCTTCACAGACCCTGACCCTTGAAGTGTTATAAATGTATGTGTTTAAAAAATATCTCCGATTACGATGGCAAAGTTAATCATTCTTTCCGAGACTACAAAACAGATGACAGAAAAAGCCTCCCACGCATCGCGCGCAAGAGGCTCCAAGTGTTCTATATTGTAGTGGCCGGCATCAATCCGGCGGTTGTTGAATTCAAACCGTAACCATCTCTATGTCTTTGGCGAGTTTCCGAAGTCCCATCTTTATTTTCTCAGCCTGTTTAGGGCGAGGCGAAGACACCCCACTGGCGTAATGAGCCAACTGCTTCTGGTTGATGCCCGTGATGGTCTGCAAAGCCGAGAAAGAGAAAACACCTCGGTAGTAGTCGAGCAGTGTGGCAATGTCGAAGTCGTACACCAGTTCGTAATCTCCGTCAAACACCTTGGGATAATCCTCACCCTTTTCCCGGCGTCCCTCCAGCCAGAAGTCCACACTCTCTTGCACGTAGTCCTTAAACCCGTCGATGTCACCCGTGTAGGCGACCACCCATCCGGGAATGATGTCGCACGAGCAGCAATAGCCGTTGTCCGTGCGAGCTGCTTTCATTATTACCTTTTCCATATTTCTGAGTTATATTTCGTTTGAAAAGGGATGGCGCTTCACCGCCACCCTTGCTGAACTTGACAAGTGTCTTTCCGTAGTGTGAAGGGAAGAGAGGGGCTATAGCCCCATCCCTCAGAACTTCATTCCCGATTGTTGCTCGATGCTTTTAAGAAGAAATCCGCAAACATCGTCGCTTTTCTTGCCGTTGACCGTTACAGTGCCTTTCTTCGTGGGATGAACATACTCACGATGTGAGCCCCTCATTCGGTCTATACGCCAACCGGCCTTTCAAGATCATGAATAATCTTGCTTACTTTTACTACTTTCATAGAACACTTGTTTAATCCCAACACTGTAAAGGTAGTAATATTACTACGATTACGCAAATAAATCAGTAACTATTTTACTACTATCCCTATGGTTTAACATTTCAAGTAAACGCGAAAAGTCTCCCACGCATCGTGCGTAGAATGATCCTCCCTCTATGCAAGAATTGAAAAAAGGGCATCGCATCACTGCGATAACCCCTCGAAATATAAAAGTGAAATTTGGAGATTCTCCTGAAACTGTCATCAGAACGTTTCAGTCGAATCGCGGGAGATAACCTTTCACAAGCCGAAAGATCATCTTTTAAGAGACGGTAGATAACCTGTTGCGAGCCAGGAGATGACCTGCTGGAAAGAAGAAAAAAGATTCCTTTGTGACAAGTGACTCCTGCTGGTTGTCAAGAGGACGCATCTCTCATGACTAATGAAGGTCCACGAAGATCCGCGAATTTTCTCATAATGGAATGATATTTTTGTCAATTCGTTCAATATGATAACTTTTTCGAGAAAAAAGTTTCGTTTTACTTGTAACTTATGATATTTTCTTTTATTTTTGCAATCGAGTAAGTTATGGACCAAATGAGTAAGAGAGATGAACAGGTTCTTTTATGACACTTTTACAAGACAGGCCTTATCGGAACTACACCGATATAGAACTGTCATGTTTAGTCCTACGGAGATGTGATGTACGATCAACGAACGAGTTTTAGTTTTCATCCCATTTCTAACGATTAAACATGCACATAATGATGGAAAAAGTAACTATCCAGGAAGTAGAGTCTTGGCTCATGAAGTTATATACTGCCAGCCAAGAGAGTATTACACCCGAAGAACGTCGTGAGCAAAATATGTATGCCACGATGGTAGAGCGTCCAGAAGACAAGAAATTCCTTGTCAAGATGCTGGACGAGAGTTCGCAGATCCGAGACAATCGCAAGCTCGCCCTGCGCATTAGGACGCTTATCGGTGAGTTTGGTGTCCCTGAGTTTCTCAACGCGCGTGACAGGTGGCTCTTTAAAATGTACTATTCCGTTGGCTATCATTTTTATCCAATCGCCATTCCTATTATCAAGAAGCGCCTTCGCTCAGATACCTCACGTGTCATCCTCAATGCCGCCCGCCCGGCCTTGACCAAGCACTTAGCTGAGCGTAACCACCAGGACATCGGACAGAATGTTAACCTGTTGGGCGAGGTGGTGCTCGGAAACGAGGAGGCGGATCGCCGTTATGAGAATACCATCGATGCCCTCAAGCAGCCTGACATTAACTATATCTCGGTCAAGATATCTGGTATCTATGCCCAGACCCACGCCTTGAACTATGAAGAGTCTTTCCCGGAATTGGTGCGGCGCATGTCTACGTTGTACCAGACTGCCATCGACTATCCTTATGTGGACGAGAAAGGAGAGAGGCATCCTAAGTTCGTCAACCTCGACATGGAAGAATACAAGGATTTCGACTTGACTATCCGCGTGTTCAAAACTACCTTGTCGAAGCCAGAATTTCTCCATTATTCAGCCGGGATTGTCGTCCAGGCTTACCTTTACGACGCATGGGACTTCCAGAGCGACCTGTTAGCATTCGCTAAGGAACGTTGCCAGCGTGGCGGAGCCCCGATCAAGATGCGTATTGTCAAGGGCTGTAACTTAGACATGGAGACGGTTACCTCATCACTGCATGGGTGGCCTTCGCCGGTAAGACCGAACAAAACGGAAGTAGATGCCAATTATCTGCATATCATCGAACGAGGCTTGCTGCCTGAGAACTCGCAGTATCTGCACATCGGCATGGCATCGCATAACCTCTATACCATTTCTTATGCCTATCTGCTCACGCAGAAATACCATACGCCGAAAGAGACGTTCTGCTTTGAGATGCTCGAAGGAATGGCCGACCATGTCTGGCGTGCCCAGAAGAAACTCGGCAACCATGTCATCCTCTATGCACCTGTTGTCCACGACAAGCAGTTCCTCTATGCCGTGTCATACCTCGTGCGCAGGATGGACGAGAATACAGCTCCTGACAACTTCCTGACCCATTCGTTCAACCTCAAGCCGGGAACCGAGACTTGGGAGTTCCTTCGCAAGCAGTTTGAGGATGCCTATGCGATCAAGGATCAGCTCTCGCATACGCCGACACGTACCCAGGATCGACGCAAGCCTTATGTCCCCATACCCCCACAGGAGGTGATGGTGAATGAGCAAGACACGGATTTCGATCGGGAATGCAATCAGGAATGGCAACGTGAGATCTTTAAGAAATGGAAGAAAAGAGCCACCGATAAGCCGACCATCATCCCCACCCAGATTGGGGACAAGACGGTGGTGAACGACAATCGCTATTCATACTTCGACCGTAGCCAGGAAGAAGAGGTAAAAATCTGTGAGATGTCACGGGCTAATGCCGAGCAAGTGGAAGAGATCGTCAAGATCGCAGCCGCCGATCCTGGTCATTGGCGCGAGACAACTCTTGAGGAGCGGCACCGGATTATGTATGATGCCGCGAACCGCTTAGGTGACATGCGGGGCGACCTCATTGGTAGCATGTGCGCCATCACGGGAAAGACCGTCGTCGAGGGCGACGTGGAAGTGTCGGAAGGCATTGACTATTGTCGTTTCTATACGACGTCGATGAAGAAATTCTATGCCTTGAAGGATATCGAAATCCACGCCAAAGGCACGGTGCTGGTTATCTCTCCTTGGAACTTCCCTTGCGCGATTCCATGTGGTGGTATCGTTGCTGCCCTGGCTTCAGGCAACACGGTGATTCTGAAACCGGCGACGGTGGCTGCCCCGGTAGCATGGCTTTTCGCCCAAGCCTTTTGGGAGGCTGGCGTGCCTAAAGAGGCTTTACAGGTGGTCATCACAGAGAAGGACGCACTTCCCAAGTTGACCCAGGCACCTGAAATCAAGCATATCATCCTGACGGGTGGAACAGAGACGGCGCAGTCTATCCTCGTAGCAAATCCTAAAACGCCATTATCCGCAGAAACCGGTGGCAAGAATGCCATCATCATCACGGCTTCTGCCGACATGGATCATGGTATTATGTGTGCTTGCCATTCTGCATTTGGCAACGCAGGACAGAAGTGTTCTGCCTGTTCTTTGCTGTTGGTGGAGCGGTCGGTGTACGAACGTCCCGACTTCCGTGAGAAGCTCAAGGACTGCGCTACCAGCCTGAAGGTGGGTGGCGTATGGGATGCTGGCAATATCGTTGGACCGATGATTACCAATCAAAACGAGAAGTTGCTCCAAGCCTTGAACGAATTGGAGCCCGGTGAGTCTTGGTTGGTGCCGCCTCGTTTCATCGATAAGAAGAAGTATATTTTAGCACCAACCGTGAAGATGGGTGTCAGTCCCAAGAACTTCTCTTTCCGTACTGAGCTTTTCGGTCCGATGCTCTCCGTGGCTCCTTTTGATACATTGGATGAGGCCATCCGACTTGTGAACGGATTGGACTACGGCTTGACTTCAGGCATACAAACACTCGATGAGAACGAACGCAGGCGTTGGCGCGATACCATCATGGCTGGCAATCTCTATATCAACCGTGGCATCACGGGCGCGATCGTCAACCGCCAGCCTTTTGGCGGGATGAAACTCTCCGCCTTCGGGCCGGGTATCAAGGCGGGTGGTCCCAATTACTGCCAGCAGTTTACCGTGATCACGGATAAAAAAGGCTCAAAGACGGACTATCGGAAGAGCTATGCCGAGGCTTGGGAACAGGAGTTCCGTGATCCGCGTGATTGGAATCAATGTAGTGGTGAACAGAATGTGTTCCGCTATTTGCCACTGCAAGGGGGAATGGCTCTCCGCCTATTCAAGGGTGATACGACCGAAATGGCTCTCATGGTAGCAACGGCTGCTCACCTCTGTGGCACGCCACTCACTGTCAGCATTGCGCCGGATGATAACAGACAAGGCTTGGAAGAGGATCTCAAGAATGTGGGTGCCACTCTTAAAAAAGAGACTTTAGACGACTTCATAGCTTCGATGCCCAACTACGAGCGTATTCGTACCTGCTCACCGGATATCCCGGAAGCACTCTACAAACGGGCTGCCGAAACGAATCGGTTTATCGCAACAGAAGTGCCGGTCAAGGAAGGACGTGTGGAGCTTATCCATTATCTCAAGGAGCAGAGCATTGCCTTCGAATATCATCGCTATGGTAGTGGACAGGACCATGCCCCAAAGATTGAAGAGGAATATCAGTAGAATAGATTTCCTGATGTAAGGTTAAGATTTCATAGATGCAGAGGCAGTCCCGTGTGGGCTGCCTTTGTTTTTGCCAGTCCAGAATCCTTTTCTTATTTTTCATTGTAACTTTCACGATAAAATTCCTATCTTTGCAACGTTAGTTCATGGAAGAGGCTTTCCGACATGTAATGGGAGGGGTAGGGAAACACTTCTCTTTCTGTAGGAGAGCTTCCTATAAAGAGGAATATGAAATGAAAAAAGAAATTTTCATGTGTATGATGATGGCTGTCCTGTGCGTGTCGTGCGCCACGAAGTTAACGCCATCAGAGAAAACAGCACGGCAGGAGCTTCAGGCGAAAGCCGTCTTAGAGGCTTTGGAAAATCGCAATTATACGATTGGTATCAACTACGTCTACCCGCGTCGTGGACCTGGCAAGACCTTGGAATATGGCTATGATGTCACGGTTAGGAACGACAGCCTGATCTCTTATCTCCCTTATTTCGGTCGTGCTTACCGTGTCCCTTATGGCGGTGGAACCGGATTGTATTTCTCTGTTCCCATTTCGCGGTATCAGACATATCGTGCCAAAAAGAATATGACCCGGGTCCTCATCGGAGTCAAGTATGAAGAGGATGTGTACCAATATCAGCTGGATGTCTATGACAATGGCCAGGTAAGCTTGAACGTTACGGCACAGGAGCGTGAGGGGATCAGCTTCACGGGTGAGATGAACTTTAATAAGCATTGACATGAAAAGGATCTTTGTCGTTTTTACGCTGCTTTGTTTTTGCGCTTTGTTCGTCTCCGCCCAACAATCGGTCAGTATCCAGAAATGTGAGGTGATCTATCAGAAGGAACATCTTCTCTACCAGGATGGAGATGAGACCAATGTGATAGATGTCGACCTGGAGTGGCCATCCATGATGGATTTTTCCGACTTAAAACCTTTGCAGACCTTCCTTGCCAAGCAACTCTTTGACGTGGATGCAGACCAATTCGATCGTGCCTATCTACAGTTCAAGAGTAAGTATGGAATTCCTGTGACTGCTTTTGCTACGCTGCCTGACGACCATAAGTTCAACTATATCACTTGTGAGCTGAAAGAAATGGGGCGTGTAACCAATCGCTATGTGTCCTTTAGCCTTTCTAAAAAGGTGGAAGCGGGTAGGGATTCAAAGGGAGAATCCCGTTCGATGTCTATGTTGGTGACTTATGATCTGATTCATCAGCAAGTCCTGACTTCAAAGAATATTCTCCGGTCGGGCTCGGATGAGTATGCCTTGGCTACCTTATTGCTGTCACATTCCCTTCAAGGGCGACCTGATGGAACCCTGTATGGGTTGCAGGTCTCTGACGCTTGCTTGGGAATGGATGCCGTCCTTGTCCAGGGCGCGTTCCTGACAGCAGATGAGGCAAAGCCTTTCCTGTCGGTGATCCCTCTGTCCTCCATGCGCAATTTTCTGACGAAGAGTTGCCGAAAGTTGTTGGAGATGCCTATCCCTGCCCGCGTTCCAGCTCCCTACTCTTCAGACAGCTTGTATCAAGGAGTGCCTATATATAATAAGGTGGACCAGGCTCCTTCTTTCCGTGGGGGTGCCTCAGCCTTGCGAAAGTATATCTTGGATAACATTACTTATCCTGATGAAGGCGACTTAAAGGATCATCAGGGCAAGGTCGTAGCTTCAGTCTTGATTGACAAGGAAGGCTTTGTTCGTGATGTCCGCATCGTGGATGCCCTCTCTCCGGCTATAGATCGTGATGCCGTTCGTATCCTGAAAGGGATGCCGCAGTGGATACCGGGTGAGAAGGACGGGCATAAAGTGAATGTCAGGATCAGTATTCCCTTGTCATTTCGTCAACAATAAACCGCTTTCCGCTTGCACCTTGCAAGCGGAAAGCGGTTTCCTTCTCTCAAATTGATTTGTAATAAATAATGTTTACATATATTACCTGATAATCATCCCTGTCAATAAATGATCTCTTCCTTACTTTTTTCATTCTAATGACAATGTGTAAAGAGGAATAGGTGATATCTGTGAGTATTATCTTTTCTCGCTTACATTTTGAAAGAATTAAGACCTTAAACTTAATATTTTTATTCTTTGTTTCCCTTTTCATTTATAGTCGATTGATGGATGAAAATTAATGATAAAATAAAGTTAAAATTTTGCATAATTTGCGGATGATTATATACCTTTGCATCCGAAAATAATAAGGAACCTAAATATCAAGCAATAAAATGAAGAAGTTATTTCTTATTTCGGTAATGGCTCTGCTGACAGTAGCATCTTACGGTCGCAAGCATTTTGAGAATGTTACAGTTGTGGCTGACACCATTTACTATTCAGATAACCATTTGACGGTTTCTGATCGCAGTGACGCCAGCTATTATCGTCTGCTCATGACGGAAGGTCTTGGTTTGCAGAAGCGTGACGTTTTCCAGGACTTCTATCTGAACGGTACTCTTCGTGCCGAAGGAGGCTATAAGTTCATTGATTTAAGTAATGATAATAATAGTATCTTGGACGGCGAGGTGACTACTTATTATAGTAATGGCAAGGAGAAACTTCATGGTACTTACAAGAACGGCAAGCGTGAGGGCTATTTCACTCTTCAGATGCGTGATGGCAGTATCGCGGTCGTACAGTACAGAAATGGGGTTTCGGTCCACGACTACTTCACGGTAACCCGCCCGGATGGAACCATTCAAAAGCATTCTCTCTCTGAGATTAAATCTCTCTTATAATTGATACATTACAGACTAAAACCTTTAAAGGAGCTCCCATTGGAAGGAGCTCCTTTTTTAGTTCGCATCAAGATGAATGATCTTTTATTTCAGGTCCAGTTCCACCGGGCAATGGTCCGATCCCATAATCTCTGTATGGATCAAGGAGTCTTTGAGTCTGTCGGTCAACCGGTTGGAGATGATGAAGTAATCCAGTCTCCATCCTAAGTTTTTCGGTCGACAGAACCCGCGATAGGTCCAAAAACTGTAAGTGACCTGTTCGGGATATAGTTGGCGGAAGGTGTCTGTAAACCCACTTTTCAAAAAGAGATCTATCTTCTCCCTTTCCTGATCAGTGAACCCAGCGTCATGGTTCTTACGGTGTTTGTCAGGGTTAGACACGTCTATTTCCTTGTGAGCAACGTTCAAGTCACCACAGAGGATGATCGGTTTCTTCTCATCCAATTTTCTCAGGTAAGCCTGGAAATCAGCTTCCCATTCCATCCTGTATTCGAGTCGCTTGGGCATGTTTTTCGTGGGAGGCGCTGGCGTTTCCCCAGAATTTGGAGTGTAACAGGTGATAAAATAGAACTCGGGAAATTCCAGGGTGATCACCCTTCCCTCATGGTCGTGAAGGTCAATTCCGATGCCGTAGGTAACATGTAAGGGGTGAATACGGGTATAGACAGCAGTACCAGAGTAGCCTTTCTTGTCAGCGTAGTTCCAAAAAGACTCGTAACCTTCAAACTGCAGGTCGAGTTGCCCTTCTTGCATTTTGGTTTCTTGTAGACAGAACACATCAGCATCAAGGGCTTTGAAGTATGCTTCAAAGCCCTTACTGTCATATTTTGGGTCGTCGTTCCCGGTCTTTGGCTTCACGCAGGCACGCAGACCGTTGACGTTCCATGATATAAATTTCATATCAATTTATTATTTTTTCCCGCCTAGCATAAAAGGCGCATTGATGGGATAAGTCATTCCTTCGTAATCAATATTCTTGATCAGAATGTATGCTGCAGTCTGGTTGTTATAATATTCGATCATTGGATAATACACCTGAGAATAGGAACCTAACTGCATGGCTGTGTTAGAGAATTCGATCGTGACAGTTTTCCCACTTGCTGTTGTTGCTTTCACAGACTCTATTTCCAATCCCAACTGGTAGTACGACTGAGTCCAGTAACTTTCGAGCATATAGTTCCCTAAGTAAGTTTTTCCCCTTAAGGTAACCATTCCTAAGGATGCAATGTCAGATTTGTTGTCTTGTCCGTCGATAAAGCCCTCAACGGCTTCCATGGGGAATTGCATGACGAAGGTTGAGTCAGAGGTAATCCTCCAAGATGTTGAAACGGAATCAGCACTATTATAGGTGGAATTGCTATAATATTTCATTTTTCCAGTATAGGTTCCGCTGACAGCCATCATGACTTGAGATTTCTCAGCTTGTGTCAGTACCTTATAATTTTCGGTATTGTCATCGTCATTCATACAAGAGGTTAATGTCATCGAGGCTACCAAGAGGCAGGCGAATAACATCAGGTAGTTCTTTAAATTTTTCATTGTTTTATATTTTTTGTTAATATTTTGTTGTCTGTTATATAATGACCCATTCTCAAGAAACTTGCTTCCTTTCCTTTATAAAGTGATGCTTTTTCGAGAATTTTAACATAATCAGATGCGTTTCGACTCCCCCCTGAGGAGACTCATGAACTCTTGTCTGGTGTTCAGGGAATTGAAAACGCCACTGTAATCACTGGTTGTCGTGATGGAGTTCTGCTTCTCTACGCCTCTCATTTGCATGCACATATGTTTAGCTTCGATCACCACCATGACACCTTGTGGCTTCAAGGTCTCTTGTATGCAGTCCTTGATTTGTTGGGTCATCCTTTCCTGTACTTGCAGTCTATGGCTGAAAATATCCACGACTCGTGCGATTTTGCTGAGTCCTGTGATATAGCCGTTGGGGATATAAGCAATATGTGCCTTCCCATAGAAAGGCAACATGTGATGCTCGCACATAGAGAAGAAGTCGATATCCTTGACGATAACCATTTGGTTGTACTTTTCTTCGAACAAGGCGTCGGTCAGGACTTTGTGTGGGTCCTGTGTGTATCCTCTCGTCAGGATTTGCATAGCCTTAGCGACCCGCATGGGCGTCTTGACCAGTCCTTCCCTGTCTGGATCCTCGCCCAACAACTCTAAGATACTTTTATAATGCGATGCGAGTTCATCCAATCCCTCGCGAAATTCTGTTTCTGGATTCATTTTTATCTGTTGATTAGTCTTGTACAGTGATCTTCCCCCTAAGGATTGTTGCTGACCGATATCCCATCTTCATGACTTTTTGAAGTACGCGGTGAGCTTCCTCGTAGCTTTTGAAGTTCCCCACGCGGCATACCCATTTCGGGGAATAGAAATGTACGTACACGGGGAGTTCAGGAAAAGCCATCTTGACATTGTTTCCCGCTTTTTGTGCCTTGATCTTGTCTTGTCTTGAGTTCCCGCCAGAGAATACTTGGACACGGTAGCCATTTACCTTATAGCTTCTCCGCATCACCTTCTTTCTCATGTCGACAGTAGGAATCTCCATCTCATCATCTTCTTCCTGAGGGGATTCTGCACGGTTGGGTCTCTCTGTCCGATTCGCTTCAGCTTTCTTGGCGGAGTCGTTTTTTTGCATGGTTTCCGTCTTATGCTGTTCCGTTGTGAGCGGATGCTGTTCCTGAACGGCTTTTTTTTCTTTTTCGGTGGCAGTTGGTTTCGTGTCGTTCGTCGTGTTCTTTGTCTTATGGGTCGTTTCCTTTTGGGGCAACACTGCTGTTGATGGTACTTTCTGACTGGATGCAGTCGTCTTGCCTTTTTCCGTTTTTCCGTTTTGGCTGACGGGCTGTTTTCCATTGACCAAGGCCTCGATTTCCCTGCTTTGCGTGACAGAGACCGTTCCTTGTCCCTGTACGTTTTTCCTCAGGTATTCCATAAATGTCTGGGCATTAGCAGATGTCGCAGTGCATAAGATGATGATCCAAAAAGTGACGAATGGTTTCATTGTTTATGATCTAATGGATAAAAGGGGCAGTGCATGGGCACTGCCCTCATATTTGGTTACTTCTTCCAAGCATCGATGATGCCTTTGAAGTCGGCAGCTTTCAAAGAAGCGCCACCGATCAGGCCACCGTCGATGTCAGGTTTTGCAAACAACTCAGGAGCGTTTGAAGGCTTGCAGGAACCACCATACAGGATTGTCGTGTCCTCAGCAGCCTCTTTGCCATATTTCTCTGCTACGATAGAGCGGATGTATGCCAACATTTCCTCTGCTTGGTCGGACGTGGCGGTCTTTCCTGTGCCAATGGCCCAGATGGGCTCATAGGCTAAAACGATATTTTTCCATTCATCTGCGGAAAGGTTGAATACGCTACCCTCGAGCTCTGCTTTTACGACTTCGTTCTGTTTGTTGGCTTCACGCTCCTCAAGGGTCTCGCCACAGCAGAAGATAACCTTTAGGCCATTTGCCAATGCAAGCTGTACTTTGTCTTTCAGGATCTCTGCTGTCTCGTGATAGTACTGACGACGCTCAGAGTGACCGAGGATGACATATTGAGCTCCAGTGCTCTTGACCATCTCTGCAGAAACCTCACCCGTGTAGGCTCCCTTTTCCTTGTCTGCGCAGTTTTCTGCGCCCAAGGCTACCACATTCTGGTCGATCACTTGTGCCACACTTGCCAAATGGATAAAAGGAGTGCAAATGATGACTCCGCAATTGGGCTTGTCTGCAGCCAATACATCGTTGATCTCTTTAGCCAAAGCTACACCTTCTTGCAGGTTCTTGTTCATTTTCCAGTTGCCTGCTACAATTTTCTTTCTCATTTTCTTTTTCTTATTAAAAAGTTGATATATCCTATTTTCGTTTTCTTTCTTTTTTAACCATTTTGTCCAAGCCCATAGCCGATCGGCCAATGTCAGCAAGAAGAGTGGCAGGACAAACCATAACAGGATCTCCAGAATTTTCTTGGGAATGCTGTCATGGGGCATGGAGCCGATCGGTAATTGGTCAAGGGGAGCGGTGAGCTTAGCTTCCTTGGGAAGCTCATTATGGCTCCATTTCCGGATGACGGTCCCGTTCTTGAGTAAGATCAGTCCGGGATTGCTTCGGATGATGGTCTTCAATGTCGTCTCATCGGTCGTGCAGAACGGATATTCTGCCCCCGTTATGTCTATCCATCGCTGAATCGCATCTTTGGTACTGGCTGTCAGACAATAGAAAGGCACATGGTACTGCTGCGCATATTCATAGATGGCGTCAATGTCCCCAAAGTTGGTGTCATCAGCGTTCTCCAGATGGGGTGAGATAAGCAAGAAAGTATATCCCTTGTCCGTCAAGACCTGTTGGGTGATATCCTTACCGTCACGCTGCCTTTCAATGGTGAAGTCATGGATGGGAGGAACGTACCCCGGTCTTATCTCTACCGTCTTGCTGTCTACGAACTCCCATGTGGAATCAGGATAGTTGTCTAGTGTAAACTCCTTTTCTTCTCCGTTCTTTTTCAGGATGAAGGTCGTTTCGAAGACTGGCTGTGGCGCACCTTTCGGTATTTCCATGCCTTGCTTGATGTTGGCCCCAATGTGGTAGGGACGGAAGTCAAACTGGGGGAGCTTGTATAAGCTATATCCGCTGGAGATCAAGATAAACAGTACCGTATAATTGATGACGATCCATTGGTTGCTTTTCGACATCAGACGGAACATTTGCAAGGGCCATCTGGCAACGATCAAGGCGCATGCCATTAAGATCACGTTCTTGACAAGTGTCTGGCTGTTGGTCAATTTGACCGCATCTCCAAAGCAACCGCAATCTTTGATGGGATTGAAAAGAGCCAACCATAAAGTGATCAAGGTCATCAATGCCATAAAAACGGCAATCAACTTGGTGACGACCCTCCTTTGAATGGCAAATAGAAGAAAGATTCCAAGCGAAAATTCCAAGGCAGAAAGTCCAATGGAGGTCAGCAGCGTGATCCAGTCGGGTATAATGCCTTGTAACCCCACTGCGCCCAAGTAATCCTGTATTTTGTATTGGGTGCCTAAGGGATCAATCGCTTTTACATACCCAGAAAAGATGAATGTAACAGCCAAGACGAGCCTGCAGAGATTGACTGCAATTGTTTTGATTGTGTACCGGGTCTTCAATCTTTTACTTCTTTCAATTTTATAGCTCCGAAAACTGCATAGTTAATGATGTCCATGTAATTGGCATCTACCCCTTCTGAGGCAAGAGTCTGTCCATGGATATCCTCGATCTCCTTCACTCTTTGTATCTTGGTGAGGATGAAATCGGTATAGCTGCTTATGCGCATAGCCCTCCATGCCTCATCGTAGTCGTGATTTTTCTTGAGCATCAGTTCCAATGCCTCTTGTGCATGCTTGTCGTAGAGTGCCAGGGCTTCCTCAGGGGTAATGTCTACTTCATCCACAAAGCCTTTCTCAAGTTGGATCAGTCCGATGATCCCATAGTTGATCAAAGCAATGAATTCAGGACGGATTCCTTCTCCGACATAGGATTCCTTCTTAATTTCGAGAGAACGGATTCGCTTTGCCTTGATGAATAACTGGTCGGTCAACGATGACGGACGTAAGATCCGCCAGGAAGCTCCGTAGTCATGCAGTTTCTTCCTGAACAAGGACCGGCATTCATTCATCACATCCTTAAACTGTTGTTCCGTCGATATGGTTGTGTCACTCATACTTTCAGTTTTCTCTTTCTTCCCCTTCGGGGAATACTTTTCGCGTTATCGGCTGCAAAGTTACTCATTTATCCCGAAACGGCAAAATTATGCGGTGATAGATTCACACGGTCTATGGCATAGTTATCTTTCCTGTTATTTGGCTTCCTGCGAGGCACATCGTCGCTTGGATTTATCGGGAACGCTCCTGCTGCCTTTTATGAATGATCCTTACCGTGCCGCATAAGGCATCATATCGGGTTTGTAGGGAATCTCGCTTTACTCGCAGCACGTTCTTGTCATGGAAGGTCTTCGCCTCGTTATATTGGCTTGTCGTTGCCTGCAAGGCGGAGTCAGTCTTGGCGATATCGTCTTGAGCCTTTTTCAAGGAGGCATCTTGCCAGATAACCAAGGCCTTTTTACGGGTATTGATAGCGGTTGGATATTTTTCCCTGAGCTGCACGATCGAGTCAAGAGCTGCCTGGTAATGTCCTTCGCGATAAAGCGATTCTATCTTGGATAGCAATGGAACTGCCTTCTCTTCGTCACTTTTATTCCCATGGCAAGCGAGCAAGGCCAAGCATATCCCTATCATAACTATATACTTTTTCATGAGGGCAAAGATAATCAATAATCGTGAATTTGCCATGTTTTTATTTTGCTTTTTGCATGATTTGCCGTAACTTTGCAACCACGAAAATAGAAATTGATGAGAAATCTTACGGGTGCCGACTTGGCAAAGCTCCTTGATAGGGACATCTTCCATCAGATATCCCGTGCCGCAGATTCACTTCAGTTGGAGTGCTATGTGGTAGGTGGGTATGTACGTGATTTGTTCCTTGAACGTCCATCCAATGATATCGACGTGGTCGTGGTGGGAAGTGGAATCCAAGTGGCAGAGGCTTTAAAGGGACAGTTGGGCAAGAGCGCTCACCTTTCAGTCTTTAGAAACTTTGGTACTGCCCAGGTAAAATACAAGGGAACGGAAGTGGAATTCGTGGGCGCACGCAAGGAAAGCTATCGCCATGATTCTCGTAAGCCAGTCGTAGAAGATGGTACGTTGGAAGACGATCAGAACCGGAGAGACTTTACGATCAATGCCTTGGCGGTCTGCTTGAACCAGGATCGCTTTGGGCAACTCGTGGATCCGTTCGACGGTCTTGCCGATATGGAGGACGGGATCATCCGGACTCCCCTCGACCCCGATATAACTTTCTCGGACGATCCGCTTCGAATGTTACGCTGTATCCGGTTTGCTACTCAGTTAAAATTTTTCATAGATGACGAAACTTTCAGTGCTTTGGAGCGCAATGCAAGCAGAATCAAGATTATCAGTGGCGAGCGTATTGAAGAGGAGCTGAATAAAATCATGATGACCGACCAGCCCAGTCGTGGCTTCGTCGACTTGCATCGATGTGGTTTATTGGCACTGATCTTGCCGGAATTAGCGTCATTGGACATTGTGGAAACAAGGAATGGACGTGCTCATAAGAATAATTTCTATCATACATTAGAGGTTTTGGATAATGTCTGCAAGGCTCAGGCTGGAGGGAAGCCTTATCGACAGGAGATGAAATTGTGGCTTCGTTGGGCAGCACTCCTGCATGATGTGGGGAAGACGAAGAGCAAACGCTGGGATCCAGTTTCGGGGTGGACGTTCCATAACCATAACTATTTAGGAGCCAAAATGGTACCGCAGATCTTTCGTCGACTCAAATTGCCGATGGACATGAAAATGAAATATGTCCAGAAAATGGTGGATCTTCACATGCGACCCATTGTCATTGCGGATGAGGAGGTGACAGATAGTGCTGTCAGACGATTGATGAATGATGCAGGTGATGATATCGACGACCTGATGATGCTTTGTGAAGCCGATATTACCAGTAAGAACCAGGTGCGTAAGCAACGCTTCCTTGATAATTTTAAGATGGTTCGAGAAAAGTTGCAGGACTTGAAGGAGCGTGATTATAAACGCTTGCTGCAGCCTTGCATTGATGGAAATGAAATTATGGAAATGTTCCATCTTTCTCCTTCCCGTGAGGTGGGAACTCTAAAACAGACTTTGAAGGACGCGGTGTTGGATAACAAAGTGCCTAACGAACGTGAGCCCTTGATGAAACTCTTAAAGGCAAAGGCAAAGCAAATGGGACTCCTATAATTGCATAAAATCCCGTAATTAATATTAAAAAGTGACGTTGCGAATAACAACGTGTGGTTGTATTGGCTATTTTTGTAACGATTCGAAACTTATTTAGATAGGGTTGGTTTCCTTGAATTGCGATAATGTTTGTCGCAATATTGTAATCATTATTTGAAATCATATATAGGTATGAGGCAAGTGCAGTATTTATTGAAAACAGAGGTTGGGGCAGTGTGGACTTCTTCTTCTGGTGGCAAAAGTGGCGATCATCTGATGAAACATGACTTCTTACCGGTATTTCTTGCTCTAATCTTTGTTAAAAAACTCAATCCTCTATTTGAGTTTTCGGATATTATCTGTAACTTTGCGGCGTGAAAATGGAAAGAGAAAGTGTTTTTTTCCTTTGCTTGACTTCATCTGATAGTTGATGAATAAGATGCGACATCAAGATTAATTATTAATTCTATATAATAATAGGTATGAGAATAATGAAGTATTTGTTGGCTGCTTTAGCAGCCCCGCTGCTTGTCTCATGTGGAGGCAAAAGTGGTAGCATGAATCTTGGAGACAATGAGTTTGCCGTTAGAACGGTAGGCGAGTCCAGCGCTGGCATGCAGACCACTTATCCAGCAACGATCAAAGGTATTCAGGACGTAGATGTTCACCCCAAGCTTTCTGGCTACATTACTAATGTTTATGTTCATGAGGGGCAGAGGGTGAGAGCCGGACAGGTGATGTTCACCATTGACAGTGAGACTTATCGTGCTTCGGTTAATCAGTGTCAAGCTGCGCT
Source organism: uncultured Prevotella sp. (assembly GCA_900316015.1). Classification (GTDB taxonomy): domain Bacteria; phylum Bacteroidota; class Bacteroidia; order Bacteroidales; family Bacteroidaceae; genus Prevotella. The sequence goes on along the minus strand of ONBG01000010.1, from coordinate 25,570 downwards.
CAACACAGCCCTTGCACAAGCTAATACGACACGTCTGACCTACCAGAATAGCAAGAAACTCTTTGCGCAACACATCATTGGACAATATGAGTTGGAGACTGCACTCAACAGTTACAAAACGGCTGAGGCGCAAGTGGCACAAGCTCGCGCTAGCCTTGCCTCTGCCCGTGAAACCCTGAATTGGTGTACGGTCACGGCCCCCGCGTCTGGAGTAGTGGGCTCACTGCCCTATAAGAAGGGAGCTCTCGTATCTGCGCAGAGTACGTTGACCACGGTAAGCGATGTTTCCACGGTCGAGGTATTTTTCTCTATGAGTGAAAGCGATATCCTCAGCATGTCAAAGACGGCAGGTAGTGTGGCTGGTGTTATCAAGGAAATGCCTACTGTGAAATTGCAACTTGCCGATGGCTCGATTTACAATAGTCCTGGTCGCGTTGTGAAAATGAGTGGTGTGATTGACCCGACTACCGGGGCATATACCCTCATTGCACACTTCAGCAATCCCCAGGGACTCCTCAAGAGTGGTGGCGCAGGACAGATTGTCGTGCCCTACATCAAGAATAACGCGGTCGTGATACCTCAGGAGGCAACCTCCCAGGTACAGAATAAATATTTTGTCTATATTGTTGATAAGAACAATAAGGTGAAGTATTCTGAGATTACGGTCGACCCACAGAACGACGGAGTCAACTTTGTTGTTACCAGTGGATTGCATGTCGGAGATCGGTATGTGTCGAAAGGAATTAACAAGTTGACTGACGGAGAGCAGATTAAGCCTATTACAGAAGAGCAGTATCAGAAGAAGATCGATGATGCCGCTAACCTCTCTAAGGAGCAGGGTACTGCCAAGGGCTTTGTCAAGGCTATGTCTGGTAAATAAGCTGGTCAGTAGGACTGGTGTTCGACATTCATTAACAAACTTTTTTATATTAGAAACAAGTAAAAGGAAAGAATATGACTTTTACCAATTTTATTAAACGTCCGGTGCTCTCTACCGTGATTTCCATCATGCTTGTGCTGTTGGGAACCATCGGTTTGATATCGTTGCCTATTGAGCAATACCCGGACATCGCCCCGCCTACTATCATGGTGCAGGCCAGCTATCAGGGTGCTGATGCCGAGACAGTGATGAAATCCGTTGCTGTGCCTTTGGAGGAAAGCATCAATGGTGTGGAGAACATGACCTATATGACTTCCCAGACCACCAATGATGGTATGTGTATGATCACGGTTTACTTCAAGCAGGGCTCCGATCCTGATATGGCAGCCGTCAACGTACAGAACCGAGTATCTCAGGCTCAGGCTCTCTTGCCTGCTGAGGTTACACAGGTCGGTGTCACTGTTACCAAACGACAGACTTCCAATGTCATCATGTATGCTGTCACTTCCGACGGAAGATATGATGATCAGTTTGTCACGAACTATAACAATATCAATATTGTACCGCTGATCAAGCGTATCAATGGAGTGGGTGATGTGCAGAGCCCTTCTACTGCCAGTTACTCTATGCGTATCTGGCTGAAGCCAGACAAGATGAAGCAATACGGACTGATGCCGTCGGATATCACCGCTGTTTTGGCTGAGCAGAATATCGAGGCGGCTCCTGGTAAGTTTGGCGAGAACTCCAATGTGGCATACGAATATACCCTCCGCTACAAAGGACGTTTGTCCGCTCCTATTGAGTACGATAACATCATCCTCACCAGTAAGACAACGGGTGAGACCTTGAAGCTGAAGGACGTGGCCAAGATTGAGCTTGGAACGTTGATGTATAATGTGAGCTTGATCAACGACGGAAAGCCAGCCTGTATGGGTATGGTTCAGCAGATTGCTGGCTCTAATGCCACGCAGATTGCCACAGACGTGAAGGCTGCCCTCGCCCAGCAGGAGAAGGTGATGCCTCCGGGCATGAAGATCGTCACGATGTATGATGTGACCGACTTCCTCTTCGCCTCTATCCATGAGGTGATCATGACATTGGTCATCACGTTGTTGTTGGTATTCCTCGTGGTATACGTATTCCTCCAGGATTTCCGTTCCACGCTGATCCCGATGATTGCCGTGCCAGTAGCCTTGATTGGTACGTTCCTGTTCCTTTGGATATTCGGGTTCTCCATCAACTTGTTAACACTGTCTGCCTTGTTGTTGGCCATCGCCATTGTGGTCGATGATGCCATTGTGGTGGTCGAGGCCGTCCATGCCAAGCTCGACCAGGGTTATGACAATGCCCTTACGGCCGCCATCGATGCTATGAACGAGATTTCCGGTGCCATCATCTCTATTACCTTAGTTATGGCTGCCGTGTTCGTTCCTGTGTCCTTCATGAGTGGTACAAGTGGTACTTTTTATCGAGAGTTCGGTGTTACCATGGCAGTGAGTATCGTTATTTCGGCTATCAATGCCTTGACGCTCTCTCCAGCACTTTGTGCCATCTTCCTCAAGCCGCATCAGGGCGATGAGACGGAGAAGAACAAGACGTTCGTTGCACGTTTCCATGCTGGGTTCAACCGTGTATTCGACAAGACGGTCAATAAATACAAGAAAGGCGTAGAAAGCATCATCAACCATCGTATCATCACGGCAACACTTGTCGTGGTGGGCATCGTGGCGCTCGCTATATTGATGACTACCACGAAGACGGGTCTTGTACCTGATGAGGATACGGGTACTATCTTCGTCACGATATCAGCTAACCCGGGTACATCTCAGGAGAGAACCAAGAAGATTGTGGATGAGGTGGACAAGATGTTGGCCAATAATCCGGCGATTCTCCACCGTAATGCTATTATCGGTTATAACTTCATCGCAGGTCAGGGATCAGACCAGGCTACCTTCATCATCAAGTTAAGGCCTTTTGATGAGCGTGGCGGTGGCATCACCGATCGTATAAAGCGTGCAATCGAGGACAAGGATCCTATGGCACTCTTGGTCAATCCGTATGAGCAAAACTCCGTATTGGGCATGATTTACAAGCAGACGGCTACCATTAAGGACGCCCAGATCTTGGCTTTCGGTCCTCCTATGGTCTCTGGCTTCTCTGTACAAAATGGTGTGACGATGACCATGCAGGATAAGACAGGTGGTGACTTGAACAAGTTCTTCAATGTGACCAAGAGCTTCTTGGCAGAACTGAACAAGCGTCCTGAGGTGCAACAGGCCATGACTTCTTACAACCCGAACTATCCTCAGTATATGGTGGATGTCGATGTTGCCAAGACCAAACAGGCGGGTATTTCGCCTAAGTTAGTCCTCTCTGTCATGCAGGGTTACTATGGTGGTCTTTATGCCTCCAACTTCAATGCCTATGGCAAGCTGTTCCGCGTGATGATCCAGGGTGATGTGGCGAGCCGTATGACACCCGAAGGACTCAGCCGTATTTACGTGCGCACTTCGAATGGTGAGATGTCTCCGGTCAGCGAGTTCGTGAAGCTCCATAAGGTTTATGGTCCGTCCAACATCAACCGATTCAACCTCTTTACCGCCATTAACGTGAGTGTGAATGCGAACACAGGTTACTCTTCTGGTCAGGTGATGAAAGCCATCGAGGAAGTCGCTAAGGATAACCTTCCCGACGGTTACGGCTATGAGTATTCCGGACTGAGTCGTTCAGAGGCAGAGTCAAGTAATTCTACTGCGCTCATCTTTATCCTCTGTTTGGTATTTGTCTACCTGATCTTGAGTGCTCAGTACGAGAGTTATATCCTGCCGTTGTCTGTATTGCTGTCTGTACCGTTTGGATTGGCGGGTGCCTTTGCCTTCACCGATCTCTTTGGGCATAGCAACGACATATACATGCAGATCTCGTTGATTATGTTGATTGGTCTTCTCTCCAAGAATGCCATCCTAATCGTGCAGTTCGCCCTTGAGCGCCGTCAGACAGGTATGGCGATCAAGTACAGTGCCATCCTTGGTGCTGCAGCCCGTCTTCGTCCTATCCTGATGACCTCGTTGGCAATGGTGATTGGTCTTCTCCCGCTGATGTTTGCCTCAGGCGTAGGCAAGAATGGTAACCAGACATTGGGAGCTGCTGCCGTGGGCGGTATGTTCTTGGGTACGCTGGTACAGGTGTTTGTCGTTCCTGCCCTGTTCTGTATCTTCCAGTACTTACAGGAGAAGATCAAACCACTTACGTTCGATGACACTGTCGATAAGGATGTTCTCAATGAGCTTCGTCAGTACAAGCCCAATATCCCTGTTGAAGAATTAGAAAAAGATTGATCCAATGAAAAAGTCAAGTATCATCATTTTAGGTCTTGCAGCACTCACCTTGAGCGGCTGCAAGAGCCTATACGGAAAATATGAGCGTCCAGATATCAAGGCTTCCGGTTTGTACCGCGACAGTGTGTCCAATGTGGATACCTTGGCTGTCAAGGACACGACCACCTTCGCCAATCTGCCATGGCGCTCTGTGTTTACAGATCCGCAATTGCAGTCGCTTATTGAGACTGGATTGAAAAACAATCCTAATCTCCTCAACGCTGCACTCAATATGGATATTGCCCAGGCACAGTTGAAGGCTGCCAAGTTGGCTTTCCTGCCTTCGTTCTCGTTTACGCCGCAGGGAACCATCTCTTCATGGGATGGCAACAAAGCCTCGCAGATCTATAGCCTGCCTATCAATGCCAGTTGGAACGCGGATCTCTGGGGAAACTTGCTCTCCCAGAAGCGGGCCTCTCAGATGTCTCTTCTCCAGGCCAAGGATTACCAGGTGTCTGTGCAGAGTACCTTGATCGGCAATATTGCCAATGCTTATTACACCCTTCTCATGCTTGACAAGGATGTGGAGATCGTCGATTCCATGGCGAAACTGACAAAGCGGACCTGGGAGATCTTCAAGGTGCAACAGCAGTTAGGTCGTGTGCGCTCTACGAGCGTGCAGAGTGCTGAGGCAAGCTACTATTCTATCCTGACCCAGAAAGAGGACCTGTTGCGGCAGATCCGTGAGACAGAAAACAGTCTCTCACTGATGCTCGGGCAGCCTGCGCAGTCTATTGCGCGTGGTGATCTCTATCATCAGAACTTGCCGACAAACTTCTCTACCGGTGTCAGCCTACAGCTCTTGGCCAACCGAGCCGACGTACATGCCAATGAGATGGCACTTGCGAACTGCTTCTATAATGTAGAAACAGCACGTGCCCGTTTCTATCCTGCACTCAACATCGCCGGCACAGGTGCTTTCACCAATAGCTCTGGAGCTGGCATTGTCAATCCGGGCAAGTGGTTGCTTACGGCAGTTGGTTCACTGACGCAGCCTATTTTCCAGAATGGTAAGCTCGTAGCTGGTCTTCGCGTGGCGAAAGATCAGTACCAGCAAGCTTACAACACCTGGCAGAACTCAATTCTTTCTGCCAGCAATGAGGTGAGCAATGCACTCGTGCTCTACAATGCTAACGACCGGAAGAGTACTATTGAGAAGAAACGTGTGGAGGTGCTGAAGAAGAATGTAGAGGATACTCGCGAGCTTATGGGACAAAGTAACTCGACTTATCTTGAGGTGATTTCAGCCCAAACCAACCTGCTTAACGCCCAGCTGAACCTCGTGCAGGATGACTTCTACAAGATGCAGGCAGTCGTCAACCTCTACTATGCACTTGGTGGCGGCGCGAAGTAATCACATCGTTCAACTCTTAATCAGAAAGAATATGGCAAACAATATAAGTGATAAGGCCGTCATCGACCCTAAAGCGCAGATCGGCGATAATGTGACGATTTACCCTTTCGCCTACATCGAAGGTGATGTGGTGATTGGCGACAACTGTGTCATTGCCCCGAATGTCAATGTCCTCAATGGCACTCGCATGGGCAAGGGATGTAAGGTATTTCAAAACACGGTTCTCGGTGCAATGCCTCAGGACTTTAATTTCAAGGGAGACGAGACTGAACTGATCATTGGCGATAACGTTACCTTCCGTGAGAACGTGGTGGTCAACCGTGCTACCTTCGCAGAGGGCCAGACCGTGATTGGCAATAAGTGCTTCCTGATGGAGGGCTCGCACATCTCTCATGATACGAAGGTGGGTCCGCATTGTGTCTTCGGTTACGGTACTAAGATCGCTGGTGACTGTACCATTGGCAAGGGAGCGATCTTCTCCAGTAACGTGATCGCTAACCCGGGCGTCCGGGTGGGTGATAATTCCATGATCTTGGCAGGTACTACTTTCTCTAAGGATGTGCCTCCTTATATTCTTATTGGCGGCTCTCCATTGAAATACAATGGCATCAACCAGGGTATTTTGGAATATCTCAATATCTCTCAAAAGGTGCAAGACCATATTGCCAATGCTTACCGATTGGTTTTCCACGGCAAGAACAGCGTCTTTGATGCCGTGTTGCAAATACAAGCGCAGGTTCCCGACGGACCTGAAATTCAGAATATCGTGAACTTTATCAAGGGAACGAAATTGGGAATTGTTTGTAAAATGTAGTTCATACCTATGCATTTTTACGTTGGATGAGGAGGGGACTGGCTGTGAGGCCAGTTCCCTCTGATTTTTTAGAAGTACCTTTTTTCCTAAAAAAACTATTTCAGGATTTTGTTTTCTCTTATTTTATTGTTACATTTGCATGTCAAATCAAAAGTGAAGGAAGATGAAATCTATTACCAAACTGTTCTGCACATGTATCTTTGCTATCTTTGCCTTGCCGACAAGTGCCCGACCTGACAAGGACCTGACTCAGTATGTGAACCCGTTAGTGGGTACGGAGTCGAGTTATGAGTTGTCAACTGGCAACACATATCCTGCCATTGCCTTGCCGTGGGGCATGAATTTCTGGATGCCCCAGACCGGTAAGATGGGTGACGGGTGGGCTTACGTCTATTCTGCCCATAAGATTCGTGGGATCAAGCAGACCCATCAACCAAGTCCGTGGTGTAGGGACTATGGGCAGTTTTCTATCCTGCCGACGGTTGGAAAACCTGTGTTCGACGAGAACAAGCGAGCCAGTTGGTTTTCCCATAAGGCTGAGACCGCTTTGCCTTATTACTATCGGGTGTACCTGGCCGATTATGACGTGGTGGCGGAGGTGGCTCCTACGGAGCGTGCGGCAATCATGCGCTTCTCGTTCCCTCAGACAGATTCAGCCCAAGTGGTAGTTGATGCTTTTGATAAGGGCTCGTCCATCAGGATCATTCCTTCTGAGAACAAGATCATTGGTTATACGACGAAGAACAATGGTGGGGTGCCTGCCAACTTCAAGAACTATTTCGTATTGGTGTTTGACCATCCTTTTACAAAGGCCCGTGTCGTCCGTAATGGCTCTCTTGATGCTTCTACAAGGGAGGCTACTTGCGACCATGCAGGTGCCATCGTCACGTTCCAGACGAAGAAACGTGGAGAGCAGGTTCATGTTCGTGTGGCTTCTTCCTTTATCAGCTTAGAGCAGGCAGAGCTCAACCTGAAAGAGTTGGGGCAGGATGACTTTGCCCAAGTGAAAGAGAAAGGTCGTCAACGCTGGAATGAGGTTCTCAGTCGCATCGAGGTGAAGGACAATGACGTGGACCACCTGCGTACCTTCTATAGCTGTCTGTACCGTTCTACGCTCTTCCCTCGTCAGTTCTTCGAATATGACGCAACTGGGAAAGTCGTCCATTATAGTCCTTACAATGGGGAGGTGTTGCCGGGTTACATGTTCACGGATACTGGCTTCTGGGATACCTTCCGCAGCTTGTTCCCCTTGCTGAACCTGATGTATCCTGAAATGGCCAGTAAGATGCAGGCGGGCTTGGTGAACGCTTATTTGGAAAGCGGGTTCCTGCCTGAGTGGGCAAGTCCCGGTCATCGGGACACCATGGTGGGCAATAATTCTGCTTCCGTTGTCGCCGATGCTTATCTTAAAGGCATTCGGGGATATGACATCGAGACCTTGTGGAAAGCTGTCAAGCACGGTGCCAATGCTGTCCATCCTACGGTGAAGTCGACGGGACGGTATGGATTCGAATATTATAACAAATTAGGGTACGTTCCTTATGATGTTAAAATCAACGAGAGTGTGGCACGTACCTTGGAATACGCGTACGACGATTGGTGCATCTACCAATTGGGGAAGGCTTTGGGAAAGCCGAAAAAAGAACTCGAACCGTTTAGGAAGCATGCCCTGAACTATCAGAATGTCTTCGACAAGTCGGTAGGTTTCATGCGCGGACGCAACCAGGATGGAACCTTCCAAAGTCCGTTTAATCCCTATAAATGGGGTGATGCCTTCACGGAAGGCAATAGTTGGCATTGGACTTGGTGCGTCTTCCACGATCCACAAGGACTGATCAACTTGATGGGGGGCAAGGAGGCTTTCGTCTCGAAAATGGATTCAGTGTTCTTCGTCCCACCTATCTTCGACTACAGTTATTACCATTTGGTAATCCATGAGATCCGTGAGATGCAGATCATGAACATGGGCAATTATGCCCATGGCAACCAACCCATCCAGCACATGATCTATCTCTACGATTATGCAGGGCAGCCCTGGAAGGCGCAGTATTGGGTCAGGGAGGTGATGGATCGCTTGTACAATGCCCATCCCGACGGATATTGCGGTGATGAGGACAACGGCCAGACGAGCGCATGGTATGTCTTCTCAGCCCTTGGTTTCTATCCCGTTTGCCCAGGCAGTCAGCAATACGTGATCGGTACGCCTTATTTCAAGGACGTAACCCTTCATCTGTCGAATGGCAAGACCGTAGAGATCTCAGCACCGAACAATAGTGCGGACAACCGTTATATCCAAAGCATGACGGTCGATGGCAGTCCTTATACGAAGAATTACTTCGACCATAGTATGCTGGAAAAGGGGGCACGGATCACAGTTCAGATGGCGTCAACACCCAATCAAGAGCGAGGCGTTCAGGCAGAGGATATGCCCTATTCCTTCACAAATCATCAGATGAAGTAAATATCACTTATTCGAAATACGTTTGTAACACCATTGTAATAACTGTTGTCTACCTTTGCGGCATGAATTAATAGTTATTACAATGGTTGGTTTTTATACTTGTATTGTAGCGTTTCTGATCATCTTGGCAGTCTTCGACCTGTGGGTGGGAGTCAGCAATGATGCAGTAAACTTCTTGAATTCAGCTATCGGCGCCAAGGTCGCCAAGTTTCGTACAATCTTGTTGGTCGCTTCCCTTGGCGTGTTGATCGGTGCCGTGATGTCTGCGGGCATGATGGATGTTGCCCGGCATGGTATCATGAACCCGACCCATTTCAATTATCGGGAGGTTATGACCATCTTCCTTGCAGTGATGGTGACGGATGTGATCGTCCTGGATATGTTCAATACGTTGGGATTGCCGACATCAACCACGATCTCCTTGGTCTTCGAACTCTTGGGCGGTACCTTCATCTTGACCTTGGTGAAAATGCATGCCAATCCGGAATACGACTTCGGCGACCTGCTCAACAGTAGTGATGCGTTGAAAGTGATCATCGCGATCTTCGTCAGCGTTGCCATCGCCTTTTTCTTTGGTACTGTCGTCCAATGGATCTCTCGTGTGATCTTTACGTTTAAGTATAAAAGCCATCTTAAATACTCTGTTGCTATCTTCGGCGGCATTTCTTTCACAGCCCTTGCTTATTTTATCTTCATCAAAGGCTTGTCAGGGTCTCCGTTTATCAGTGAGGACACCAAAACGTGGATTGTCTCGAATACCAAGATCCTGATGCTTTACACCTTCTTGGGTTCTACGGTCCTGATGGAGCTGATGCACGTGCTGAAGATCGATGTCTTCCGCATTATCGTTTTGATGGGTACTTTCGCCCTTGCCATGGCATTTGCAGGCAACGACCTTGTCAACTTCATCGGCGTTCCTCTTGCGGGCTTGTCATCTTTCCAGGACTGGACCGCACATGGGGCAGGGGACATCAACTCTTTCATGATGAGTTCTTTGGCAAGTTCTGCCAAGACCCCGATCTTGTATTTGGGCCTTGCTGGCGTGATCATGATCATCGCCATGGGTACTTCCAAGAAGGCAAAGAATGTTGTGAAGACCAGTGTCGACCTGAGCCGCCAGGATGAAGGCGACGAGATGTTCGGTTCCTCACGGTTGGCAAGGGTGCTCATCCGCTTCTGTTCCAATACTTTCGAGAAGATAGATGCCGTCGTTCCTATCAATGTACACAAGTGGGTGAACAGCCGTTTTGACAATGATGATGTCATTTTGGAAAATGGCGCAGCCTTCGATATGGTCCGTGCTGCAGTCAACTTGGTGCTTTCCAGTATGCTGATCATCATCGGAACCAATTATAAGATCCCACTTTCCACTACTTACGTGACCTTTATGGTAGCCATGGGTTCCAGTCTTGCCGATCGTGCATGGAGCCGTGAGAGTGCTGTTTATCGCGTGACAGGTGTGGTTTCTGTCATCGGTGGATGGTTCGTGACCGCCGGAGTCGCCTTCGCCGTTTGTGCGATCGTTTCTCTTTGTATGTATTACGGTGGGTTCGTCGTGATGGGTCTCTTCATCATCCTGGATATCGTATTGCTCTACAAGAGCAGTCGCAAGTATGAGAAGAAGGTCCAAGAGGCAAAGAAGGACACTGCATTCAAGTTGATGATGCGCGCCAAAGATCCAGAGATCTTGTGGGACTTGCTGTCTAAGCATGTGGTTCGCACGCAGAGCTTTGTCTGCAGGTTTGCCTTGGACCAGTTTAACAAGATTATGGAAGGATTGACGGAAGAGAACTATCGGATTTTGAAAAAGTCTGAGAGTGAGTTGGATGACGAGCGAGACATGTTGAAAAAGTATCGTCGGCAAGAACTGTTGGCTCTGCGCCGCCTGCCCTTGGACATGGCTTTGGAACGCAATACGTGGTTCCACTTAGGCGTGAACAGCGACCAGCAGTTTATCTACTGCCTGAAACGTATGTTAGAACCGGCCAAGGAGCATGTCGAGAACAACTTCAATCCCGTGCCGGATGCCTATCGTGAGGAGTTTGACGATATCAAATACCGTGTCAATGAGCTCATGAAGAGCTCTGAAGACATGATCAGTACGGGCAGGTATGGCAATTACCGAGAGGTCTTGGCGATGGCAGATGAATGCAAGGATGAGCTCTCTGTGATCCGTAAACGCCATATCAACAGGATGCAACAGGACAAGGATTCCGCAAACCTGAAAATATCCTTGGTCTATTTGAATATCCTTCAGGAGTGCCAAGAGTTCCTGAGCATCATGAGGCATCAGTTGCGTGCCGCCCATAAATTTACGACCGACGCATAGTTCTGATGAGGTAAAAATATGTGAAAGAAACCGGCAAGCCCAGGCTTAGGGCTTGCCGGTTTTCTGATGGATCACCTTTTGGCTTGCAATCGGTCATCTCCTGCCTTGCAAAAGGATATCTCATAGGCTGTAAAAGGTCATCTGTCAGGAGCCGAAAGGTCATCTCCTGCATCGGTCCTTCCATAAACTGGGTCATCGTTGGCAAGACTCTCATGGCTACGACTTGGTGGTGAATACCGCGAAGATGAGCTATGAGCATACGGCAGATATCGTCCTTCGCACTCTCCTTAACGAGGAAAACGTGCAAGCCAACTAAGCCTGGAACAATCCCTTACTGGTTCTCAAGGATGTCCTTCTTGTAGTTCCATCCTTTCAGTTGATAGATATCAACCAAGTGGGGCAGGCGTCCCATGAAGTCGGTGAGATTCTTTTTCTCTTTCTGGGTCCATTGGATCTCTGCCAATCCTGCGATACGGGGCATCATCTCCCATTCCATCTTGACGCTATCCTTGACCCATTCCGTCCAGATACAACCTTCTGCGCCAATGATTCTCTTGCCTTGCTCGGGCGTGAGCTTGTCGGATACCGGTTCGAGGTTATAGACGCGTTCCATGCTCTTGATGCCCGTCAGCTTGTTCCAATGTGGATTGCTGAAGTAGAGGTTGGAGATGGGGCAGACAACGGTCTGGTGCCCCTCCTTTGCAGCGCGTATACTTGCGTCGTAACTGGTCCATGCGAGAACGGTAGAGCTTTTCGTGGGGTTTCCTTCCAGGATCTCATCCCATCCCAACATCTTCCTTCCCCGACTGGTGATCTGCTTTTCGATCTCTCCCATAAACCAGGTCTGCAACTGGTCTTCCTTTGTATGTCCAGGCTCGTCTTTCAGCCCCAATTCCTCAATCTTTTTCTGGCAATTTGGACAAACCTTCCATCTTGTCTTCGGGCATTCATCACCCCCGATGTGGATATAGGTAGATGGGAAGATGTCCATGATCTCCTGGAGCACGTCTTTGGCAAACTGGAGGGTTTGCGGTTTCCCTCCGCAGAGAACGTCCTCAAAGACGCCAAACTTGCAAGGCACCTCATAGGGACCTCCCGTGCATCCTAAGTCCGGGTAAGAGGCAAGGGCTGCCATCATGTGTCCCGGCATGTCGATCTCTGGGATGACCGTGATAAACCTGTCGGCAGCATACTTGACAATCTCTCGGGCATCTTCCTGTGTGTAATAGCCGTCTACCGGCACCCCGTCATATTCCTTGCTGCCTTGGATGATCGTCTGTTTGCGATGTGATCCGATCTCTGTCAACTTCGGGTATTTCTGGATCGCGATGCGCCATCCTTGGTCTTCTGTCAGGTGCCAGTGGAAATAGTTGATGTCATGAAGGGCGAGCATGTCGATGATTTCTTTCAGATAAGCCACGGAGAAGAAATGCCTTCCGGTATCGATCATGAACCCACGGTAATGGAATCTGGGGTAGTCGTTGATCTTGACCGCTGGCAGTTGGACTGTTTTCGGTCTTTTGGCAATCGGCAAGGCCTTGCGAAGGGTCTGGATGCCGAGGAAAACAGCGGCTGCGTTCTTCCCCTTGATGACGATCTGCTTTTGGTCGGCTGTGATAGAATAGCCCTCGTCGTTGGAGAGGGTTGGGTCGATATCCAATACGATTTGATTGCCCTTGGCACGTGCAGTCTTCGTTAATGAGAACTGTGTCATCTCTTGGATGTATTCTTTTAGGAAGTCCAAGTTTCGTACCATATTCTTATCAGTCGCCACGTTACTTGCCAACCGAATGGTCGTATTCTTATTCAGTGTAAACGGCTTTCCACCTGTCGGCGTGATTTCTTGTGGAAGAGGGATTACCTTCCAGTTACCTGCAGGGTTGTTAGCAGCTAAGGATGGCATGAGAGCCATCAGTAGGATAAAGCCTAAAATCAGTCTTTTCATTATTTTGCGTATTGAGTATTGCGAATAGGATCATTGTATTGCACCTGTAGGCGGAGCAGTTCTTTCTTGAGGGCGGCCGTGATTTTCTCTGTTCCCGGTTGCCCGTAGATGTTATGCATCTCCTCTGGGTCCTTTTTCAGGTCATAGAGTTCCCACGTGTTGATATCGTTATAGAAGTGGATCAGGGAGTAGCGGGCGGTGCGCACGCCATAATGGCGGCATACAGAATGCTCTGCCGGATATTCATAATAATGGTAGTAAAGGGATTTCCGCCAGTTCTTGACCTTCTTTCCCTCCAACAACGGGAGGAAGGATACCCCTTGGATATCTGACGGGACTTTGACTCCTGCCAAGTCAAGGATCGTCGGCGCATAGTCGATGTTCTGTACCATCTCGTTGATGTCCCCATGTTTGCCGCCTGGTAAATAAACCAACAGCGGAGTGCGGAACGACTCCTCGTACATGAACCGCTTGTCGAACCATCCATGCTCTCCCATGTAGAATCCTTGGTCGGACGTATAGACGATCATCGTATTGTCGAGAAGGTTGTTCTCTTTCAGGTATTCAATTACCCTTCCGATGTTCCTATCTACGGAATGGATGACCCTGAGGTAGTCGTGCATGTACCGTTGGTATTTCCATTCGGCAAGAGCCTTGCCACTCAACTTGTCCTTCTTGAACTTCTCTATGATCGGATCATAATGCTTGTCCCACTGTTCCCGCTGTGAAGGTGTCATCCGAGCATAGTTCTTACGTCCCCAAGCTTCTAACTCTGGATTGGAATGGATTTCGTTCTCATGGTCGGCCATCTTGCAATCGTAGACAATGTCCATATCCTTCATGATGTTCATCTTCTGTTTCTTGGCAGCTTCGCGCCCTGAATAGTCGTCATAGAAGTTGTCTGGCAACGGATAGGTCTTGTCATTATACAGGTCCAGGTCGCAAGTGTCTGGGTTCCATACTCGGTGAGGAGCCTTGTGGTGGAGTAGCAGGCAGAACGGCTTGTTCTTGTCGCGCTTGTTGCTCAGCCAGTCTAAGGCTACGTCCGTGATGATGTTGGTCACATACCCTTGCCTGACGGTTGGCTTCCCGTTGCATACAAAGTCGGGATTGTAATAGTCCCCTTGACCTACCAAGATGTCCCAGTAGTTGAAACCGGTTGGATCTGAGGTGAGATGCCATTTCCCGATGATAGCTGTCTCATAGCCCGCCTTCTGGAGAAGTTTGGGATAAGTTTGCTGACTGCCGTCAAACGTGCGCGTGTTGTCCGTGAATCCATTCGCATGACTGTGCTTTCCTGTCAGCATGCATGCTCTTGACGGGCCACTCAGGGAGTTTGCCACGAAGCTATTCGTGAACCTACATCCATGGTTGGCGATCCAGTCGATGTTGGGAGTCTCGATGAATCGATGGTCATAGGCACTGATCGTTTGATAGGAATGGTCATCGCTCATGATGTAGATGATATTCATGGGCTTCTTCGGCTGGCTCTCCTGCCTGTCTTTTGCAACTGCTGGGAAGACAGAGGATAGAGCCACCACACCTGTTAAAGGCATCATTAATTTGTTGTTCATCTTATTGCAATATTTGATAGTGACAGTAAATTGATTGATTGTTCCTTTTAATGTATCATGATACAGTTGACAAAGGTACAATATTTTTTCGATATCTCTGCACAAATCAAAAAGAATGTGCAGCAATTTATTCAATCGTAGTTAACAAGTATTAAATAAGTTCGTCACAAAATGGAAATTACGAACAATCTATTTACCTTTGCGACCAATTTTGTTTAAGGTATTTAAGATGATTAAGATGAAATTTGCATTGTGGATGAGTGCGCTCATTCTATGTTGTAGTCCTGTTTGGGCAGGTGGTTTATTGACGAATACGAACCAGAACATCGCTTTCTTGCGGAACCCTGCTCGAGACGGAGCGATAGGAATTGATGGCGTTTATAGCAATCCAGCCGGTGTTGCCTTTTTGCCGAAGGGATTGCACCTCTCGTTTAACATACAGAATGTGTACCAGACTCGTACGATCTACAGTGGGATGACAGTCCCTTCCTTGCAAGGTACCCCTTATGATGCTCCCATGTCCATGAATGGCGGAGATGAGAATGGTGTCAAGAAATTCAAGGGCGTGGCATCCGTTCCGGTGTTGCCCTCTGTCCAGGCTGCACTCAATTACGACCGGTGGGGATTCCAAGCCAGCTTTGCCGTGACCGGTGGTGGTGGGAAATGTACGTTCAATGATGGGTTAGGATCGTTCGAGCGTTCCGTGGCGATGGTTCCTGCGTTATTGTATTCCCAAGGCATAGCCACGACAACACCAGGTTATTCGGTGGAAAGTTATATCTATGGGAGGCAGTATATTTTCGGCTTGCAATTAGGTGCGACCTATAAGGTCAATCCCCATCTGTCTGTCTATGGTGGATTCCGTTTCCATTACATTACCAATAAATATGAGGGAAGCATCACCAATATCTCTGCCAATATCAATGGAAATATGGAAAACCTGTATGACTACTTCGGTGATCAGGCAAGTACGTATTCCCAAATGGGATTCTATTATAAGATGCGTGCTTCTGAAATCTCTGATCCGACAACCAAGGCAAAATACGAGGCTGTCTCCCAACAGTATTATCAGGGTGCTGCCAAGGCAGAGGCGGTCAAGACCCAATTTGCGGATAAGTATCTGAATTGTACCCAGACGGGTTGGGGAATCTGTCCAATCATTGGCTTGGATGCCCATTGGGACAAGTTGAATATCGCTGCCCGACTGGAGTTCACCAACAAACTGAACATCCAGAACAATACGAAGCATGATGATACCGGTCTTTTCCAAGATGGGGTCAATACACCTAACGATCTCCCGGGCATTGTGTCGGTGGGCGCGCAATACAGTATCCTTCCTCAGCTTCGTGTCATGGCATCCTACCATTATTATTTCGATAAAGACGCGCGGATGGCAAACGATAAGCAGAAATTGCTGAGTGGGAACACCCAGGAATATTTGGGAGGCGCAGAATGGGACATTACCAAGGGTGTTACCGTGAGTGCTGGCGTACAAAGCACAAGATATGGATTGGGCGATGGTTCTTACCTAACCGACATGAGTTTCGTTACCAATAGCTATTCCATTGGCTTTGGGGCTTGCATCAAAGTGATGAAGAACGTGAAGGCGAACATCGCTTATTTTTGGACGAACTACGAAAAGAAAGACAAGTCGTATGCAGAGACCATCCAAAATGTGGCAGTCAACTGTACCGACCAGTTTACCCGTACCAATAAAGTACTGGGCGTGGGCGTAGACATCGATATTTAAAGTTTGGAATCTGACTCCTTGTGCGGCACCTAATAAGATGCCGTACAAGGAATTCCCATGGAAATTACGCGGTCGCGAATGGCATCCAATTGCTCAGGAGAAGCCTTTTGCAGGTCATGGTCTGGGGTCTCACGGTCGATGGTGTAGATCATCACCTCCTTGGGAGCAATCTCCCTGACGGCTTCCAGCCATGGTCCAACGAACGCCTCACCCGTATCGTCCACATCCTCTCCGTCCATGGTTCCTTTCATGAACATAGTTTGAATAATGACATGCCCGTGGAATGATTTCAGATGGTCGATGATTTCTTTTACATCGTAGGCGGGGTTGACAGGGCGATCTACCTTATTGATATAGGCAGGGTCGACGGTGTCTAATTTCAAGATATTATTATCCACTTTCATCAGAGCGTCCCTGACGGCCGGTTTGTAGGTGAACGTGGAATTGCTCAGGACCGAAACATGGGCTTGAGGGCAATATTGATCCCGTAATCGAATTGTATCATCAATGATTTCTGGGAAGTGGGGATGACCTGTAGGTTCTCCATTCCCGGCAAAGGTGAGAACATCTGGTTTCAGTCCGTCCCTTTGCATCTCGACCAATTTGGCTTCTAATTTCTTGGCTACTTCCTCCCGAGTGGGACGGGGAAGGGTAGGGCGACGATCCTTATTATACCCACACTCACAATAGATACAATCGAACGTGCAAACTTTGCCATCTGCTGGCATTAAGTTGATTCCCAAGGAAATCCCCAACCTGCGGCTATGGATAGGACCGTAGATGGGAGAAGGATAGATGACTGTTGACATAATGTTATCATTTATTGTGGCAAATTTAGATAAAATTATCGAGTTATCCGCCTGTTGGGATAAAAAAATGATATTTTCCTCATCAGTAGGCTGGATCGTATGGCATAGTTTTGCGCTGCATCTTTTTTTTATATCATCTTCTTGCTAATTCACCGACCATCGCCACGGCAGAGTCCTCGACAGAGATGTGGCTCGTGTCAGTTGCAGGGTCGATGATGAGACGATGAGACGTTTGATATCTGGATTGGTCCATCCGGGGCTGTAAGCCGAAACAACAGCGTCCTTCCCTTTGGCGATGTTGGCGAAAGCATCCACATGGGCTACATCCTCTTCCATAGCCGTGAGGTTGTCATTCTTGGGCAGCTTAGCTGCATTGCGCACCACATCCTTTACCTTGTGAACACGTGAGAGCAGTTAGTTGAGCACTGCTGAACCTACGAATCCTGTTGCACCGATTAGTACTACATTTGCCATAATTTGTTTCCTTTCCTTTTTTTAATATAATGTTTCTTACTTGGCTTGGTTTCCAACCGCTTGGTTGTCTTTCTGTTTTGTTCACGAGTGCACAGTTAGGGTAAAAAAACAGAACCTGCAAGAGGGCGCTTTTCGGTCTTATAGTTACCGTTTGGTAGGAATTGTATGCCTACTGACTTCCCTAAAAGTAACTTTAACACACATTAACTAAGCGATTTTCTAATTGTTATTTTTTTTAAATGTTGGAAAATAGGAGACATTTTCCTATGGATTTACATCGTTTTTGGCTATATTTGTAACGAAGAATAGAGAATTGACTATATAATATAAACATAATAATTTGATAGAGAATAATATGTTTTAGTTTGGTCATTCTGTCTTTAAATCTAAATATTCGCATATCTTCACTATAAATCTATTAAAAAAGGAGGTGAAACAGAAATATAAGATAAGAAACATACACAAGCAGTCCGTACTGTTTAATGGTGAGAATTTTGAAATGTGTAAGGATATAGTATATTTTAAAAAATATGAGAAATAAAATATTTTTTGCGGTGATGTTTTTTTTTAGTAGGGACATTTGTCGTATTTACTAATAATAAAACATTTGGAATAAAGACAGATGTAGCAGAACCTATGCTTGATGAGAACGTTGAGGCACTAACAGCTGGAGAGGGAAGTGAGAACTATAATACTTGTTACTCAGAATCAAAAGTCGCTAAAGGATACACTTACATCGATTGTGGAAGTTGTCAAAAGGTTTATGACGAGAAAGGAAGGGGTCCTGTGTCAAAATGTTTCTATTAATGAAAAATAAGTTTCTTATTTCTCATGCGTGCAAGTTGCACGCATGGGTTGTGCCTATCGTTATCTTTGTGCTATGTTCATGCTCGAACGATGTAAACATAATTTCTGATTTTCCTATCAATCAGAAGTTGAAGGGTCATCATATAAAGGCATTGGACTCTTTGTACAATGCCTACAGCATCATGAAGTTAGATGATAAATATATTCTTACTTTAAAAAGCAAAGATAATTTCTTGTGTGTCTGTGACAAAGATTTTCATGTTATGAAAAAGTGCTTAAAGCGAGGGCATGGAAGTCGTGAGTGGATCGCCCCATTAGTTACAGGTCAATGCACTTATATTAAAGGAGAAATATATGCATACGTATTAGAGAGAGGAGCAAATAAACTTTTTGCAGTGAACTTTAACTCCCGATCTGACGACCCAATTGAGATAGAAAACTTTTCTAAAGAGAGATTGTATGGAATTAATTATGTCTATCGTACAGAAGAGAAAAAATATATTGGATCCAAACTTGTCGAATTGGCAGAACTATTCACTTATGACGCAAAGAGCGGCATTAGCCATCTGATACAACTGCCATCCATGGATCCTTCCCTTTTTTCTGCAAACAAGTTTGAATTATCTCAAACGATAGCTTCTTATAGTCATGCTCAAAGGAAGCTTGCTGTAGCTTATTTCTCGTTCCCTATTATACATATTTTGAATGACAATGGAGAAAATTCGATAACACTACAATTGGAGAAAAACATGCCAGAATATACGCGTAAGAATGCATTTTCTCCACATTCCTATGTGGTGGATATTTGTTCAACCAAGGACTATATTTATATTTTATATAACAATCCAAGCCTCAAACAGAGAATGAATATTTTAGTGATTCGCTGGAGTGGCACAGCTGTTGCACGTTATGATGTACCACGATTAACATGCTTTACGGTTGATGAAGATAATCAGAGATTTATAGGCATTCTCGAAGATGATACGAATGGCGTAGGTTTTGAATTCAAATATAAACTGTAACAAGGCTGCCTATGCCGTTCTATGTATGAGATCACTCCAAAGTTTCTGGGGAAGGATTGCTATGTTCATCCACTTAACCAAATTTTATGAGTCGTATATTGCCAATCAACTGATTCGTTTTCAAATAAAAAGATGAAACCTTCATAGATTATCTTGTAATCATAAAGGTGAAGATCCTCGCTCTTGCTTTTCTCATTTTGTATCTATATACTAGAGATTTTTTATGCAAAAGGTTGACAGGTTGTCAAATCCCAGTGTTTATCGGGCTTGCAACCTGTTTTGAGGTTGTCAAAGGTTGACACGAGGTTGACATAAAATTGGGCTCTCTCACGGATTTATTTAGCAACTTTTGGGTTGCATATATTGCAAAATTTCACTAAATTTGCATCAAGATAGAGAATAAAGACGCAAATATATGTCCTAAATAAGGATGAGATCAGATGCCTCTACAATACAGAGATCGCCGGTTTTGAGAACTTATCGTTGAGAAAATGAAAATAGCGCAATCACAATATAATTTCGATCGAATAGCCAAGGCTATCGGTTATATCCAGGAACATCGTGGAGAGCAACCGGACTTGAGGACGGTAGCTGAAGCTGTTGCGATGAGCCCATATCATTTTCAGCGTATGTTTCAGGAGTGGGCGGGTGTGTCTCCCAAGCATTTCTTGCAATTCCTGAATGTGAACTATGCCAAGCGCATCATGATGGAGACGCGCTTATCGTTGCTTGATGTTGCCGGGCGCACAGGCTTGTCTTCCCCAGGACGGCTTTATGATCTATTTGTGACCATAGAAGGGATGACCCCAGGTGAATACAGAAACGGTGGCGAGCAATTGCACATCCATTATCATTTTGCCCATTCGCCATTTGGAGACATCCTTGTGGCTTCTACAGGCAAAGGGATCTGCTTCATGGAGTTCGCCGATGATCGGGAGAATACCCTCGTCGCCCTGAAGTCGAAGTTTCCTAACGCCAAGTATTCTCTCGGTAAGGATGCCCTACAGCAGAACGCACTTGCCATCTTTGAACGTGACTGGCGGGATCTGGGTGAGATCAAGCTTCATCTAAAGGGAACTGAATTCCAATACAAGGTATGGGAGACCCTCCTTAAGATCCCTATGGGTGGGATGACTACCTATGGCGACTTGGCAACATTTATCCACGAGCCAAGGGCCTGTCGCGCTGTGGGAACTGCGGTTGCGAAGAATCCTGTTGCCCTTCTCATCCCATGCCATCGAGTGATTCGCGCAACGGGATGTATCGGTAACTATCACTGGGGTTGCGAGCGCAAGGCTGCCTTGTTAGGATGGGAAGCAGCGAAAATAAGAACGTAGGCTATCGAAGTCTTCGCAATCGCATTGATATTCAAAACAAATCGTTTTCTTCAACCTGCGAAGTTAATAGTAGTTAATCCCTCGTTTAATCGACATTTTTTTTGTTACTTTGCACCAAATTTGGATTATTATAGCCTTTAAGGAATGGGAAAAAAGCGAAATAAAACCCGCAACCGTCACGGCTTGCAGGCCATTACTCTATGTATCAGCACCGCATTGGTGCTCATTTTGTTAGGATTGGTCGTCTTCTCTGTCCTTGCAGGACGGAATTTGTCTTCCTATGTAAAAGAGAATCTGGTAGTAACCATGATGTTGGAGCAAGACATGACGGATCCAGAGGCGCAGCAGATATGTTCTTCTTTGAAGATGCGTCCTTATATCAAGCAAATCCATTATATCAGTAAAGAGGAGTCTTTGAAGGAAGCGACCCGTGCGATGGGGACGGATCCTTCTGAGTTTACCAATGGCGTGAACCCATTCCCGTCTTCCATTGAGATCACGTTGACTTCGGAATATGCCAACAATGATTCCTTGAAATGGATTTCCAAGGAACTGCGCAAGTATCCCAAGGTCAGTGAGATCAATTACCAAAAAGACCTGGTGGATAAAGTCAACCAGAATTTGTACCGGATTGGCTTGGTCTTGATCGTGCTCGCCGTCCTCCTGACGTTTGTTTCTTTCTCCCTGATCAATAATACCATCCGGCTGAGCGTGTATGCCCGGCGCTTTTCCATCCACACGATGAAATTGGTGGGAGCTTCCTGGGGCTTCATCCGGCGGCCTTTCGTCAGGAGAGCCATTTGGGAAGGGGTTATCGCGGCCTTCGTCGCTTGCCTCGTTTTGTCGGGTTGCGTGTTTGCCCTCTACAACTATGAGCCAGATATCTTGACGGTGGTTACGTGGCAGGTGATGGCTATCACGGCAGCGTCAGTTTTCTTGTTTGGCATTATTATCACGGCTATCTGCGCGAACATTTCAGTCAATAAGTTCCTGAGAATGAAGGCCGGGGAATTGTATAAGATATAATTAAAGACAATGGATAAGAAGAATTTCGCATTTGACAAGGTCAACTTCATCTTGTTGGCAATTGGCATGTTGGTCGTCATCGTAGGCTTCCTGCTCATGAGTGGGAGCGGTTCTACAGAGACTCATTATGATCCTGACATCTTCAGCGTAAGGCGTATCAAGGTGGCACCTGTGGTCTGCCTGTTTGGGTTCGTGTTTATGATTTACGCGATTGTCCGTAGACCTAAGGATAAGGACGCGGATGACAAGAAGGAAGGATAATGACGACACTGCAAACTATTATCATCGCTATTGTGGAGGGGTTGACAGAATTCCTCCCAGTGTCCAGTACGGGGCACATGATCATTACGCAGAACTTGTTAGGTGTCAGGCAAGGGGACCCCTTTGTCCACGCCTTTACCTTTATCATCCAGTTTGGAGCCATCCTCTCGGTGGTATGCCTGTATTGGAAGAAGTTCTTTATCCTCGACCATTCCCCTGTGCCCGGTCTTGATCCGCGGGACGTTTATTACGAGGGATGCCATGGATGGAAGAAAATCTGGAAAGGGATCCTTCGAGGATGGAGGATCTTCTATCACAGGTTCTACTTCTATTGGCTCTTGGTGGTAGGTGTCCTCCCCGCTGTTGTGATAGGCTTGGCTGCGAAGAAAAGCGGGTTGCTGGATTGGTTGCTCGACAGTGTCACCGTCGTGGCGGTGATGTTGGTCGTGGGCGGAGTCTTCATGTTGTTTTGCGACCGGATCTTCAACAAGGGAACGGACGAGAACAAAGTGGATGAGAAACGGGCGTTCAAGATCGGAATTTTCCAGTGTCTTGCGGTAATCCCGGGGGTCAGCCGCTCCATGGCTACGATCGTAGGGGGAATGCAGCAGAAACTGACCCGGAAGAAAGCAGCCGAGTTCAGTTTCTTCTTGGCTGTCCCCACTATGGCAGGGGCGACCCTGCTCGACTTGTTTGAGATGTTTGGGGAGCCCAATGACTGGGCCACATCGCAGAATATTTTCCTGCTGGTCTTAGGCTGCGTGATCGCCTTTGTCGTTGCCATCTTCGCCATGAAATGGTTCGTTGGGTTCCTGACGAAATATGGGTTCAAGGCTTTCGGCTGGTATCGCATTATCGTTGGCGGGATCATCCTCATCCTGCTCTTGACCGGTCATTCACTTGTAATGGTTGACTAAATGAATTTCCAGGAAGGCGAGATCATCTATATTAACAAGCCCTATCGGATGTCGAGCTTCGGTGCCTTGGCACACATTCGCTATCTGGTATCCAAGAGGGTAGGAAGAAAGGTGAAAATGGGACATGCGGGAACGTTGGATCCCTTGGCAACAGGTGTCTTGATCCTTTGTACGGGCAAGGCTACCAAGAAGATTGAGAGCCTGCAGTACCATACGAAGGAATATACAGCCACCCTTCAGTTAGGGGCCACCACAGACAGTTACGACCGTGAGCATACTGTCAACCAGGTGTATCCTACCAAGCATATCACTCGAGAACTGATCTTGGGGATCTTGCCGCAATTCATCGGCGATATCGAGCAGGTCCCACCGTCATATAGTGCCTGCAAGATCAATGGCGACCGTGCTTACCAACTACGCCGGGATGGCCAAGAGGTAAAGCTAAAGCCAAAGGTAGTCCATATCGATGAGATTGAGCTGACCGGCTTTGATCCTGTTGCCATGCAAATGAGCATCAGGGTGGTCTGCGGGAAAGGCACCTACATTCGCTCCTTAGCAAGGGACTTGGGACGTGCTTTGGGGAGCGGAGCTTTCCTGACATCTTTGTGCAGGACACGCGTCGGGGATGTCAAGTTGGACGAGTGTGTTGATTTCGACCATTTTGAGGAATGGATGGCTCACCAGGAAATAGAAAATACTAAATCTTAGAAAGGAGATTATACAGTCATGAAGTTATCTCAATTTAAATTCAAATTGCCTGAGGACCAGGTAGCATTGTACCCCCATAGCATCGTCCATGAGTACACGAACGATGATGGGACGAAAGGCTCTTTCCGCGTCACCCGTCGGGATGAGTGCCGTCTGATGGTGCTGCATAAGCAATCTCAGAGAATCGAGATGTTCAAGAAGGATGAAAAGGGAAATCCCATCGAGGGCGAATACCTGGACTTCAGAAATGTAATCGATTACTTCGATGAGGGCGATACCTTCATCTTCAATGATACGAAAGTGTTCCCTGCCCGGTTGTATGGCACCAAGGAGAAGACAGATGCCAAGATCGAGGTTTTCCTCCTGCGTGAGCTCAACGAGGAAATGCGGCTTTGGGACGTGCTTGTGGAGCCTGCCCGCAAAATCCGCATCGGCAATAAGCTATTCTTCGATGACACTGGCACCATGGTGGCTGAGGTAATCGACAATACTACCAGTCGTGGTCGTACCCTGCGCTTCCTCTATGATTGTCCGCATGATGAGTTCAAGCGCGAGCTGTTTGCCTTGGGAGAAGCTCCGCTGCCCCATTATATCATCGACCATAAGAACGCAGAGGGAGAGTTCGACCGTCCTGCCACCTTGGAGGACCAGGAGGACTTCCAGTGTATCTTTGCCAAGAATGAGGGGGCGGTAACGGCACCTGCAACAGGGCTCCATTTCAGTAGGGAGCTGATGAAACGGATGGAGATCAAAGGCATCAACTCTGCTTTTATCACCTTGCATTGCGGGTTGGGCAACTTCCATGATATTGAAGTGGAAGACCTGACGAAGCATAAGATGGATTCTGAACAGATGTTCGTGGAGAAAGAGGCTTGCGACCTTGTCAACAAGTCGAAAACGGAAGGGCATCATGTTTGTGCGGTTGGCATCAGCGTGGTCAAGGCAACGGAGACCGCAGTGGGCACGGACGGACTGCTGAAAGAGTTTGAAGGATGGACGAATAAGTTTATCTTCCCACCTTATGAGTTTGGCCTTGCCGACACGATGATTGCCAATTTCTACCATCCCTTGTCTACCTTGCTCATGACAACGGCGGCCTTTGGCGGCTATGACTTGGTGATGGAGGCTTATAACTTAGCGGTCAAGAACGGCTATAAGTTTGGCTGTTATGGTGATGCCCTCCTCATCGTGAATGATTAACCCATGCATACAGTATACTTAGGACTGGGCTCTAATATCGGCAACCGTAAGCGGATGATCCGGGATGCGGTTGCCGATATTGGTCTTCGGATCGGGGAAGTCAAGCGACTCTCCTCCTACTATGAGACCAAGCCCTGGGGATTCGAGTCCCCGAATGATTTCATCAACGCCGCGGTATGCGTCGAGACGGAGCTTGCTCCCCGCCAGTTGTTAGAGACAACCCAGCAGATAGAAAAGGACTTAGGCAGGGTAGAGAAGACAAAAGACGGAGCATACCACGACCGTGTCATAGACATTGATATCCTTCTGTATGATGACTTGTGTGTTGACGAACCCGACCTGAAGATCCCCCATCCCTTGATGACAGAACGGGATTTCGTCATGAAGCCCTTGAACGAAATCAGAAGATAGAACCTGGCTTGCCCTTATGTATTGTACTGAATAAGTTGACACTTCATTAAAAAGAAGTAAAAGGAAAAAAAGTAATGAATCAGTACACTGAAGAAGAAAAACTTCTGTTATTAA
>ONBG01000043.1 GCA_900316015.1 uncultured Prevotella sp. | reverse complement strand
TACATAATTTTTGTGATATGGCAAAGCCCCGGCTTGGGAAAGTCGAGGCTTTGTTTGCATAAATAATAAGAAATAGAGGATGCATCAGAATTTTGATACGCCCTCATTTGCCTTAATCCTCATGAGATTTTTTCCATTCCAATGCCTGTTTGGTAAGTCTGTACATCTGCCTTGGATGGTTGGGCTCGTTGGGGTATTTACGTTCTATGGCATTGTCTTTAAGTGCTGGGGTGACATAGTTTTCGCGGAACCTTTTCCTACTTTTCAGGCCACATGCTGCTATCATTGACTTTATAGACATAAAGTGGTCTGACATATGAATGATAAGCTCTTGAACTTGGGTCGTACTTGGGTCGTACTTGGGTCGTACTTGGGTCGTACTTGGATCCTTTTTGTCATTAACTTGGCTGTTTTCCAATGCTGCTTGGGGGGCGCTTGAGGGGTACTTAGGGCGTACTTGAGGGGTACTTGGGTCGTGCTTGGGTCGTTGGAATGTCACAGTGACCATACCCTTGTCCACCGACCACACAGGACTTGGCAGTCCCTGCGCCAGACACGCATCAACAATCCGATGCACACCGGAGCCCCAACTCTCAAGAAACGTAGTCTTGAACAGCACGTTGGCAATGATGGGATTATATGGGAATGAGCCATGAGGCTCTGTGATATTCTCTGGTGTCATTCCATGAGGGAAAGAGCCTGGATTGAAGATTTCCACGCGATCATCATAGATGGCGACGCCGACAAAGGCATTGTACTCTTCCCAATGACGGTGGCAAAGCGCATTGATTAATGCTTCTCGCAACGCAGCCACAGGAACCTCCAAATGTTCCTCGCGCCGAATACCCGTTATCTTTCCACTCAACGACAGATGCTTGAAACAAAACGCCATGCCAGCGTCCAACAAGTCAAAGAAATTGCCGTAAGCACGTTGGTTGTCAATGAATTCATTCTTGTCAGTTCCTCTGAACCTTGCCATCTGAATGGTGAACTGCGGATAAAATCCTTTTCCGTTCTTCGTGAAAAGCATTGCCGCTGCATTATTGGGCTGATTGTCAGAAGAAAGCAACTGAAGTTTGCTAAGGATACTCTTTAGCGGCTCTGTGAGAACAGAGTCCGGGACACGACCACCCTCCGCACCCAAGCGCAAAGCTCCGCGAATGCGGTCTTCGTTGAGGTCTGTAATGCTTAACCAGTCAGACTTTCTGCGCTCCCACGCATAGAAGTCAGGATGATGAGCACGTAACCGCTCCTCAAATAACTCGCGCGGCATCTGTTTGGTCGTACTCTCCACCCGGTAGTACGGTTTGCCATCGTATGTATAAGGTTCGTGGCCCCATACAAAAGCATCGAAATAGATGACAATCAACTTCTTTCCATCGCTGCCGGGAACATCGTAGTAGTTGACTTTCGCCTCTACTGCCGGTTCAAGGCCGCTCAACGCCTGCGATATTTCGCGTTGGGTGTTGTCATTGACATCCTGACCGAGTATTCTTCGTGATGTCGGGGTTACGCCAAAGATAAGCCAACCACCATCTGTATTGAGAAATGCGCATGCTGTGTGCATGGCATCTTTCAACTCACCGGTAGTCTTCTTAAGCTCCAAAGTGATGGACTCTTCTTTGTCTATCAGTTTCTTTATATCCTCGATAGTCATAATAACTTCTTTTAGAGTACAAACTTAATAAAATTCTTACAGATAAACCTTTATTTGTTGATCATCATTTTTATCAGCAGTGCCTGTATCTGCTCTTTCGTCATATTAGGAATATCATCTATTGTTGGCTCATCTTCCAAACGGAGCAAACGTTTGTTATATTCGAACTGCTTGTGAAGAGAATAGGACGCAAGATACAGTTGGGTGACTGTCTTTTGTGTTGAATGCCCCATACTCTCAGATATATATTGCATGTCGACTCCAGCATTACGAAGATTGTTGGCAAAAGAATGACGTACCTAAGTCCTGGAAATCCGTTCTTCCCAACCGAAGATGTCCTTGTATATCTCAGAGAAGTTTTTCTCGGAGTAACTACCGCCCACATGATGGTACCATCTTTTGTGGTTGATGGTGAAACAGATTGACAAAGGATGTACCTTCACGTCCTTTCGTGAAGTACGCTTGTCAAGAGTAATTGAGACGGTGCAGTTCCGCTCAATATGGTTACCATAGGATGTCTTTAAGTTGGAAGTCATTGTGGTCAAATTTTAATTATGAGTACATGGCTTCATAGGGAATAACGGACTAAAAAAGTGACGAACGCCAAGCGAACACGCACCCCTTAAACGAACACTCATATCACGAAATATCATTTAATGCCACAAATATACTAACTTTCTGATAAACAAGCAAATAAAAGAAAATTAAATTTTAAGAAAATCGACAAAGTCGTTCTTGATCAGATAGTTTCTTATCTTCTGCTCTGCACCCCCACGATAGAGCACGCCGGAGAACTCGCCGATGGCTGCCGTGCCATCGGTGGCAAACCAAGAAAACATGTGCATGGTGAAAGCCAGGTTGCCCTTGCTCCCAGGGACCAGAACGCCGGCAGGGGAAAAACGCTCGTCTTTGATCAATAAGGGATTAGACTTGCCCGCCCACTTGATGCTGTACGGTGGATTTGACACGATGGCTTCGAAAGACTCGCCATCCCAGTGCTTTGGATCGGTGAGCGTGTCGCCAAGCTGGATGTCGAACTTGTCGAAACCCATGTCTTGGAGGAACATGTTGATGTGGCAAAGGTTGTAGGGCTCAGAAGGCATGCCACGGCTACTACTTTGTACAGACTAAAGGTCTTCCCTGTAGGATTCTTTTCCTGAACGTTTTCGTTAAGCCAGATGAGCAGACCCAAGCTCGCCTTGAGCTCTGCCATGGCGAGAAAAGGTGGGCGAAAGCCAACGTTTTTATATTCCACTGCGATTTTTTTTATAAATAGGTTGACAGGTTGTCAAAACCCTTTGTACATCGGGCTTGCAACCTATTTTTAGGTTGACAAAGGTTGACATGAGGTTGACAGCAACGCTCCATGTCTTACCTGTTTTTCAATAGGTCATCTAACGGGATGCGAAAGGTTATCTCCTGCCTTGTAAAAGGTTATCTAACGGGATGCAAAAGGTTACCTCCTGCATTTTCATTTCTTGTTTCCGAAATCTGCAGGGATCTCGCCCCATTTCTTGGTTTCCCATTTAATGATCGGGATGTCGAGAGGATGTGTGTTGAGCCAGCGTTCTGCTCTCAGGATAATTTGAAATAAAGGCTCGGTCTGTGCGTTTCTCTCCAGTTTTGTCTTGCATTTCCGTTTATGCACCCAAAGGATCGCATTATAGGAATCACTATAAATGGTTTTGTCCTTGATACCCTGCTTGTCCAATAAAGCCAAGGCATGGACAATAGCGAGGAATTCCCCGATATTGTTCGTGCCATGGATAGGACCGAAATGGAAAACCCGTGCTCCTGTCGCCAAATCAATGCACTGATACTCCATGGGACCAGGATTGCCGCTGCATGCAGCATCTACAGCCCATGCGTTTGCCCTTACTTCCGGGGGAAGGGGCAATAAGGTATCATGACGCCAATCTGGAGGATTGACAGGCTCGTTATTCTTCATTGCGGTCGGATTACATTCTTTCAGGAACCTCAATACCGAGGAGAGCCATGCCGTTCTTGATAATCTTTGCCACATTTTTGGCAAGGACAAGGCGGGTGACTTTTTGTGCCTCAGTGTCTGCACTCAAGATGCTATAGTCGTGATAGAACTGGTTGAAGTCCTTGGTCAGCTCATAGCAATAGTTGGCAATGCCCGCTGGGTTGTAATTCTGTCCTGCCTCCGTGACTGCCGCAGCAAATTCGTTCATCTTCTGGATCAGGTCGATTTCCTTCTCATTCAGCGGAGCATCATCCGGCAGGGACGCTGGGATATGGGTGCCTTCCGCATCAGCCTTCCTTAGGATCGAGCGGATACGCGCATGCGTATACTGGATGAAGGGCCCCGTGTTGCCATTGAAGTCGATGCTTTCTGCGGGATTGAAAAGCATGTTCTTCCTGGCATCTACCTTCAAGATGAAATATTTCAAGGCTCCCAATCCGACGATGCGTGCGATCTCGTTTTTCTCTTCCTCGCTCATATCCTTGAATTTCCCTAATTCATCGGATGTCTTGCGTGCGTCCTGGATCATCTCTGCGATCAGGTCATCAGCGTCAACGACTGTCCCCTCGCGGCTTTTCATCTTTCCGTTGGGGAGTTCCACCATGCCATAGGAGAAATGGACGAGTTCTTTTCCCCATTTGAAGCCTAAGCGGTCGAGAAGAATGGAAAGCACCTGGAAATGATAGTTCTGCTCGTTCCCCACGACATAGATCATCTTATCGATGGGATAGTCGTGGAAGCGCATTTCTGCTGTACCGATATCCTGCGTCATGTAGACGCTGGTACCGTCAGAACGAAGTAGCAGCTTCTGGTCTAATCCGTCTTTCGTCAGATCAGCCCATACGCTACCATCGTCCTTCTTGAAGAAAAGACCTTTTTTCAGTCCTTCTTCTACCTTCTTTTTTCCCTCGAGGTAAGTATTGGATTCATAATAGATCTTGTCGAATGACACGCCTAAGGCCTTGTAGGTTTCATCGAACCCGGCATATACCCACGCGTTCATTTTCTTCCATAGCGCACGGACTTCCGGGTCGTTGTGCTCCCATTTGACGAGCATGGCATGTGCCTCCTTGATCAGTGGGGCTTCGTTCTTGGCTTTTTCTTCAGCCTTTTCCTCATCCATGCCCTCTGCGATATACTGCTTCTTCAGCTCATCGCATTCTGCCTTATAATGCTTGTCGAAAGCCACGTAGTAGTCGCCGATCAGGTGATCGCCTTTCTTCCCACTGGATTCCGGTGTCTCACCGTTGCCCCATTTCAGCCAGGCCAGCATTGACTTGCAAATATGGATGCCACGGTCGTTGACGATATTGGTCTTGATGACCTTGTTGCCGTTGGCTGCCATGATCTGTGAGAGCGACCATCCTAAGAGGTTATTGCGGACGTGTCCTAAGTGCAGGGGCTTGTTGGTGTTGGGGGAGGAATATTCAATCATCACTAGTGGGGAATCCTCCGTTGCGGCAGTCTCGCCGAACGTGTCATCCGCATGGATATCGTTTAGCAAGCCTATCCACGCTGCCGGCGCAATGGTTAGATTCAAGAACCCTTTTACGACATTGAACTGGGCTACAGCCTTACAGTTCTTCTGCAGGTACTCCCCGATCATCTGGGCCGTATCCTCAGGTTTTTGATGCGAAATTTTTGTAAAGGGGAAGACGACCAAGGTAAGGTTTCCCTCGAAAGTACTTTTCGTCTTCTGTAGCTGTACCATCTTCTCAGGAATGTCCTGACCATATAAATCCTTGATGGCAGCATGTATGGAACTGCTAATCATCTCTTCAATCTTCATACCGGTAATAATCAATAAATTCGAATTTGAGTGCAAAGGTACTATAAATTATTTGTAATTTTGCAGAAACGAATTAAAATCTTGTGGGTGATGAAGAAAAGAATGATCTGTTTTCTCGTTGTTTTTGTGGTCCTGGTGATGATTGCCATCGTAGGGGGAAGTTGCTATATGCTCAGTTTCGCGTTGTCGCGTACGGGCGAACCGAAAGGGAATGCGCTCGACCGGGTCGCTCTGCGGGAGAAAGAGTATCCGGAAATCAAGCCCTGGATAGACAGCCTGCAATGTGCCCATGCCCTCCGCGACACGTTTATCGTCCAGGCAGACGGAACGAAAGCACATGCCTTGTATGTCTGGGCACCGCGGAAGACGAATCAGACTGCGATCCTTGTCCATGGCTATAAAGACCGTGCAGAGGGGATGCTGCATCTGGGCTATGTCTACCATCATTTCTTGGGTTATAATATCTTGTTGCCCGATCTGCATGCGCATGGGAGAAGTGAGGGGTCTGATATCCAGATGGGATGGAAAGACCGGATTGATGTGCTCAGATGGACTCAGGTGGCAGATCGGCTATTCGCTGATTCCACAGGTCATACCAGGCAGGTCCTTCATGGGGTTTCCATGGGAGCTGCTACTGTCATGTGCGTCTCAGGAGAAAAAACACCTGGTTATGTGAAGTGCTTCGTTGAGGATTGTGGCTATACGAGTGCCTGGGATGAGTTCCAATACGAATTGAACGAGATGTTCGGATTACCTCCGTTCCCTTTGATGTGGACGACTTCCGCACTCTGTAAGCTGAGATATGGTTGGAGCTTTGGGCAAGCTTCTCCTTTAAGGCAAGTGGCAAAATGCCATAAACCCATGCTTTTTATCCATGGTGACAAGGATGATTTCGTGCCCACGAAGATGGTGTATCCTTTATACCAGGCAAAGCCGGGCGTTAAGGAACGTTTCATAGGGAGAGGTTCTATCCATGCCAAGACCTATCGGGACCATCGAAAGGAATATGTGCGGATCGTGAAAGACTTCGTCGGGAGATATAATCCGTCATGCTGATTCCTTCCAAGAAAGGATGCTACTGGATAGATGATTTTCCTTATACCTTGATGACAGCTCCTCTTGCCAGCTTCTTCTTGAGATGGGCATAGGTCCAAAGGAAACCAGGAATGAGGAA
Organism: uncultured Prevotella sp.; assembly: GCA_900316015.1. Classification (GTDB taxonomy): domain Bacteria; phylum Bacteroidota; class Bacteroidia; order Bacteroidales; family Bacteroidaceae; genus Prevotella. The sequence continues at coordinate 18,179 of ONBG01000043.1, read as the reverse complement.
ACAGTCGGCAGCCACCCATGCTACAGGGTCGCCATAGCAGACTCCTAAGAACTTGAAGGCAGGGACAATCCAAATGCTGACACAGCATCGGGCGATCATTTCCATGACCCCGGATAACATGGAAAGATTAGAATAGCCCAGTCCTTGGATAGAATAACGTAGGATCGTGAGCAACCCGAGGCAGGGATAAAAATAATTGGCGATGCGCATGAACATCGCGGCATTCTTGACGATCTCCACTTCCCCAGACTTGACAAACAGCATCATCATATAGTCAGCGAAAGGATAGATGACCAGAAAGGTGAAGGAAAAGTAGACCAGCATGATGTGTATGGCAGCCCATTCTCCCTTCTTGATGCGACCGAGGTCTTTCGCTCCAATATTTTGTCCGCAATAGGTCGCCATGGCAACGCCAATATTCTCGAAGACGCAAGTAAAGAGATATTTAATGCGCATAGAAGCCGTGAAGGCCGCAACGTATGTCGTACCCAATGCGTTGTTGGCGCTTTGCAACATGATAGAGCCAATGGCCGTGATCGAAAATTGCAAGCCCATCGGTATCCCATTGTTCAGAAGATGGCCTACCATGTGGTCATGGTATTCACGCTCGGCACCATGAGGGACGAGGATCTGCATGTGCTTGCGGATATAGTGGATACACATCCACCCGGAAAACATCTGAGACAAGAGAGTGGCAAGTCCGGCTCCCTCGACACCCAAGCCTATGAACAGGATCAATAGGATATCCAACAGGATGTTGATGATGGATGAGATGATCAGGAAGAAAAACGGTTGCTTGGAATTACCTAAGGCCCGGATGAAACTGGAAAGGAGATTATAGGTGATGGTAAAAGGAATGGCAATGAACTGGAACATCAGGAAGGTATAGGCATCGTGAAGGATTTCATCTGGCGTATTGACGATCCTCAGGATCCGTTCACAGAAGATGCAGGTGATGGCGGTCATGACAATGGCAATGACAATGGCGATCCTGATAGAGTTTGCCACATAGGCACGCATCTTGGGGTAGTCCTTGGCCCCAAACGCTTGGGCAACAGGGATGGCAAACCCCGCACAGGAACCATTACAAAAACCCATGATCAGGAACATGATAGAGGTAGATGCTCCCACGGCGGCTAACGCTCCTACGCCGATCCAGCGTCCGACGATAGCCGCATCGATAATCAAGTACATCTGTTGGAGAATATATCCGCAGATCAGAGGAACCGCGAATTTGAGGATGCCCCGCGTTGGCGAGCCCACCGTCATATCATTGATATTGCTCATATTATTATCCTAAATAGATGGATGCAAAGGTATCTCAAATCGGCGAGGTACGCAAGAATATAAACTTTTTTATACCTTATGTTTTGTCATATGCAGTTTTTTTCCTACTTTTGGCATTCAAATAGTACTCTTATGGAAAAGCATAGGGCAAATATCTTGATGATATGTTGTTTTCTGTCCTTCTGGTTGCTGCTCCCAGCAACTGTAGGCGCACAATCCACAGACTCCGTCCCGCAAGAGGGTGGGCTTGTGCATCGGATAGAAATAGAGGCAGATCCATCTCTGATCTTGCATACGAATAAGTTCTTGAAAGGAAAGAACATCGAGGGCAGGACCATGAACCATGCTTTTTCAGCCAAACTGAAATATGCATTTCAGTTGCCTCAGAACAGTATGGAGTCGATCGTCTATAAGGACGCTTACCAAGGGGTAGGCGTGGCTTATCATGACTTCAATCCTGAATTAGGATACCCCGTCTCTTTTTTCATCTTCCAAGGGGCAAGGATCAAGTCTCTCTCTTCGCGTCTCTCTCTCAATTATGAGTGGAATTTAGGGCTTACCAGTAAGTGGAAACCTTATGATCCAGTGGATAACCCTGACAATAAGGTGATAGGGTCTAAGGTGACAGCCTATATCGACCTTGATTTCTACTTTAAATACAGATTGTCAAGGTTCGTGGACTTAGATGCAGGACTGACCCTTACTCATTTCTCAAATGGGAATACTAAGATCCCGAATGCAGGATTGAATATCCTGGGAGCTAAATTAGGGCTTGCCTATTATATCAATCGGCAAGAAGAAAAGAAAGTGTCGCAAAAGGATATACCCTCTTTCCTGAAACATATCAGCTATGATCTGGTGTTCTATGGGGCTTGGAGACGACAAGGTTATTATACTGATGTGGGACCCGTCCTCTTGCCAGGTAGCTATGGAGTATTTGGATTTAATTTCAACCCTTTGTATAATATCAATCATTGGTTGAATGCCGGAATCTCATTGGACGGTGTGTACGACCGGAGTGCCAATCTCACCTTGGATGAAGTCTCCTCTTCTTCATCAGATGCAGGAGATGGCGGCCCGCAAGTAAGCTATCCCTCTGCTCATCGGCAGATGGCATTAGGGCTTTCTGCGCGTGCTGAGTTCATCATGCCTTATTTCACCATTAATTTCGGTATGGGGAATAATATCATCGGGGCAAAGGGCGACTTGAAGCAATGGTATCAGTTGCTTGCCCTCAAATTGGGAGTGACACGGCATACGTTTATCCACATCGGATATTGCTTGCATAATTTCAGGAACCCTAACAATTTGATGTTGGGTATAGGATACCATTTCAATTATAAACGGCGTTCCAATTATAACATCTTCAAATAGGTGTCAAGTGGAAGTCCACGGAATTTATCCTGGTTGTCTTTGTTCGCGTCAATAATATTGTAGACGGCATCCATCGCCTTGCGTGTACTCTGCTTTAAAGGTTCTCCTTTCATCAGATAACCAATCAAGACCGCGGAGAAAATATCTCCTGTGCCCGGGAAATGAACGGGAATCTCGGTGTAAGGAAGAAGGAAATGATGCCCTGTCAGGTGGTTGTAACCAGCAACAGACGGCTGACCATCGACGGGGATGCTTGTAATCAGGACAGACTTAGGGCCTAATTTGCGGAGCTCATCTATCAATGTGCAAGCCTCTTTGTATGAACATCCCTCTTGGCGATAGGCGGTGTTCGTCAGGTAACAGGCTTCCGTATAGTTTGGATAGATCAAGTCGGCTACGGCTATCATCTCTCTCATGCATTGGATTGTGGCAGAAGTGAGCCCATTGTAGAGGCACCCTTCGTCACCCATGACAGGATCTACGAAGACCTTCGTCCCGTTCTTGGCCTGCTCTAAGCAAAAAGACGATATCACTTGAGCCTCTTGTTCGGATGGGATGTATCCCGTGGCGATAGCATCGAAATGAAATTGGAGCTGCTTCCAGACTGGGAAAACGCCTTTGATGTACTCCGTGGTGTCAAGCATGTTGATCTTGCCATATTCAAAAGGATTGGATACCAATGCCGTAGGAATATGATAGGTATAGTGACCCATATAGGAGAGGATGGGAAGCATGACGGTAAAAGATACATTCCCATAGCCTACTAAGTCTGTAATCAGAAGAATTTGCTTTCTTTCCATGAACATATGAATTTGGGCGCGAAGTTACGAAAAATCAATAAGATATGGAAATATTTTATTTATAATATGCTCAGGAAAGCCAGAAATAGAGAAAAGCGTGTAGGAATAGGACAGATAGGAGTTGTCTTTTGCACCGATAGATCATCCCTCCTTCGGCGATGGAAACTTAAGTTTTTAAAGGCTTTATTGCGTATTAGTAAAAATTAGTGTATATTTGCAACCAAATTTTTGATGGGAATGAAAGATATTTGCTGTATTGGGCATATTACTAAGGATAAGATTGTTACGCCTGCGAACACTGTTTATATGGCTGGTGGAACCTCTTTCTATTTTGCTTATGGTATGAATCAACTGCCACCTGTGATCAACTTTCAATTAGTGACAAAGACTGGGACAGAGTCTTTGGATGAGGTGGAAAGAATGCGCAAGGCGGGTATTGATGTCATCAACTATCCCAGTGCCCATTCTGTGTACTTTGAGAACAAATACGATCAGAACTCGGATAACCGTACCCAAAGAGTCCTGGCTAAAGCAGACCCGTTTACACAAGATGAGGTGAAGGATTTGGATGCGAAGGTGTTCCATTTGGGTACCTTACTCGCAGACGATTTTCCACCAGAAGTCGTGGAGTACCTGTCTACAAAAGGTCAGATATCCATTGACGTACAAGGCTACCTTAGGGAAGTGCGTGACGAGAAGGTATATGCTGTCGGATGGAGAGATAAGGAACGCATTCTCCATGTGACAGACATTCTGAAGCTGAATGAACATGAGATGGAAGTGATCACTAATTCTAAGAACCCCCGTACAGTCTGCTTAAAATTGGCAGATTATGGCGTTAAGGAAGTCATCGTCACTCTTGGCAGTTATGGATCACTCATCTATGCAGAAGGGAAGTTCTATGAAATCCCTGCATACAAGCCCAAAGCGGTGGTGGACGCAACGGGGTGTGGGGACACTTATTCCACAGGATATCTGTATGCACGGGCACAAGGCGCAGATTATACGGAGGCAGGGAAGTTCGCAGCAGCAATGTGCATGCTAAAATTGGAGCATAGCGGACCTTTCGACCGTACGATCGATGAGATACGTGCTATTATCGAATCATAGAAATCATCATGCTCTCTGGATCAAACTGAAGGTGTTCCCCTGCTATAAACTCACCGAGAACTCCTTGCTGTGCCAAGGCGCGAGGCGTGTCGATAGATAGGTTGCCTTGCTTTCCCATGAGCCAAAGCTTGTCGGCTATCTGTATGGCAATCTCAATGTCATGAGTGGAAAGGAAGATGGTCTTACCTGATTCATGGGCAAGACGATGCAGCAGGAGCATCATGTCTACTTTGCTCGGGAAGTCCAAAAAGGCCGTTGGCTCATCTAACAAGATCACCGGGGTTTGTTGGGCAAGTGCTTTCGCTATCATCGCTTTTTGTCGTTCCCCATCGCTTAAGGTTTGAAGGGTCCGGTCTTTCAGAGATTGTATTCCGATCGTCCTCAATGCCATCTCAACGATATCTTTGTCCTTACTTGCCAGTGAGCCCCAGAAACCAGTATAGGGTGAACGCCCGAGTCCAACCAGTTCCTCAACCGTGATATTGCGGATGCTTGGCTTTCCGGTAAGGACTATGCTGATTTCCTTTGCCAATTCTTTCTGACGATAAGAGTTGATGTCTCTTCCTTCTATCAAGATTCTGCCCCTTAAAGGGGGTTGGAAAGCAGACAGGGTCCGAAGCAAAGTCGACTTGCCTATGCCGTTTGTACCCAACAGACAGGTCAGTTCCCCTTTGTGGATAGAGGCATTGATGCCTGTCGCAACGGTCTTGGCGATCTTTCTCTTGTGAAGGTACCCGATGCTAAGATTGATCAGACGAATTGTTTCCATGCATGCAAAAGTAATAAATTATTGGCAATCGGTATTCATGAAGTGAAGGAAATCAAGCTATATATTTTGAGGATTGGAAGATTCTTCTTACTTTTGCAGTGTTTGTGTCGGATGGCTGGTACGAAATGTATGACCGGCTTCCACAACGATTGCAAGTATATGAATACGAATCCTGTTCAGGTTCTGCAAGAACAAAGGTTGTTATTACAACTTGAATATAACACCGAAAAAGAGGCTTTCCGAAAACAGACTGAGTCAATAGGACTGGAACGAAAGGTCAAGAGGGGCGATGTCTGGTACCCGCTCAAGGTGGGGAAAAGCTATTATAACACCTTGAATCAACTTGCAGTAGAGGTTGAGCGGACTGCTGATCAGGAGATAGAACATAATTTTGAATATGGGAGACCGGTGTGCTTTTTCCGGATAACGCCTGCAGAGTCGTCCAAAAGTCAAGACCGTATCCGTTATTTTTCCTTTACCGGGACTGTGAGCTATGTCGAAGGAGATAGAATGGTCGTGATCATTCCTGAGGGAAATCACCTGACAGAATTGCAGATGGCAGGCTCCTTAGGTGTCCAGCTCTTTTTCGATGAGACAACTTATCACCTTATGTTTGATGCGCTTGATCGCGTGATGAAGGCAAAGAACAACCGGTTGGCATATCTCAGGGATCTTTTTTATTCTCATCAGCCTGCCAAGAAATGCAGTTTTGCCCCGATGACCTTCCCTTGGTTGAATGCTACGCAAGAGAAAGCCGTCAATGAGGTGTTGTGGGCTAAAGACGTGATGGTTGTGCACGGACCTCCAGGAACGGGTAAGACCACGACGTTGGTTGAAGCCATTCATGAGACCCTGCTGCGCGAGAGCCAAGTGCTGGCTTGTGCCCAAAGTAATATGGCAGTTGACTGGATATCGGAAAAGCTCGTTGACAGGGGAATCAACGTCCTCAGGATTGGGAACCCTACTAAGGTTAATGACAAAATGTTAGGGTTTACTTATGAACGCCGCTTTGAATCTCATCCTGATTATCCACAGCTATGGGCCATCAGAAAGGCGATCAGGGAATTACGCGCCCATCGTAAAGGGCGCGATGATCACTATCATCAGAAGTTGGAAAGACTGAAGAGTAGGGCAACAGAATTAGAAATCCGAATCAATGCTTGTCTTTTTAGTGAGGCACGTGTCATTGCCTCTACCCTCGTAGGGTCAGCCAACCGTATTTTGGAAGGGCAGAAATTTACGACCTTGTTCATTGATGAGGCTGCACAGGCTTTAGAGGCTGCTTGTTGGATTCCGATCAGGAAATGCTCACGTGTGGTCTTTGCCGGGGATCACTGTCAATTGCCACCAACGATAAAGAGCATCGCAGCATTGAAGGGCGGTTTGGGGAAGACGCTGATGGAAAGGATCGTGGAGAACAAACCGGAAGTAGTCACCTTGCTGAAGATTCAGTACCGGATGAATGAACAGATCATGCGCTTCTCTTCTGACTATTTCTACCAAGGGCAAGTGGAAAGTGCCCCTGCGGTGAAGTATCGGGGGATCTTGGACTATGATATTCCTATGGAATGGATTGATACCTCGGGATTAGAAGGAAAGGAGGAGTTCATTGGTGCCAACTTCGGAAGAATCAACAAGTCGGAGGCAGCACTAACCTTGCAGACGTTGAAAGACTATTTCGAAAAGGTCGGGAAGCTACGAATCTTGGAAGATCAAGTGGATGTGGGAATGATCTCACCTTATCGTGCCCAGGTGCAGTATTTGCGTAAGTTGATTAAAAGTGATGAGTTCTTCAAGCCTTATCGGAAACTGATATCCGTCAATACCGTAGATGGTTTCCAAGGACAAGAACGGGACATTATCTTGATCTCTTTGGTGCGAGCCAACGAGGAAGGACAAATAGGATTCCTTCGCGACCTGCGGAGGATGAATGTTGCTATCACGCGTGCCCGGATGAAGTTGATTATCCTTGGAGATGTTTCTACATTGACGAAGCATCCCTTTTATCGGAAGTTATATGATTATGTCCAAGAATTGAAACATTAAGTTGATAGTCAGATATAAAAACAGCATAAAAAGAATTCGAAGATGTTAGAACGTGATTATTTTATTCGCTTGATCCAGGAGTTCACGGCAGCCTTGGCACTTTTCCTTGAGAAAAAGAAAGAGGATCGCAAGGACGATGATATGAAAGAATTATACCGTCAGTATGTTGGGGATTATGATGTGATCCGCAATTTGTCTTTTGAGGAAATTCTTGCGTATGCCCATGATCAGTGGAAAGAAGAAGAGCGTATGGACCGATTAGAGATGTTGGCAGAGCTTCTGTATGCGGAGTCAACCTATAAGATAGCCCCATTGAAAAGCATGTTGCAGGAGAAGTCGTTCCTCGTTTTCGATTACGTAGATGAGCGAGTGAAGTCTTATTCCATCAGGCGAAAGCAGATGATGCAACAGATCCAACAAGAGTTAGTCCATACTGTAATGTAATGAAAATGCGTTTTTTATTTGGCACTTTTAGGGATTTGCAGTACCTTTGCACCAAGAAGTTCCAGTAATTTGGCGAGATGGATTGGATTCATGGGCTTTTTTCAATACAATCGGCAATCCAGGCAATTGTTGTCCTGTCTTTGATCTGCTCTTTGGGCCTTGCGTTGGGTAAGGTTCGGGTGATGGGTATATCATTAGGAATTGCATTCGTATTCTTTGTCGGTATTATTGCGGGGCATTTTGGCTTACAGATTGATCCGCGCATGCTGGATTATGCAGAGACGTTCGGCTTAGTCTTATTCGTATATACCTTAGGTCTTCATGTGGGGCCCAACTTCTTCGGATCCTTAAGGCATGAGGGGTTACCTCTGAATCTATGGGGACTTTTGGTTATTTTCGTCGGGACAGTCCTTGCCTTGGTTTTGACGGCAGTGACACCGGTTAGCCTGCCTAACATGGTAGGTATCCTCTGCGGTGCCACGACGAATACTCCGGCTCTCGGTGCGGCCCAGCAGGCTTTGGCTCAGTTGAACATGCCATCAGGGAGTGTTGCCTTAGGTTGTGCTGTAACATATCCCCTGGGCGTATTAGGTGTTATCCTTGCTATTCTCGTCATGAGGAAATTATTCGTAAAGCCTGATGACTTAGTGACGAAGAAGGATGAAGATGAGGATCAGACTTATATTGGTCAATTTGTCGTGGTAAATCCAGCCTTGGATGAGAAAACCGTTGCTGAGATTTCGCAGATGAGTCATCTCAAGTTTATTATCTCTCGTGTTTGGAGGGATAAACAGGTGATCGTCCCTGTTGCCCAGACAGAGTTGCATTTATATGATAATGTATTAGTAGTCACCCGGAAGGATGAGGTCGGTGCCATGGAGATTCTCTTTGGGGAGAAAGTCAAGAAGGATTGGAACCGGGGACATATCGACTGGAATCATCTGGATGCCAAAGTGGAAAGTCGCGTGATCGTCGTGACACGTGCTGGATTGAATGGAAAGCGTTTAGGACATTTGGAGCTGCGGCATACCTATGGAGTCAATGTTAGCCGTGTGATCCGAGGCGATATCAAGCTGCTTGCGACCGATGATCTCCGCTTGCAATATGGTGATCGCGTGACGGTGGTAGGTCAGCATAAGGACTTGGATGAGGTGGAGCATTTCTTGGGCAATTCTGTTCAAACGCTGAACGAGCCGAATATCGGAAGTATTTTCCTTGGTGTGATCTTAGGTCTTGCCCTTGGAACCATTCCTTTGGCAATTCCGGGGATGAGTGCCCCAGTGAAATTAGGTATTGCTGGAGGTCCTATTATTATGGGTATTTTAGTTGGATCCTTAGGACCTCGTATGCACATCATCTCCTATACTACGCGCTCGGCATCGCTGATGCTCCGTAAGTTAGGGCTTTCTTTGTACCTCGCTTGTCTCGGTCTGGATGCGGGAAAGGATTTCTTCGAGACGGTTGTCCGTCCAGAAGGTTTGTTGTGGGTTGGATTAGGCTTTTTAATCACCATCGTCCCTGTGCTTATCGTTGGTATCCTCGCCTTGAAATTAAAGAAGTTTGACTATGGCACGATCTGTGGTATCCTTTGTGGATCCATGGCGAATCCCATGGCCTTAGGCTATGCCAATGATACGATAGAAGGTGATGCGGCTTCTGTTAGCTATGCTTCTGTGTATCCACTCGGCATGTTTATCCGAGTGATCATCGCACAGGTGTTGATCATGTTCTTTGTCTAAAAATCTGCTTTTTGCTCAAAATGCATGCGTTGTCCCGTCTTGGGATGGGTAAAGGTAATGGCTTCTGCGTGTAAGTAGAGGCGATCTGCCTTCTTTCCATACAATTCATCTCCTTTAATAGGATTGTTCAGTCCTTCTTGATGGGCACAATGAACCCGGAGCTGATGGGTGCGACCGGTCATGGGATATAATGCGATGCGCACTTCCCCTTTGTCTTTCGAGAGGACGTGATATTGAGTGATCGCAGATTTACCCTGTATATGATCGACCATCTGCCTGGGGCGATCAGAAAGGTCCGGTCGAAGGGGGAGGCTTATGGTCCCTGTATCTGAAGGAAGGTTCCACGTGTGGGAAAGGATGGCAATGTATCGCTTGTAGATGGCGTGCTCCTTAAATTGCGCCTGAAGGCAGAGGTGTGCTTCCTTCGTCTTTGCAACTAACATCAGTCCACTGGTCGCCATGTCTAAGCGATGGACGACCAAGGGTCCTTCTGCTTCTGGAAATTGTTCCTTAATGATGGAGTAAACAGATGGCCTCCGCGTCTTTCCTGGAACACTGAGCATGCCTGCTGGCTTGTCGACAACCAACAAATCGTCGTCTTCGTAAATAATTTGCAATTTTTGTTGTGGTGTTGCTTCCAAAGGATTTGGGGCAACATCCATTCCTTGCAACATAAATTTCAGGATAGGCTTGCACTTCCCGTTGCATGCAGGATAATAATGGAGGTGATGGCGAATCTCCATCTTGGGCGAATCTCCCCACCAGAACATAGCCATGCAAAGGGGATGATAGTGATGTAGGAATGCGTATTGGAGGAGCTTCGGCTCACAGCATTCTCCTGCACCTGCAGGTGGTGTCATTTGGGCGGTATCCTTGAAGATGTCAATCAGGTTGCGCCTTTCTCCCTTGGCATTCAGCATGATGAAATGTTCAAAGAGCCAATGTTGCAAATGGTCTGATATTTCTTTACGAAGTCGCTTCTCCTTCTTGATCGTGTCCTCTGCTTCCTGTAGGAGATGTGCTTCGTGTTCTATTTTTGCTTCATGCCTTTTCTTGATACGCTTGTATTCTGCTTTCATGAATTGACTTTCTTTGATCAGGTCTTCCTCGTTGAAAGGGAGATCCCCTCTCCTGATCCGATCACGTTCATCCTTTGCTGCTTTTATCTTATCTTTGAACGCATTCTCTTCGATGGAAAACGTCCTGCGGAGCGTCTCTACCGACTGCCTTAACTCTTGAATATGAGGATTGCTTTCCATTTGGCGGATGGCTGCATTCATCTCGTCTAAGGTGGCTACGCCTTTCATGAAATAGCCTTCTGGCTGAAGATAATCGAAGACAGCAGGAACGAAATAAGGTAAGCTGCTTTTTCCGTCAATCTGTCCAGAGTAAGCGGCAAGGAACCCTAAGCGTTGTTTCTCGTCCTCACAGACCAACACGCCAAACATCTTCCCTTGGTCCACTTCCTCTTTCCATGCCTTTTGAGCAGCAATATATTGTTGGACTGCTTTCGCGGCGATCAGGCAGAGAGGATGCGGCTCATAATAAAAGGGATTGTTGAACCTCGCAGGTCTTTCAATGCCTGTCTGCAAAGGATGAAAAATTTGCATGCGCATACGGTCAATTGTTATTTTATGAGCGTCAAAATTATAAAAAATAAGGTAAAGAACCAAATATGTTTGGCAGATATTGATGAATTGATTACCTTTGTAGTATGAAGCCCATGCAGACTATAGTTCCAGAACGTCGGTCGGGGCAGCAGGATGTCTTATCCCTTGCTGTTCCGCCCATGGATACTGTTTGCGTAGGCTTCGTTGGCCTTGGCCTTAGAGGGCAGGCTGCCCTGATGCGCTGGTGCCATATTCCCCATGCATGTATCGGAGCGATCTGTGATATTAATGCTGATCACCTCAATAAGGCCCAGCAAGTTCTCTTGGATCATGGTCATGACAAGGTCCGCTCCTTTGAATCCTTTGAGCAGATGTGCCAAGAGGAAAGTATGGATCTGGTCTATATCTGCACGGATTGGTTGCACCATGTCCCTATTGCCTTGTGCGCCATGGAGCATGGGAAACACGTGGCCGTAGAGGTTCCAGCTGCCCTTACCTTAGAGGATATCTGGCTTTTGGTGGATACTGCGGAAAGAACCAGGCGGCATTGCATCATGCTTGAGAATTGTTGCTATGATTATTTCGAGCAGGCTACGCTGAATATGGTGAGGCAAGGACTGTTTGGGGATGTCCTTCATGCCGAGGGCGCGTATTTCCATGACTTGGATGATAAATGGAGTCCATGGCGACTCGATTATAACCTGAACCATCGGGGAGATGTTTATCCTACCCATGGAATGGGACCAGCCTGCCAAGTTTTGGATATTCATCGCTCAGATGCCTTGGATTTCCTCGTGTCAATGGATACTGTCTCTATGAATGGGCGCCAGAAGATGTGCCAGCTGACAGGCGACCTTGCGCTTGACTTTAAAAATGGAGACCAGACCTCGACATTGATTCGCACCAAGAAGGGGAGGACGATCCTGATCCAGCATGATGTGATGACTCCCCGTCCGTATAGCCGGCAATACCAGATCGTTGGAACGAAAGGTTACGCGAATAAATACCCCAAGGAAGAACTATGCTTTGGACATCAGTCCATGGATGATGCAGATTGCCAGCATCTATTGGACAAGTATTTGCCCGATGACATTAAGTCCTTGCGGGATGAGGCGGCACAGTATGATGACCGTGGCGGGATCTCTTATATCATGGACTATAGGCTTGTCAATTGCCTTTTGCAGGGAAAGCCATTAGACATGGATGTTTATGACTTGGCAGAGTGGTGCTCCTTGGCTCCATTGACAGGACTTTCAATAGAGAATGGATCAGTCCCAGTGGAAATTCCAGATTTCCTGCGTAGACAAGAAAAAAGGTAAGACAGAAGTCTTGCCTCTTGTCTTACCTTTCTTCTATTTTATAATTTCTCGAGGATGTCCTTGCAAAGCGTGTAGGACTTTGTCATCATTCTGGGAATGTGGAACGGTCCTTTAAATAAGTTGCCCTTTGCAGGCTGTGCCACAGTCCCATCGCGGTGCAAGTAACCGTACCATTCCCCATATTGTGCATCGGGGAAATGGGCGTAAGTCCATTCGCTAATCTTCTGATGGCGGTACAAGTATTCGTCATCCCCTGTCGCTAAATAGGCATAAAGGGAAGCAATGATCGCCTCGCATTGCGGCCACCAGAATTTCATGTCCTGCGAATAGTCCTGTGGGGGTAAGTTCTTGCAGTCGCGGAAGTTGATGATCCCACCATATTGCTTGTCCCATCCCCAGTCCCATGACCAGTTGAAGATCTGCAGTGCCATGTCCAGCAGTTCTTTGTCCCATCCGCGCAGACGGGATTCTTCCATGATAAACCACGAAGTTTCAATGCAATGACCTGGATTAATGGTCCTTGTCAGGTTGGTATCGACAAATTCCCCGTTCATGCCCACGCTCTCTAACAGGCATTTGAACTCAGGATGGATGAAATATTTCTTGAGCTTGGAAATAGAGTCGTCAATCTGTTCTGTTAGCTTCGGGTCGTTGATGACCGCACGGATCCGTGATCCTACGTTGATCAGGATCATGATGATAGAGTGGCTCTGTAACTGGACTGTTGGTTCAAACTTCGGCTCCAAGAATCCCGGTGTGGCTAAGAACCTTTGTGTATCCTCAAATACTTTGATCGCTTTTTGAGCATAGCTCATGTCACCTGTTGCCAGGGCATATTCCGACATGGCAATGGCAGCGAAGGTTTCAGAGAACACATAACGGCGTTTCCGCAAGGGGCGCCCGTCGTCAGTAATGGAAAAATACATGTGCCCATCCTCATCGAAACAGTACTTCTCAATGAAGTCGAGTGTGCTCTTGGCTGCCTTGAGCCATTCCTCATTGTGCTCTACATTATTATATGCGAATGCACATACAAAGGCGAAACGCCCTTGGAACCAAACCGATTTGGTCGTATCCATCAGAGACCCATCCCGGTCTACACAAGTATAAACACCTCCATGGACTTGATCCCAACCATGCTTCATCCAAAAAGGCATGATGTTCTGGGTGAGGTCTTTCCGATAAGACGCTGCCCAGGTCTCAAAGTATTGAATTTTATTCATACTACTATCTTTTTGTTAGTATTCTTAAAGTTAGATAATGCTAAAATTGATCTTATCTTCGACAGTTCTTTTCTTACTTTTGTATAACCGTCTATGATTTATTAATTATTTTATTGGTTCTGTTGCAAAAGTAATATTTATTTTAATAGGTTCCAAGGAAATATTGGAAAAATTATCTAAAAATTGCGTTTGGACCCTAAAAAGAGTTGAAAAATCGAAGAAAGGGATGTCTATGGATTTCCTTGTGCCTTCACAGCGTATTGTCGAGTCTCATAGAACATAAAATATCCGCTTGCCCTCGAATGAGGGAAGCGGATGTATGGACATAGAAGAGGTGATGCCTATTTCTCAAAAATGTAGTTTCGTGCCAACATGCAAGCACCTACCACGCCTGCTTTTTCCCTCAACTTGGACAAGCAAACTTTGGTGTCTTTCATCACCAAGTTCAGAGAGTACTTCCGCATGGCGGTCTTGACGGGCTGAAGCAGGTAGTCTCCAGTCAAAGACATGACGCCGCCGATAATCACAACGTCTGGGTTGAAGATGTTTACCAAGCTTGCCAACGACTCACCTAACTTTGTGCCAATCTCCTCGATCGTATCGATGCAGAGTACGTCTTCTTCATTCGTGGCCTCGATTAGGTCTTCCAAGGTATAATCCTTGTCTTTGAACTTCTTGATCAGAATGGATGTCTCGCCATTGGCGATCCTTTCTTTGACAAGGCGATGGAAGGCAATGCCCGATACTTCAGTCTCTAAGCAGCCCTTCTTTCCGCAGTGGCAGAGGATCTCGTTGTTGAAAGTGTGGATGTGTCCGATCTCACCCGCGAAGCCAGACTTGCCCCCATACAGTTGACCGTTGATGATGAGACCCATTCCTAGGCCCCAACTGACATTGATGAAGATCACGTTCTTCTCCTTTTCTTCGCACCCGGCCATGTATTCTCCGTATGCCATTGCCCTGGAGTCATTGTCGACATGTACGGGGAACCCTACTTTTTGGGTGAGTACTTCGGCTAAGGGCGACTCTGTAAAGTTGAAAATGGAATGGCTATATCCCGTCTTCGGGTCAACCCGCCCTGAGATATTCATGTTGACGCAGAGGATCTTGTCCTTCTTGACTTTTTGCTTGCCAATAAATTGTCTCACATGGTTGCATAGGTCGTCTAACGCCTCTGGCGTGTTCTCAAAGCAGTAGGGTTCATTGGCAGAAAGGCTTACCATTCTCCCTTGGAAGTTCATGAGCCCTATGTCCAGGCTGCTGTGCTTGATGTCAACACCCACGAAATATCCTGATTCGGGATTAACGCCATAGAGATTGGGCCTGCGACCTTCGTTCGTGTCCAGTTTCCCGTACTCCTTGACAAATCCTGCTGTGCACATTTCATTGACCAACTTCGTCGTTGTTGGAATGCTTAGGTTTAGCTCTTTGGAAAGATCCGTAATGGTGGTACTACCATTGTTAATGTAGTATCTGAGGATCTGGCGTTTTACCAGTTGGCTTTTGCTTTCACCTTCGATTGTTAAAGCGTTGTAGAGGGTCTTCATATTTCTTATCGGTTTTGGCTGTAAAGATAACCATTTTTCTTCGATTAGAAAATATTTCGGCTTATTTTTCTTAAAATATTTAGATTTATTTAAAATTCATCGAGGAGCAACCAAATTTATTAAATAACTAAGGACGGTCCAATCGGATTATTTCGGGGCTTTAAGATTAATTTTAAGGTTTCCTGATAGATTTCCTTTCTAATTTTATTATATTTGCAGTCTAATGCCCGGTAGATGCTGTTGCCGGCATTTGTGATCAGAAGAAACGTGTTTGATACATATTAAATCTTGGATAAAATGTCAGAAATTAAAATTCAGGGTCAGCCTCTGCCCAACATGCCTTGGGAAGAGCGACCGGCAGATTGTAACAAAGTGATGTGGAGGTGCAGTAAGAATCCGATCATCCCACGCGACTTGCTGCCAACTTCCAATAGTATTTTCAACAGTGCCGTTGTACCGTTTCAGGATGGATATGCCGGCGTGTTCCGTTGCGATGACACGAATCGCAGGATGGTACTCCATGTGGGATTTAGCAAAGATGGCGTGAACTGGAAGATCAATGAGCAGCCACTCCGCTTTCAGTGTGACGATGATGAGATCGGAAAATGGGTCTATGGCTACGACCCACGTGTCTGTCTCATCGACGACCGTTACTACGTAACCTGGTGCAATGGCTATTATGGCCCTACGATTGGCGTGGCATGGACGAAAGATTTCGTGACCTTCCATCAATTGGAAAATGCATTTTTGCCCTATAACCGCAATGGTGTGTTGTTTCCCAAGAAGATCAATGGCAATTTTGCCATGCTGAGCAGACCCAGTGATACGGGGCATACTCCTTTTGGGGATATCTTCTACAGCGAGTCGCCTGACTTGGTCTATTGGGGTCGCCACCGTCATGTGATGTCTCCGGCAGCCTTCGAGGTCAGTGCCTGGCAATGTATGAAGATCGGGGCGGGACCTGTTCCTATTGAGACTTCAGAAGGATGGCTCCTGTTCTATCATGGCGTCTTGCATTCATGCAATGGCTATGTCTATAGCTTTGGCTCAGCTCTGCTGGACCTGGAACAGCCTTGGAAGCCTATCTACCGTTCCGGTCCTTACTTGATTTCACCCCAGCAGCCTTATGAGTGCATGGGCGATGTGCCCAACGTATGCTTTCCCTGTGCTGAGTTGCATGATCCTGCAACGGGACGGGTCGCAGTCTATTATGGTTGTGCTGATACAGTAACCGGTCTCGCATTTGGCTATATACCTGAGATCATCGAGTTTACGAAAAAGACCAGCATTATCTGATCCAACGATTTCACATGGTCTTTTCATGACCCAAAGGGGGCATCGTCCATTTGTGACAGGTCTTCTTTGGGTCCATACCCTATGTTTTTAACACTCTGTTCGAAAGAAATTCTTTTTCTTTCGGAGTCCGTTCTTATTTTTTCGTGTGAGAAAGGATCATGGAGTATGGATTTTCTTTCCGGGCTACTTTTGCATGATGATAGCAGCATTGATCATAACAGGTTTCTTAGCTGGCTTCTTGTCCAGTTCTATTGGCTTTGGAGGAGGGATGGTCCTTTTGCCGGTGATTACCTATTTTTATGGCATAGAGGTCGCCGTCCCTGTCAGTACGATCGCCCAACTGCTGAGCAATGCCTCCCGGGTAGTTATCGGGTTCAAGGACGTGAAGTGGAAGCAGGCTTCTTGGTTCCTGGTCACTGCTGTTCCCCTTACAGCCCTTGGGGCATTTGGATTCGCCATCGCCGACAAGGTGCTGATGACGAAGGTTGTGACAGTAGGACTCATCGTCTTTTCCGTCATGAAACTCCGAGGGAAGATGCAATTGCCACATAAGCCTGCCACGATGCTCATTGGAGGCGGGATCACTGGGCTAATCAATGGACTGCTGAGCATCTCCGGTCCGATCAGCAGTGCCGTGTTCCTCACCCTCGACCTATCTCCTGTCTCCTATATCGCCAGCGAAGCTTTCGCTGCCACTGTCATGCACATCGTGAAGATCATCGTTTACGGAAAGCTCCACCTCGTCAACGCATCTATCGTATGGAGTGGGTTGGGCATCGCCGCCGCCATGATCGTGGGTAACTTCGTGGCTATGAGGCTGATAGGGAAGAGCAAGAAGAAGCAATATCAGAAAGTGGTCGCCCTTTTTATGATGGCTTTATCACTGTATTTGTTCTTTTCTATTGGATCCTGAAATATCGTTTTTTGCAGTGTATAATCACTGTAAATGATTGATAATCAATAGATGTCATACTTGTCTGTCATGATTTTTCTAAGTATGACAGTAACGACTGACAAAATTTGACATGCGTCAATAAAATGCCCTTTTTCATGGAAAAGAAACCCGTTCGTCATAGGTTTTCAATAGAAAGGCGTTATCTTTGCACTCGAAAGGTAAAAAGATTTAAGGTAATAACACAATTGGGGACGCAGGAAATCCCCAAGTAATTAAAAAGAAAGGATAACAATTATGATGACAACAGTATTATCTTTAGCGATTGTAGCAGTCGTTCTGGCTCAAGCAATCAATGTAAACAAGAAGATCCAGATGGGTAAATAACCCGTCTGCCGGTCCATTTGAGAGAAAACAACACAACATGATGTATTTAAAAAGGTAAAAAGATGATGACTAAGATGATTGAAAGTTTGAAGAGAAGTTTGAAGAGAATCGTCCGCGTTTATGTGGAGATGATGAACATCTACGGTGAAGCTCTGCTGAAGGGCGGATCTTACGGATGCTAAGGGAAAACAAGATACAGAGAAGGCTGTAAGGGGAACGAAAGGTTCTCGTTACAGCCTTTTTCCTGACTTCGTCACTCAAAAATGTCCATTTCGTAATTGATTGATAAACAACATTTTGTATCTTTGCATACCCTAATTTTGGGGTACGCAAAAG
>ONBG01000013.1 GCA_900316015.1 uncultured Prevotella sp. | reverse complement strand
GGACTGATTTCAATAATGTCAAAGAACTCTATTGTCCCCTCTTTCCGGGGTTATTTGATTAATATTTAACTGGTCCCGATTTTGACGGGACACTAATGAAGCTAAATGAGCAGAGCCAACCTTGCTAGAGCTCTGCCATGGCGAGAAAAGGTGGGTGGAGAAGCCAACTATTTCTTCCAATACAATTTCACAAACACGGGATAATGGTCGGAAAGGTTTCTCCGGGTATTCCCCAACCAATAGCTGTTAGTGAGGATCCCATAATGCTCGACCGTAAAGTGCGGTGACACAAATACATGGTCGATACGATCGTTGTCCCGACGGTCCTGCATGAACCCATTGAAGGTACCACAAGGAGCCATTCGTTGCTGGGCATTGGCATAAGTATCCTTTAGGATGCCAGACTCTGAGAAGATCTTATAAATCTCATCGTGCTGGTCGACATTGAAGTCACCTGTGAGAATGACCGGCATATCCTTTCCTATAGCCTTGATACTGTCGATGATCATCCTTGCACTCTCTCTACGCGCCACAACCCCAATATGATCCATATGGCAGTTGAAGAAGAAGAACTTCAACTTAGTCTCCTTGTCCTTAAAGAGTCCCCATGTGCAGATACGCTCACAGGCAGCATCCCATCCTTTTGAAGGAACACGTGGGGTCTGAGAGAGCCAGAAGCACCCATTTTTTAGGACCTCTAAACGGTCGCTTCGATAAAAGATCGCTGCATATTCCCCCTTCTCTTTACCATCTTCTCGCCCCACTCCCAAATAGCGATACTGGGGGATACCTGCCAGAAGGTCAACAAGCTGGTCGTGCAATACCTCCTGGGCACCGAAGATCAAGGGTTGCTCAAAATTAATCTGATCACAGATATTCGGGCAACGTTGCTTCCATCCATTAGCCTCTGCCACATCATCAGGATTGTTATAACGAATATTGTAAGAGCCCACGAAGATTTGCTGGGCTTGCATGCCGAAGACAACCATCAGCGACATGACTGTCAAGAGTAATTTTTTCATACTATCTTTTGATATTAACATGCGACTCATAACAAGATTCTCATGATTACTATGGACAAAATTACTGAAATTTTCTATATGAAAGACGACTTTTACAAAGTTTTTGATGCACAGGGTCAGATATTCTTCACGGTTCCCGTACGCTTTAGCACGCCCCACTGCTGGAGTTCCCCCTTCATGGCTTTCAAATAACTACGGAAAAGCACGACATACATGATCCAGCGATAGCAGAGACGCTGTGGGATGATCCAGAGAAGCACCCAAAGCTTCTCATGCTCATAGAGGTATGCCATGATAGAGATGCTGGCATCAACCAACAAGAAGATAAAATAATACAGCAGTACTTTTGCGATACTCCCAGAGAACAAGCCGATGATCATCAATATGTCTGCCAAAGGAGAGAACGTAGGAACAATAAACTGGAAAATGAGCATGTTGGGCAACGCCCACATCCCTAACCCTTTATACCGCCGCACGAACATTTCACCACGGTGCTTCCAGAAGGTTTGCATGACTCCAAAGCTCCAACGGGTACGTTGCTTCATGAACTGTTTTAGTTTTTCCGGTGCCTCAGTCATGGCTATGGCATGGTTCTCATTCTCTATCCTGTAGCCTGCCTTCAAGATACGCATGGTCAGGTCGCAGTCTTCGGCAAGCGTATCCGTGGTCAACCCACCTGCATCGAGGATGGCACGCCTGCGAAAACATCCTATAGCACCAGGTACCACAGTGATGGCATTGATGGCAGAATAGGCCTGACGGTCGAAATTCTGACTGGTGGTATATTCAATCGCCTGCCAGCGAGTGAGCATGTTCACTTGGTTTCCTACTTTCACGTTACCAGCCACAGCACCAGTCTCTCCTTTCGTATCCGCGAAGAAATGGCGCATCAGCATCGTTACCGCATTGTGATAGAGCTGCGTGTCTGCATCAATGCAAACGACATACTCTGCCTGGGTATGACGAATCCCATAGTTGAGCGCTGATGCTTTACCTCCATTAGGCTTCGTAAGCAACTGCATCCGAGAATGTCCTTCGAAGGCTGCCTTCACTTTCTGATAGGTGGCATCCTTGCTCCCATCATCGACAAAGACAATATCAAAGTTGGGATAATCCTGCTTGAGAAGATTGCTGAGCGTGTTCACTACGTTCACTTCTTCATTATACGCTGGGACAATGATCGTTACCAAGGGGGGATCAGCGGGGAGGGTATTCGGCAGAGCCCTGTTCTTGCGCCTTTCCTTTATCACGAGGGCAAGCATGAACAACAACCTGCCGATTCCGAGGATAAGGAAGACGATAAAGAGGGCGGAAACGAAATTGCCGAAATAATAAAGTCCTTCTGCAAACGTGAGGTTTGCTTTCATTGCATAATACTCCTTCCCTTTTTCCACCGCAGGCATCAGAATTTGGCGTGGTCGATGGAGATATTCCGGAAGGGTGATAAAACGATAGCCACGAGTCTGCAAATATTCGATGATACGAGGCAATGCCTTGATCGTCTCCTTACGGGTTGTTCCTCCCGCATCATGCAACAAGATGATATGTCCATTGCCGTTTTCAACACCTTTGATAACCCTTTTGAAAATCTGGTCGGCAGTAATCCCTGGTTCCCAGTCTTCAGGATCGATGCTCTCACCGACAAACAAATAGTTTTGCTTACGCGCATCGGCAATAGGAAGAAGCTCGTCCCTGCCCGAAGGATCACTGTCCGCATTATAGGGTGCTCGGAACAAGATCGTGCTCTGTCCCGTAATGCTCTCAATAAGCAGTCGGGTCAGCCGCAATTCCATGAAGGCACGTTGGGGAGAGCATTCCGCTAAGTTATGATGGTCGAAAGTATGATTGCCAATCAGGTTGCCATCATGGAACACCTGCTTGACGACTGGCAGGTTCTTCTCGATGTTCACGCCCACCATGAAGAATGCAGCATGAAGGTGATACCGATTCAGGATACGCAACACTTGGGGTGTCCATCTGCTGTCTGGTCCATCATCGAAAGTGAGCAACAGCTCTTTCTTCCCACAGGAGCCAAACTTCTGCAACTCGTAGGACGTTGGGATCTTGGTATAATCTTCCTTCGCAATCAGTATATCATCATTGTCCATCTCAAAGTGGCAAGTCCCATCTTGTGGGGTTCCTATCAGGTCAAGCACCTCACCGGTCCCTATATAATTTGCCATCCGTGTCCCATGCAAATGCTCCAAATCACCTACCGGCATGCGGACAGCATGATCACGGGTCATGTCACGGGCATAGAACTGCCATAACCTACTGTCTTCCGTGCCCAAACGCCAGACTGCAAACCCCGCCAATCCATAGTCTGCGCCAAACCTCATCGTATTGAAATGTGTGGCAGCATCATTAAAATATACTTGGTGACGTATATCCCTATCATCATAATAGGCAAAGTTCAATCCATAGGTGTTCTCATCAAAAATGATCTGATCATTGCTGTCTGCGGCCATTGACAAGGCATCGTGATAAGAGATGCTCTGGTTGTCATCTCCTTTCGGAGTCCAATCGTAACCATACGCTGCCATACAAAGTACGATCTTCTCATTAGGGATGTGGGCAGCCACTTGGTCAACACTTCTTTCAATAAACTGCTGACTGGAAATATCACCCGGCTCACTCAAGGAATTATGCTCATCATAAGCCATCAGGAAAAGATAATCGTCATATTTTTCCAGCTCACTGATATCATAATCTTCATTGTTGGGCATGATATCCTGCGTGACATAAAGTCCATTATCGTGGAAGATATCAGTCAAGCTCCTGACAAAGGATGTCAGGTAGGCATTATCATTGTCTGAAAGTTCCTCTAAGTCGAGGTTGATACCGGCAAAATGATGCTTGCGGCACAGCGTTGCCAATTGGTTAATGAGATCTTTGGCTTTCACGCTATCATGCAGGATTTTTTCAATTCCCTTCGCAGTAAACTCCCCGTGCCAGGCATTACTGAGCATGGGCATGATAGGCACACCAGCCTTTTTCATCAGGGCCAGTCCCTTGCCATCGATATTCACCTTGATCTTTGCCGTGGAAGGATCAATATAGATCCACTCCGGAATGACAAGATTCAATTTCGAAATACATTGCTTGAGAGAAGCATATGACTGAGGGTCCCAGTTGACATAGAAAGCAGAACGGATACCTGCAGGCATCTCCGTCCAACTGTTCACATACTTGTAAAAAGGAGATCCTTTCTGTCCAGCAAAGCGGTTGATCTTTTTCTCTTTCTGCATCCGCCATCGATGATACCTGAGGTGGGCCTTCTCACCCTGGAAGAAACTACGGTAACCCTTATACTCCTCCGCCAGTTTATTCTTTCTCATGAAAGGCTTATCGGCAGTCATGGCACTGCGGAAACTATCCTTGAAAGGAAAGTTCGGGGAACGGTCGATGAAGAACATGGTCACAAAGACCAAAACAAATAAGGCGATGACAACCAAGATGGTCCTTACCGTCCAAAGAAATTTGTTCCAGCGCGACCTGGAGTCTGTCTGGAAAACTTGTCTACCCATATCTCTATGAATTTAGTTACTCTTATCCCGGGCTCATACAATCCACGCAACTGTGTATTGGGTTCTGAATCAATTACCATTGGTGAGAACAGTTATCCTGCATCATGTGTCATGCACCTTCCGGTTTTTAAGGTCGCAAAAGTAACAAAATTCCTTTAAGACGTTCTTCTTATGGATAATAATTAACGTTGTTTATCCTTCTTATCACTTCATTGACTTTCGGTTGGCAATCCATCTGCCTATCTCCCCAATCCATAGTACTAAGGAAGTAGAGGCAATGATGATCATCCAGTCGGATATTGTCAGAGGACGGACGCTGAACATTTTGCCTCCTAATTCCACAATCAAGATCTGACCCACGAAAATGAGAAGGATAATAAACTTGAAACTTTCACAATGTTTCAGGTTGGTGATAGCACACCGACCGGTCTTGAAAGCACGGGCATTAAACATATTCCAAAACTGCAACATAACAAAGATTGTGAAGTACAGGCTTAGCTCTGGGGCTCCTAAATGGTGATGACCACCTGTTGTACAATGCAACAGATCTGTCAACTGGCGGATATCAACATGCCAGAAAAGATAAAGGAGGGCAAACAGAATGACAAAGAAGGTAAGTCCCACGCCTAAGATGTTTTTCCACATGTCGCGACTAATAATGAAAGCTTTACGATTGCGCGGCTTGTCCTGCATGACCTTCTCTGATGGGGGAAGGGAAGCAAGTGCCATCGCGGCAAACGTGTCCATGATCAGATTGACCCATAACATTTGCGTCACAGTAAGTGGCGACTGTGTGTCACCAAAGGCTCCCACCAAAACAACCAAGCATGCCACCACGTTGACTGTCATTTGGAACAAGATAAAACGCTGGATATTCTGATAGAGGGAACGTCCCCACATCACAGCTTTTGTAATGCTACTGAAGGAGTTATCGATAATCGTGATGTCTGAAGCCTCTTTTGCAACACTGGTCCCATCTCCCATGGAAAGGCCCACATGCGCAGCCTTCAAGGCGGGTGCATCATTCGTTCCATCACCCGTCACTGCTACCACTTGATGGCAACGCTGCAGCGACTCCACGACTCGTTTTTTGTCCATCGGACGTGCACGAGATATAATCTTCAGATCCATCACGCTTTGGTCAAGTTCGGAATCGGTCATTGCAGCGATTTCCGGACCGGAAGTAATATTCTTGTCCGTATAGGAATCTTTCCACAATCCTACCCTACGCCCAATTTCCTTCGCCGTTTCCTTGGTATCGCCCGTAATGATCTTCACGTCAATGCCTGCATCCAAGCATTCCCGAATGGCTGCAGGTACCTCTTCACGTACTGGATCACTGATCGCCACGACACCCTGAAAATGCAAATGCTTTAAGTCATCTGCAGTGATTTGCGTGAGATGGCCATCCACTTCCTGATAAGCCATGCCAATGGTACGCATGGCTTGCCGCTGATAATCTCCTAATTTTCTGCTTATTTCTTCTCTTTCTTGCTGTGGGAGGTCACAGAAATCCATGACGATCTCTGGTGCACCTTTGACATAGAGAATGGTCTTGCCAGTGAGGACAGTCGACTCAACAACAGTGACCATATACTTCCTTTCCGTAGAAAAAGGTATCTCAGCCACGATTCCTACCTGTTGCTTGATCTCTTCGTACTTAACATGTTGATCACGGAGCCAAAGCAGTAACGCTCCTTCTGTGGGATTACCCAATACGACGGGCTTTCCATCACTTTCATCGACAATAGCAGTGGAATTAACAGCAATTCCTTCTGCAATCAGCCTGCTCGCATCATCATTCCCTAACTGCTGCTCCTTGAGCGCAGGAAAGTAGGTCTGAAACACTTGCATCTGATTTTTCGTCAGTGTGCCAGTCTTGTCTGTGCAGATCACCGTTGCCGCCCCCATCGTCTCACAGGCATGCAACTTACGCACCAGGTTATTTGTCTTGAGCATTCGCCGCATACTATAAGCAAGACTTAAGGTAACTGCCATCGGCAAACCTTCCGGCACAGCCACCACAATCAACGTCACGGCAATCATGATGGTTTGCAAAACATACGATATGAAAGCTACTGTATTGAAATCTTCTGTTGTCAGATAACCTACAATACGACCTACGACAATGAGTCCGGCAATGACAGCACTGGCAATGGAGATAACCTTGCCCAACCATGACAACTGTTCATTCAGTGGTGTCTTCACACTATTGTCGATTTGTACGGATTCATATACCTTTCCGTTCTCTGTATGGTCGCCAACAGCAGTTACGCGGAAAATCCCATGGCCTTCCATGACCTTCGTCCCTCGCATCACTTGATTTGTGGGAAATGTGGCATGGTCGTCTTGCTCTTCTTCACGGATACTCTTATGGGCTATCGGCTCACCCGTGAGCGAAGACTCATCTACATTCAGTAGCACCGACTCTAACAGTTCACCATCGGCAGGAATCTCATCCCCGGTACCAATAACGACAATATCCCCTACCACCACATCCTTCTTGGCGATTTGCCGATGATGTCCCTCACGGATCACGGTGACTAACTCATCGTCATTGACTTTGTTCAATATTGAGAATTCCTTGTCAGCTTTGTATTCAAACAAAAAAGCCAATCCTGTAGCGAGTAAAATGGCTATAAAGATTCCAACAGGCTCGAAGAAAACATCCAAAGATTCGTGCAAACCGAAATACTCATAGAAAGAAATGCCGATGGAAAGGAGTCCAGCGACCAAAAGGATGATAATCAAGGGATCCGTAAACTTCTGCAGGAATTTCACCCACCAAGGACTTTTTTCAAGTTGGGTAAGCACATTGGAACCATATTGCTCTCTACTGCGGATCACCTCTTCGTTGGAAAGTCCTGTATATGAATTCTTTGCTGTCATGAATAAGCGAAATATAAATGAAGTGCAAAAATAAGAAAGAAATCCCAATATCCCAAAGGAATATACTAAAACTAAGCTTCTATAATATTTATTAAAGGTAAAAATAATTAAGCTTTCATGACACTTCGTCATCTCTCTTCGCCAAAATTGTCAGCAGATGATGTATGGTATATTTATTGTAGATCCATCAGTGTATTAGAAAGGCTTCAAGGCCGGAGGAATCCCACAAGGATTTCCTCAGACGAAAAGCCAAAAACAAGAAATCAATCAATTAAAAGATAATCGGAGGTATTAATTATGTTGTTAGCTCGTAGAAATAATGATTCGAATTGGTTAAGCAATTGGTTTGATGACAGTTTCTTTGATACAGATTTGATGCCCCGCATGAATGCAACGGCACCTGCAGTCAATGTCAAGGAAAGCGATAAAGCTTACACAATGGAGATTGCCGCACCAGGGCTGAAAAAGGAATATGTCCGCATCAACGTTGACCATGACGGTAACCTGAGCGTTGCGATCGAAAACAAGATGGAGCACAAGGCAGAAGATAAGCATGAGCATTATCTGCGTCGTGAATTCTCTTACAGCAATTATGAGCAGTGTTATTCCTTGCCCGAGGACGTTGACCGGGATAAGATCACAGCTAAAGTAGCAGAAGGTGTCCTGACCATTGAGATGCCCAAAATGACCCAGAAAGAGGAAGAGAAAAACGTGAAGAAGATCGAAATAGGCTGATCGCTTCTGCCTATTCTATCGGAACATGGATTATTTGTAACAGAAAAACGGATTTGCCTGAAAGGGCAAGTCCGTTTTTTTGTTAATTGACATCTCGTTCCCGATCCTTTGTCCTATTCATTTCGTTTCATGATCATAGATGGTATCGTGATTGAGGTCTATCGTAAAATCCACATCGGGTTCTCCCTGAAGGAAACACTGGAAGATCTGGGCAAAAGATTGCATCTCACGGGTGAACGCATCGGGATTTTTTTGCCTTTCCAATTGCTTGAAATATCGCCCATAGGCTTTGATCCTACGGATAGGTATTCGCAATCGTGCCAAACCAGAGCTATAATACAGTCGATACAGATCGGTAACCATCTCCATGCCCGAAAATCCTTTCCCTTGCAGGGTAAGGAGACGTTCACGCAATAAACGGGGAATATCACGAGGAACGAAACGATTACGGGTCAGGTCCTGCAACTGCCAGTCACAGAATTCTTGATAATTTTTACTCTTTAATGCTTCCTTGCTCCAAATTACTTTCCCCTCATGTTGTTGCTCATACTGAAACTCCTTGGCATACCGGGGGAAGAGGGAATTGAAACCGGGGACAGAATCCAACAGAATAGTCTGAATATGGAATCGATTGCCTGGCAAGACCTGCACGGTCTTATAAGCTGGCATCCCTGTTGCCAAAGAAGGCGTTTGTATATTATACAAGCTATTCCCATCCTTATCATGAAAGATCCCTGTGTCGTTCACATGCATGTGCCCTGCAAAATGTAACCGAATACCTGCTTGCAACAAGGAGTCCGTGACTGCCTCAGAAGGCACTCTATCTACATCAAAGACATGGCTTCCCCATGCAGCCTTGATCACGGGTGTGGCACCATCATTATAGTCCACCAACGGGTAATGGCTGAATGCGATCAATGTCTTGCCATAGCGATGTGCTTCTGCTGCCACAGTACGGATCCATTGAAGAAGCCCTTTCTTATAGGATAAAAGCAGATTATACCCAACAGAAGAATTCTGAAAGCCCACGGTTCCATCCTCCTTTTGTACGGGCAGATAGACTCCAGGATCGATGGAAAGCAACCATAGTCCCTTGACGGGTTCCACTACATAACTTGGATCGATCACGCGCACGCCTGCTACCATGCGATAACGATGGGACAACTGTGACTGCCGCAAGACCCGTTCATACTGATAATGCAAATAGTCATTGTCAGAGAAGGGACAAGCCCAATATAAATATTCCCTTCTTGGGAAATAGCCATAAGGAGCATAGCAATGGAGTTCTTCTGGATAGCCAGCACTACGCATGAGCGTATCTACAAGAATGGGCGTCTTGGACAATGGGGCATATTGCGAAGAATCACTAACGATCGTCAAGGTACCTCCATCAGCCCGTAAATAATCCTTCCCTTTCATCTGCATGCCAAAGGGGACTTTGGGATCATGGTTGCCGGGCGTGAGAAAAAACTGCATCCCATATTGACTTTCATACTGGTCGAGGATTTTTCGTGCTGCTTCCTGATTGAGCAATTGCCCATCATCCGTCATGTCACCTGTCATTATAACAAGGGAAATATGCTGCCGGGCAATATCATCCAAGGCGGCCTTAAGGGCAAATATATTCTCATTGAAAAGACGCGTTGACTGTACCTGCACTTGCATCGTGCGTACTGTTTCTGGATGTCCCGTCACATCTTGGATATGTGCATCAGAGATAATAGCGATCTTAGGGATCTGCTGGGATATTCCTAAATAGGGGAAAAGACTACAAAGCCATATGATGAAGAACTTAATTCTCATTCCTATTGTTTCTTTAATAATGCAAAAGTATTAAAAAAGTGAAGGAAAAACAAGCGTTCTCAAAAATAAAACCTATCTTTGCAGAAAAACAGATAAAGCTCATGAGGAAATATTGGATCATCATCTTACTCTCTCTCTTCTCTTGTACACTGTCTGCACAAGTGGACAAGAAAGTCAAGACATACCCTGAAAAGAAAACGATGAAGGAACAAAAAATCCTACAGGAGTCATCCTCTCCCATCCAATCCTCACAGAAAGTGAATGCCTCACCGGTCACTGGAGAAAATAAAAATGAATTTTCAAAAAGCAATGATAGCCATCAGGCCATTGACACGATCGCATTGAAGAAACGCATTTGGACCCATGATGACAGTCTTGCTGTCTTGATGTACCAATATGAGAACCGATATCTTGAAATCAACAGGCTTAGACGACCAGGGATGTACGATTACTCCTCATCTGGAACGATCCTCCGTTCAGGTCCTTTTTTACTTGAAGGGGCATCCTCATACCGTGAGATGCCAAACATGCTGGGAATACAGTCGGCATCTTTGTCTGCCTCACAAGAGGTGGGCAACCTTTCGATACAGGCCCAAGTCATGGGCAACAGATACATGACCACAAAAATGACCAATCAGTTTGGAGCGGGTCTCTCCCTCTCCTATCGCTTCAACGATTACATCTCGGCAACAGCCTTCGGACATTATTACAGCAAGAACCCTTTCTTTTACATGGCGACCTTTCCCTATGTGCCCACGACGAACTTCGGAGGTTTCTTTACTTTCGACTCAGGAAGCGTAGGGATGGACCTCGGGGTCCGACATTATTACAATCCTTTTATCAGGCGATGGGATACAGCTCCTATTGTCACACCTAAGTTCCATTTCTCCAATAAGTTTACAATGGAAATTCCTTTAGGGGATGCCCTAAGGTCTGTGCTGGAAAGGGCATTGCACATAGGACCACATGGACCTATGATCCCTAGTCCCAGACGGTAAGCAAAAGCTTTTTTCGCCATGGAGGATGATCAAATTTGATGCATCCTCTTTTCCGTGTGATTGAATCGCACGGCTACAGCTTTGCACTGACCAAATATCTTCCCTGTAGGTTTCTTTTCCTGAATGTTTTCGTTAAGCCAAATGAGCAGAGCCAAGCTCGCTTGGAATCTGCCATGCGAGAAAACAAAGGATGAAATCCAACGTTTTCGTTTAGCAAAAATAAGGATCAGTATATTAAACGTGAAGCAATCATACAAAATTCTCTCGAGAATTTGATCCAATCGTGGATGTTTTGTACAGTAAGAGCATAAGTGTTACACTAAATTCTCGAGAGAATTTCGCAAAAGATAAGCTTTTCTTGTCAACCTTATGTCAACCTTTGACAACCTAAAAACAGGTTGCAAGCCCGATAAACACTGTGTTTTGACAACCTGTCAACCTTTTCACAAAAAAATCACTGTGGAATATAAAAACGTTGGCTTTCGTCCACCTTTTCTCGCCATGGCAGAGCTCAAGCAAGCTAAGCCCTGCTCATTTGGCTTAACGAAAACGTTATCATGTTTTCCTCAGAGTCCTGCTGTGAACAAAACAACTATTCCACTCACCCCAATATAACCATAAACGACATATTTAAAAACGCGCTGTGGAATATGCCGAAAGACAAGAGATCCTATTCCATAGCCTATTGCAACCCCACCTACTCCATAGAGATAGTCCCAGCCTACTGTTGAAGTAATGAATCCATTATGGGCACGGACAATTGCCATGATAATATTCCCCATTAATAAGTAAGTTTGGATCATGGCCATATAATGCTCCTTATCTGGCTCAGAGGATAAAAAATAGAGTACGGCAGGAGGACCTTGCATGCCAAAGAAACCACCGAGCAGTCCGCTGATCATACCGGCACCTACTTGTGTGGGAAGATTGGTCTTTAGCTTGATCCTTTCACTAAAAAAGGCAAAATAAAGGGCGGTCAGTATCAAGACCACACCTAAAATCCTGCGTAATAGGACATCATCCATGCGCTTCAGCAAGAAAATGGATATCGTGGAAAGGATGACAAAGGTCAACAGAATGGACCAGAGGTGATGCCAATTGAGATACCTTCGCATCCGAAAGGCTATAAACACAGAAGTTGTCATTGCCAATAATCCAGACAAAGCTGTAGCCTCTCCATACGAAGGCATTAAAAAAGGCAATACGGTCATGATGAAAATTCCAAAACCAAATCCTACCGTACGCAGGACAAAACTGCCAAGGATGGCGAGAAGGAAGATGTCTACCGTTATTTCCATATTCTATGTTGTTTCTTTACGCCACATTTTTTCTGTGAAAATGATCCCTTGCAAAAGTACAAAAAAAGTTAAGCATCCCGAGCTATACCCCTTTGTTTTGTTTGGTTTGATGCCTTTTATTCCTTTTTAAGACTTCAGTTCACACAGAATTATGTACTTTTGCACATCAATCAAAAGTATGAAACGAGCATGGATACAAATCATCTTCAACCGGCTTTCCTTCATCCAGGGGATAGGATAGCTCTGATTGCCCCGTCCTATTTCCTCGATAAGGACATTGTAAACCAAGCTGCAGGCGCAATCCGATCATGGGGATTTGAACCTGTCATTGGAAAAAACGTTGGGAAACAATGGCGACATCAATATGCGGGTACCGTAGAGGAGCGACTTTCAGATCTTTTTTGGGCGTATGAGGATGATACAATCCGTGGAATTCTCTGCACAAGAGGCGGATATGGAACGATTCAGCTGATAGCGCAAATTCCTGTCTCCCTCTATAATCGCCATCCCAAATGGCTGGCAGGATATAGCGATATCACATCCTTACATGCCCAATCCGTTGTAGCTGGCTGCATGAGCATCCATGGGGCGATGGGAGCCCAACTTGTCAAATATCACCAACAAGGAGCTACCTGCTTGCTTTTACGCGATCTTTTCATGGGAAAGATACCTGAATATCAGCTATCTCCCCTACCCTATGACCAGGCAGGGATTGGATCTGGCATCCTTGTTGGTGGTAACATGGCAACCTTCTCTCCGTTGATTTCTACGAAATATGATTTTCTTCAGTATCCTGAAATCATTCTGTTCATTGAAGAAGTAGAAGAGTCTGCACACCATATCGACAGAATGTTTCAACTTCTCTATCTCCATGGGATTATCCCTCATATCAAGGGCATCATTATGGGCGATTTCACGGGTTGTGGTGACGAATATCAATTAGGCAGCATAGAGAAGATGCTCACTGACTATACAAGCCAGCTGAATATTCCTGTCCTTACAGCTTTTCCTGCTGGTCATGGAAATATCAACTTACCTTTGATCGAAGGAGCTTGGACGACTCTCAGGGTAACAGAACAGGGATCAACGGTCTCCTTCAATATGGAAGGGGACAAAAAGATGGTTTCTATTGAAAACGAAAACGGCAAGAGGGTCGTGCGATAACCAGAGAAGGGGCTACAGCCAACGCGAACGGGAGAGAATTTTCTGTACTTGTTCCTTATTGGATTCAAGGCAGTCACGGAGTATGGCACTCACCAACGCTTTTGTTGTCATCGCATCTCCCATGGCTGTGCAAACACGCTGAATGAGAAACTTGATATCTTCGTCAATGATGATGACGGCCTTCTTCTCGTCCGCAGGTTTCTCTTTATACTGCCTTGCCAATTCCAATACGCGTTCCCATTGTGGCATGGTGTCTGCATTTACTGGTGCCTTTACTTCCTTATCCTCCTTCCTCGAACGGCCACGATGACCTTGTGACACTGTCTCTTTTTTCTCTGATGCCGTGACAGGCTCCTTGACATCCTGTGTTTCATTGACCATCGAAGCTAAACTACCTAAACTTCCTGGAAGGGACAAGTTATTATTTTTCTTTGTTGCCATATTCTTATATTGTTCTTATATCTATTTGTAAATCAATAATTTGCCAATATTAGTTAACTATATAACTAATCATACATATAATTATCAACCTATTCAACTGTCATTAGGATAACCATTAAATTTGGAAGATGGATTTTCATGTCACTTATTCATCCCTCTCCCCCTACCCTATTTTCGCTTATTGATCAACTCTTTCATTAGGAACTCAAAGCAATCCTGTGTCGACCGATAGTCCTCGGCACTGAAATGGTAAGTGTCGGAACGCTGAATATTCGCACGGGAAAGGACACGTGGGGTAACCATGCCAAACTTGGAAAAGATCATATCGGCTTGGGCCCACAATTTTTGCTCATTACGCCGCCCCACCCTGGAATCGACCCTATTAGGGACAAGGAACATTTTGGCATCCATCTGATGATATTTCTCCCGCAATCGAGAAATGACAGAAAGGAAGGTACCTGTGGAGTCTAAGGTCATATTATCATACTGATAGGGGCATATGATAGCTTCAGCATTCACAAATAGAGGAATCAGACCATCCTCTGTCAGGTTTCCAGGAGTATCAAACAAAACAACACCAGGAACCTGCTTGGCACTTTCCATCATCTCTTGTACCGCTTGTGGCGATTCGATTCCATACAACTGAACATTATAGGGTGCTTCTTCATCCGGGAAAGTCTTTTCGTCAGACTGACGCTGCATCCAAATGGACTTCTGCAAATCAGAGTCAATGACAAGTACTTTTTTATTGATGCTTGCTAAATAATTAGCAAACATCATGCAAAGACGGGTCTTCCCTACCCCACCCTTCTGATTTGCAAAGAGAATTCTTATATTTTTCATCCTATATTAATTTTTCGATGCAGCATTCATCCATGTGCATTTCTTTGCTGCAAATATAAGACTTCCAACCGAGATGACCAAATAATCAATTATCTATTATACTATTTTAATATAAATATAGATAATCAATTGCATATAGAAATAGACAAACATATAAATATTATGATATTATAATAGATAAATAAATGTATAGATAATTAGGTAATTTATTATATATAATACTATACTCCCATATTACCGGTTAACTATTAATATAGAAATACAGTGCGATATATTTATAGACATACAGCGATATATATTCATGATAAAGTAGTGAAACAGTCAATCAGTTTACTCGATAGCACGGGGATAATTGAAGACGGTGCCCGAAAGGTTTCTTGAAAAAAAGTGGAAGGAAGTCTATATGATAATAAGACATAGTAACAGTTGTATATTTCAATAGTTAACTATAAAACCGGTTATCTATTAAACCAATAAGCTATTTTTGCCGTAAGAATTTAGAAAGGAGCGACAAGAGCGATCATATATGTCGTGGAGAAGTAGTCAACAGAAATCATCAAGTGCAAATGAATCATAGAAAAGGATTAAATATAAAAATGTAATCAGGATTAGTTTATCATTATAGGTTTATCAATTATGAGATCATTATATGATTTATCGGAATAAATAACAACTTGATAATGAGATCATTACAAAGTAAAACCGTAACAAAATAGGAACTGATTCGTATCAATTGAGGAACATACTCGTAACAAATCGGGTAGGGAAGCGTATCGTTTAAGGAAATCCAGCGTATCAATTTGGGAACTTATTGGAGAAATCCGTAACAATTTGGGAATCTAATGCTGATATAAATATAAAAAGTTGATGAATATTTACAAATTAAGGATTCAATGCATTCAATTTTATTGTTGGTCACAGTCATCCTTTCATACCTGATGGTAAATTACATTCCTATAATCAAATGATTTTCAGGAATAAACTGAGTAACCGTATCAATTTGGGAATTAAAGGTTCGATGGGACAGCTCAGATGCGTAACAATTTGGGAACAATTTGAAATTTCGTGATCAAATGCCAGAATAGTACTGGTTGATGAGCACAGAATAGGGTAGTTTCCCCATTATACGAGCTGGTCTTCAGTTTCTGATTGCGGTTTGTACGTTCTTTGTGACAGGGTAGGGGAGCTACACGCTGATTGCTATTTTTTTTGCTCATAAAGCGTAACAATTTGGGAACTTAGTCTCTATTTGAAGTGTAACAGATTGGGAACAGGCAATAATTTATTGTAAATTTTGTGCCAAAAAGAGGCTCTATTGAATAGGAAAAGGTATGAAGTGTAACAAAATCGTGCCGTTGTAAATACTTGAATATCAGTACTTTAAAAGAAAGTGTAACAAAATAATGCCGTGAGGATCGGGTAACATGGCTTCCCAAGTTGTTACTTCTTGAACTGACTTTGCGTATGTATACATCATAAATATCTAATAAACAGAGCTTTATGAGATGAGCGTATCAATTTGGGAAGGATATGTCATGACCGGCAACTCCAATCTTTCCTTCCATGGAATAAAATGCTGGAAGTGTAACAAAACAATGCCATGGAAGGCGTTTAAATAAAGGGGTTTGGGAAATAAGCGTAACAATTTGGGAACAAATTTGATGAATGAAAGGCACGATTTACAGGAATCAAATAGAAATAGGTATCTATTGAATACGCTGTTAATCAGCATTTTAAGCCATGATACCTCGATTTGTCCTTGAGAGAATATTATATCATGTGCTGGCTTGTATTAAAAGGAAGAATGATCGGTAATGACATTCGGTATGAAAGGATTAACATTCTGATAATCAATGGTTCCAGAATAAGTGTATCAATTTGGGAACGGATCTACTGGACGTACTTTCATATACCTCCTTTCTTGCCTGGAAGGAATGCACTGAAAGTGTATCAGTTTGGGAACAATAGTGATGGATTCTCTGTTTTCGTGGAAGTTAAAGCCGAAAAGGTAACCTTCTGTGGGATAAGTGTAACAAAATAGTGCCGTCAGATAACCCTTAGTGACGTGAAAAGTGTATCATTTTGGGAACCTACGCGCGCAAAAAAACGTCTGGAAATATTTTGTGTTGTCAACATTTTCGAGTACATTTGTAAGCTAAACATATAAAAATGATGTGATGGCATCCAAAAAAACACAAGAAGAATTGGAACTAACCCTTCAGGGAGACCTTCCCAAGGCAAAGAAGGAAAAAGCCAAGAAAGCCGTCAGAAAGTCATCTAAGGCGCGCAAGCCGGTCAAGAAACTTTCGAAGATGGAGAAGGAACTCATTACCAAGGCTATCCCGATGGTTAATGAGCAGGACTTCATCATCGCACCGATGGCATACACGATGATGAGCCATGATTATAGTGCCATGCAGAACAAGGTGGTAACGCTGATGTTAGAGAAACTGCAATCCGTCCTCCATACCTTGATTACTAAGAACCTTCCGGATATCACTCAACTGGGGAGCATCCAGGAGGGAGACATCAAGAACGACCATGGGGTGTCCTTTAATTTAGAGTTCAAGAACTTCTCTGTGTCCAAAAACCACTATCCTGAACTAAGAAGCGCACTTGCCGCACTTGCTACTTTGCCTGTGGAAATCCCCTATAAGTCGCCTGAAGGGCGAAAATACAAGAAGGTGACAAACCTCTGTGATGTCTTCATCCCAGAAGGGGAGCGCACTCCGTATGTAAATATCCACATGGATGAGGATATCGCGCGTGCGTTCATCTCTGTTGAATTAGGGTACCATTTCTTGGGAAAGGATGTGGTTTACAATACCAGGAACAAATATACCCAGCGCATTTATTTCCTGATCTCGGCATGGTTGAAGAAAGGGGAGATGACTTTCTCCACGGAATTCTTTCGCAGGATCCTTGCGATTGAGGACAAGTATAAGTCGTTCCGGCATGTTGTGCAACGTGTCCTCGACCCTGCCCATGATGAATTGAGGGACATGGCTGAGCTGGGTTACTGCAATTGCTACTTTGAATATGATAAGGTTTATAATGGAAGGCGTAAGACAGGAGAGCCGGACTATATCCATTTCAGAATTTACAAGAGCCCGAAGCTTAAGGCTGCAGATGATGAATACCGGGAGACAGGACAAAAAGATTACTTCTGTGAATTGCTGATCCAGCATTTCCACTTGCCCAAAGACAAGGCTGCAGGGCTTGCTGAACATGTCAGTCACAACAATTATTCCAGTGCCATGCAGAAGATTTTGTCACTGGAAGAATACCTGAAAAAGGAAGGTGACAAGATCAAGAATAAGCCTTCTTATATCTATAAGTCACTTGATAATTTCTTCCGGGAAGCATCACGCAAGACGATTGTCACGGACAAACCGGTAGAAGAGGGATAGGGGAGGGGACCTTTCTGAAGAGTGGTGATCCTGATTGAACATAGGTAAACCTAACTCTTTTATGATTGCGTATACCTTATTAAAAAAGAATAGAACATGAAGGATTTTGCAGCTATCGATTTTGAGACCGCCAACTTTGAGCGAACCAGCGTGTGTGCTGTCGGTATCGTTGTTGTCAGGAATGGGGAAATGGTGGATTCTTTTTATTCCCTGATCCATCCTGAGCCGGATTATTATAGAATAGAATGTTCACGCGTCAACGGATTATCGCAAGCTGACACGGAATATGCACCCGTCTTTCCCGAAGTCTGGAAGAAGATAGAGCCGATGATAGAAGGACTACCCTTGGTGGCGCACAACAAGGCTTTTGACGAGACTTGCCTGAAAGCAGTTTTCCGTATGTATCAGATGGATTATCCGGATTACCTCTTCTACTGTACATTAGTCCGTTCCAGGAAGGTTTGGCCGGAAGGTCGTCACAATCTTGACATTATCGCGAAGCGCTGCGGATATGACCTCAAGAGCCACCACCATGCACTGGCGGATGCAGAGGCATGTGCGGCAATTGCCATGAAAATCTTATAAAAAACAGTTGGAAACTTGTTGGATTCGGATAAAATCATTACTTTTGCACTCGATAATGACCTTAGGGGCGTAGCTCAGCTGGTTTAGAGCGCTGCAGTCACATTGCAGAGGTCATCGGTTCGAACCCGATCGTCCCTACGGAAGGATACTATCTCTTCTTTTATTTTCATGATTAAGGAACAGGAACGCCATGAGTGCTCTTGGTCTGGTCGATGACGAAGATGCTGTTCAGGCTACCCACGCATGGGATGGTTCCCAAAGTATTGAGCATGAACTGCTGATAGGCTTTCATGTCCTTGGTGTAAACCTTGATGAGAAAGTCAAAGTCTCCACTCGTATTGTAGCACTCCGTGATCTCATCAATATGTTGGACAGCATCCATAAACTGCTGGATGAGTGACTGGGTGTGCTGTTTCAGTCGGATATTACACAAGACCAGGATGCCATTGCCTACCTTCTTCGGGTCAACGACAGCCATGTATCTCTTAATGTATCCCAATCGTTCCAACCGCTTCTGCCGCTCAAAGGTGGGGGAAGGGGAGAGGTGTACCCGGGCAGCTAACTCCTTGACGGTAAGATGAGCGTCCTTTTGCAGGATTCGCAACATCAACTTGTCGGTATCGTCTAATAACTCTGTATTCATCGTTCGTGATGGATGGATGATCGTGGGAAATCATACTGCGATTTCCTATCTTGTTGCAAAGATACCGTTTTTTCCTTAAACATCAAAGAATATTTATATATGCCTTCTGCCTTTGATGGGCTTTTCCTACAAACTGGAACAAGAGAGATCCGATAAGAGCCATGACCTAAGAGAGCCAAAACCATGTTTTAATTGAGCCAAAGCTATAGTGTAATGGAGCCAAAGCCATGGGTTGAGGAAGCTAAAACTGTGGTTTAAGGTTACTAAAACAGTGGTCTAAGAGTGCCAAGGCTACAGCCCAGTCAATAAGATTGATCGCATCTGAATTCATCTCACCATTGTTTAAGAGCGTAGGAACTAAGAGAGGAAGGATAGGGGACTGTGAAAGAGGTATCCAAACCAGCGTTAATAATCTTAAAATATTTGTATGGTCGCGTTTTTTTTTACCTTTGCATGGTTAAAATATCAGTAATCATATGATCATGAAATTTAAATCTATTTTTCCGTTTCTACTCTTTTTCGTGAGTGTTGTATTCGTTGCCTGTGACAATGATGATGATTTCCATGCCGACGAGCTTGCTGGTACGTGGGAAGTGATGGCTGCCAAAGACGTGGCGGCTGATGGAGTAAAATATTTCACGTTCTCACCCACATCCGATGTAGAAGGAAAGTGTGAGGTCCTTTACTCTGATTTTTTGGTGGGAAAAGACACGATTTACTATTATGGCTATATTCGTTCATTTGACGGAAAGCATATCAACATCTTCACGGGCAAATCCCAGATTCCTGTTGAAGAAGGAGACCGCACCGAAGGATATGATATCGAGACCTTGAATAGTGATAAAATGGTGTGGAAAGCGGAGGCTGATGGAGAGAAGATTACCTTCCGGCGTATCTCTTCCGGGATAGACACTACGTCTCATTAAGTCCGCCTTCTTGTAATGTTCTCTGCCTGGAGCCGTTTCGCGACCTTGACTGAATCCCTCATGTTGTCTTTTTCTGTCACCACTTGAGATGACAGGCAAGGAAGGGTGATGATACTGGGATGGCGATGAAGGAGTAACTTCTATTCCTCGTACCACTTTTTTATATATAGGTAATGTTGGGCGAACTCCGCTGCCTCTGCGGGGTTTACCTTCTTTTTTAATCGTGCCGGGACCCCGGCCCAAAGTTCCCCTGGTCCGACTTTCGTGCCTTCGAGCACGACCGCCCCTGCGGCAATGATTGATCCTTCGCCTACTTCCGCACCGTCAAGCACCACGGCGTTCATCCCGATCAGTGCCTTGTCGTGGATCGTAGCCGCATGTACGATAGCCCCATGCCCGAGTGACACCTCATTGCCGAGGATCGCAGGGAATCCCTTGGATTGATGGATGCAGGCCAGATCCTGGATATTGCACCTGTCTCCGATGATGATCTTGTCCACATCCGCCCTGAGAACGGCACCAAACCATACCGAACAATCCTCGCCCAAAGTAATGTCGCCAGCTAACGTGGCGTTTTCTGCGAAGTAACATCCCTTACCCCAATGAGGTTCCTTTCCTCTTACCGCCTTGATCAATGCATCCATCTTTTCTTTCTTCTCTTGATTCAACTGCCTGCAAAGGTAAGGAAAAAAGGCTTATCCCACTCCTTAATCAAAGATAAATATTCGTGTTAAAAGTGACGTTACGGACAATATTGGACTTCTTTTGGACAATTTTGACACCTCTATTCCTCTTATATATACTACCTTTGCAGCGTTTTAAGAAACTTAAACCTATTGCATTCGCTCAACCTAATAGAGGATGCTTCCAACGAGCAATCAGCTGTGGCGAATAGGCAAGTATCTCCGGAACATCTCCAGAGGGTTACTTCAGGCAATGGATGATGCCTATTGTAAGGTAAGTGCAGAGACAATACTATTTACTAATTGCAAGATAAATGAAAAGATCAATTATTCCTTATGGGATTTTTGCACTGATGCTGTCCAGTACAGGGTTTATCCTGCCTGTGCAAGCTTCCTCTATCGTGCAGGAAGTGTTGCAAAGGAAAGGAACCATAGAAGTGCGCGGTACGGTATCGGGTAGCGATGGTCCCATTATTGGCGCGACTATCATGGTTCACGGCACGAAGACTGCCACAGTCACAGATGTGAACGGTCAGTTTACGATCCAGGTTCCGGTGGGTTCCCGACTGGATATCACTTGTGTGGGATATATGCCCACCTCTGTGGTTTGCAAGACATCGAAGCCCATGCAGGTAGAGATGAAAGAAGACGCGGCTACCTTACAAGGCGTCCAAGTGATCGCCTATGGCACGACGAAGAAGGTTACCGTCACCGGAGCCATTTCCTCTGTCAACCAGGAAGACTTGCTGAAGGCACCTGTTGCCAATATGGGCAATGCCCTTGCCGGTAAGGTAACGGGCTTGTCGAGTATCCAGATGAGTGGTGAGCCAGGCGCGGATAGTCCTACCTTATTTATCCGTGGTGTTGGTTCCCTGAGCACTGGACTCTCCTCACCGCTGATCTTGGTAGATGGGGTTGAGCGTTCTTTCTTCCAGTTAGACCCTAATGAAGTAGACAATATCACCGTCTTGAAGGATGCTTCTGCCACTGCCGTGTTCGGTGTGCGTGGTGCCAATGGTGTCATCTTAGTTACCACCAAACGAGGAAATAAGGGGAAGGCGAAAATTTCTTTCTCAGCAACCACTGCGTTGCAGTTCCCTACACGCTTGCCAGAGTATGAGGATAGCTATGGATGGGCGAAGGCATACAATGGGGCACAGCTGCACGATGGAGTTTCCGAAGACCAGTTGATGTTCAACGAGGATGACCTCCAGAAGTATAAAGACGGTTCCTCCCCTCTCACGCATCCTAATACGGATTGGGTGGACATGCTGATCCGCAAGGCATCCCTACAGATGCAGTATAACTTCAACATATCTGGAGGATCCGACAGGGTGAAATACTTTGCTTCCATTGGCGCGTTCACGCAAGACGGATTCTTCAAGACCTTCCACAATGCCAACGACAAGGGCTTCCGGTATAATCGTTATAACTATCGCCTGAACTTGGATCTTGGTCTGACGAAGACCACCAACCTGAAGGTAAACGTAGGAGGATACCTGAACAACCGGCAAGAACCCAACTATAATAATGGAAGTACGTCGACAGTTTCATATCTCTTCCGGGATATCTATACCTCTACTCCTTTCAGTGGGGCAGGGCTCGTAGACGGAAAGCGAATCCGTGTGTACAACAGCAAGTTCACAGATGTACAGGATGCCCTGAATGTTTATTATGGTAAGGGATACAATACGTCGGCAAACAACGTGCTGAACTTCGACATGCAGCTCACCCAACAATTGGATGCCCTTACCAAGGGATTGTCCTTCCATATCAAGGGAGCCTATAACAGTGGCGTCTCCATCTATAAGCGTCGAGAAGGTCGCATGCCAGCGTATGAGGCATACCTGAAAGATGGGGAGGTGCAATTGAAACTCATCCAGGAATATCAGAAGATTGGGTATAGCGAGTCAGATGGACTGTCCAGAAACTGGTATCTTGAGGGAGCCTTCAACTACAAGCGCGATTTCGGTCCCCATCATGTTAGTGCACTGGCCATGTACAACCAGACCATGAAATATTACCCCTCAGGCAGTTATCCCGGTATCCCCAGGGGCTATGTAGGCTTTGTGGGTCGTGCTACTTATGATTACAAGACCCGCTACCTGGCTGATTTCAGTATGGGATATAATGGTTCAGAGAACTTTGCCAAGGGACATCGCTACGGTTTCTTCCCTGCCGGTTCCTTAGGATGGATTCTCTCTGAGGAAGGATTCTTTAAGCCGTTGAAGAAAGCCGTAGGCTATTTGAAACTGAGGGCTTCCTTAGGAAAGGTTGGAAACGACCTGACAAGCGACAGTTCTCGTTTTCTCTACCTGCCCAGTACCTATTACCTGAATAGTGGCAATTACAGCTTTGGTGTCACGACTGGCTCTAAGATCCCTGGGGCAGCTGAAGGAAAGTTGGGCAATCCATTGGTCACCTGGGAGACATCCGTCAAGACCAATTTAGGTGCGGACATGAAATTGATAAAGAACCAGTTGACCATCAACTTCGATTACTTTATTGAGCACCGTAAGAACATCCTGATCTCTCGTGGTGTCATCCCCGGTTATCTTGCCGTTTCCCTGCCTACGGTAAATATGGGAAAGGTAGACAACCATGGATATGAGGTCAATGTCAGGTGGGACAGTCATGTTCGTGATTTCAGGTATTACGTGGGAGCCAGCCTCTCGTATGCCCGCAACAAGATCATCTTCATGGACGAGGTGAAATATCCTTATGAATGGATGCAAAGGACAGGCAAGCCCGTCTCCCAGAATTTCGGCTATGTCACCGATGGATACTTCTCGGAAGAAGACGTGAAGAACTATGAGAGCCTGAAAGGCAAGGAAGGTGGCATCCCCGACCAAGGTAGTGGCTATATCCCCTTGGCAGGTGACGTGAAGTACAAGGACCTGAATGGGGATGGGAAGATTGACGAGAAGGATGTCCGTGACATTGGTTATCCGATGTATCCCTTGTATTCCATGGGCATTAACATGGGATTCTCCTATAAGGGATTTGACCTGTCCATGACCTGGTCGGGAGCATTCAAGACATCCCGTATGCTGAGTTCCACCTATTTGGAGCCTTTTGGCCCGAGCAATAACTTCAGTTTGATGAAGTACATGGTTGATGATGCCTGGACCCCAGAGAAAGGAAATTCCGCCAAGGCACCAGCTTTGTCTTTCCGCAGCAAGGGACATAATTACATGAGTTCCGACTTATGGTTGCGCAATGCCTCTTATCTGCGTTTGAAGAACATCGAGGTAGGTTATTCCCTGCCACGGTCTGTCACTCGGATGTTGCATGTCTCTTCGTTAAGAGTGTCCTTGTCTGGCTATAACCTGCTGACCTTTGACAAGCTGAAAGTTTGCGACCCGGAGACCAATCCGAACGGGACCGCTTATCCGATGATCAAGATCTTGAATTTTGGTTTACGTATTGGCATATAAAAGATGATAGCAATGAAGAAGATAAAAAATATCATATTAGGCAGTTTGTCGGTTGCTCTGTTGGCACTGACCGTATCTTGTGAGGACATGGCTTTTGGCGATAAGTTCTTGCAAAAGCCGCCCAGTTCGGACGTGACCATCGATACTGTGTTCTCCACTTCAGAGTATGCGTCGCGCGTTTTGTGGAAGAGTTACCAGTATCTTCCCTACGGTATGGAGACCAGTGGCTATTCCACGCAGATGGAGTTTAGTACCGTTGAGTCGTTTACCGACATCAACTATGACAACATGGGCTATTCTTCCATGCAGAAATATTATTATCCCGGTCTTTATAATGCGGCTACGGAGGATAATGGATGGCCTCCTACAAAGATGCGCTATACGGGTTCAGGATTCTGGACGGGCATTCGTCATGCCTGGCTGTTCTATGAGAATGTAGACAGGGTGCCGGACATGAGTGATGCAGACAAGTCCAGGATGAAGGCAGAAGCCAAGGTCGTCGTCGCTGTATACTATGCGCACATGCTCCGTCATTATGGTGCCCTGCCGATCATCGACCATGCGATCGATATCAACGACACAGAGATGCCGGCACGTGCCACGCTGCAAGAGACGGTCGACTTCATCATCAAACTGTTGGATGATGCCATCGCTTGTCCTGATCTCCCTTGGAGGATCAGTGACGAGGAAAGGGACAATTGGGACGGTCGATTCACGAAGGCAAGTGCCATGGCATTGAAGACACGTGTATTGCTCTTTGTGGCCAGTCCGCTGTTCAATGCCGATCAACCCTATTATCAAGGCGAGGCAGCTGACAAGCACATGACATGGTTTGGCAACTATGACAAGAACCGTTGGAAACTGGCAGTCGACGCTTGCAAGGAATTCTTCGATGCCCTTGCCAAAAACGGCTATTACAAACTCGTGGAAGCAGGAGACAATGGTACAAAAGATTGTCGCGAGGCATATACCAGTGCTTATTTTGACAGGGGAACCACAGAATCGCTCATTTCCGTGAGAAGAGGTATCCTTAATATCAACCAGAATTCTTACTTCGACAAGGGATTGCGTTGGGGTGCATATTGTCCCACCAAGGAGTTCCTGGATATGTTCCAACTCAAGGACGGAAGCGATTTCGACTGGAAGAACCCTGAGGAGGCAGCGAATCCTTTCAAGAACCGTGACCCCAGAATGTATGAGAACTTCATCCTCGACGGCGACCGGTATAACGGTAGGACGGCAAGCATGAC
The DNA here is from genome assembly GCA_900316015.1 of uncultured Prevotella sp. Classification (GTDB taxonomy): domain Bacteria; phylum Bacteroidota; class Bacteroidia; order Bacteroidales; family Bacteroidaceae; genus Prevotella. The sequence continues at coordinate 40,913 of ONBG01000013.1, read as the reverse complement.
AGATGTACTTTCCTCCGATCCGACTAACTATCCTAAGGGAGCCGACTGGAAGCAAGGACGTATCCATCAGTTGAGTTGTGCTTCTGGACTGGTCTGCCGCAAATGGGGACTCGACCGCAATACGGAAGCCTATACTCGTCCGATCCAATGGCCCTACATGCGGTTGGCAGAAGTCTACCTGAACTATGCCGAGGCATTGAATGAATACAATGGTGGGCCCACCGCCGAGGCGTATGCCGCCATCAATAAAGTACGTGCCCGTGTCGAGATGCCCCCTCTGAAGAGTGGGATGAGTCAAGAACAGTTCCGTGAAGCCGTCTTGCATGAACGTGCCGTTGAGTTCGCTTATGAGGAGGTAAGGTTCTTCGACCTGATCCGTTGGAAAAGATATGATATCTTCGAAAAACAGCTTCATGGACTGCATGTCTATAAGAATAAGAAAACCGGTGCCTATAAGCTCGTTCCCTTTACCCTTACCAAGTACGCTCGGTTCTGGTGGAAAGATGGGTGGGATCCACGCTTGAACCTCAGTGCTTTCCCTTCGAAGGAAGTCAACAAAGGCTATGGACTGGTACAAAACCCAGGTTGGGAATAAACCCATCCCTATCTTTATCTGGTTTATATCATTAATATGCTTATACATTCATGATGAAAAAGAAATATTATCTGTTGGCAATGACTGCCCTGATTGTGCCTGTCCATCTGATGGCACAACAAGATAGTTGTCAGACAATGCCCAACATCGAATATGGCCGTAGCATGAACTATGGTCTCAAAGAGTCGACAACAGCCACTGCCTTCGCGGACAGTGAAAGACTCTCGCACCGAAAATCGATCAATACAAGTGATATTCTCTATGGTATGATTCCTGGACTGAGGGCCATGCAGTCAACGGGTGCAGCCTGGGAAACAGCTGCCGGACTGTCAGTCAGGGGAAAAGGGACTTGGAATTCCACGAACCCCCTCATTCTCGTTGATGGGTTCCAAAGAGACTTGAATGCGATCACCCCCGATGAGATAGAATCAGTTACCGTCCTCAAGGATGCTGTGGGGACCGCACTTTATGGGATCAGGGGAGGTAACGGAGTCATCCTTGTCAAGACCAAGAGAGGACATCTTGGGAAACCTCAGATTAAGTTCTCGTATGAGTTCAATTTAGGAGAGCCACGCCGTAAACCGGAGTTCGTGGATGCCTATACCTATGCCAACGCCCTGAACGAGGCAAGAGTGAATGATGGACTGGATCCGAGATATAGTCAGCAGGAATTGGATGCCTTCCAGTCTGGTGCCTATCCTTATGCCTATCCGAATGTCGATTGGTGGGGAGAGTCATTGCGCAACCATAGCTGGGGAGACAATGTCACCTTCTCCGTATCTGGGGGCGGTCCGTTCGTACATTATTACACCCAACTCAACTATGTCAATGATGATGGTATCCTGAAACCAACCTCAGAGAACGATGGCTATTCCACGCAGTTCCGTTACTCCCGGTTGAGCTCCCGTACCAACCTTGATATCTTCTTGTCGCGGTTTACAACCGTGAAGTTGAACCTCTTTGCCAACTTTTCCGAGCATAACCGCCCGAGTTCCTCGACCGGGAATATCTTTGGAGCACTCTATCAGGTACCTGCAGCCGCCTTTCCCATCAAGGACGAGAACAATGTGTGGGGAGGAACAACGGATTACAGTAACAACCCTATTGCCCAAATAGCCGGGACTGGATATGCCCGTTCACAGGTACGTAACATCTATGCTGACCTTGACTTAAACGAGAAACTTGACTTCTGGGTGAAAGGACTCTCCGTAGGGCTTAGGTTAGGACTGGACAACAGTGCTTCCTACTGGGATTCCAATTCCCGTAATTTCAAGTATGAAGAGACTATCTATAATTGGGATACGCAGGCATATGAGCATCAGGTACTTAGGAATGAGACCTCTTTGAGCTTTAGCCACTCAGTCGGATCCTCTTCCAATCATTTCCATTTCAATGCCTATGCCGACTATCACAATACATGGGGGCAGCACCAATTATCTGCAGGACTCCTCTATGGCATGGACAAGATCAATGCTAAGGGGCAGAATAATTCCTACTCCTATATTGATATGGTGGGGCAAGCCCATTACACCTATCAGGGTCGATATATTGCCGACCTCTCTCTGTCAGGATCTGCAGCAAGCGTGCTCCGTCCCGGTCATCGTTGGGGATTCTTCCCCGCAGTGGGAGCTGCCTGGCTGATCTCTGAGGAAGCATTTGCCAAGGCTGATTGGCTCAACCTTCTGAAACTCCGTGCCAGCTATGGCATATCCGGTCGGGCTGATTATCCTTATGACCTTGACGTTGATATGTACGGTAATGGTGGTTCTTATTACTTTGGGAAGACACCGACAGGAAGTACTGGACTGAAGATCACGCAACTTGGGATGAGAGACCTTACCTATGAGAAGTCGTATAAGTGGAATGTAGGGCTCGATTTTCAGGCTTTCCAGCGGCTAACAGCCTCTGTTGATGCCTTCTATGACAAGCGCACAGACATCTTGGTAGGAGCAGGTGGTACGGTATCCTCCATCTTTGGTGCCCCTGTTTCCTACAAGAACAACGGTAGGGTGGACAACTATGGCGTGGATGCCGACTTACATTGGCGCGACCGGATTGGCAATCTGTCCTATATGGTAGGTGGCAACCTGTCGTTTGCGCGCAATAAGATCAAGCAAGAGAACGAGCAATATCGTGCCTATGATTACCTGAAACGTACCGGTCGTCCCTTGGGACAATACTTTGGTTATGAGGTGATCGGGATGTATCAGAGCCAAGAGGAGATCGACAACAGCAAGGTCAAGCAGAATCTTTCAGAAGTACATCCGGGTGACTTGATCTACAAAGACCAGAATGGTGACGGTGTCATCGACTCTTATGACCAGGTACCTTTTGGATATAGCAGTCATCCTGAACTCTATTATTCCTTCGACTTGAATGTAGAATACAAAGGATTTGGGATCTATGCCCTCATGCAAGGTGCTGCCAACAGGAGTGTTGTGGAGAGTACGCCCAGTATGTATTGGCCGATGTACTCCCATCGAACCATCTCGAAGGAATACTATCAGAACAGATGGACCCCGGATACGCCAAATGCCAAGTATCCACGCCTAACCTCTACAGGGTCGGCGAATAACTATACCAACAATACGCTGTGGATCCACAATGGGTCTTTCCTCAAGATGAGGACACTCGAAGTGTATTACAACTTCCCGAAAGGAATGTTGGAAAGGACAAAGATCCTGCATGGGGTGAAGGTGTATGCCCGTGCGTATGACCTGTTCAGTCTCGATTCCATCAAGAAGATGGACCCAGAGAACATGGGAACTTCCCATCCTTCAATGACGCATTATGCCTTAGGATTTAATCTCACCTTTTAAAAATAAGAAGAAATGAAATACAATACAATCAAACTCGCTGTGTGCTGTCTTGCCTTTGGCTGCCTGATGGTCAGTTGCGACTTCTTGGATAGCAGTGAGGCAACATATTATGACAAGGATGAGATCCTCTATAGTCCCAGCAGGGTATCTCAACTTTGTACGCAAGTGTATTCCTATCTGCCTTACGGATTAGGCAGTGAGATGCACGACGCAGGATCGGACGATGCTATCCATGTCTATCCCACAGCTTCTGTCTGCAAGTTTACGAATGGAACGTGGTCAGCAAACAATACGATCGATGATGTGTTCGGAACGTATTACAAGGCCATTCATGATGCCAATTTTTATTTGGAGAACTGCTTAGGACTGACCTTTGACGACTGGAAAAATTCGGATGGCTTTGCAGATACTTACAGCAATTATCTCAACTATCAGTATGAGGTAAGATGCCTGCGAGCCTTTTACTACTTTGAATTGGTGAAACGCTACAAGAATATACCATTGGTTACCCATACGCTTACCGAGCAAGAGGCAGACACTATCTCGCCAGCTCCAGCCTCCAAAGTCCTCGACTTTGTTGTGGCAGAACTGGATACAGTGGCAAAGTATCTACCTAATAAGGCTACCGACCTTCGTGGCGCAGCCTCCAACATGCAGCGTATGAGCAAGGGTGCAGCCTTGGCCCTGAAATCGAGGGTTACCCTTTATCAGGCAAGTCCCTTGTTCGCGGGTAGTGATGACCAAGGAAAATGGAAGAAAGCCGCTGCCGCTGCCTATGATGTCATCCGTCAAGCGTCTGCCTTCGGCTTTGCCCTTGATGGCAATTACAGCAATCTATTTGGGTCAACCAATAACCAGAGTCCTGAGATCATCATTTGTCGCCCAGGAGGAAAGACGACGAGTTTTGAGTCTGCCAATTTCCCCATGGGCGTGAAAAATGGAAATGGCAGTACTTGTCCGACTGAGAATCTCGTGGATGCTTATGAGATGAAAGATGGTAGTTCCTTTGATTGGAGCAATCCGCAAGAAGCTGCCAATCCCTACAAGAACCGTGACCCGCGCTTGGCAATGACTGTCGTCTACAACGGAATGACTTGGCCAGCTAAGTCAGCTGTTGAGACATTCGAAGGAGGGAAGAATGGTCTTCCCTTGCAGAATGCTACCACTACGGGCTATTACCTCAAGAAATACGTGAACAACAATACGACCTTCGAGGCTGGGCAGACTACCACGAGCTATGACCATAACTGGGTAATCATGCGCTATGCTGAGATTCTGATGAACTATGCAGAGGCAGCTGCACATGCCTATGGTCCGGATGTTGTTCCAGAAGGCTATACACTCTCCGCACGGGACGCGGTCAACAAGGTACGTGCCCGCAAAGGTGTCAGCATGCCCCCTTATCCGCAAGGAATGACAACGGAGGCGTTCTTGGCTCGACTGGAGAATGAACGCCGTGTGGAATTTGCATTCGAGGACCAGCGTTTCTGGGATCTTCGCCGATGGAAGCAATTGGATGAGATGCGTCAGGTTTATAAGGTTTCTATCCAGAAGCAAGAAGATGGAAGCTATCAGTATACCAAAGGATTGTTAGATACCTATGACATCTCAGATAAGATGTATTTCTATCCATTCTCAAATGCGGAACTCTTTAAGAACAGAAGTCTCGTGCAAAACGACGGTTGGAAATAACTTCATTACGTTCTTAATATCCGGGACTGTGTACAACGATCGTATACAGTCCCGGTCATCATTATTTACTTCCTATATATTTACCATGAATAGAATCAAACAAGTATTATTATTGCTGACCCTTTGTGTGATGGCGAGTCCAGTTTGGGCGGATCGTTATCCTGTCAACTTCGACAAAGACGCGATGAACACCCATCAGGACCGTATCCTTAAATCCATTTCTTTTAATGGAAAGTCTATTACTGTATCCTCTTCCATGGAGAACAGGAGGATGTATTATGATCTTACGGCACAGGTCTTCCAAGCCATTGCAGGTCAGGAAGTAAAAGTAAAGTTTAATTTTTCGCCAGGATGGATGAATGGCTATGTCTATATAGATCAAGGAAATGACGGAAAGTTCTCAGCGGATGTCACGAGTAACCATCTGATTCAGGAAGGGAGTGACTTGATGAGCTTTTCCAATTACAATGGATATAATAGTCTTGGCAAGAAAAATGCCACTACCAATACTCTGGCTATGCCCTCGTTTACGATCCCGGTCTCGTTGACTCCGGGCGACTATCGGATGCGGTTTAAGGTCGACTGGAGCAATATCGATCCGGGCGGGCGTGTCGATGCTTCCAATTCGATCATAAAAAATGGAGGTGCCATTGTCGATGTTACCTTACGGATCCTTCCCGCACAGGTTACGGTCAGCGACCATTCCATTGGCGGCAGGATCTTAGATGGGGAAGGAACGACCTTGCAGGACAGTTATCCACGGTATCAAGCCATTACAATAAAGGCAGATCCTGATGCAGGATATCTTTGCAAGGAGATCCGTATGTATGCGTCAACAGACTGCAACAAGCCCTTAGCTGTCTTTGATTGGCATGTGATCGGTACGGATGGAACATTTACGATTCCCGCACAATTGGTGAAAGACAATCTGATCCTATCTGGTACGTTTATCAAGGAAAAAGAGAAAGATGCTGAGGATCCCTATCAACTGGTCTTCATCGATGAATTCAATCTCCCTGATGGGTCGCAACCCGACCCCACCTATTGGGCACGCTCCAAACGTACCTCTGCTGTTTGGTCGCGCTATATCAGCGATTCAAAGGATGTCGTGTTCATCAAGGATCACCAGCTTGTCTTGCGTGCCATCCCTAATATAGATCGTAGTAAGGATAACATTCCGATGCTCACCGGTTCTGTGGATACGTGGAATCATTACAGCTTTACCTATGGATTAGTGGAAATACGCATGAAGACCACACACCATCAAGGAAATTTCCCTGCTGCTTGGATGATGCCCACCATCAATAAGGAATGGCCTTACCATGGAGAAATTGATATCTTTGAGACGATAGACAATCAAGATATGGCCTACCATACCGTCCATTCACAATGGACTGATATCAAACCCTATCATCGTTCGCAACCAGTTAATGGCTTCTACGAACCCCAAAGGGTAGAAGACTGGCATGTCTATGGCTTGCAATGGACTTCGGACAGCATCATTTGGTATGTGGACGGCATTCGCACTGGTAGCTATGCACGCTCTACAGATGCAACTGCTATCGCTGGCGGGCAATGGCCCTATACCACTCCATTCTTCATTCGGCTCAATCAAAGTGTGGGAGCTGGAACCTGGGCGGCCCAAGCAGATACGACCTTCACCTATGAATCTCGTGTTGACTGGGTGAAAGTCTATCAGTTGAAGACCCCATCTTCCATCCCCTCAGTGACGGCTGCCTCGCCATCTTCATCTGGGGATGCCTCATACTATGACCTTTTAGGTAGGCGGGTTAAGCATCTCTCCCCTGGTATCTATATCCATCATGGAAAGAAGGTCATGGTAAAATGAGTCCTATTGCACAATATGATAGGTACCACTTGAGTACTCCATAGAAGATGTAGCACCCGGTAATGTAACTGAAGCCGTGGATCCTTTCGGGATGGAGAATGTCCAGATCCATTGGTCTCCCTTGTATTTCCATTCACTGCGGATGGGACCCGCGGCTGAGTTATATACAGCCTTGACGAATCCGAGTCGCTTGTCAGGAATAGGCTTTAGGATAATATGCTTGAAACCAGGTTGCTTGGGATCGGCTGCGATACCAGCCGCAGTCTCCCACAGCCACTGACAAACGCATCCGTAAGCATAATGGTTGAAACTGTTCATACCCTTAGGTCCCATGCCTTTATCCTTCATGTAGCTGTTCCAACGTTCCCATATGGTAGTGGCGCCGTTGTCGACAGAATAGAGCCAGCTCGGGTTCTGGCGTTGGAAAAGAAGTTCGTATGCGATGTCCACCATCCCATTGTCCGTTAATGTTTGCATGAGAATGGAAGTTCCCAAGAATCCTGTCTGAAGACAGTTGCCATGCTGTTCGAAGTTTTCCCGCAAGCGGTTGACCATCTTTTCCTTTCCTTCAACAAGGTTATTCTTCAGAGCGAAGAGGGCAGGGGTCTGCATGGTGTTTAGGATAGGGCAGATGAAATTGCCATCCTCGTCAAGGAAGTGCTGTTTCAGATATGTGCGCGCAGTCTGTACCATTTGTTCATAGACTGTGGTATCCCTGCCTGTAGCCTTTGCCATGTCGCGCATCATCCCAGCATCTATTGCCCAGTAGGATGCAGAGAGATAGTTCCAATAGATAAGTGCATCCGCCTTGAGGACGCTATTCCCATTTTCGTCCTTGGCCCATGCCTTGCCACTGCAACTTTCCAAGGGTTCGTAGCTAAGCCAATCAGCCCATTGATAGGAGTGGTTTTCCGAACGGTTGGCAAGATGGTCGTATTGTGTACGGTTCACAAGGCCCATGAATCGTACCATCGCATTCCAGTTTTCGTTGATGATCTTCGTATCCCCAAATTGTTTCCAGATGGTCCATGGGACGATGACACCGGCATCTGCCCATCCTACACGCATCGTTTCCCCACCATATTGTGCGGTTGGGGCCACTCCGGGGAATCCTCCTGCTTTGCTTTGGGAATCACGCATGTCTCGTGTCCATTTATGGAAGAAACGATCCGTATTGGCAAAGAAAGATCCAGTCTCTGTAAAGACCTGTGTGTCAGCAGTCCATCCCAATCGTTCATTCCGTTGTGGACAGTCGGTAGTTACTGACAAGTAGTTAGATCGTTGTCCCCATTGTGTATTGGAGATGAGTTGGTTGATCAGGCTGTTGCCCGTTGTGATTGTCCCTGTTTCCATGGATCGTGCGATGGAGGTGACGGGAACGGACCAGATGGATTTGATGCGCACCTCGCCTGTGACGGAGAGAGTTACATATCGGTATCCGAAGAACGTGCATTCTGGTAGGAAAGAAGCATAGCCTGGTTGATGACCGAAGGTATAGATCAGTTGCATTCCCTGATCGGGTATTCGCAAGTTCGTACGGTGGCAGCTACCTTCAGGACCATCCATGCCCCTGTCCTTCGCACCATTGCCATCGTTCAACAGTTCTGCAGGGAGGCAGGTAAGGACTGTTCCTTCTTTGGCACTGAACACGAAGGAAGGTACGGCAGCGCAATTCTGTCCGAAGTCAATTACTAAATGCTCGCCAGGTCGTAGTACCATCTCCTCACCCTTTTTGTATTGCCTGTTGATGATCACCTTGCCATAGGCTTTTTCTGATTGTCCCGTTACTCCTTTCCAGACATATGCCTTGACTGGAGCGAAGGCTAAGTCATGTCGCAGATAAACTTCTGCGCCATCAGATGGGAGAATCTCCCCCTTGAATTCAGTGTTTTCTTCTGGCATGGTAAACGAGGAAGAAGACATGTATCCAGGTTGAATGCGGGCATCATAGATTTCTCCGTCGAAGATGGCTGCATGTTTCACCGGACCTGCGATTCCCGCTTTCCAGTGGGTCGTATTCGATCCAAAGTATTGTTTTGTTCCATCCGCATAGGTCACCTCTACGACACCGCGGAAGGCACATTTCTTTCCGATCATCCCATCGTGTCCTTCAGGAGTGATGATCTTGTCTGCCCACCAACCTGGTGTTACTTGGACTGCCAACTGATTTTCCGCACCCGCCTGCCGATGAATGGCATCCGTGATATCGTAGGTAAAGGAACGCTTTGTCTTAGCATAGTGTGTGAACCCCGGTTTCAAGACTTCATCTCCTACTTCTTTTCCATTCACATATAAGATATAGATCCCGAGCCCTGTAGTCATCCACTTTACCGAAGTTACCTTCTTTTCATTTCTCAATGTAGAGACAAAGAAGCTGGCACCATCTGCAGCTCTGCAGTTATTGCCATTAATAGGACCGGTAACGACTGGAGCCTGGGAGGCGGATATCCACACGGATTGATTCCATGCAGAAGGGTCGAGGGCCCCGATGCGTTTTCCTACATGTCCTGCTTCTGCAAGGCCTACGGTTGGGATCATCATCGCTAATGCGATGGCACATAAGATTTTCTGAAACATTTTCCTTGTCATGATCACGGTATTCCAATTGATTTTCTTTCGATCGTCCAAGACATGTTTGGTCTCTTGGGCATAGGCATAGGCAAAAGTAAGTAAAATAATCTTTTCTTCCAAATTTTTCCTCTGCTTTTCTCTTCTTTTTCTACATGCCATCCCATGCTCCAAGAAAAGCTATCGTTGCTGATGGGGGAAATGGATAATTTTTTGTTTCTGTTATAGAAGAGAGTAATTAATGAAAAAAGGATCAGCAAACATTCTTATGACAATTCTTCCTTTATATTCAAATGACTTTGTCGGGCGATTGCAGACGGCATTGTCTATATACGGGCATAGGCCTGCTTTCTGCATCCAAGATACTTTTTATGATTATCAACAGCTTGCCGGGAAGGTGAATGCTGTCCGTCAGCGTTTGGCAACGGTCACGGATCGGTATATTGGACTGGTTGTCCAAAATGACCTGACCACTTATGCGTCCATCCTTGCGATCTGGATGGAAGGCAAGTGCTATGTGCCTTTGCATCCCCTCCAGCCGCTTGCAAGATGTATGGACATCATCTCACAAGTGGGGATCCATACAATCCTCGATTCCAGTCCATCATCCCGTTATCCCGATGAGATGGTTATCCTTACCCATGACCTGCCTGTTTTTTCATCAGCGATGCGTCCTGCCGTCACTTTTGATGCGCATCGCGAGGCCTATATCTTGTTCACTTCAGGGAGCACAGGTCGCCCGAAAGGGGTTCCCATCACTTTTGGTTGTGTCGCTTCCTTCATAGAAGCATTGGGCAGTTTAGGTATTCATCTGACCAGTGATGACCATTGCTTGCAGATGTTTGACCTGACCTTCGATCTTTCCGTTGGCAGTTTCCTTCCTCCCTTGCTTGCCGGTGCTTGCGTATACACGGTGGGATTAGGTGGCATCAAGTGGCAGGAGGTATTCCGACTGTTGGATTCTTATGAGCTGACGGCAACGTTGATGGTGCCTTCGGTGATCCATTACTTACGCCCATACATGGATGAGATCGAAGCCCCACGGCTCCGCTATTCCCTGTTCTGTGGCGAAGCACTGATGGCTGATGATGTCGTTCAATGGCGTGCGGTCGTTCCCCAGGCCCGGATCTGGAATGTCTACGGTCCAACGGAGAACACGATTTATTGCACAAGCTATGAGTTGGAAGGCGAAATCCTTCAACACAATGGCATTGTCAGCATCGGTTCTGCCATGCAACATACCCAGATCCTGATTGTTGATGATCAACACCGTCCTGTTGCCCCAGGAGAGACAGGGGAACTCTGTTTGGCAGGAAGCCAACTTACTCCCGGTTATTGGAAAAATCCAGAGAAGAACAGGGAAGCGTTTTTCATGAAGGATGGGACACGATGGTATCTCACCGGTGATCTTTGCCAACAGGACCTGGATGGAGAGATCCTTTACGTGGGGCGCAAGGACTCCCAGGTGAAGATACAAGGCTATCGCATTGAACTGAGTGAGATCGAGGGTAGTGCCAGGAAATACTACCACAATCAAGTGGCAACGGTCGCCTTATCGATAGGGAGTCATGGCGATGAGCAATTAGTCCTTGCCATCGAAGATGGGGATGCCAGTCAGGAAAAGGCAATAACCCAGTATTTGAAGGACTACCTGCCCGATTACATGATTCCCAATAAGGTCGTATTCATGAAGACCTTCCCACAGAACGCAAATAATAAGATAGACAGACGCAAGATCAAAGCATTGATAGAATAAAAAAAAGACTCACATGGAAAGAGAAGAAATCCGCCAATTGTTGAATGGCATATTTGAAGTAGTACTGAACCGTCCCGGAATCCAGTTGGAAGACCGGATGACAGCAGATGATATAGACAACTGGGATTCACTGACCAACATGACGATTATCAGTGAGATAGAGCGTCAATGGCAGATTCATTTTAAGTTACGCGATATCATCCGGATGAAGAATGTTGGTGACATGATTGATACCATTCTTGCAAAATGTGACCAATAACGCCAGCGGGGAATAAGTTATGGAATTTTTGTCGATACCGTTTGTGGTCTGCATGGCAGTCACATTCGTCCTTTACTATGCCTGTGGCACACGCCGTTGGCAACATGCCGTATTGCTCTTGGCAAGCATGGTATTCATCGGGTATTACCATTTGTCATACCTTGTGATCGCTTCTGGCATCACCGTGTTTACCTTTTTCATGGGAAAGAAGATCCATGCCACCCTTAACACACCGGCTTGTGGAAGGTGGCTGTGGACGGGCATCGTGGCATTGGTGACGTTTTGGTTGGTGGCACGTTATTGGTTCCCACTTTTCCCCTTAGGTATATCCTTCTATACCTTCCAGGCTCTGTCCTATCTCATTGAGATCTATTGGGAAGAAGAGCCAGAAAAAGACTTCATAGACTTCACCTTGTACATGATGCTCTTCGTGAAGTTCCTGTCAGGTCCCATTGAGCGCGCCTGTGATCTCCTTCCACAGTTGAAGGCGGCACGTCCTTTCGACTACACCCTGGTGACCCGAGGATTGAAATTAGTGGCCTGGGGACTTTTCATGAAAGTAGTCATCGCCGATCGCATCTCGCCCTCTTTGGATATCGTATTAGACCATGTTCGTGCAGCTTCCGGCATGCAAATCTTGGTTGCCACGCTGCTTTATCCTATCCAACTGTATGCAGATTTTGCAGGATATACTTGCATGGCATTGGGCTTCGGGCGGATGTTAGGGTTTAGGTTGCAGCCTAACTTCGACCGTCCGTTCATCTCTCGGTCTACTGGCGAGCTATGGCGACGGTGGCACCAATCCTTGTCGTTCTGGGTGCGAGACTATATCTTCACTCCCTTGAATGCATCCCTACGTTCCTATGGGCGATGGGGTGTCTATGTCTCCTTGCTGGTCACCTTCGTCAGCATCGGCATATGGCATGGCGCGGGTTGGACCTTTGCTTTCTATGGACTCTTCCAAGGCCTTGTCATTATCATTGAAACACTCTTGGGGAAAAGCAGGGAAAGGTTCTATGGCATGTTCGGCAGTAGGGTAGGGGGAGTCCTGATGATGGTGCGCACCTATCTCCTGTTTGCCTTCTCCCTCTTGTTTTTCCGCGTTGCACGACTGTCGGATGTGTTCTATGCCTATGCACATCTCTTAGATGGCATGGACAGCTCTATCAAGGAATTGCGCTTAGGGATGGAAGATTTCTACTGGATCGTGTTCGGAATTGCCGTGGTCATCCTCTTTGTCGTGGAGTATGCCAATGGCAAGCGGAACCTGATCAAGGTCAGTGAGCAACTGCCTTTGGCAGGGCGGTGGCTCCTCTATTTCCTCATCGTCTTCCTGATCCTGTTCTATGGGTCGTTTGGCGTTGAGAACTTCATCTATATTCAATTCTAAAGATTATGCAATCATCACATTCTATTTGGAGATTCTATCGCAATTGCCTGTTCATCGCGCTCCCACTCCTGTTGTTGTTTCTCTTCTATGTTGTTGAAGACCCCTTCATGGTGATACGGCATTACAACGATTACGACCAGAGCCGAGTCATGCAAAATGAGGGCGCAGTGGGTTGGGAGAAATATAAGATGTATAGAAAACGGTGCCATTACGATTCCTTTTTGTTGGGAACATCTTGCACCAAGGCCTTTTCCTGCCGTGAATGGAACCGGTATATCCATGCCCATCCTTTCCGTTTCTTCTCCAATGCGGAAGGATTGGGTGAATGCTACATGAAGTTGCAAGCCCTGCACAACGTTCCTGGGCAGAGGATCCGTCATCTGTTCATCGTCACTGAGCCGAGCTTTTTCGAGAAAACGCATCCTCGCCAGAGCCTGATGCACATCATGCCACCGGATGTGTCGGGAGAAAGCTGGGCACATTATCAGACCGTTTTCTTCCAAGGGTTCCTCTCGCCTAAGTTCCTCATGCCCTATATGAGGTATTTGGTGACAGGAAAGCCTGACACATCAGGGAGGGATGTCATCCATTCTTTTGTCCCTACGCGTGATCGATATACCAATGATGCCTTGCTGCCTCAAGATGCAGCGATGGCAAAGGAGGGTGAGTCGTATTGGAAGAACCTCAGTTGGTGTCGGAAAATCGCCAAGACGCGTGTGCATGAAGGGAAACAAGTAATCGGGGAAGAACAAGTCAGGGTCCTTCTGGAGATCCGCAGGATCTGTGATCTTCACCATACCGACGTACACTGGGTCGTAGGTCCGTCTTTCCATTTGGAACGGTTCAACCGCCATGACCTTAAGGTCTTACAGCAATTGTTTGGAAAGCATGCGGTACATGACGAGTCGGTGAACCCTCGGTTTCATGATTACCATGATTTCTATGATCCCTCGCATTATCGAAGAAGGGTGGGGGATGCCATTCTCAAAGATATCTATCAGCCGCCGGTTTGATCCCATTGAAATCGTGGCTTTTTGCTGTTTTCAAGGGCGAATGACCTGTCTTGAGGCATTGGCATTCTGGTATGAGTTAATTGCCAAGGCATAATTTCGACGGAAAAAGTTTGGCGTTACAGTTCTTTTTTATTACCTTTGCACTCGCTTTTCAGCAAGGGTGGTTACCAGAGTGGCCAAATGGGGCAGACTGTAAATCTGCTGGCTATGCCTTCGGTGGTTCGAATCCATCACCACCCACCTCATGAAACGGCGATGCTTTCCATATTGATGGAGTGCATCGCCGTCTTCTATTTCCCCAGATTCGGATGTGAACGTTGTCCTATTTCCATCGGTCTTCAGCCACCATCTTGATGGTAAGAACTTCCTTTCCTCGTTGGATGGTGACGCTCATCTCTGGAAGGTCGCTCAATTCCCATTCCTCTTTCCGTTGGATAGACTTGACATCTCTCCCGTTAACGGCAATGATGGTGTCTCCTAAGAGGATACCGGCACGGTCGGCAACGCCACCTTCGTCCATTGACCGTACAATCCATCCAGCTCCGATATCCGTTCGGTTCAGCCAACTAAAGGCAAAGTTAGTGGGTGTTGCTTGCTTGTGTGCAGAGAATTTTTTCAAGTAGATCTTCCGGGCGGGCAGGTCGATGACCAGGTTTAGTTTCGACAGCAGCTGTGCCCCTATATTACCGATAAAGACATTCTTGCCGAAACTCCCTTTCCCTTCTGGGTTCAGAGTGATTTCAGGATGGTCGAAAGCGATAGGACCTATGGCCATACTGTCAGACCGGGCATCGATCCACGTGGATATCTTATGGTCGCCGACCCCCATTTGCAGTCCTTTTCCCTTCCAGGTTTTTCCCTGATAGTCGGTCAGCTTGTACTTTTCCGTTGCCTCTGCCGTAAAGTCAATGCCGTTTCCCGATCCCGTATCTAAATGATACAGGCCCTCTAAGCATTTCCCATCGAAGTAAACCTTGGCATGAATCATCATCTTATTATGGTCGTAGACAAGAGGAAGGCAAGCATAGGTGCGCTTTACAGAGTCCGGGACTACGGTCAAGGGCCTGATGAACTGATGCTGGTAATTGATCTCGAAAGGGTGATCCTTGAGATCCCTCATGCCGATCAGTCCATCCGCATATTTGCCTACGATCCCCCGAAGGTCTAACAGGACAAACCATGGATAAGTTTCCGACCGCCCCTGACAGTCTATGCTCACCTTTTCTTGTGCCACCTTCAGGCGTTGGATGCCAACGGCACCTGGTGCCATGGCATTGGCTAAGCGAGTAAGGGTCCAGTGCTGCTCTCGAATGAATAAGGTGTCTAAGAGCAACATGTCGCTGGCTCCGGTGTCAAAGACGATATTCCCATGATACTTCCCATTGAGGACTGCGTTCAGATAGATGTGCCCGTCGAGGGTAAAGGGGATTGCCTTCTGAGCGGTTGTTGTGCCCTGGGCTTGGGCAAGCGTAGCAACCCAAAGATAGCAAAGCATTTGTAAGAGTATTCTTCTCATCGTTGTCATGTGTTATGATTGTGAGTGCAAAGTTACTTCTTTCCTGGGACGAGCCAAGGAATTCATTACACGACCTTACACCATTCCTGTTTTTCCTATCTTTGTCGCTATCCTTATCCCGATCCTGTCCCTTCCAGTACAAGATGTCCATACCATCCTTGAGTTTGCCTAAACTACCCTTGGTTGCATTCTGTTAGTAAGGAAGAGGAATTCATTCTGTCCTTTTCCCTGTAACGGTTACGACATCCCCTTTCTTCAAGAAGATGCGATAGCTATTTGCCGAGATCTTTTTCACCTTCAGGTGCTTCGGACCTTTGAACTCAGGTGAGGAGATGTCTGTTATCAACTGGCACGGTTCGCCGGCCAAACTTGCGATGTGGATATAGGTCGTCTTTCCCTCCACGCGCCGCGCCGATACGTTGAAAGCCCCTTCGGCTAACCAGTTGTCGAACGTGATATTCCTCCACGTGGACGGGACAGCAGGGAATACCCGGATCTTATCTCCCCAACTCTGCAACAACATGTCCTGAATACATTTCGCCCCGGAAAGTGGAGTCTCGATGACTGGTCCGGCTTCACGATACATGGTCGTAGGAGAAAGAAACTGAGTGAAGAGCCCATTCAGGTACTTGAGGGCTTCATCCCCCTTGCCCAACATAGCTGCGATGGAAGAGGCACCCGTGAAGGAATATCCCCTCAGTGCAGATTTCTTGCTGTGCCAGTAAGCTAAGGAAGTCTCTATGAGCTTCCTGTCCTCCTCCTTATCTGGGTTGATGATTGCCAAAGGATAGATCGCAAGAAGATGAGAGTAATGTCGGTGGGATTGGGCATAAGGTTGGTCGGCACCAATACGCAGTCCATTTTCATCTTGTGGGAATAGGGTCATGTTCGTTGCGACATCCTTCCATTTTCCATAGAGATCGTCATGGATATGCAATCGGTCACAGATCGCCATCAAGGTCATGCACCCCCATTTCAGGAGGGCGAGGTCATAATTACAATCAGTGGCACTTCCATATTCAGGGGAGAGAGTGGATGGGAGGTGCCATTTGCCCTTTTGGTCCCTGTAAATAAAGTGCAAGTAGTAGTTGATCGCCCCTTTCAGCAACGGAAATAAGTGCTGGCGTAATTTTTCGTCATCCATCTGATGCCTGTAAATCAACCAGAGATTATGGCATGCCCATGTCAGGTCGCCCACTTCCGCTCCGGTCCCCGGCACATCTACGGGATCACTCAGGCAATCCATTCCCGAGCTCCTGCCGATTCCATAGGAATCAGCCCGGTAAGGTTCAGGTACGTTCTGCCGGAGATGATCAAAGTTGTTGTATAATGCGTTCTCCAAGGATCTTGCTAAATCAAGGTGATTGGATGCATTGAGAGCCCAGTACGTGAGTTCCACATTCAAGTTCCACCAGGCATTTGGCCAAGGCGTGACCGTTAGCCATGGTCCACAATTGTCAATCAGCGGGCAATCCCCCCTTGTAGCAGAGCCATACTTGTACATTTGGATCCAGTAGAATTTCTCTTTCTCCTTGTCATCCAAAGCCAGGAAACTCTTCTGGTAATATTGGTGCCACCAGGATTGGTGCTCCTTTTCCAAAGCGTCCAATCCCTTTTTGCTGCAAATTGCAACAATTTCCTTCGCCTTTGATTCCGCGTCCATTTGCGGATAGGAGTGGGAGATGCAAGATAACAGGACAAAGCCATGGTCCACTGGGATTTCATTCCAGCAGATAGCGGTCTCTCCTCCTGCCCATAGCTTTTGGACAGAGAGCCCCGAATGTCCCTTTATCGTTATTTCCGGTTGAGGGTTGGGGACATAATCTGAAGGTAGATTTTTCATCCACGATCCTGCAGGTAATTTGGAATATTGTATTCGAGGACTGTCAGCATGGGCTGGAATCCAGGAATATGTGCACTTTTCCTGTCCCTGATTGGTAACCATGACACAGATCACCATTTGGGTGGCGGAAACGAAAGCCTTCAGGTCAAATGCCCCTTTTGAGGTTGTCACATGGGCAGTAGTCTCTGCATTCCACAGATCCAGTCTCATCCTGATCTTCTGGATTTTTCCTATAGGAGTGATATTGAAATGCCCAGTGAGTAGCCTGCCTTTTCCATAGATATTACAATCCGGTCGATGGTCATGCACTTCACTGCTACCCGTCTCTAGTCGCAGGCTGTTCGTTCCAGGTTCCTGGTAGATCATCAGTCCTAGGTTACCATTCCCCATGAATGGTGAGACATCCCATGAATGTGGGATGGAATCCCATGTGAGGTCGTGTTGGTTCATGAAGGTTTGCCAGTCCGTTTTCCCTTTCACTATCTCTCCTGCCGTTTCCCCCCAGGATTGGAGGAACGAGAGGAGGAAAAAGATAGTAGTAAAATATATTTTTTGCATGACTATTTATTTTTAATAATTGGCTGTGTCTTCTTTCCGTACATCAATAACCTTGGGCAGCCAGACCCTGTATCGTTGCGTTGTGTTCCAGTCGTTGCCTGCAGAGGCGAAGTCGCAAAGGTGTATGGGTCTGGGCTGTACACCCTCCCGGTTAGTCCCCGTGATTGTGTTCACGGTGAAAGACAGCAGGGAGAAGTCTGTGGGATTTGCCTTTTGGAGTTTTACGGCATCGTTCTTTTCCTTGATGTCTACGCCCTCGTCAACGAATCCGTCCTGAAACCTGCTGTCCCTTGCAAGCACGATGGGACCGTAGGCGATCGCCTGGCAATGGTTATTTTCCAGCAATCGTCCTCGCATGTCGCATTCCAGCTCTATGCGGTCGCCTTTCGTCCACACGCGCCGTATGCGGTAGTATTGCCCGGGCGTGATACTCTGGTAGTCCTTGCCGTTGACAGTGATGCGGGTATTGCGGCTCCACTGGGGAATTCGAAGAGCGATAGTGAATTCTTGGCTACGTGAGGGTGTTACCTGTATCTCCACTCTTCCGTCGGCAGGGTAGTTGGTGACCTGCTTGAGCTCAGCTTGGTTCCGACTGTCAATTGACACGATGGCAGTGGAGGGCGCATAGAGATTGACATGAATCTCTCCGTTTTCCCCCCCATACATAATAGAGGGCAGCAGGCAGAAGCCGCGAGGTGCATTGGCAGTACAGCAATTAATTTCCATCCCACTCTGTCCCTTACCTTCGTAACGGTACCCGGAGAGTGGGCTGTACTTTGCTATTTTCTGTCCGTCGACACGCATGGATGCCATTAAGGCATTGTAAGCTGATCTCTCAATCTCGTCGGCATACTTGGAATCATTAGTGACCTTCAGCAGTTCCGCACAAAGTTGCATCCAAGTCACGGTTACGCAAGTCTCCATGGTGTGGGCAGCGGGTAGGGTCTGAAGGCGATTTCCGTCATACCAACATTCGTAGGCACTGCCCGAGCCAGCTACGTTGATCTCCTCTCGGATGATATGCCCAACGGCGGTCTTGGCGGCATCGAGGTATTGTTCCTCATGCGTGATCTGATAGAGTTGGATCAGTCCCATATAGCACGACATCATTTCATAGGCTTTCATCCCGTTCTCTTTGGTGTACCAATTGGATGGATGTGACCACCGCCTGGCAACAGGCACGTCAGCCTTGCTGATTAGCTGTGGTCCCATCGGGCTCTCACCCCGTTTTACAATATAGCGCGCGAACGCGAGATATCGGCTATCATGGGTAATTTCATAAAGGCGAAGTACGGGGATGATGACGGAACAACTTGGCATCCCCTTGTAAATGCCGCACAAGACGATGTCAGCCTTCCCCTCACCGACCTGTGTCATGAGATGATCCATCAAGCGGCGGACAGCCGACAAAGCTTTTTTGTCTTTAGTGATATCATACCATGCCAGCAGTCCCATGGCTGTATATTTTCTCCCCCAAATGTCCCATTGCATTGTCTGGCAAGCAGGACTGTAGTTTCCGATATACCCATTTGCTAACTGCGCGCGGAGGATCTGCCTTACAGAAGTTCCCATCTTAGCGAGAAGTTCTGGCGTGGGTGAATATTGGTAGGCCAGAATGGCCCCCAATATCCATTTCCCCCAAAATTCAGTTTGCCACTGATTTGTCTCCTCTTGTTGGAAGAAAGGGGCCGTGAGCTTATCTACATCCTCGCCTATGATCCTGTGTTGGATGCATTGGTTGATTTTCTGTCCCAACCACCCATCCACCTTTACCTTTTCTGTTTTTGTAGTTAAACCTTCAGCCATGGTCGAAGAAAACAGAAGAGGTAGTATGAGTGTCAATAAATGTTTTGTCATATAATATTTGTATTAATGTTAAATCCCGCCACATATCACACATGGCGGGAACTTAAAGATAACGTGTCTATGAATAGGGATTACCATCCCGGGTTTTGTTCCAAACTGTTATTTTGATCAATTTCTGTCTGTGGAATAGGCCATAGATAATCACGGTCCCGAACGATACGATTATATAAGGTTTCACCCGTGAATGCTTTTATAGGCCTTGATAATGTTTGCAATAATCCCCATCGTTTATAATCATCAAAGCTTAATCCTTCTCCGGCAAATTCGACCGCTCTTTCGTGTTTGATTCGTTTAAAAACTTCATCCTTAGATGTGGCTTTGAGCCATTCTGGTCCACTATTAAGTCCCGGCATGCCAACACGTGCTCTGACCTGATTTATGAGTTTGACCGCTTCATCTAGTTTCCCAAGTTCATTATCGCATTCTGCTAACATCAACAAGACATCAGCATATCTGATAAGAGGAAAATTAATTGGGGTATCAGCACGATTATTAATAGCCCCATCCATATTATATTCTGCGACAAACTTTCTAAACAAGTAGACATGCCATCCATTATTTACGCGAATAAAATGATTGTTTTCATTTACACCGGAAGCAATTACATATTCGTCATCACTTGGAGCATTAGCTGCCCATCCTTTGTACATAGTGTAAGGCAAGATTAATGTTGCTGACATGCGTGGATCACGGTGCTTATACATATTGAGCAATGTTTCCTTATACTTTGGATATTGAGCAACACTCTTCAAGTCTGGTGAAAGCGTTGCCATGAATGTTGCCTTTTTCACGTCATCACTTTCATTGAAGCCAGGTATCCATTCATCCCAATTAAAAGGCTTTCCATCGATGCATTCATAATTATCGACAAAATCCGTAGCCACTGTTACATTATCCCAGCAGCTTCCATAAGAGGAACGGGTTCCCATATAAAAAGTCATAGGCATACCGTAGTCTTGACCAACTCCACCCATATTCTGAATGGCAAAGATCATCTCATTGCTTTCATCACCTCCGGGCTTAAAAAGATCCTCATAGCTATTATAAAGTGCATACTTGCCTGAGGAGACAACCTGCTGGAAACAATTAGCTGCCTCAGAATACTGTTTATTATAAAGATAGACTTTACCTTCCAAAGCTACTGCTGCCCATTTCGTTGCTCGTCCATAATCAGAGCTTGGCCATTCTTCAGGTAAGCCAGAAATAGCTGCATCTAAATCTTTGATGATGAATGCCCTTACATCTTCGGCGGAATTACGTGGAGATTTCATCTCGTTGAAGCTTTGAGATACGACCACAGATTCATCATAGATAGGAACACCTCCATAGAACTTAAGCAATTCGAAATAAAAGAAGGCTCTCATAAACCTTGCTTCAGCTTTATATTGGTCTTTTAGTTGATCAGACATGTCCACTTTATCTATATTCTGCAAGATTAAGTTTGCACGGGAAATTCCCTCATATAAGTTGCTCCACTTTGAGGTAACCCATGAAGAAGAAGACGTATAAGTGCCACGTCCAATGTCGCTGTATGCAGCTGCATCATACCCCGATCCAATACTACCTAAACAATCCAGGCCAAATTGAATACCAGTTATGTTATCATTCTGAAGCATGCTGTACATTCCCGACATCGCTTCATGGGCTTGATCTTCTGTTTTCCAGAATGTACCAGCACTTAACTGATTATTAGGATATCTGTCAAGATCATAGCAGCTACTGATGATAGCCAACAATGATATTGAGATAACCATATTTATTATCTTTCTCATATACTTGTTCTCCTTTATCTAAAATGATATGTTAACACCAAAAACAGCTTGCTTAATAGTAGGATAAGCGATTCCGCTTACTTCCGGATCAAGCCCTTTATAGCTTGTAAATGTGAAGAAGTTCTCTAGGCTACAATAGAATCTAACTCTTTCTAAATAGATAGCATGAGAGATATTGTTCGGAAGGGTATATCCTATTTGTATATTGCGGATCTTGAAGTATGCTTTATTTTGGAGATATTGATCGCTATATTGAGTATTTCTCGTATCTTGGTATTGTAACAACCGAGGATATTTTGCATCTGTACGACCTTCATACCATCTTCCGTCAGCAATTTCTTTGTTGATCATACATCCCCAACGTACTGTTGGCTGGAAATACATATATTGTTGCCAATATACCTTCACTCCTGCTTGTCCTTGACACAGAACAGAAAGATCGAAGTTCTTGTATGAGGCAGACAAGTTTAATCCGAAAAGGAATTTAGGATTTGGACCATCGCTGCAAATTTCCTTATCCTCATTATTGATAAGTCCGTCACCATTCAGGTCTTTGTATAATAAGTCTCCTTTTCCAGGGACTCCAAAGGCTGCGAATGCATTCGGGTTAGCAGTTTGCATGTCCTTCACCTTCTGCAGATCTTCATCTGTCTGGATGATCCTGTCTACGCGTAATAGGTACTGGGAGTTTATAGATAATCCTTCTTTAATATAATTTGCTCCACTTAACGAATAGTCATCTCCCTTAAATTTTAGGACTTTATTCTTGACATAGGTGAAATTTCCATTGATACTATAATTAAATTCTCCAATGTGGTCATTCCATCCTAATTGGAATTCAAGACCTCTGTTCCTAACTGTTGCTGAGTTTTGCTTAGGGATAGAGGCAACTCCATGTACTAATGGAGCTGGTAGATTAATCAATATATCCTTAGTTTTTTTGTTGAAGATATCAATCGTGCCGGTTAACCTATTTTTCAAGATACCAAAGTCAATACCTAAGTTGGCAACATATGTCTTTTCCCATGTAAGATTGGAGTTAGCCAGGGCTTTTTGGGCCATACCAATTGCCATGTTATTATTGAACACATAATTGGATTGGCTAAAGAGAGATAAAGCATCATAATTTCCTACAGAATTATTTCCTAAGGCACCATAGGACACGCGGAGCTTCAAGTTAGAAAATCCAGCATCCTTCATGAAACTCTCTTCGGATATTCTCCAAGCAGCAGAAGCAGAAGGGAAATATCCCCATCGATTACTCTTTTGGAATCTTGATGAACCATCAGCTCGTAAGTTAAACTCAAACAAATACTTTTCCATCCAGTTTAAGTTCATTCTACCAAAGTATGAGTTCATTGCCCACTCTGTCTTGTATCCACTAGAGGTAGATTCTCCTGTTGCTGCATCAATAGCATCTAAGCTAAGGTCCACCAGATCATATCGTGTAGCTTGATAATATTTCCACATATATTGCTCTCGGCTTGTACCAGCCATCAATTCTACCCCCAATCTATTATCAATAAATTTATTTTCATAACGGGCGATAACATCCCAATAATTACGCTTTTCTTTTGTATTTCTGTTGCTTACCCATGTTTTGTCCTTTCCAGACCGTACGATGGTATTGCTTAAAAAATTCCATAAATCGATCTGAACAGGAGTTTGCTCTATTTGCCAATCTTTATACTCATAATTATAAGATGCTGTTACAGAGAGCCCCTTAAACGGCTTAAACGTTCCAAACAAGCGAATCCTTCCATCATGTTTTTCGTTACTACCCTTTCTGTTGTTCAACCACATTAGACAACTAACTTGTTGAGGGTCATCTTCTGAGTTGTTTACAGAACCATATTTACCATCATGTCGATAAACGATATCAGGAGGTCCAATTGCACTTAATGCTGTCGATATATTTTCATTACCAATATCGATATCTGAGAAATATCCGCTAAAGTTTGCCCCGAGAGTAAGCCATGGACGGACATCTCCTTCTACGTTCATTCTAAGGCTATATTTCTGCTCACCTGAATTCTCCATGATTCCTGGATTATCCATATAACCAAATGATGTGTAAGAACGGAATTTATCGCTTCCACCACTCATAGATAAAACATGATTTGTCCCTACTTGCGTTTTGAACAAAGCATCGGTCCAACTATTATTTGGGTAAAGGATGGGGTCGTCATTATTTGCCCATGCATCAATAGAAGTTTGTGAGAATACAGCAGGAAGTCCAGAATTTTCATATCCTTCATTCATTAACTTCATATATTCTACATAATCGGATACAGGCTTATATGTTTTTCGGGCTGATTCCAAAGAAAGATAACCGTTATAGTCCAATTTCAAAGAACCCTTTTTACCTTTTTTGGTTGTGATTAATATAACACCATTGGCAGCTCGTGATCCGTAGATAGATGAAGACGCGGCGTCTTTCAATACTGAAATCGATTCTACGTCTTGTGGATTTACGGAACTCATAGATGCTTCTACCCCATCAATAATAATGAGAGGAGAAGAATTATTTAAAGTTCCTTGGCCACGTACAAGGATAGAGGCATCATCATTTCCTGGAGCATTATTGGCTGAGGTTACAGTGACACCTGCAGCCATACCCGTTAAGGCATTAGAGATATTTGTAATAGGTCTGCTTTCTGTTATCTTAGCGACATCAATAGCCGCTACGGATCCTGAAAGGTCGACTTTCTTCTGAGTCCCATACCCGACTACTACCACTTCATTGAGTGATTCCTGGTCTTCTTTCATACTGACGGTGATCTCCCTCCCTGCGATTGCTCGTAGTGACTGGGGCTGATATCCGATATAAGTAACATCAAGCGTGGAGCCTTCTGGCGCCTCAAAGGAGAAATAGCCATTCACGTCACTAACAGTCCCGTTGGAAGAGCCTTTTTGCTTAATGGTGGCACCAATAATGGGATCGCCATTGCTGTCAAGGATCTTTCCAGAAACCTTAACTCGAGAGCCTTTGTTGCCTTCGTGGGTCTGCTTGATTTGCTGGGCACCATCTTTTCGATATACGATGATGGTCTTTCCTTGAATCTCGTAAGATACGTCCTCACCAGACAGCATTTGATCGACAACTTGAGAGACAGGTGCATCCTTGGCATGAATGTTCACCACTTTCTTCAGATTAGCAATGGCTCCGTTCTTGAAAACAAACGAGTAGCCTGTTTGTTTCTTGACTTGTGCCATGGCTGATTTCAAGGTCACATGATTAGCATTGAAAGTTACATTCTGCGCAGAGACAGGATGCAAGAGGCCAAATGCTAACAGACCTGCTAATAATGTACTTTTCATTAAAAAACTCTGCATAGGTTAATATTGATTTGATTATAGTTCCTATTACTACAAGCAAGGAATTTCTTAAAAGGTATAGTGTTCATCTTCGATTTTTTAATAAGAAAGAGAGACCGATCGCACCCAGCCTCTCTTTCCTCACCTTCTCATTCATATTTAATACAGGTAGTAAGAATTCTTGCTCTTCTTATAATGGATATGGCAGCTGCGGGAGATCGCATCAATAATATCCCCAATAGCATCTTCTTTCTTATTGAAGTAACCATAGAAACCAACGCCCTTAATTTTATCCATGACCTTGATGTTGACGCCATAGCTGCGACTAAGGATTTGAGCGACATCATATAGGCTCATGTTCTCGAAGTAGATATCATCGCACGTAGTAGTAGGGGAGACAGCACGCTTCATGAGCTTCATCTTGCCGGTGCTCTTATCAATGATGACCTTGTCACCAGCGGACATCTCCACTGGCTGGCTCTTGCCCAACTGGTTCCTTAAGGATATCTTTCCACTGATCAGTCCAGCGACAGCTTCATTCTCATCCTTATAATTACGAATGAAGAACTCTGTTCCAATATCTTCCACGACCATCTCAGCCGTCAATACTCGGAAGGGAAGTTCTTTCTTGTGCTTGACCTTGAAGAAAGCCTCTCCATCGAGTGCTACATTCCGGTCACTGATATTGTATCCTTGGGAGTATGAAATCAACGAACCGCTGTTTAAGTGTATATTTGTGCTGTCTGGCAAATATAGATCAAGGGTGGATCCTTCTGGTGCTTTCATCTCCATTTGTGCAAAACTTCCAATCACATGGCTGGAAGTAATATGGTAACTTGCCCAAGGAAGGGCAATGATAAGGAGGAGTATGGCTGCAGCTACATACCGGAACCATTTGGAACGGATAAACTGATCAAAACTAATCTCTCTGGGGCGAAGGTCAGCAGGGGATTTCTCATACAGATGCTGATAAAATCTCTCTATACCCTCTGTCTCATCAAAACCGGCTGGATTTTCTTTCACCTCAAGGGCAAAAAGAAACTTGATCCGGTGTCTGACATAATCCTCGTTCGCTTGGGAAGCAAAGGCCCATGTCCTCAATTCTGACAACTGCTCGCTATCGATTTCTTCGTCCATGTAAGCGGTAATCAGGTCGTCTATATTTTTATCTCTCATTTGCATCTAACAATATAAGCAATTAAAAATGAATTTAGTATAGTTGGATAAAAGTAAAATTGTATTGCTATTAAGGCAATCCGTTAAGCAGGAGTAGTAGGATAAGGGATCTCTTGAGTGCTTCCCTCAATTTGTCTTGCGCATTTTTCATGTGGTACTTGACCGTTGGCACCGTAATGCCCAATTCTGCGGCAATCTCTTGGTATTTCTTCTTCTCCGTCCTACTCATGAGGAAAACCTTCCTGGTCTGTTCTGGCAATTCATGCATTGCCTTATCGACAGCTTGTTCCAATTCTTGGGATATCAGGTCTTTCAGTGGATCATCATCTGCAAACAAGGAAAGGAAGAAAGGCGGGGCATCCGTTATGGAGTCCGACAGTTTTTGCTTCTGGTGATAAGCTGACTGCACACGATTAATACAGCCATGCCGAACAGCCTGGACCAGATAACCTTCAATAGAGACATTCTTGATTTCCTCCCGATGGTCCCACAGATAAAAAAGGACATCATCAGCCACCTCCTCTGCACATGACTTGTCGTGCAAGATATGGAGGGCGATATAACAGAGCTTCCGATAATACTCTTTGTATAATAGGTTGAAGGCTGTTATTTCTCCATTTTTGATCTGTTCGAATAGATGTGCATTCATTACGGAATAATGTTTATCAAGATTAAACGCTGCAAATGTACATCTTTTTTTGAACTTTTCAGTCTCCATCTTTGAATTTTATTGATCTCTATGTCACAAAAAAGAATTTCATGCGTTTTTTACATGAATGATGACAAGAATAGATGTCTTTAGTCATCGGATGGGAAAGGAAAGATACTCCGGTTTTAGTTTACTGTTCCACTATAGGCTCACAAAACTCTTCAAGAATGGTCCTGTATGCCATCCCTTCTTTGTTGAATTCGGATGGACGATCTTAAGGCAATCTCTCAGGGGCGGGTATCATGCTTATTAACTGAGAGATTTCTATTTTCTCTTCTTATTTATCATAACTCCTATTATTTTCGTTTTATCCTTTCTTGACTTGTTTTCCTGATCTTTAGCGTTCCAAGCAGTGGTTTCTTAAAAGATTTGACTAACTTTGCAAAACATAAGAAAGAAAAGCCATCATGTTACTACGATATATATTGAAACAGGGATTATGCCTGGTTGCCGGTATACTGCTGATTGCCAGTTGTGGAAACAAGAAAAAAGAAGAGAAAAAGACGACGGTTCATCCCACTGCAACGATTCCCATTGACCAGAATTTGAGGAACCGATTGGTAGAATTCGCTTCCAAGCCACGTGTAAAAGGTAAGTTTGCCGTGTATGTTTACGACTTGACTGCTCATCGTCCAGTATATGGTTTCCACGAGAATGTTTCAATCCCATCTGCTTCTTGCCTCAAATTGCTCACAGGAATTTCTGGCTTGCACCTTCTTGGGACACATTATAAATACGCCACTTCCATCTATACCCGCGGATCAGTAAAGGATGGGGTCCTCGATGGGGATATAGCCTTTAAGGGTGACCTTGACCCACAGTTGAATGCACCCGACTTATCTATGTTTGCCAAAGCACTGAAGCGAAAGGGTATCCGGAAAATGACAGGGCATTTTTACATCGACTTGCTGTTGCAGGAACCTGTAAAAAGTGAACAGCATTGGTATCCGTGGGACCTGTCATTCTCTCGCTATGGCATCCTTTACAAAGGTGCGCCCAAGGTGGAAAAGGAACTAAAGTCTGCCTTACGCAATCAAGGCATTGCCATAGCAGACAGCCAGATCGTGATAGGCAGAGTACCCAAGGGATCTCATTGCATCTTCCGTTTTTATCGAGGTATAGAGAAGGTCATTAAGAGAATGTTGAAGAACAGTTCCAATACACAGGCAACATCCCTCCTTTATACCATTGGGCATAGAGCCAATCCACATCAGCATCCTACAGTGGCAGGTGTTGGATACTTGCGCCATTTCTTGAGGAATGACCTGGGACAAAGGGATACGTCATTGGTCATCCATGATGGTTGTGGACTTTGCACTTATAATCATCTATCTCCAAAAGCGCTCACTGAGGCTCTTATCTATGGCTATCAGCATAAACCTATCTATAGCGTACTGTACCGAAACCTCTCCATTTCCGGAGTCGATGGAACCCTGCGTTCAGAACTGTCCGATCCCAAGCTTCGTGGAAAAATAAGAGGAAAGACAGGAACTCTGTCCCATCCTTATGGGATCAGTTCACTCACAGGCTATTGCCGGGGTAGCAACGGTCACATGCTCGCCTTTTCCATCATGGATAGCGAGATGTCCGTCCTTGATGCTCGCGTCTTACAACGCGACTTGTGCAAGGCATTGATAAAATAGATACAACCTTATATCTGAGAGAGAATTCCTTAAAAACGGATTTTCTTTGCATATTCTTCCAAATAAATCGTTTTTTATTTGGAAGGAATGGATCTTTTGTCTATATTTGCAGCATTTAGCATTATTAACTCTAAAGTCATATATACCCTATATCCATATGAACAAATTGACCCACGACGAACTAAGCTCTATCCGACTCCAAGCACAGAGGAGATTGGAGCTACGCGAGAAGAGTTACAAGCAGGTATCACAAGAATGCTCCGGATTGGAAAGAGGTGCGGAACATCTCCAAATTCTCTGTTGTGGAGGTACTGGCTGCCATGCTTCTGACAGTAGGAAAATCGTAGAGAACTTGAAGCTGTCAATTGCCGCCCACCATATTGAAGGTCAGGTAGATGTAGTAGCGACGGGATGCTTCGGCTTCTGCGAGAAAGGTCCCATTGTAAAGATGATCCCAGACAACACCTTCTATGTACAAGTAAAGCCTGAAGATGCAGAGGAACTGATCACGGAACATGTTATAGGAGGTCGAAGAGTGAACCGTTTGCTTTATGTTGATCCAAAGACTTCAAACGCGGTGAGTGACTCTAAACACATGAATTTCTATCGGAAACAGATGCGTATCGCTTTACGCAACTGTGGGATGATCAACCCTGAAGACATCTTAGAGTATATTGCACGCGATGGTTATCTCGCCCTCCAGCAAGTGTTGAAAGGGCAGGACCCAGAAAAAGTTATAGAAGAAATCAAAAGATCTGGGCTCCGGGGGCGTGGTGGTGCTGGCTTCCCTACCGGAAAGAAGTGGGAATTTTCACGCTCCTATCAGGGTGATCAAAAGTACGTGGTCTGCAATGCTGATGAAGGGGATCCCGGTGCATTTATGGACCGTTCTATTATGGAAGGGGATCCGAACTCCATCGTGGAAGCAATGACAATTTGTGGGTTTTGCATTGGCGCCTCTCGTGGATTGATCTATATCCGGGCTGAATATCCATTGGCTGTAAGTAGGCTCAAGATAGCCATACAACAAGCTCGGGATTTAGGTTTGTTAGGAGAGGGCATACTCGGTTCTGCTTTCAACTTTGACATTGAAATACGTTATGGCGCCGGTGCCTTTGTCTGTGGAGAAGAGACTGCCCTGATCCACTCCATGGAAGGAAAACGAGGAGAACCTACACTAAAGCCGCCTTTCCCAGCGGAATCGGGCTACTGTGGCATGCCCACCAACGTGAACAACGTCGAAACGCTTGCCAATATTCCCATCATTCTGACACGAGGTGCATCTTGGTTTTCCTCTATTGGAACTGAAACATCCAAGGGGACTAAAGTATTTGCCTTAGCTGGGAAAATCAATAATGTAGGGCTAATTGAAGTTCCCATGGGCACAACCTTACGTGAAATTATCTATGACATCGGGGGAGGAGTAAAAAACGGGAAGAAGTTTAAGGCCGTGCAGACTGGAGGGCCGTCTGGAGGGTGTCTGACAGAGCGGCATCTCGATACTCCCATTGACTATGAACACCTCACGGCTGCTGGATCAATGATGGGCTCTGGAGGTATGATCGTCATGGATGAAGACGATTGTATGGTGTCTGTGGCAAAATTCTACCTTGAGTTTACCGTGGGAGAATCATGCGGGAAGTGCACGCCTTGCCGTATTGGAAACAAACGTCTCTTGGAAATCCTGACCAAGATCACAGAAGGTACAGGCACCTCAGACGACCTGAACCGTTTAAAGACATTAAGCGAGACCATTAAGGACACCGCCCTCTGTGGATTGGGGCAAACGTCACCCAACCCAGTTTTGTCAACACTCAATAATTTCTGGGAAGAATATGAGGAGCATGTACAACGGCACCATTGCAGAGCCAAGCGATGTAAGGCTCTCCTCACCTACTCCATTGATCCCGGAGCCTGTAAGGGTTGCGGTGCTTGCGCTCGCCATTGCCCTGCTAATGCCATCATCGGCAATGTCCGAGCACCACACGTCATCAATCCTGCACGCTGCATCCGATGTGGCATGTGCTTATCGCGCTGTAAGTTTCATGCTATCTCCGTCTATTAATTGCGATGACTATGGAAAAGAAAAAGATACACCTGACCATTGACGGTCATGCCATTTGTGTAGAGAGGGGGACAACTCTTATGGAAGCCGCAGAACAAATGGGTATCCATATCCCCAGGTTATGTCATATTGATATGAAAGGCACCTGTGTTCAAAACCGACCGGCTTCTTGCCGGCTGTGCGTAGTGGAAGTGGAGCATAGGCGCAACCTTGCTCCTTCCTGTGAGACCATGTGCACAGAGGGAATGGTGGTAAATACACACTCTCAACGTGTGATTAGGGCGAGGAAGACGATCGCAGAACTCATGCTATCTGACCATCCCAACGACTGCTTGACTTGCCCAAAGTGTAGTGACTGTGAACTGCAACGGCTTGTAATGCAGTTTAATATCCGGGAAATGCCTTTTGCCGGGGGGGAAATGTCGCCAAGAAAGCATGAGCAAACGATTTCTATCACTCGCAATATGGATAAATGTGTGTATTGCCGTCGGTGTGAGAGTATGTGCAATCACGTACAATCTGTCGGCGTCTTGGGAGCCATACGCCGTGGATTCAACACGACCATAGCACCATCCTTCGACCTGATGATGGCTGACACAGACTGCACTTACTGTGGGCAATGTGTAGCCGTCTGCCCTACTGGTGCCTTGACCGAACATGATGACACAGATAGATTGATGGATGACTTGGCAAATCCAGACAAGGTAGTGATTGCTCAGCCGGCTCCTGCCGTTCGTGTCGCCTTGGGTGAAGAGTTTGGCATGGAACCCGGCACGGTCGTTACCGGGAAATTGGCAACAGCTTTACGCAATGTTGGATTCAACTATGTATTCGATACAGACTTCGCCGCAGACCTGACCATTATGGAAGAAGGGGCAGAGATCTTGGAAAGGATTACACGTTTCCTAAAGAATGACAGGACAGTCAAGCTCCCTATCATGACCTCTTGCTGTCCAGCTTGGATCAACTTCTGCGAGCATGAGTTCCCCGACCTGCTGGATTATCCGTCTACGTCCCGGTCACCAGCACAGATGTTTGGCAGCATTGCCAAGAGCTATTGGGCAGAGAAGATGGGAATCCCACGTGAGCGGATTGTTGTCGTCTCGATCATGCCTTGCCTTGCCAAGAAATACGAGTGCACACGGCCTGAGTTTCAGACTAAAGGTTGTCCAGACGTGGATTATTCTATCTCTACAAGAGAACTGGCACGGATCATCAAACGGGCAAACATCGACTTCATCCGCTTGGAGGACAGTGATTTCGACAGTCCATTAGGGGAATCATCAGGAGCCGGTGTCATCTTTGGTACCACAGGAGGTGTTTTGGAAGCAGCTCTGCGCACCGTATATGAATCGTTTACGGGAAAAGAGCTACAAAGAATCGACTTCGAAGAGGTACGGGGACTGGAAGGAATTCGGCATGCAACCATATACATGAATGACTTTCCTCTCAAAGTATGCGTTGCCCATACCCTTGGCAACGCCAGAAAGATCATGGAAATGCTCCGTAAGGGGGAACTGCCCTACCATGTCGTGGAAGTCATGGCCTGCCCAGGAGGATGCATCGGTGGCGCAGGGCAGCCTTATCATCATGGTGATATTCATATAATCCAGGCACGCCAGCGTGCACTCTATGATGAAGACAAAGGAAAACGAATCCGGAAAAGTCATGAAAATCCAGATATCCAGAGACTCTATCGGGAGTATCTCGGACATCCTCTCAGTGAAAAAGCAGAACTCCTGCTGCATACTCATTATTCTGATAAAAGCATTAAGTGAGTTTTTAATCATGCCCAAGAAAAGGGAGAATCAGTTATCATCACACAAAATCAAAATACAGTAAGCCTATGTCTGAAATAAAATTAGCTTGTTCAGTTGTTGAAGAAACAGAAAAGATATGCGACAAATATGGAAATCAGCCTGGTGAATTAATCAACATATTGCATGAGGCACAATCCATAGCCGGCTATTTGCCCGAAGAGATGCAACGTATCATTGCCAGGAAACTGGGTATCCCTGCATCGAGAGTGTACGGCGTCGTAACCTTTTATTCATTCTTCACAATGGCTCCCAAGGGAAGGCATCCCATATCAGTTTGCTTAGGTACAGCATGTTATGTACGTGGTGGGGATAAATTATTAGAGGAAATAGAACGTTCCTTAAATATTGAGGTGGGACAGACCACTCCAGATGGGAAGTTTTCACTCGATTGCCTGAGATGTGTCGGGGCATGTGGCTTAGCTCCAGTCATGATGATTGGAGAAAAAGTGTATGGAAGACTGCAACCCCAGGATATTCGAAAAATCCTGGCGGAAACAGAAGATTGACGGCCATGGTCAAGACGACTCAGAAATCAAGTGGTAAATGTAAAAGTCTTGCTATAGCAAGGCCATAATTCGTGATATGCACATGACTTGCCTTAGCAAGATTGATTCTGGATAACATGAATCTCCGGTTGAACATACATCCACCACAGTGGATGATAAGTTGGTAAATTGATAGATCACGGGGAAAGTCGGAACCGGAGCAGATGTCAATCTGAAGACTTTCCCCGATTCTTTCTCGAAGAAGCTTCGGGATCTTTACTCTTCCGATGTCCTCTGACTGAGGGACATGGGTACAAGCCTCCGCAATCAGCACATGGGAATGCTCAGTCAAATGGTCAATAGCCTTGGCTCCCTCTCGGAAGGTTTGCAGATCACCTTTGCTGGCTCCCATAAGAATGGAAAAGGAGGTAAGCTTGCTCTCCAGAGGTTTCATCTTGTATGCAGACGCAAAATCCTGAGAATCTGTAATAATCCAATGGGGAGCGGAGACCAGATGAGACAAGCTGTCCAACATTCTGTCTGTTGTGCAACATACTACAGTACATCGGTCGTCCAATAAAGCACGAATCGCCTGCACCTGAGGTAAAATCAATCGTCCTTCCGGAGCCTGGATATCCTGTGGCATCACCAACATGACGACATTGCCTTCTTCGACGACCCCTTGCAGAAGTGAGGGCTGATTATTTTTTATCTGCTGGAGATGCAGGATCATTTCCTTCCGAAGGACATCTATACCTTCATGGGTAAGAGCCGATACTTCCATTACAGGACAGGATGTTACATTCCGCAAATCCTCTGCCACCTTTCTCACACTTTCAATTTTCTCACATTGATTGATAACGATTATGCAAGGAATCTGCAAACGATGAAGGTCTGCTAACCATTCCTGTTCATAGCTCGTCCAAATCTCCTCAAGTGAGATATACTTCCTGGAAAAAGGTTCAAGAGGCGCAACGACTAAGATGGCAAGATCCGTCATCTGCAGGCAAAGCCTGGACTTGCCAATTCTCTGTTCTCCTATCTCACCCTGGTCATCAAATCCTGCGGTATCTGTGAACAGACAGGCACCAACGCCTGGAAGTTCCATTGCCTTCTTCACTGGATCTGTAGTTGTTCCCGGCAACGCATTGACAATAGCGACCTGCTGCCCCGTCAGTGCATTGAGCAAGGAAGATTTACCTACATTCCTACGCCCGAACAAGGTGATATGCAACCGATTGGCTGAAGGAGTATGATTGAAGTCGGAAGATGCATTCATCTGCGTACATCTTTATTGATCTCAAAACCTGAAATCGCGCTGCCCCGCTTCAATCTCTTTGAGATGCTGGATGGTCAGCCGACGGATATTCGGTTCCGGGAGTTTTACTACCTCTTGGGCAATCATCTCCTCCCCTTTCTTACGAGTATCGGGTGAAGCATAATCCATGAGGTATTCCTTTAGGGTCATGAGGGCATTGGGAGTACAACAATGCCCAATTTTCCCGGCTTTTACCAATGCCATGAAGCGGTCCCCGGTCCTTCCCGCACGATAGCAAGCTGTACAGAAACTTGGGATATGCTTCATGTCGAACAGCCAAGATACGACTTGGTCAAGCGTGCGTAAGTCGCTAACATCAAACTGGGCCGTCTCATCATGCCGTTCCGTTGTGGTATATCCGCCTACACTTGTGCGGCTCCCCCCACTGATCTGTGAGACACCCAATTCTAAAACTTTCTCCCGCACTCTTTGTGACTCGCGTGTGGAGATAATCATTCCTGTATAAGGAGCCGCTAAACGGATAATAGCAACGATCTTGACGAAAATATCATCCGGTAAAGTATTGGGATAATCCGCCAAAGCGATATCTTCCGCGGGGCATATCCGAGGAACGCTAATGGTATGTGGGCCTACTCCAAAGCGTGCTTCCAAATGCTCTGCATGCATGAGCAGGCCAACAAAGTCATATTTATAGGTAGTTAGCCCAAAAAGGACGCCAATGCCTACATCGTCACAGCCTCCTAATTGGGCACGATCCATGGCTTCTGTATGGTAGGCATAATTGCTTTTAGGTCCTGTAGGATGCAACTCCTCGTAATTTTTCTTATTGTAGGTCTCTTGAAAGAGGATATAGGTACCAATTCCGGCTGCTTTCAATCGGCGATAGCTCTCTACATCTGTCGCGGCAATGTTCACATTGACGCGCCGGATCTCCCCATTCCCCGACTTCGTCGAATAAATAGTACGGATAGATTCCAAGATATACTCTAAAGGATTATTTACAGGGTCCTCACCAGACTCTATGGCAAGTCGTTTGTGCCCCATGTTCTCCAGTGCGATGACCTCCTTCCTGATTTCTTCCTGTGTTAGTTTCTTGCGTGTGATGACCTTATTCTTATAATGATAAGGGCAATACAGGCAACCGTTGACGCAGTAATTGGATAAATACAGGGGAGCGAAAAGGACGATACGGTTGCCATAAAATTCCTCTTTCACTTTCTTGGCAAGTGAGAAGCACCGATCGATCAGATCCTTCTCCTCACAAAGGAGTAGTACTGCCGCTTCCCTGTGTGAGATTCCTTTACACTCACTGGCTTTCTGGAGTATCCGTTCTACCAGGGATCGGTTGTTCTTGTTGCGCTCTGCATAATCCAAGGTATCGAGGATCTCACTGTCATCAATGAAATCCTCTGCATGTTCTGATTTAGGGTTGTACATCATCTATCTTCATTTAGTTTCATAAAATCCGAATTAATTAACCATCCTCAATGTCATTTTCTGCAGGTTTCGGTCGCTACTGTCCGATCCCACCATGATATCGTAAGTACCGGCATCGAGCACATCCCGACCTTGTGCATCCTTATATTTCAGCATGTCTGGCGTTAGCGTGAAATCAACGCGACGACTCTCGCCTGCTTGGAGATGAATGCGGCGAAATGCTTTTAACTCTTTCACAGGACGGGCAATCTGTGCTGACGGGTCATGGATATAGAGCTGTACGACCTCGTAGCCGTCACGCTTGCCCGTGTTCGTCACTACAACTGATGCCTTCACCTGTCCGTTGTGTGCAATTGTCGGGCTGCTTAACATGGGCTTGCCATAGCTAAATCTTGTGTAGCTCAGCCCATAGCCGAAAGGATAGAGTGCGTCGTTCCGGACATCAATGTAGTTACTGTGATACTTATAATATTTCTTTGCCCCTTCGGCCACAGGACGCCCTGTATTCAGATGGTTATAATAAATAGGTATTTGCCCCATGCACTGTGGTAAGCTCATGGTAAGATGACCAGATGGACCCTTGTCACCAAAAAGCACATCACAGATCGCATCAGCAGCCTCGGATCCAGCGAACCATACGTTAAGGATCGCCTGGCAATGCTCACTCTCCCATTTCAAGATCGTAGGACGACCTGCGAAATTAAGCAAAACAACGGGTTTCCCCGTAGCGCACAGTTTACGCAACAGTCTCATTTGCGCCTCTGGCAAGTTCAGGTCAGCACGTGAAGAACTCTCACCGCTCATCTCGGTCATCTCACCCATGGCACATACGATAACGTCGGCATGAGTGGCGACTTGTAGAGCCTCCTGTTCGGCACGGGTGGCATCTACACGAGAGATAGGACGGCCAAATGAGCAATTGGCCTGCATGGTGGAATCATCATAGACGTTACATCCCTGGGAATAGACAACTTTAGCTTCCTTGCCTACCGCACGTTCCATTGCCTCTTTTAAGGTACTATACAATTCGGGCTTGTCAGCAGTAGACCAACACCCCACCATGTTTGAGCGGTCATCTGCAAGCGGGCCAATGAGAGCGATCGTGCCCTGTTTGCGGAGCGGAAGCACATCGCCCTCATTCTTTAACAGCACGAAGGTCTCAGCAGCCATATCACGTGCTAACTTACGATGCTCAGGGGTATAGAGTTCGGTTTTCATGCGCTTAGCATCAAGGAAACGATAAGGATTTTGGAAGAGTCCTAAGGTATACTTTGCCTCCAAAACACGGCGACAAGCCTGATTGATATCTTCCTCACTTACCCGTCCTTCTTCGACGAGTTTCTTCAATTGGGCGATGTAAACATTCGAGCACATATCCATGTCAGTCCCCGCCTTTAATGCAAGCTCAGCGCAGCGAGCGGCATCACCGAGTCCATGGATGGTCATCTCACCGATGGATCCGTAATCAGTAACAAGGAATCCTCCAAAGCCCCATTGACGGCGTAGCACGTCATTGATCAGCCAATCGTTAGCCGTAGCGGGGATGCCATCGACTAAATTAAACGACGACATCACCGAACCTGCGCCAGCCTTGACTGCTGCCTCATAAGGAGGGAAGTACTGATTATACATGCGCACATGGCTCATGTCCACCGTGTTATAGTCTCGTCCCGCTTCTGCGGCTCCATAAAGGGCATAGTGCTTCAGGCATGCCATAGCATTGTGTGGTCCAAAGTTGCCCTGTATGCCCTCAACCAGGGCACGGGCAATACAACTACCTAAGAAAGGGTCCTCCCCTGCCCCCTCAGCCACACGTCCCCAACGTGGGTCAAGGGCAATGTCGACCATCGGGCTATATTCCCAGTTGATGCCCTGCGAGGTTGCCTCTGAGGCAGCCATTGACGCACCAAGACGGATCGCAGTTGTATCCCAGCTACACGACTGTGCCAACGGGATAGGTAGTACCGTACGGAAGCCATGGATCACATCAAAACCGAAGAGCAATGGGATGCCTAGACGGCTCTTCTTCACCGCCACTTGTTGAAGTGCCTTGATTTTTTCAGGATCGCGAATACTCAGCACAGCGCCAAGTTTACCTTCGGAGATGAGCTTGGCCAATGGACTATCCATCACCTTACCAGTAACAATATCCCCACCCGGCAAAAGATTAAGCTGCCCTATCTTCTCCTCTAAGGTCATACGACTCATCAGGCGGGAAATAAACTCGTCACGGTCGGAGGTTGCATGCACAGTTACCGACACCAGACATAGGATGATAAAGACGATTTGTTTCTTCATATAAGTAGGTTTCATTCGACCATGATTCAGCACCATTTTTCATTTAGATTATTGATCAGTCTCCGGGTAACAAATTTACCCAAGATTTCCATGCCGAGGAATTTGCTTAACTTTTGGTGCAAGAAAAAGAAAGCAATCCATCAACACACATGGGCAAAGATAAGTATTAAATCTGAGAAACTCATAACTTTCGATGAATTTCTTCAGATCATGAAGTATTTTTATTCAAAATTGGCCATTGGTATTTACATACACTTGAATAACATTGTCAATCGTTTAGACATCAACACAATATAGTAATACATGCTTCAAATAGTAACATAGTTATATGGTTAACTATTTATCTATATCTCTATTTATGCATTGGAAGCCATAATCTCCTCTTCCATAGTCAATCTCATAACCAATCGTGGCAAGTTCTCTTTCTAATAAAGGCAGGCCTTCAGCTGCTTCTATGCCCGTATTTTCCTTCCGATCATAAAGAGAATAAACATCTCGAACGGTGATTGGCGAAAGATTAGGCATGATCACATTGGCACCAGCAAGGATACCTATTTTCCTTCCTTCCGGTGACAACGAAGCCATTGCTGTGGTTGATGGAATAAGCGCATGGGGAAACATCAACCGGAAAATAGCATAGAGGCGTGCTGTCAATTCTACACTTCCTGCATGCCAATCTGCAAAAGGAGTATGATGGGCGGGAATGAAGGGACCAATCCCTATCATCTCTGGCCTTAAATGCTGAATATATTGGATATCCTCGACTAATTCAGGTAAAGTCTGGTACGGGCTGCCTACCATCATTCCCGTCCCGGTCTGGTATCCCAAATCCTTCAGCGAACGCAAGCACTGAAGGCGATGACGCAGCGACATCTCTTGGGGATGGAGTTGTCGATAATGCCTCTCGTTATGGGTCTCATGTCGTAGCAGATAGCGATTTGCCCCGCATTGTTTCCAATAGGCATAAGTTGTAGCACTCTTTTCCCCTAATGAGAGTGTGATGGCACAGCCGGGGAAATCATAGCGAAGGGCACTTACAACATCCCCCACCCACTGGTCCCGATCATCGGTAGGCTCTCCCCCTTGTAGGACAAATGTCCTGAAACCTAATTGATAACCTCTCCAACAGCAATCCAGGATTTCTTCTTTGGTCAAGGAATACCGACAAAGATGGGCATTGCTTTTCCTTATCCCACAATATAGGCAATCATTACGGCAACAGTTACTGATTTCGAGGAGTCCACGGATCAGGATCCTATTGCCGAAAACATCCTTTGCCACTTCTCGGGCACTCTGAAACAAATACCTTTCCGTCTCTTGATCAGCGCATAGGAGCGACTGATATTCATCTACAGTTAAGATATGGTCAGCTCTCAACCGGTCAACTACCGCTTTCATACTCTCCTTCCTCGTTTTGTTTTTAGGCCAAAGATAGCGATGGATGCTAAGAGGATAAAATAGGGCATCATAGGAATATGGAATCTTGATTCTCCTTTACCAACGATGATCATGATAAATACAGTGTATAGAAGAACAAAGCCACATAGCAGGACGAAATTAAATACCGATCCCTTTCGTAATAATAGATAAGCACCAGCAGCTGCCAAGAACAATAAAGCATAATAATACATAAGATTGTAGACCACTAACCATTGCAATGCTGTATATCGTGGGAAATCCTTCACTAAGGTTTTCATGCTTAATTTACCATAGAGATAAGGAATTTCTTTCTTATCCGGCAAGAACGTGCAAAATGTAGTATTGTCGGATATGTAAGTTTTCACTAACTTATATGGCATCTGCCGAATATATTCACTTTTATTATGGGATAGCCATATAAAGAAGTGATCCCTCCAAACATGGTCTCTTGTGATAGGGTCTATCCTGCTATCATTCGGGACATACATCGGATGATGATGATCAAACAAAGCATAGTCTGCCTCTTTATTTTGATCATTTATCCAAGAATGCCGCATCAAATTCATCCATCCGGTGTGTGCTTGTGAAAAGAATCTGCCCGTATGATAATAGTTAACGGATCCTACAGAAACATTGAAGAGTAGGTACACTCCCACGATACGGCTTATATATAGAAAGGAATGACCCTTCTTCTGATAAACAACAAGCAGGATAAGGATAGCCAACAAGACTAAAGACAGGGGACGGTACCAATTGCCAATAGCCAGGCATAAGCCACAAACTATATACTTTTCCTTCAAAAACAAATAGACAGAAAGCAAAGTAAAAAAAGTAAAAGGGACCTCACTTAGGAAAGAATTAGCCTCTCCATAGTTGGCAGGATACAATACGTAAACGCATAGAGCCATAAAAGCTGTGGTATCATTCGTCAGATTCTTGGCTATTAGAAAGACCAACCATGCGGATGCACTCTTCATCAGAATATAAAGAATATGCACAGGATAGAAAGAGTGGAAGACATACAAGCTGCCCACCAGCGTATTGATCGCTCCTAAATTCCAAATAAAAGGTAATTCCTGCATTTGCTTCGCTGTAGGATAGATTCCATGCTCAAGCACACTCTGCCTTGCCAAAGGCAAATAATCATTACTATCAGGATAAGGGGTATAACCCCAAACCACCAAACAAAACAATTGCAGCATGGCAAAGCAAAGTACCATGATCCATCCCAATTTTTCTTTTGAACATTTCATATACGCTCAATTCCCTAATACATCATGTCAAACTTCTATAAATGAGATATCGTGCAGGCGTTTCCCTGCTCACGATATAAATGCTCCAAGCCTGCTTCTTTCCATGTCGTTCCGTTTTATGACAATTGCAAAAATACAAAAAAAGTAGACGCAAGCACTATTTCCCATTACTTTTTAGTGCCTGCATCTACTTTTTAAGCTCAATCCTATACGCAAGCTGTGCTCATAGGAGGGATATAACTGAAGAGATTAAATGATCCCCTTTCAATTCTGACATGGAATATCCAAGTGCTTTTTTCTCACGTGACATCCCTAAGGCGGTAACAACGACCTCATCAAGATTGGCATTGGATTCTTCCAAATTCACAGAGATATTAAACCTTCCTCCCACATTAATTTCTTTGGTTTGGAATCCTATATATGAAACGTACATGATCGGCTTTCGCCAAAGGGAATGAAAAGGGAATTTTGTACCTTTGCCACCGTATTAACCCTTTAACCCCTACAGATATGGC
>ONBG01000007.1 GCA_900316015.1 uncultured Prevotella sp. | reverse complement strand
CCCGAACAGCCTCTTGAAGCCGAAGTCAGTCAGAGGGTTCAGGTACCTTTGTGTCCTTTTCCATGTTGTGGTCATAGCCTCATAATGATATAGTTAAACATATTCCCAAGCAAAGATAGTGAATATTGCCATAGGTTCCAAATAAAAGGCGATGAATTTTACGAAAACGATCTTTGGCGGAGAGTGATGTCTTAGAATAGAGTTGAGGACAGCTACGAAAATAGATATTTCCTTGGCTCTTATTGAAACGGAAAAGAGGAAATATCGCTCAGAGCATGCGAAAGTAAAGAAATACCATTATATTTGCTGACGAATATAATCAAAAGAGTCTTATTTCCAGACTAACTCCCCTTTAACTGTGAGTGATTGGCTTCCGTTTTCCGCATTGCTGAAAACGATAACGCCTTTTTCAAAATTGTAAGGGGGTTCCCCTTTGGGATTAAAGGTCACGGTTACCTTTCCTTCCTCACCAGCCAGGATGGGGGATTTGGGAGAGGAATCTGTCCATGGACAGATTATAGAAGGTGAGCCTACTCACGTTTCTGTATATTCCCCTGCACCGTTAAGGTCACAGCCCCTTTTGCCCCATTGCTATACACACGGACGGAGCGATCGAAATGTCCAGTCGCACCCTGTTCCCCATGGAAAGTGACACGGATCTTTCCTTCCCCACCCGCCTTCACGGGTTCCTTGTCGTATTCTGCATCCTCGCAGTGGCAAAGGGCATCCGCCTGATAAATCACCAAAGGCTCGCTGCCGGCATTATGAAAGACAAAGTCATACGTTTGTTCCTTGCCAGCAGGAATAACCCCAAAGTCATGGACAGTGTCCTCAAAGACGATCTTGGCATCCTGCGAAGTAACCGGGAACTTACGACGGTTACAAGAGACAAGGAGGACGGCAAGGAGGAACATCCCCAAAAATCCAATCAGATGATTCTTCATATTGAAAAAGATAAAAAAGAAGGGAGCCTTGAAGAACCCCCTCCTTACATATAATCCATCTATAATGTTATTCAGCGATACAAATCGTGACACGGTTCTTGTTGTTCTCTGCGAACGGCTGAACGCGTGCGCCCTTGCTGTCTGAAGAGATACGGTC
Organism: uncultured Prevotella sp.; assembly: GCA_900316015.1. GTDB lineage: Bacteria > Bacteroidota > Bacteroidia > Bacteroidales > Bacteroidaceae > Prevotella. The sequence goes on along the minus strand of ONBG01000007.1, from coordinate 87,420 downwards.
AGCAGGGATGTTGTACTTCGTCTTCAGTGCCTTTACGACAACAGCGGCACGCTGTGCAGCCAGACGGTCGTTGATCCTGTTGTTGCCCGTGCCAGCGTCAGCATAACCCGTTACCTGAACCTTTGCCTTCGGGTTCTTGTTCAGGTAGTCGACGATATCCTGTACTTTCTGGGTCTCAGACTTGCGGATAACCGTAGAGTTGATCGTGAAGAAGATATCGCGGCGCAGCGGCTCGATCTTCTCCTCAACTGGAGCAGGTGCCGGTGCTGGAGCTGGTTTCTCCTCAACCACTGGCTCTGGTTCTGGCTCTGGAGCCGGCTTCTCGGTCTTGGTATAAGACTTGCCGAGGTTAATGCGCAGACCTACAAGTGCATTGAAGTACCAGTCAGGGTTATCAGCCTTCTTGGAATTGTAGTGATCACTCAGGATGTTGGCGTTGCCCTCAACCATCAGGCTGACAGCATTGCTCAGGCGGAAGTTCAGGTCGACGCCTGCACGTCCGTAAGGACGAACCTTCGTGCCGTCCCAAAGATATTCCAACTCATAGTTGCTCAGGCTCACCTCGCCTGTGTTAGAGCGGATATCGCTTGCAATCTGGTTAACTTCATCATTGCCCCATGCGATGTTAGCACCACCGCCGATGAAAGCAGTCACGTTGAACACACGGTAAGGGTTCCATCCGAAGAACAGGTTGGAGAGGTTGAACATGAAGTCCAGACCCGGTGCTACATACTTGTACTTGTAGTCCTTCGTGATGGCAGAGTACTTGGTATAATCCTTGGTATAACCGTTCCAGCCGCCTTTGCTCTGCCAAGCGTTAGCCTGCAGGCGAAGGCCGAAAACAGGAGAGAACTGATAGCCCAAACCCAACTGAACGTTGGGAGAGATCAGCTTGTCAAACTTAGCCTCACCGAGCGTATACTGAGCTCCACCCTGGAGATCCAGGAACCAATGCTTCTTGTACTGGTACTCATTACCCTGAGCATCTGTATAAGTAGCTTGCGCCATTGCTGTTGTTGCGCCAAAGGCGAGCATGGCAACAGCGAATAAACTTTTAAGTCCTATCATAATATACTTTAAATTAATAATTTAATGCTGCAATTGTGAACCAATCGTATTGCCATCGAAATCTGCAAGGGTCAGGTACCACTTACCGCTCTTCCTCACGGGCTTCAACATAAAGCCCAAGGTGTTCGGACGGGTGTCGCCCGGCTTCCTGTCAAACAGGATCACGTTATATTTGACTTCACAATCTGTCTCTCTGAGAAACTTGAGATACTCAACCTGATACTTATAACCGGCGAAACGCGTGAGCGCAGCCTTCTGGGTATCATAATAGTTCTTAGGAAGGCGGGTAATAGAGTCGCCCTTCACAAAATAAAGCATGTTCATGGCCTTGTCAACCTGCTTCTGGTGGAGGCACTCCAGATAATAGCTCACCAAGCTGTTCACCTGGTTGGTATCATTGGCACTCAGCTCCATCTCCGGCTGACGGATAAACTCCTGCTCCTGCTCTTGCAATTGCTCGGCGGGACTCTGTTTCTTCTTACATGAACTTAAGCAAAAAACTGAGAGTAACAGAATTAAGAATAAATACTTTGACCTCATTTCAATAGCTTTAAGTTTAAAAAGGGGTGCCAACGAGTTGACACCCCCTCCATAATTTCATCGATAAGCGTTATCGATTATTTTGCGTTCTGAACAGTCTTCTGAACAGTGATCACTGCATAAGTCTTCTGAACAGATGGCTTACCGAATACATACTCTACAGATACCGGTACATACAGGTGGAACTTCTGAACGTTCGCGCCGTTGTTGGTATAGTGCAAGGTAGCATCGTTAACCTTTGTGATGTTGATACCAGAGATTTCTGTTGTCTTATTGAGTTTCTCAATAGCGGAAGCACTGGTCAGAGGATCAGCGTTACGTACAGACTCACTCTGTGCGATATCCGTATAGATAGCATCCACGTCGGTAACGATCTTGAGCTGATAGTAATAGTATGCGAACTGCTTAACAGAAGGATCAGAAGCCCACTTCGTGTTCAGTCTGCTATCACCGTGAGGATAACCTACGTAATCACGCCAGTCTGTTACGGTAACGAGCTTAGCTAATGCGATGTCCATACCATTATTAGGAGCATCCTCAATGGTAACGCCATTAGCTGCAGACAAGTTAACCGGACGGAGGAAGCGTACATTGAAGTACGGGTTCGTGATCTGTGCATAAGTACCACATGTGGTCTTAACACCTACCTGGATGTAAGCGGTCAGTGTCTCAATCTCGCCGAGTGCATTGTGATCTACGTAGTTCAAGATATCGTCCTGAACAGTACCCTCTACATAAGTGATCTTAGAACCATTCAAAGTAATCAAGTCAACCGGAGTGATAGCTTCCTTACCAGCCTTCACAACCTGGATTGTATTGGCATCAGCCAACTTCAATGTATAAGTTGTGCCAGAGATAGAGTTTACAGTCCATGTGTTATCCTTCGTTGCATTGAAGGTTGCATTGCCCTTAGCTACAGCAGGAGTCGTGAGCTGATATTCGATCTGAGCATCCTTGAATGACTTGAACTTAGCAGTATCAATGCCATTTACCTTAACAGCATTGGAGGTAAAGTACTCATTCAGGTTCTTAGTGAACTCTGCGCTTTGAAGAAGGCTATCCTTAGCTGTTGGAACTGGAACGTTCACACGTACTTCCTGTTCGCCAGCACTTGAGCTGTTCAAGCCGTACCAGTAACCGAGAACCTTGCCACCGATTGTACCTACTGCATAGTGGATCTTGCCAGCAGCATACTGCAGAGGAACGAAGACACCTGTCTTAGAAGTTTCATTCTTCTTCTTGTAATAAGCGTAAACCTTCAGAGCTACGTCAGAAGTACCGTCATTATTGGTATCGAGTACACTTCTCAGCTTGTCGAGCTGTGCACCAGTCAATGTCCACTGCAAAATATTGGTAGTAGGATCATTAGCGTCTTTTACCTCAGCAACTGTACCTAAAGAGTCACCTTGAGCCACTGCAACGAACTTCTTCTCATCCTTTGTGATAAACAGAGAATCAGTGTAGAATTCGTAGTTGTTCTCGAACTGTGCCTTAGAGATGCTCAGCAAGTTGTTGTAGATGTTGTACTCAACAGTACTCCAAGTGAGCTTGCCATTTGCATCCTCGCAACCAGCATAGATATCGTTGGTCATATCGAGCGCAGGAGCAACCTGTGCGTTCAGAGCCTCAGCAACGGTAGAGATCTTGATCTTGATGTAGCCTTCTGCGAATACCTTGCCAGAAGCATCAACCAACTCAACCAATACGACAGGAGTACGACCTACAGAAGCAGGACTTGCTACCTTGTCATCAATACGCTTGCCATCAGCGGTCACGTCACGTGGGTAAGCCACACCGTTGGTAATCTGCAGGTGAGCAGCCTCGTCCGTACCGTTGGAACCGATAGTCCAAGGAACGATCGTGTACTGGTAGTGGAGACCTAAAGCCTGGAGTTCAGCATCAGTCAGCTGGATTTCATTGCTTGCACCATCAGCAGTCACGGTTCCGTGAGTCTTCACGATAGAATCGAGGTTCAGAGAGCCGTTGTAAGCTACAGCATGTGTATAGTCAGAACCATCCGTAGCAGAAACTTCATCCCACAATGTAGCAATATGCTTGGTTGTGCTTGCCACGCCAGAGATGTCACACACTGTTGTATTACCCTTAGGATCGAAGATATCAGCAAGTTTCAAGTCAGTGTATTTCGTAGCTACGAACTGTGCATAGTCAGAGGTAATGGTTGTATCCGTGCGAGATACCTGGAGAGCTGCGATAACAGCCTGACCCTGACCAACCTTCTTGTTGATCGTTGTCCAGTCAGCCTTGAAAGGAACCTTCAAGATACCCTCAGCCTTGTCATACAGAGAATCAACAACTTCCTGTGTCAAAGACTTTGCATAATCTGTCGGAGCGATCAGGTTTGCACCAGAACGAACGTCAGCAACGAGTGAATAGAAGCCCGTAGTAGAACCAACGAGGTTGGCAGTAGTAGGACTTACGTGATATTCAGCAACGCCGATACCAGAGATGATAGAGTCTTTTGTAGCAGCGGTGTTCGTTGTCGTATACTTATAATCCTTAGGAGTTGTCAGGAACTTGCCCTGCAAAGCAGGAACGCTTGCTGTCTCGATACCACTTACAAACAGGCGAGGAACGAAAGTCAAAGAAGCGAGCTGACGGGTAACGAAGTTCGTGATGATGTTGCCATTAGCAGAGAGGGCATCAACCAACTTAGAGATCTGAGCCATTTTCTCTTTCAATGCAGCCGTATCATCACCAGTGCCCAGACCATCCTGGATAGCCTTGATCGCATCGATGGTGCTCTGGATCTTGGTAGCATCCATCTTAGAAGCCAACTCTGTCAAAACCTGCAACTGGCTATTGATGTTCTCCTTTGCAGACTCAAGGTCAGCAACCTTTGTCTTCAAGGTGTTCAGTTCAGGATCAATAGCATTGATCTTGGTCTGAAGAGCCTCGAGGTCAGCCTGAGAAGCCTTGCCAGCGAGCAACGTATTGATGTCATCGATGGCTGACTGCAGTTTTTCAGCGGTCACAAGATTGGCGATCTTACCAGACAGAGTGGCGATGTCTGCATCATGGTCTGTCTTAGACTCATAAGTAGCAGCAGCATCCTGCACACTCTTCAGAGTGGTCTGCAGTGTAGTCAGCTGAGTCTTCAGGGTAAACATACTCATAGATGCGATGAAGAACGCACCCATAAGCAACGTACTAAAAATTTTTCTTTTCATACGATAATTTTTAAATTAAACAATATATAAAATTAATATGTCTTTTCTCTATATCGACTCTATCCAATCTCTCCCTAGGAGATTGGATCTGGCTCCATCCGTTACTTAGAAAAAAAGACAATACAAGGACTTGGGGGCACGCTATCAGGCATGTCCCCTCCACTATAGAAAACATGGATCATAGGACGGATTACTGAAGGATCCGCTCTAAGATCATGTCGTTCGCATCGTCAATCTGTGATGCGTCGATTGAATTGAGGTAGATTTGTGTAGTTCTTTCAGAGGTATGGCCCATGCTGTCGCTGATGACCGACAAAGGAACGTGGAGCTCTTTGGCAATGCTTGCCCAGGAATGCCGTGCCACATACATGGTGAGGCGACAACTCAACCCTAATTGCTGGGCGATCTTCCTCAAAGCGTTATGCACAGCATACTGCCGTCGTTGGTATTGTTTGCGCTCGTCTTTCTTCCCCTTGTCGATAATGGGAAGCAAGTGGATGCCGTCCAACGAGGGATTCCTGTCGATGATGTCCTGGATGCATCCCTTCCACCTGACCTTCAGCGTTTGCCCGGTCTTCTTCCGCTGATAGACCAGAAACCCGTCTTTTAGGTTGTCTTTTCTTAAGAGAGCCATATCAACGAACGACATCCCGCGCGTGTAGAAACTGAACAGGAACATGTCCCGCGCGAAGCATTGGGCGCGTGTAAGTCCTGAAGCATCCTTGATCTGCCGGATCATGGACAGGGAGATCGCCCGCTTTACCGTTTTGGCGATCCCCGTGTAAACAGGGTCGAACGGTTTTTGATCGGGCATGATGCCCTCTTTCACGGCTCGGTTGTACACTGCCCTGAGGATCCTCATGTAGAAAGAAATGGTATTGAGCGATACATGAGTGTCTTTCAGGTAACTTTCATAGCCCGTTGTTACTTGATCAGTCAGCAAGCTCAGACTGATATCTTTGCCTTTCAGGTAGCGTCGAATGCTCCGAAGAGCACAGGCATAAGTCTCCGAAGTTCTGACATGCCCACTTTCCTTCAGGTGCCGGATAGTGGCTGTCATATAACAGAACAAGGAAACCTGCCTTTCATCTGTCGTTTGCAAGTTGCTCTCGTCAATCTGTATGACGATGTCTTCACCAAGTTGCTGAAGCAACTGGGGTGAGAGCATGATTTTGATTACTGTCATAATTTGTCTAAAATAGTGCGATGCAACGTCCTAAGTTAGTGGAACCTTGCATCTTCTTGGAAAGTGGATAGAAGTTGTCGCTACAAACATAGCCATTTTTCCCGGATAGGAAAGTAAAAGTTTTAGAAAAAAAGTCAAACTTGATGATCAGGGATGTTGGTAAACATATTATATAGAGGAGAAGAAGGGAATCGCCGTGGAACTCCCCCGTAAAACTTGAGGACAGCCCTTTGTGAAGGGACAATGGAAGGGTGACCGTAGTCCAAAGGGGTTTGAAACAGGTGAAAGTGAAGTTTTTCGTGACTTAAAATTAAAAAAATCCCAATTTTATTTGTTTGTTTTAATATTTATCTCTATATTTGCACCGAAATTGTTTAATTTAAAAATTATCGTATGAAAAGAAAAATTTTTAGTACGTTGCTTATGGGTGCGTTCTTCATCGCATCTATGAGTATGTTTACGTCTTGTAAGGATTACGATGACGACATCAATGACTTACAGGCTCAGATTGACAAGGCAGCCCTGAAGACTGACTTGGACAACCTCTCAAGCACGTTGACCAGCGTGAAGACGACAGCTGACAACGCATTGGCACAGGCTACAGCTAATAAGGCTGACGTTCAGGCTGCCAAAGATGCTGCTACACAGGCTGCAGCACAGGTTGCTGAGGCTGTAAAGCAGGCTTCTGACGCTTCTACAGCTGCTACTACTGCAAAGACTGTTGCTGAGGAAGCAAAGAAAGCTGCTGACGCTGCTGCTGCTGATGCAAGTGAGGCTTTGAAGCAGGCTGCTGCAAACTCTGCTTTGGCTGGAGAACTGCAGAAGGCTGTCAAGACCATGCAGGACGAGTATGCTAAGTATGCTGAGACAAACGACGCTCAGCTCAAAGAGTTGGCAGATAACGTAAAGAAGTTCAAGGCTGCTGTTAGCGGTATCTGGAGCGCAGTTAGCAATGTTGAGCTCTTCGGTACGCTCGATGCTACTGGCAATTTCGTGTTTGCAAACGCAGACAAAGCTAACTATATCACATTCGAGACTGGTGCAATTAGCAATGATCTGACCTTCGGTAATGAAAAGATTACGGCTAACCAGAAGACCATCCAGAATAATGCTACTCCTAAGGCTCAGTATACCAAGGACGCTACCATTAGCTTCCCAGCTCAGGTTGTAGTACGTGTTAACCCAGCTAACGCTCAGGTTACCAAGGATATGGTTAAGATTGTGAACTCTAAGGGTGAGGAGCTGAAGGTTCTCGCTGTTGACTCTGTTTGGGCATTCGATCAGGTTGCTACCCGTGCAGCAAGCGAGGGTGGTCTCTTCGTTGTTTCCCTGAAGGTTGCTCCTAACACAACTGACGCTGCTTTGAAGAAGGCTGTTACAAAAGATAATGGTCGTGTAGCATTCTTCGTTGCAATCAACAACACAAGCGTGAACGACGAGGCTCAGGGCACAGATACGAAGGATCGTTATGCGATCACGACTCGTGACTTCGAGGTAAATGATCCTACAGCTTATAAGGGTGCAACAACCTTGCGTGCTGTGAAGATCTACTCCGAGAACACCATGACAGAGGCTAATGCAAAGACTCTTGATCAGATCAAGGATCGTGAAACTCGCAAAAATTATGCTGATATCCCTGCTACAAGCGGTGAGAACATCGTTATCGACTTCAGCGGTTTGCAGAACGTTGACAAGTTCTATGTAGTTCGTGATGACTGGTTCGTAGGAGAAAGCGATGCTTCTGAGATCAATGCTTGGAACTCTTATTCTTACAAGGGCTTGAGCCAGGTAATCGACGTGAACAACGGTACTGGCAAAGGTCAGGTTAGCGTAACTCTCCCTGAAGTAAAGGGTGATGAGGTTGGTTTCCGTATCTTCGCTGTCAACTATGACGGTACACTCGTTGATGCTGACGGTGCTGCATTCTATGTATTCGTTGGCGAGGATGCTAATGCTGCTTCTGTAAAGGGTTCATTCGTTGCTACAAAGGCTGCTGCAAATAATCAGACTACAGGTTGGTTGCCAATCTCTGGCTCTCTGAAGGATGGTAAGGCTCTGCCTTCTACTGTTACATTCAAGGTAAATGGTAAGGATATCACTGCTGCCGTTGCATACGCAAAGGATGACAAGGGCACTGCTGCAACTAAGAACTCTGAAATTAAGTACGCTCAGTTCACAATCCAGAACCAGATCAAAGACTGGGAAGATGGTGCAACAGCTAACTTCCAGCTCGTTTCTAAGGACGATAAGGGCAACCAGGAGAACCTGATCAATGTTGAGTTGACCAAGACTATGCCTACCGCAGAGACGACAAAGGCTCTCATGAACTACTCTTGGAAGGATAAGCAGTTGGTAAATGGTGTTTACACTGCATACCTCTATCCAGAAAACGATGCTTGGACAACAGCTAATGCTGCTAACGGTTACAAAGACCTGAACCAGGCAATCAACGGTTTGAAGGATGGATTCTATATTCAGATTGCAAACGCTGCTCTCAAGACAGTAAGTAACAAGCAGGTATATGCAAACAATCTCATCGCTTCTGCAACACCTTGGAAGATCAATGTAAGCAATGCTGCTGATGACAACGGCACGAAGTTGATCGACAACGTGACCAAGCATGAGACTACCATCGGTTACAACTATGGTGCAATCAGCTCTGATCCTGACAAGAACGATTACATCGTGAACGTTGAGACTGTCAACACGATCTTCGCTTGCCCGCTGAACACAACGGCTCAGACCTACGCATTTGGAAAGCGTGAGTACAAGTCTGGCACCAAGACCCTCACTGAGGATGTGAACTATATCGTTTACAACACTGCAAGTGCAATTGGCGTAGACACGAAGACAAATGTTAATCTCCTCGAGTACATCATTGGTACTAACAAGTTTGATAACTCTGTATTCGGTGGCAAGCTGAGCACGCTGCTTACATCTAAGTATGTATCTGCAACTGCTAAGCTGACATCCGATGCAAATGGCAATGAGGATTACTTCACAGTAGCTATTGCAAATGGCACGATGACATTCACTCCGCAGTCTGGTACAACCAACCCAGTTGCTGATGTTCCATCAACATTGACCATCACCTTGAAGGATGCCTTCGGTCACGACAATGTTTACAAGTTGCCGTTCACTGTAAAGCGTGCTGAATAAGACGTTAGATTAATCTTCAATATAGGTTAATTCCACTATCAAAGAGGGGGAATAATTCCGTAGGGGATGGTTTCCCCTCTTTTTTCGATAGCTCTACTTATAGTAGGACATATAACAAATAGAATGAGAAAATTATCTATTATTTCGGGCTTGCTGCTTTTACTATTGTCAGTAGGTGTTACTTCTTGCAAACAGAAGCTTCAGGAAACCAAAGGCGTTGTTTCCGATATCGAAGGGAGTAAGCTTGGCGACACCTTGAAGGCCATGAGAGTGGTCAGCGATGGCGATACCCTGCTCTTCTCTTTGAAAGATGCGGAATATAATGATGGGATCATGGTCATTCAGGACTCTGTCACTGTTTCCTACATCAAGGGCGACGGAGACACGCTTCGCGCCCTTCTTGTTTCGGTTAAGCCACAGCCTGCTCATGTAGTAGACCTCGATTCCTTGAAGAAAGCACCTCTTAAAACGAGATAAGGGTGCCGACCAGGGAAAAAGAAATTAAATAATAACATTAATAATTCACACTGTTATGAAGTTTAAATATATCCTTACGATGGCTGCCCTTGCATTAGGGACAGTATCATCCATGGCTCAAGCCACTTATACGGATAAGGATGGCAACGAGTATCAGTACAACAAGCACTGGTTCTTAGATCTCCAGGGCGGAGCTCAGTACACGCTCGGTGAGGCTAAGTTTGACAAGCTGATCTCTCCCAACGTTCAGTTGGGCTTAGGTTATCAGTTCTCTCCTGTCTTCGGCCTTCGCCTGCAGGCTAACGCTTGGCAGAGCAAGGGTGGTTGGAACGGCTATGAGGCTACCCGCAACGGTAATCCTTATACCAACGACTACAAATACAATTATGTAGCTCCGGGTCTGGACTTTATGTTCAACCTCTCCAACCTGTTCTGTGGCTGGAATCCTAACCGCGTGTTCAACGTGACTGCTTTCGTGGGCGGTGGCGCTAACATCGCTTGGGGCAATGACGACGTGAACGAGATTGCCACAACACTGAAGAACTTGGATAACTATTATCTGGATTATCTCTGGGATGGCACGAAGGTTCGTCCTTACGGACGTGCAGGCGTCGACCTGAACTTCCGCTTGAGCAAGGCTGTCAGCCTGATGGTTGAGGGCAATGCTAACATCCTGAGTGATCACTACAATTCCAAGAAGGCTGATAACCCTGACTGGTACTTCAATGCACTTGTAGGTCTGCGCATCAACCTCGGCAAGTCTTATACCAAGACCGAGAAGCCGGCTCCAGAGCCAGAACCAGAGCCAGTAGTTGAGGAGAAACCAGCTCCAGCACCGGCACCTGCTCCAGTTGAGGAGAAGATCGAGCCGCTGCGCCGTGATATCTTCTTCACGATCAACTCTACGGTTATCCGCAAGTCTGAGACCCAGAAGGTTCAGGATATCGTCGACTACCTGAACAAGAACCCGAAGGCAAAGGTTCAGGTAACGGGTTATGCTGACGCAGGCACGGGCAACAACAGGATCAACGACCGTCTGGCAGCACAGCGTGCCGCTGTTGTCGTAAAGGCACTGCAGACGAAGTACAACATCCCTGCTGACCGTATCTCTTCAGACAGCAAGGGTGCACGCGTTCAGCCGTTCGCAGAGAACAACAAGAACCGTGTCACGATTTGTATCGCTGAATAAATTTGAATAGACATCTATTTTTACGCACAAAGCATAGGAGTGCCCGAATTGTCGGGTGCTCCTTTCTTTATATCTTGCGAAAGGTTAGCTCTCAATTTATAATATTCATCGCCTTTAATTTGGAACCTATGGCAATATTCACTATCTTTACAATGTGAATAAACATATAGGGAATATGGAAATGACAAAAGAACAAGCATATCAGTGACAGAGGTCAAGCAGAACAAAACTAAGACCATGTAAAACACTGAGGCAAGACCATTATCAGTATAAGAAACGCTGCTAAGATAATTGGCAATATATCTTATGATAAATCGAAAAGTATCTTAGGATACATTGCAAAGTATGTTAAGATGCTTCTATCAAGGTAACAGCATAGGCGGAGATCCCTTCCTCACGACCGGTAAAACCTAATTTCTCTGTAGTAGTAGCCTTGATGGAAATGTCATCCTCATCCACGCCCATCACTTGGGCCAGACATTCCTTCATAGCTGGGATATGAGGATTCAACTTGGGACGCTCCGCACATACCGTGGCATCAATATTGCTAACCCGATAACCTTTTGTAGCGATCAAGGCTATGACTCTCTTCAATAAGATCTTACTGTCAATATCCAAGGTTGAGGCCGCATTATCCGGAAAATGATAGCCGATATCCCGCATATTGGCAGCTCCTAAAAGGGCATCACAAATGGCATGGATCAAGACATCGGCATCACTATGCCCCAATAATCCCTTGGTATGAGCTATCTTGATGCCGCCCAACCATAGCTCACGACCTTCTACCAATTGGTGGACATCGTAACCTAATCCTACTCGTATCTTCATCTTTCTCTACCTCCTATGCAATAAATCCTTGATACCATCCATGTCGAAAGCAAGGGTAAAACGCAAGGTCTGGTCTAAAGGATTGCTCTTCGCCGTCGCGATCACATAACCAGCATCCAGGGAAAAGACATTCATCTTGAATCCCACGCCCACCGTGAAATACTTCCGATTGCCTTTGTTGGCACTCTCATGACGATAACCTGCCCTTGCCGTGAACTTGTCGTTATAAGTATACTCTGCACCTACGCCCAAACGGACTTCTTCCAATTCCTCCTTCAAGCCCCCAGGGGCATCATGGAAACTCTTGAAAATGCCATTGATGGCAGAACAATCCCAATATTCCTTCTGAACACGCGTCTCATAGTCTTCTGTCGACTCACCATCCTTCTGCTTGGGGTAGGTCGGGATCAACGGCTTGTTGGCATCTACAGAAACCGTAAACTTATTATACTCGTCGACAGGAACCATCAAAGATGCCCCTAAACGTAGGTTAGCAGGCAAGAACCAACTGTTGTCATCTCCGGTAAAGGAAATCTTACTGCCGATATTCGAGATGTCCAATCCTAATCCTAACTGGCACTCGCGATCGCCAATCACTGGATAACTCTGATAGTAACAAGCGATGTCAGCAGCAAAGGCTGAGCTCGGGGATGTGTCAGAAGTATAACGGAAGGTCAGGTCGGAGTAGATCCACCGCACAGCGGCAGCAATGGAAAACTTCTGACTGAGCATCAAGGAATAAGCCACGTCGAAAGACATCTCATACGGACTGATCGTCATGGAGTTGTCATCCTCATTCTCAGAATAGTTCACCTCGCCTAAAGAGAAATAGCGCAAGGAGGCGGATACCGCAGAATAATCGCCAATTCGATAATAGCCCGCCATGCAGGCTAAGTCCATGTCATTGACCAACTGGCGCAACCAAGGGGTATAGTTCAAAGCCACTCCCGCCCGCGAGATCGTGAACGGATACTTCGCTGGATTCCAATACTGCGAGTTAACATCAGGATCCGTTGCTACGCCGACATCTCCCATGCCACCGGCACGAGCATCAGGGGCGATACTCTGCGAGGTAACCGTAGAATACTCCGGGTTGAACATATCTTCCTTCTGGGCATACACTGAGGATGCCGTCATCATCAGAAGGAATGTCATGAAGATAATTATGGATTTTCTCATTTTCAACAATCAATCACTCTCCTATTAACGGACGGGCTGATCAATTATTGCCTATGATAATCAATTTCCTGGCTTTGGTGGCACTACTGCTCCCATCACATGAAATGCGCACACGATAGAGATACACACCTGTCTGCAACTTGGAGCCTGAGGATGAGGTCAAGTCCCAGTTGACCGTATAGGCACTTGACGTAGGCACACCCGACTCGGTATGTTGCCACCAGATGCGTCCTTCCATGTCATACACGTCGATGCTGACATTCATCTTGCTTCCTGTACGGTCGTGGTTGATGATGAAGGTGGTATAGTTGTTCGCAGGGTTCTCTGTCACGCTGACCGTATAGAGTGCTGGGGTTAGCCCTTTCACGCAGACGAAGGACAGCTGTGCCGTTGACGAATTATTGAGAGTATCCCAAGCTCTGAACAGGAGCTTGTGCGCGCCTTCACCTAACTCCGGCAGGTTATAATAGGTAGAACCACTGGTGTAGGACCCTAAGTCGTATCGGAAATTGTCATTCAGGACATACGTCTGCGATGTCTTCCCATCAATGATCAGCTCCAGGTCGTGCCCGATACCATTGCCTGAGGTGTTGATACCATCCTCGTCACTGACCTTTGCCACGAAATAAGGAGTCGTATTGACTTTTCCTCCATTGACGAAAGAGGGGGCGTTGAGGTAGCAATAGATAGAGGGACCGATAGAATCATTACCGGCGAATGCGCTACCACCCACATAGAAATTCTCCGTAGCCCCATTCGCTGCCACCAAGCGATCATTTTGGATGGCATAGATATTGATCAAGCCCGTACCTTCTTCATAATCGATATCCTTGGGAATAGCGAAGGAGAAGGCAAAGGTGCCTGCACGCACGCTGTCGGAACCAGAGAAGAGCGTCCGTGGACGGTCGTAATAGGAGAAAGCACTACTCGCACCGGTCGCTGACGTATCATTCAACTTACAGGTCTCTAACACCTTTTTATCACGTACCAAGGCAGCCATCAGTCCTTGGAAGCCGGAATGCCCCTCGACATGTCCCTTGACGGTAGCTACCGTCCCGGCTTTCAGCGTGGGGATGCTGCCTGAGGATACTGCCATGCCATTGATAGAGTCGATGACCACCGTTGCGGTTGGGAGGTTTAATGCCATGGCAGGGTCACCCAACAGTGCATATTGCAGTTTATTGACAGTCAGGTCGGAATGGGAGGAGATCAGCTGGTTCTTTGCCAGACGCTGTGCCTCGCCTAATGTCATAGGCTTGCCATTCTGATAGCTGAGCACATGATTCAGGAAGGCAGCATTGATCACCTTATTCCGGTCGGTGTACACGGTTCGTGTCGTGCCATAAAAGGCCACGGCTCCCCCATTGGGATTCAGCACTGCTGCCTCTCCTATGGTAGAGGCACTGCCATCATAAGGCAAGATATCACAGGATGCCGTCACCCACAAGGGAAGGTTCGTATTCGTGAACGACTCGAAATCCGTCAACCTCAATACAGTCTCATGGGAGATCTGTGTTGGGCTGCCATGCCCTGCATAATCCATGATCAGGGCTCCTGCAGCTTGTTGCTCCTTGATGGCACGAGTCACATCCGGGTAAGTGTTTCCTGTAGAAGAGGTCACCCGGGTGTAATTATCCCACATCACTTTCTTGATCTGGTAGCCCGGATAACGAGCAGCAATGTTGTCTGCCGTCTCGTTGATATCCCGCATGTGGATATTCTCATTTCCATCATCGCCCATGAACATGATCGTATTCTGCCATGCTCCGGCATTCTCATTCTTGACATAGTTGATGACTTTATCTACCATGGCCTTTGCCTCGGTTGCCGTGGTGACCGGGAACCTGCCTACGGCTACGTCTTCCTTGTCAGAAGACACGGGATCAGCTCCCTCCCCGTCATCCAAGGAGCAGAACCATCCGTCATCCACATAACAGTAAACATCATTCAGGGAGTTTTCGCTCTCATAGCAAAGGAGGTAATCATCCACAGACGCTGTCTTCCAGTCGCTAGTGTTCATCCTGTTATCCCAAGCGCAATCCCCAAAGAGCAACAAGTATTTCGGCATATCTGTCTCCGTCGTTGCCCGGTCATAGAGCATTTTCAGATAACGACGATAGGCGTTGGCATCAGGCGTTCCACTGGAGAATTCATTATAGAGCTCATCAGCAGGCACTATATTCACGCGCATCGAGTCGTGTTCCTCATGGAAGGCCGCAAGGCGTTTGGCTTGTTCCCCTAACTTCTGTGAGGTTGGGATGATGATCACCATGTCTGCCTGTGGGTCTGCATGATGGTCCTGATTCGTAATATTATACACATACTCCGGCGCACTGAACGTTCCGTTCAACAGGTCGGGCGCAGGACCTGGTTGGTCGTATCCAAAGTCTATGTAATCAAGGCGAATAGGTCCACCAGAGGTTGTGGTGATCTTCACCGTATTGGAACGCGCTAAGGTATCAATCGTAAAGACACGTGTCACGACACTGCCATGATCGTAGTCTGTAGGAAGGGTCAAGGTAATTGTTCCCAAGGTCTTCCCATTCAGCTCTATCGTTGCCGTGCTTGCCGTGCCAGCACTCAAGGCAATTGACATCCGTCCACTGACCTTCTCTACAGGAAGCGTCAGGGAATAGGTCTTGCTACTGCCATTGGCAATAGGACTATTCTCAAAGAGTTTTCGCCCTCCTTGATACCAGGCAAAGTTATCCACCTCGTGCAAGGTATGGTAATCCTCTGGTCGAGGATAGACATTATTTAAGAATGTCGTAGAATCCACGCTGACTGGCGTGCTGTCGTCCTGGGTCATGAAATAATAGCCTTCATCAGAATAAGGATTCCGGGTGCGCAAGGTCGAGGTGGGCGAAGCCCAGCTAACAGGTCCTTTGGCATAGAAAAGCCGACGCCCATTGACCGTACAGGTAGGCACCTCTTTCAAATCATCCAAGGCAGCCAGCTCGCTTCCGTCCAAAGTCTCGTTTTGCAGATTCCCTCCATAGCCATAGATATGCACTTTACTCAAATCAGAGAATCCCGCCTGTCTGATCACTGCTTCCGTTAGTTGATAGACGCCAGTGGCAGGTACTTTAATCTTAGCCCAGGTCCCAGAAGCAAGCACGCTATGCGAAGCATAACGGGAAGCGGTGGTGGGTGAAAGAGCCCGGATCGACTTCGCCTTGCGCACGGAGCTCACCTTCGACACAGATTCCACCTTTAGCAAGAAGCTTACGAGAATCTGGTGGCGATTGTCCCGGAAGACCAAAGGTGTAAAGGAAATCTCCAAAAAACCTTTCTTCCTGTCTACCACAATGTTGCTGTGAACAGAAGGGATCGCAGGCAACGCTGCGCCTGAGATTTGGTTGTACTTAGCAATATCCGATGAGGTCATATCGATGAAATCCGGATATTCAATAGAAACTGTATAGAGAGAGTCCTGGTAATCCCCGTCCAAAGGTACGGAGTAGGTAAAGGAAGGCAATAGGGAATCGATCTCGACATCCGTTGCTGTCAAGTTAAAGAACCGTTGTGAGGCCTTAGCCTGCAGGCCGCAGCACAACAAGATCCAGATCGTTATATATATTCTGATTGCCACCTTCGTCCTCCCCAAGAACGCCCTTATCCATCACTTACAATTGAACTCCAGCACCTTCTTATCCTCGAGATAGCCTTCCAAATGATCATCGATATGGACAGGTCCTACGCCAGCAGGGGTGCCGGTATAGAGCAGGTCACCCGTTTTCAGCGTAAAGAACTGACTGATATAGGCGATGATCTCGTCCACCTTGTAGAGCATATCGCTTGAGCAACCTTCCTGCACCGTCCGACCGTTGATGTCAAGGTGGAAATGGATGGCTTGGATACTCCGGAACTTAGCGACATCCACCCATTCTCCGATCACGGCAGAGCCATCAAAGCCCTTGCAGATCTCCCAAGGCCGCCCTGCCTCGCGAAGTTTCTTCTGCAGCTCACGAGCCGTGAAATCAATCCCCACCGTCACCGCATCATAATACCGGTAAGCGAAACGCTGTGGGATGCACTTACCCAACTTACAGATACGCACCACTAATTCCGTCTCATAGTCTATCCTCCCCATGAAATCAGGGATAAAGAAAGGCTTATGATCCTTCAACAACGCAGAATCAGCCTTCGTAAAGATCACCGGCTCTTCTGTTTTATCTAACGTGCCATGCAATTCTTTATTGTGCAAGGCATAGTTGATTCCAATCGCAAATATCTTCATCCGTAGCCTTTTTGTGCAAAGTTACTGCAAACAGAGAGAAATACAAAATAAATATCGAAGATTTTGTTCCATACAACGAAACATTCACAGCGTGTCGTGTAAAAATAAATATAAAGGTCCATACCTTTTGCTTTTCTTGTTTTGTTGCTCTCCACTGGAGTTTTTTATATAATAGGTTGACAGGTTGTCAAAACCCAGTGTTTATCGGGCTTGCAACCTGTTTTTAGGTTGTCAAAGGTTGACACAAGGTTGACAGAAAAAGCATATCATTTGCTAAATTCTCTCGAGAATTTATGATGACAGCTATTCTTTTAGCGGGCAAGAAATCAACGATGGGACCAAATTCTCTCGAGAATTTTGTATGATATATTCACCATTAGCATTCGGATCATGATCTTGATGGAAACGGAACGACACCATGTTCATGAAGCTGAAGGAGGATGCGCCCAAAATTCAGAGCGCTGATCGGAACTCAAAGGCCTATTCAAAAAGCGATGAAAAGCACAAACAAAAAACCGGGACACTTTGAAAAGAGCCCCGGTCTTACGTTTATAAAGAGTATTCTATTATTCTGCAGCCAAAGTGAAACGCTTGTAAGCAACGATCTTCAGATCCTTATCTTGCTTCTTCAAGTAATCAGCAACAGACTCCTTATCGCCATCACCGAACTGGAATTCCTGGTCAACGAGGCAGTTCTCCTTGAAGAACTTAGCCATACGGCCCTTAGCGATGTTCTGGATCATCTGCTCTGGCAGATGAGCAGCCTTCTCAGCAGCTACCTTCTCCTTGATTTCCTTTGCCTTGTCTGCCTCCTCGCGAGTCAGCCAACCCTTAGCGATATTGCTCTCGATATGTTCGTCAGAGTCAACGAGGTTTGCGTTGATGCCTGCTTTCTTAATCGCATTCACAACAGCCTTCTCGATCTGCTCATCCTTTGTCTTCTGGATAGCGACCTGAAGTTCCTCGTCCTTCACCTGCTGAGGAACGGAAGCCTCATCAAGAGCGACTGGCTTCATGGCAGCCACCTGCATGGCTACCTTATGGCCAGCATCAGCATTGTCCTGGTTCAGTTGAACCATTGTGCAGAGCGTATGGCGACCCATGTGGTCATAAGTCTCGATATTGTCACCCTCTAAATAATTATAGCCATCGAGTTCCATCTTCTCGCCTGTGATTCCAGAGCGCAACTTCACAGCCTTAGCCACGTCATTGCCATCAGCCAGTGTCAGGTTCTGAATCTCATCTAAGGTCTTGGCACGCTTTTCGATGGCAGCGTCAAGGATTTCCTGTGTCAGTTTGATGAAGTCAGCACCTGCAGCCACGAAGTCAGTCTCACATTTCAATGCGATCATGGCAGCGAAGCCAGGAACCTTCTTAACGAGTACACAACCGTTGGAAGTAGAACGGTCAGAACGCTTTGCAGCGATGGCAAGACCACGCTCGCGAACGAGCTCAATTGCCTTCTCAATATTACCCTCAGCCTCAACAAGGGCTTTCTTGCAGTCTGCAAGACCAGCGCCCGTCATCTTACGGAGCTTCTGGATATCAGCTATAGAAACAGCCATTTTGATATTAAATTTTAAGTGTCCCCTCCCCACAATGGGAAAAGAAGACAGTTTGTTATTAAATAGGGAAAGCCTCTCCATATTCTCTTGGGAGAGAGCATGCAAGGGGCTTACCCGGTTATTCTCGTTCTTGTTGTCAAAGATCCACCCTTGTCATCCAAGAGTATTCACCGACGCTTACTCAGCAGCAGGTGCTGTTTCCTCAGCAGGAGCAGCCTCTGTTGCAGGGGCAGCTTCCTCAGCCTCTTTGCGAGCCTTGCGAGGAGAACGCTTCTTGTTCTCAGGAGCTTCTTCTGCCTGCTCAGCAGCAGCCTTCTCGTCAGCCTTCTCTGCCTTACGCTCTTCCAGTCCTTCTGCGATTGCACCGCAGCAAGCAGACAGGATCACGTCTACGCTATCCTTTGCGTCATCGTTAGCTGGGATCACGAAATCGATGTCGCGTGGGTCAGAGTTGGTATCAACGATTGCGAAGACAGGAATGCCCAAGCGGTTAGCCTCTTTCACTGCGATGTGCTCCTTCATGACATCTACCACGAAGAGTGCACTCGGCAGGCGAGTCAGGTCGGCGATAGAACCGAGGTTCTTCTCCAATTTAGCACGCTGGCGCGTAATCTGCAACAGCTCACGCTTTGACAGATTAGAGAAAGTACCGTCGTTCATCAGTTTGTCAATGTTCGCCATTTTCTTTACGGCCTTCCGGATGGTTGGGAAGTTGGTGAGCATACCACCTGGCCAACGCTCGATCACGTACGGCATGTTGACACTTGCAGCCTTCTCGGCAACGATGTCCTTAGCTTGTTTTTTAGTAGCGACGAACAGGATCTTCTTTCCTGACTTGGCGATCTGCTTCAAAGCCTCTGCAGCCTCATCAATCTTAGCTACGGTCTTGTGCAGATCGATAATATGAATACCATTGCGCTCCATGAAGATATAAGGAGCCATGGCGGGATTCCACTTGCGACGGAGGTGCCCGAAATGACAGCCTGCCTGCAATAACTGGTCAAAATTTGTTCTTGACATTTCTTTCGATTCTTTTAATTGTTTACTTTCCTTTTAATTCTAACGACCGGCGGAGGATTCCCTCCCCGACCCTTTTTCATTCAGAACCAACCCTTGGGTAATCATCCCGATGATGAGTCGCAAGGATTTAGATACTAAACGACGGTCAGTTTCCTTTGTCCGACAAGGAACAGGATTTGGCAAGAAGCCCGTCCCATCCCACAGATGTCGTCCAAAAGATTAACGCTTACTGAACTGGAAGCGACGGCGAGCCTTCGGCTGTCCTGGTTTCTTACGCTCAACAGCACGGCTGTCGCGTGTCAGGAAACCATGGTCCTTCAAGCTCTTCTTATCCTCAGCATTGATCTTCACGAGCGCGCGGGCAATGGCAAGGCGCAGTGCCTGGCTCTGGCCTGTGAAGCCGCCGCCATCAAGATTAGCCTTAATATCATATTTCTCAGCAGCCTCAAGCAGCTCTAACGGCTGTTTCACGACATAGCGAAGAATGGCTGATGGGAAATAAGTTTCGATATCTTTTTTATTAATTGTGATCTTACCGGTACCCTCTGTCAGGTAAACACGAGCGACAGCGCTCTTACGGCGACCAATTGCATTAATTACTTCCATCTTTGATAATTATTATTTATACTGGTTAATATCAATTGCCTTTGGCTTCTGAGCAGCCATATTGTGCTCCGTGCCTTCGAAAACGAAAAGATTATCCATGAGCTTGCGACCTAAAGGACCCTTAGGAAGCATGCCCTTCACAGCATGACGGATCATGTGATCGATACCTTGGTTACGCTTACGCAACTGAGCCGGCGTCGTGAAACGCTGACCACCAGGATAGCCCGTGTAACGGGTGTAAACCTTATCGGTCTCCTTCTTACCAGAGAAAACGACCTTGGAGGCGTTAATAATAATTACATTGTCGCCACAATCTACATGAGGTGTAAACGATGGCTTGTACTTTCCACGCAACAATTTAGCAACTTTTGAACAGAGACGACCGCAAATCTGGTCGGTAGCATCAACTACTACCCACTCTTTCTTCGCTGTTTCCTTGTTAACGGAAATAGTCTTGTAACTTAAAGTGTCCATTTTAATTTTTTAAATTTACTACTAAAAAACAATTTTTTCTTTTCAATCACTCTTTGTACAGGCGATTCACTAACCACTGCACTCGGCCAAAAGCACAGCTATTAACACTCCCATACGTAGGGATCCTAAGTTCATCCCCGAAATAATCGGATTGCAAAGGTACATATTTATATTGAATTCCGAAGGGTGACAACTTGCCTAATTATTCTTAATTAACCTTATTAGTTGTTTTTAACATAAAAGTAAGAGGGAATTGCGCCTCGAACGGATCTCGAACGGATCTTGAATGGGGACCAACGATGGGGTGTACTGAAAAACCGAATCCTATGAAATATTTGAGGGCCGACCCGAAGCCGACCCTCAAGAAGAGATTACTTACTCAGATAAGCATGTACTGCCCGGGCAATCTGATGACCACTTGCCATCGCCCTTACCACTAAGGAGGCACCATTGGCGGCATCGCCTGCCACGAAGACGTTTTCGGGGAAAGAGGGTTGCTGCGGACGTAGGAATCCCATAGCCAGGAGTACCATCTCGCATTTGATTACTTCCGGTTTCCCTGCAGGTTTCATGATCGGGCGACCACCTTGCGGATTAGGTTCCCAGGCAATCTCCTGCACTTTCACACCTGTCAGTTTCCCGTCTTTTCCCAGGAATTCCAAGGAGTTAATGTTCCAACGACGGGTACATCCTTCTTCATGGGAAGACGTCGTTTTCAACGTGCGTGGCCAGTTGGGCCATGGGTTCTGAGGATCATCTGGCCCTACAGGGGGCTTCGGCATGATCTCGATCTGGGTAACGCTCTTGCAACCTTGCCGATGGGCGGTGCCAATACAGTCGGAACCCGTGTCACCTCCACCGATGACAAGGACATCCTTTCCTTTGGCAGATACCAGTTCTTCTTTCTTAAATTCCTGTCCTGCAAGGATCCTGTTCTGCTGCGAGAGCAGGTCAAGGGCAAAGTAGACGCCCTTCAACTCACGTCCGGGTATCTTCAGGTCACGTGCCGTCGGCGTTCCGGTGCAGACAACATAAGCGTCAAATTTCGTTTCGCTGCTACCCGCCTTCTTCGCACTTTCTGCAGTGGAATCTTCTATATGCTCCACGTCAATAGGAGCATTGTATACGAAATGGATGCCTTCTTGCTCCAGGACATGGATTCGCCTGTCGATGATCGACTTGTTCAACTTAAAGTTAGGAATACCGAAACGGAGCAGTCCTCCATTGTTTTCCCTTGCCTCGAAGACAGTCACCTCATATCCCTTGAGGTTCAACTGGTTGGCAGTGGTAAGTCCGGCTGGACCCGCGCCAATGACTGCCACTTTCTTGCCATTCCGTTCCGGATGTTCGATCCGGACGAAATTCTCCTCAAAGGCATGCTCCGTGATAGCAGCCTCGTCCTCACGGTTGGTTGTCGGCTGATGGTCCATTAAGTTCAGCACGCACGCCTTCTCGCAAAGAGCCGGGCAGATACGTCCCGTGAACTCAGGGAAGTCGTTGGTAGAATTGAGCAAGCGATAAGCCAGCTCCCAATCCCCCTTATACAGGGCATCATTCCACTCTGGCGGCTTGTTGCCCAACGGACATGCCCAATGGCAGAACGGAACCCCGCAGTCCATGCAACGTGAAGCCTGAAGGCGACGATCATTACTATTTAATGTTTGTTCCACCTCACCAAAGTCGTGAATACGGTCGTTGATGGGTCGGTAACCCGCTTCCTTGCGGTCTATTGTCAAAAATGCTTTTGGATTTCCCATAATTCTGTTTCCTCCTTCCGATTAATAGTCACGCTGCATATCCGCAATCTTCTGCTGTAATTTCCTGACCTGCTCTTCCTGCAGGACTCTCTTGTACTCGATGGGCACCACTTGGATGAAGTCTTCCACATAATGGTTCCAGTCATCCAGCATCGTACGTGCCAACTTTGAGCCCGTATAGAGATAATGCTGACGGATCAGTTCATGCAGTTCTTTCCGGTAGTTGCTGTCATCCACGAGATTGATCTCTACCATATCCATATTACAGAAGTAATCAAAATTATGGTTCTTGTCCCAGACATAAGCAACGCCACCGCTCATACCAGCGGCAAAGTTGCGCCCGGTTTCTCCTAACACGACAACACGACCGCCTGTCATATACTCGCAGCAATGGTCGCCTGCGCCTTCGATCACGGCAATGGCTCCGGAATTACGGACACCGAACCGCTCACCTACCTTACCATTGATGTAGAGCTCTCCGCTCGTGGCCCCATAAAGACCGGTATTGCCTGCAATAATATTATCTTCGGCAGAGAAATTCGAACGGATCGGAGGAAGGATGGAGATTCGCCCGCCACTGAGTCCCTTTGCAAAATAGTCATTGGTCTCACCTTCGAGCTTAAAGTCAACGCCCTTGACTAAGAAGGCCCCGAAGCTCTGGCCTGCAGATCCCTTGAACTTCACGTTGATCGTGTCTTCCGGCAGACCTTCCTCACCATATTTAGAGGCGATAACGCCACTGAGCATGGCACCAACGGCACGGTCGGTATTCCTGATGGCAAAGTCGAGGTTGACCTCTTCTTTCCTCTCAATAGCATTCTGCGCGCCACGAATCAACTGCTGGTCGAGTACGTCTGCTAAATCATGCGACTGCTGGGTGGTATGGTACAAGCTACAGTTGCCTTCTTCCTTGTGGAGAAGTCGACTGAAATCGAGCGTATCCGTCTTTTCCACCAATTCCTTATCCTCATTTTCCGGGTTCCGCTTGATGAGCAGTTCCGTATGCCCGACGATCTCATTCAGGCTGGTAAAGCCCATCTCTGCCAAATATTCCCGAACTTCCTGTGCGAGGAAGGTGAAATAGTTGACCAGATATTCCGAACGACCGCGGAAATGGGCGCGCAGCCGTGGATCCTGGGTAGCGACACCCATAGGACAAGTATTCAGATTACATTTCCGCATCATCACGCAACCGAGGACGATCAGTGCTGCAGTACCGAAGCCAAATTCCTCTGCGCCCAACAAAGCCATGAGGATAATGTCACGACCGGTCTTCAACTGCCCGTCAACCTGCAAGCGGACTTTCCCTCTGAGCCCATTCTTGACCAACGTCTGCTGTGTCTCAGCAATGCCGATCTCTGGCGAGATGCCTGCGAAGCGCATAGAGGAGGCGGGAGACGCACCTGTCCCGCCTTCAGCCCCGGAGATGACAATCAGGTCGGCTTTTGCCTTGGCAACGCCTGCTGCGATCGTTCCCACACCACTCTCAGCCACTAACTTCACGCTGATGGCTGCCTTCGGGTTCACATTCTTCAAGTCGAAGATGAGCTGCGCAAGGTCCTCGATAGAATAGATATCATGATGAGGAGGAGGAGAGATCAGGCTGATGCCTGGGATAGAATGCCGAGTCTTGGCAATGATCTCGTTCACCTTGAACCCAGGCAGCTGTCCACCTTCACCTGGCTTTGCACCCTGGGCAACCTTGATCTGGATTTCCTCTGCGTTGACCAGATATTCCGTGGTAACGCCGAAACGACCGGAAGCCACCTGTTTGGTTTTGCTGGAGAGGCTGACGCCATCCACTGTCTCATGGAAGCGGGCATTATCCTCACCACCTTCTCCCGTATTGGAGCGGGCACCTAATTTATTCATGGCCAAGGCTATGGCCTCATGAGCCTCCTTTGAAAGCGCGCCAAAGCTCATCGCACCCGTCACGAAATGCTTCACGATCGACTCAACAGGCTCCACCTTCTTGATATCAATCGGATTTCTCTTGAAATCGAGGAAGTCACGAATAAAGATGGGTTCTTCCTTCTTGTCAACAATATCCGAGAATTTCTTGAAAAGTTCATAATTGCCCGTGCGGGTTGCCAACTGCAAGGTAGCAATCGTCTCCGGATTCCAGGCATGCTTGATTCCGTCCCTACGATAATGGAACTGTCCCAAGTTCGGCAGGAAATCCGTCTGGGTATGCTTGCCATAGGCGAGATGGTGGAAGATGATGGCATCTTTCGCGATCTGGTCGAGCCCAATGCCGCCAATGGTACTGACGTTCGTGCCGAAATAGGTTTTCAACAAACTCTCCGAGAGTCCGATGCTCTCAAAGATCTTGGCTCCACGATAGGAGCGTATGGTAGAGATGCCCATCTTAGCCATGATCTTCAGCAATCCTTTCTTGACTGCCTTGATATAGTTTGCCTCAGCCGTTGCATAGTCCTCCTGGATCTTATGCCGCTTGACGAGGTCGTCGAGAATCGCATACGTCATATAAGGGCACAAAGCCGAAGCGCCATAGCCCAGCAACAAGGCTGCGTGCATCACCTCGCGGATCTCACCGCTTTCGACGATCAGCGCAGTCTGCACGCGTTTCCCCACACTGATCAGGTAATGATGGACGGCACTGACTGCCAACAAAGACGGAATGGCAACATGTGTCTCATCGACGAAACGGTCGGAGAGGATGATATAGTTATAACCGTCATCCACGCTCTTCTCTGCCTGACGGCAAAGGTCATCGATAGCCGCACGCAGACGTTCCCCATTCTCCGAAGCCTCTTTCGTGGGCTCAAAGACAATAGGCAATTTCACCGTATTAAAGCCTTTGTACCTGATATTACAAAGGATATCAAGCTGGGTATTCGTCAGGATAGGATGCGGCAGGCGAACCATCTTGCAATTGGTCTCATCGGGGTTCAGGATCCCACTGCCTACACGTCCAATATACTCGGAGAGGGACATCACCAAGGACTCTCGGATAGAGTCTATGGCAGGGTTGGTAACCTGCGCAAACTGCTGGCGGAAATAGTTGAAGAAGATCTGGGGCTTACTGCTCAGCACCGACAAGGGAGTGTCATTTCCCATCGAGGCGGTAGGCTCCTGCCCTTTGGTAGACATGGGGACGATGGTGTTATCGACATCTTCCTCACCATACCCGAACATGATCTCATGGCGGACAAGGTTATCCATCCCGTTCTCTACCTTCCTGCCACTATGGAGCTTCTCCAACTGAATGCGATTGGTATTCAACCACTGGCGATAAGGATGTGCTGTTGCTAACCGCTCCTTGATCTCCCCATCATAATAGATCTTGCCCTCCTGCGTATCAATCAAGAGAATCTTACCGGGTTGGAGGCGTCCTTTTTCTGCGATCTCCGTTGGGTCAAAGTCCATGACTCCCACTTCTGAGGCGACAACCATCGTGTCATTCTTGGTAATTGTGTAACGGGCAGGGCGGAGACCGTTCCTGTCGAGCATTCCACCCGCATAACGCCCATCACTGAAGAGCAACGCAGCAGGTCCGTCCCACGGTTCCATCAGGATAGAATGATACTCATAGAAAGCCTTCAGGTCTTCGGAGATCGGGTTCTTGTCGTTAAAGCTCTCCGGGATCATGACTGCCATGGCATGGGGCAAGGAAAGACCGCTCATGACAAAGAACTCAAACACATTGTCCAAACTGGCAGAATCTGACATACCCGGTTGGACGATCGGGGAGATTTTCCGGATGTCGCCTAACGCCTCCGAAGAGAGGACGCTCTCACGTGCCTTCATCCAGCCGCGGTTCCCACGAATGGTATTGATCTCTCCGTTATGGCAGAGAAGGCGGAACGGCTGTGCCAAGCTCCACGTCGGGAATGTATTCGTAGAGAAACGACTGTGGACGAGAGCCAGCCCACTCGTAAAATAATTATTGGTCAAATCTGGGAAATACTGGCGAAGTTGGAGACTGGAGAGCATTCCCTTATAAACGATATTCTTACTGGAAAGGGAACAAATGTAAAAGTCCTTGTCATCCACCCGCTTCTCGATTTTCTTCCTTATTATATATAAGGTACGTTCGAAAGTAG
This sequence comes from uncultured Prevotella sp., assembly GCA_900316015.1. Lineage (GTDB taxonomy): Bacteria > Bacteroidota > Bacteroidia > Bacteroidales > Bacteroidaceae > Prevotella. The sequence continues at coordinate 60,877 of ONBG01000007.1, read as the reverse complement.
AGACATGGTCATCCGTCACGCCCGTGATAAAGACCTGTTTGATGGCAGGCTCCGTCTCAAGGGCAGCTTCACCAAGACAGTCAGGATTGGTAGGCACATTTCTCAAATGCATCAAGGAAAGTCCCTCGCGTTCGATCTCTTCGATCATAATGCTCAGGATAGCCTGCTGGCGTTTCTCATCCTTAGGAAGGAACACCAGACCCGTGCCGTACTTTCCTTTTTCTGGCACCGGAATACCCTGCAAAAGAATAAACTCATGAGGAATCTGCAGGAGGATGCCTGCACCATCACCAGTTTTGTTATCCGCACCTTCAGCACCACGATGCCGCATGTTCTCCAACACTTTGAGTGCATTATCAACCAGTTCGTGGCTTTTGTTACCATGAATGTTGACTACCATTCCGACACCACACGCGTCATGTTCATAGTCAGCATTGTACAATCCATTTGCTGTCTCTTGATGAGAACAGCTTTCATTGGTTCTCATTTTTGTTTGCATATATTCTAAAAAATCCGTTATTTACCTACCAAATTGAATGCAAAGTTACAAATTTACTTTCATTTTGATAAATAAATCGTCAGATTTAAGTACAGAATATTATATTAGAGATAGTCGAATTAACAATATATCAATATTCAAAGCAAAATAATAACAGATTGAAAGCAAATTGTATGATTTTACTTTCAACCTGTTATTTCAACCGAATTTCTTGCTAAAAATTATATTTCAACTGATTTCAACAAGCACGGAATGTGCGTGCAGGGATCCCGAATCAATGCAGATACCCTAACCACCTGAGGATATCATTCATATTGGCGACGATCATCAACAGGAGCAAAATGGTGATGCCTACATATTCTGCCCATATCATAAACTTCTCACTGGGCTTGCGACGGGTTACCATCTCATAGAGCAAGAAAAGTACATGACCGCCATCAAGAGCCGGGATAGGCAGGATATTCATGAAGGCAAGGATGATGCTCAGGAAAGCTGTCATCATCCAGAACATGTGCCAGTCCCAATAAGGTGGGAAGAGGCTGCCGATCGCGCCGAAGCCACCTAAGCTCTTGGCTCCCTCTGAAGAGAAGACGTATTTCATGTCACCCACATATCCCTTCAGCACATCCCATCCGTATTTGACACCGGCAGGGAAGCTCTGGAAGAAGTGGTAGCTGACATGCGTCTCCTTACCTTGATAGAGAGCTGCAACAGTCTTCGTGCTGATGCCTAACATCAGGTCGGGAGAGAGGACAGTCTGGCAAGTATCGTTTACCCCTTGGTGGGAGAAGACCAAGCGAATGGTGCGGACGCGCATGCTATCACGATGAGTCTTGGGGACACTGCTCAACACATCATGCAAGCGACCGATCTCATTCGAGAACTCATTATAGGAATCGACATTCTTTCCATTGATAGCAAGGATCTTATCCCCTTTCCGTAAGCCAACCTTTGCAGCAGCCGTACCAGCGACAACGCTGTCTACCTCAGCCGGAATAAAGGGACGGGCAAAGACTGGGGATGCCTTCAGCATGCCTAACAGGTTAATGTCGCCAGGGAGGGGAATGCTCACTTTCTTCCCATTCCGGATGACATCGCAACGCCGCGCCTTGGAGAGATCCCTGAAGAAATCAGCATTATACTCCTTGAACTCTCCCAAATCCGTCCCGACGAGGATATCTCTGTCCTGGAACCCATAGCTCTTGGCTTCTTGGTTAAACTTCATGCCCAGTGACATCGCCTTGGGTTGGATATAAGTTTCTCCCCAATAGAACATTACCATGGAATAGATAAAGAGTGCCAGCAGGAAGTTGACAAGGACGCCTCCCACCATAATCAGCAAGCGTTGCCATGCTGGTTTGGAACGGAACTCCCAAGGCTGGGCAGGACGTTTCATCTGCTCGGTGTCGAAGCTCTCGTCGATCATGCCTGATATCTTACAATAGCCACCAAGCGGCAGCCATCCCATGCCATATTCCGTATCACTATTCTTGGGCTTGAAATGGAACAGGCTGCCGTTCCACTTGCCGATGCCTACATCAAAGAAAATAAAGAACTTCTCCACCCTCACGCCAAAGAGCTTGGAGAAGAACATGTGTCCTCCTTCATGCAGGAGCACTATTAAAGAGATTGCAAGAATGAACTGCAGCAATCTGATCAAAAATATTTCCATCTAAAAGGTCTCTTATTATTAATTATTATTCATGATTTCGGACGCGATCCTACGAGCCTCAGCATCTGTCTGTACATAGACTTCATAATCCGGGTGCGGGTCGTAGGTTGCCTTTGCCATCGTCTGTTCGATAATGTCTGCCATGCCAAAGAAGGTACATTCCCCTTTGCGGAACCCTGCGTTCACGATTTCATTCGATGCATTCAAGATACATGGCATGTTCCCGCCTTTCCGGATAGCCTCATACGCCAAGGCAAGGCATTTGAATTTCTTCACATCAGGCTCAAAAAACTCTAAGGGTTGCCGGAAAAGATCAAGGCGATCCCCCTGCAACGGCAAGCGTTTCGGATAGGTGAACGCATATTGGATAGGAAGACGCATGTCGGGGACACCTAATTGGGCTTTGACAGCGCCATCTTCGAATTGCACGGCACTGTGTACGATACTCTGTGGATGGATCAGCACTTGGATCTTTTCCGCTGGGACCCCAAAGAGCCACTTGGCTTCCATCACCTCAAAGCCTTTGTTCATCAAGGTGGCAGAATCGATCGTGATCTTTGCGCCCATCGTCCAGGTGGGATGCTTCAAGGCATCAGCAGCTGTCACATGCCCCATTTCCTCATGAGTCAACAAGCGGAAGGGTCCTCCGGAACAGGTCAGCAGGATCTTATCCACCGGATTCTCATCCTCGCCGACCAAACTTTGGAAGATCGCGCTATGCTCACTGTCTACAGGGATGATCTGCGCATGGTTCTCTGCCGTCAACTGGCAGATCAGCTCGCCAGCCACAACTAAGGTTTCCTTGTTTGCCAGGCAAATCTTCTTATGTGCCTTAATGGCATGAATAGTAGGCGAAAGTCCGGCAAACCCTACCATGGCCGTCAGGACCATGTCTATCGGCCCTGCCTCTACCACCTCGTCCAAGGCTTGTTTCCCGGCAAAGACCTTGATATCGGGCTTATCGTCTAACAGCGACTTCAATTCGCCATACTTCTCTTCATTGGCAATGACGACGGCTGCAGGATGAAAGCGACGTGCCTGCTCCGCTAATTCTTTCACCCGGTTATTGGCTGTCAGGCAATATACTTCAAACAGGTCGCTATGCTGACTGATCACGTCAAGTGCCTGCGTGCCTATCGACCCCGTAGAACCGAGTATGCATATTTGTTGTTTCATTGTTTACAAATCTAATATACCTTCTGGCAATTGAATCGTTATCTCTCTCTTTTGGGGATCTACCTGACGAATCAGGTCCTCGGAAGCAGGCACCAACACCTTCCTTCCCGTGGAAGTCTCTACTTCAAACAGAATGTTGAGGGTGCTGTCATCCACCGAACATACCGTCCCGACAATTTCCTGGTTCTGGGCATCGACCAACTGGTATCCGATGATCTCATGCCAAGAGAGATGGCCTTCGTCATGATCTGACAGTTGACGAGGGAAATAAACATCACACCCCGTCAGCTCTCGCGCCTGCTCTTGCGTGTCGATATCACAGAATTTCATCAAGGCTGTTTCCTCGCTCTTAAATCGGTACTCCTCCATGAAGAAAGGAACCAAGATCCCCTCGATGTCCAAAATGAGATAGTCTGCATCCACACGATCGAAGACATCATCATCGAACATAAAGGTAATCTCTCCCTTTACGCCATGTGGCTTTCCTAACCTCCCTATCTTATAGACTTCTTCCTGCCTGATCATTTTAACTTTCCACACGTTTAATGCACGCGCCCAACTTATTCAGTCGCCCTTCGATATTCTCGTACCCACGGTCAATCTGAGCAATATTATCAATACGACTGGTCCCATTTGCGCTCATGGCGGCGATCAGCAATGCGATACCAGCACGAATATCAGGGCTTGTCATACGTCCCGCACGAAGGCGGATCTTATGGTCGTGACCGACGACTACGGCACGGTGAGGGTCGCAAAGAATAATCTGGGCTCCCATATCAATCAGCTTATCGACAAAGAACAGCCTACTTTCAAACATCTTCTGGTGAAAGAGCACGCTGCCCCGAGCCTGAGTAGCCACGACGAGCAAGACAGAGATCAGGTCGGGAGTCAGCCCCGGCCAAGGAGCATCCGCAATCGTCATGATAGAACCATCCAAGAAAGAATCCACAATGTAATGGTTCATGCGCGGGATCACTAAGTCATCGCCCTCTTCCAACACCTTTATGCCCAAGCGGCGGAAGGAGTCAGGGATAATTCCCAAGTCGCGAAGTGACACGTTCTTGATACGAACGCCGTCGCCTACCATGGCAGCCATCCCTATAAAAGACCCTACCTCGATCATGTCTGGCAGGATCTTATGACGCGCCCCATGCAGTTCCTTGACGCCAACAATAGTAATCAAATTGCTGGCAATCCCACTGATATTCGCCCCCATCTGATTCAAGAGGTGGCACAATTGCTGGATATAGGGCTCACAAGCAGCATTGTAAATCGTCGTGGTGCCTTCCGCAAGGACAGAAGCCATGATGATATTCGCCGTACCGGTGATAGAAGCCTCGTCAAGCAGCATATAACAGCCTTTCAGTTTCCGGGCATGGATCTCATAGACATTACGCTCTTCATCCCGCACGAACTTCGCGCCGAGATGCTTAAAGCCCAAGAAATGGGTATCCAAACGCCGTCTCCCAATCTTATCTCCGCCAGGCTGGGCAACTGTTGCCTTTCCAAACCGGCCTAACAAAGGACCTATCATCAAGACGCTGCCACGAAGGGAGGCGCACTTCTTGACAAACTCATCACTCTGGAGATAATCAAGGTTCAGGTCACTCGCCTCAAAGGTATAGTCATTCTTACCATTTCTTGTCACCTTCACCCCGATATCCCGAAGCAATTGGATGAGATTGTTCACATCCAGGATATCCGGGACGTTCTTGATCCTTACCTCATCACGGGTCAGCAAGGAAGCGCAGATAACCTCTAACGCCTCATTCTTGGCTCCCTGAGGAGTAATCGTCCCATGCAGCAAATGCCCGCCCTCTATAATGAAAGACTCCATAAGCGACTATTTTTTCCTACGTTTCTTATCCATTTCTCGGGTCTCAACCTTATCAAACTCGAAATGGTCTAAATCAAGCTGGACCTTCCCATCCGTATAACGGGCAAGATCCGAAGCCACTTTCTCATCATCTGAAGAGCCATGGCCCCACTGATAGAGGTCTCGCTTCATCTGATTGGCCGTCAGCCGGATCAATTCATCGCGCTCTTCACCAGGTTCCATCGACTTCAACTTATCAAAGACCTCAAACATCATCTTACCATAATGGCGGACGGGGATCTTCGTCATGGGATAAGGCATAGGGTCCGGTTTCTTAGTAATGGTCTTCGCCTGTGACACATCATACGGATAATCAATGTCAAGCTTGAAATTGCTCATGATGGCAAGGTGATCCCACAGCTTTTGAACATGATCCGCGCTATCACGGTTTTGCGGGAACATACGGTCCATGATGGCAACAATTGCCTCGGCACAACGCTGGCGTTCCTCCTTGGAAGGCAAAGAGACGGCATAGTCTACCATATTCTGCACCTCCCTACCATATTCTGGGAGGATCAGCTTCTCCCGCTTCGTATTATAATCCAATCCTTCAATATTCATAATTACAAAAGTTTTTTAGGCTGTTTTGCGACGAAATCCTTCAGATAGAATGGCACGAAATATGCCACATCCTCAAATTTCCCCAAAGCGATCCTCTTCTCAGCCAAGGGGAACATATTCTTCGCCAACGGCTCTATATCCTTGATAAGATGGGCGTTGGGATGATGGATTGCCTTCATACATTTCTCCGCGCCATTTCCGAAGAAATAGACGGGACGTTGATCGAGATACTCCTGATAGGTGTTTTCATCCACCACATCGGCATGGATAGGACGGACTTCATGCAGTGCCCGGTCATACAGGCATGCATATACCTCCATACGACGGGCGTCCAACATCGGGCAAAGCAGCGCATCTTCCTCTTCCACCATCTCCCGAAGCAACACCGGGACGGACAAGACCTCCAATGTGGGAATGCCGATCAGCTTGACGCCCCTGCCATAACAGATCCCTTTCGCCATGGACACGCCGATACGAAGCCCCGTATAGGAACCGGGACCGCAGCTGACCGCTACCGCATCGAGAGGGATGGCATGATGATCAATAAATGAAAGAGCCTCGTCTACAAAGACGCCCAATTTTACGGCGTGGTTAGGACCGCTATGATCTTCCTTGTTGAAGATACATTCAGCATCATTGCTGACAGCCACGGAGCACACATCCGTACTCGTTTCAATGTTTAATATACAAGACATATAAAATGATTTATTCCATTATAAGATGCAAAAATACGCTTTTTTCTTGGGAAAAGACCACTTTCCGGACTGATTTCTTCAATTACTCCCGTTTTTTTCTTACTTTTGCAGAAATTTAACGATAAACTCACTATGATACAATCAATGACGGGCTACGGCAAATCTGTCGTTGCTTACAAGGACAAGAAGATTAATGTTGAAATAAAATCGTTGAATAGCAAGGCATTGGACCTTTCTACTCGCATAGCCCCTCTCTATCGTGAGAAAGAGATGGAAATCAGGCAGATGATTGCCAAAGCACTCGAACGGGGCAAGGTGGACTTCTCTATTTGGATTGAAAAGGACACAATCGTGGACCCAACTCCCATTAATACGGCTTTGGTAGAAAACTATTATCACCAGATCAAGGAAATCTCTGCCCAGACCGGCATCCCTGAACCCCAAGATTGGTTCTATACGCTGTTGCGCCTTCCGGATGTCACCACCAAGACGGAAGTAGAAACCTTGGAAGAGGAAGAGTGGGTTGCGGTCAAGTCGGCCATCGAGGAAGCCATCCATCATCTTGTTGAATTCCGCATCCAAGAAGGGGCTGCCTTGCAGAAGAAATTCACAGAGAAGATTGATAACATAGGGAAGCTGTTAGCCAGCATCGAGCCTTACGAAAAGTCAAGGGTGGAAAAGATACGTGCCAAGATCATCGATGGACTGAAGGAAATCCCGGAAGTCGACTACGACAAGAACCGCTTAGAACAGGAGTTGATCTATTACATCGAGAAGTTGGATATCAGCGAAGAGAAGCAGCGACTTGCCAACCATCTGAGATATTTCCGTGAGACCATGGAAGAAGGCCATGGACAGGGCAAGAAACTGGGATTCATCGCACAGGAGATGGGAAGAGAGATCAACACCACGGGCTCCAAGAGCAACCAGGCTGAGATGCAAAATATCGTCGTCAAGATGAAGGATGAACTGGAGCAAATCAAGGAACAGGTATTGAATGCACTATAAAGGAGGTCGACATGAGTCATAAACTCATCATTTTTTCAGCACCCAGCGGATCCGGGAAAAGTACCATTATCAACTGGCTGATGAGCCAACACCCGGAATTGAACCTAAGGTTCAGCATATCCTGTACCTCCCGCCCTCCCAGGGGAACAGAACAAGACGGAGTGGAATACTTCTTCCTCTCCCCGGAAGAGTTCAAGAAACGGATTGAGAACCAAGAGTTCTTGGAATACGAGGAGGTTTATCACAACCGCTTTTACGGCACATTGAAAGCGCAGGTAGAGAAGCAGTCAGAAGCCGGGCATATCGTTGTCTTCGACGTAGACGTAAAGGGAGGATGTAATATCAAGAAGTTTTACGGCACCAGGGCCCTAAGCATTTTCATACAGCCTCCTTCGTTAGCGGTTCTCCGGCAACGACTCACAGGACGGGGAACCGATACCCCTGAGGTGATAGAAGAACGGCTTGCCCGGGCTTCCTACGAGCTGACCTTTGCACCGGAGTTTGACAAGGTGGTGATCAATGACAACCTTGAGAAGGCTGAGCAAGAGGCATATACCGACATCAAGGAGTTCTTAGAGGCATCATCCAAATAGGATCCCATGATCAAGACAGGGGTTTACGGAGGGTCATTCGACCCGATACACGTGGGGCATATCGCCTTGGCAAGGCAATTGCTGAGGTCGACTCCCTTGGATGAGATATGGTTTGTCGTCTCTCCGCAAAATCCATTCAAAATCAATGACAATCTCTTAGCGGATGAGAAGCGTCTCCAAATGATCCAGATCGCCTTGCACAATGAGAAAGGACTGATCGCCTCAGATTATGAGTTCCATTTAGAGAAACCCTCCTATACGTGGAAGACCTTGCGTGCCCTTAGGAAGGACTTCCCAGATCGGGACTTTGCCTTGATCATTGGTGCCGACAACTGGTTGGCATTTGACAGATGGGGGCATCCCGACGAGATCATTGCTGAGCATGAGATCTTTGTCTACCCCCGGAAAAACTATCCCATTGACGAGCGGAAACTGCCTCAAAGCGTTCACTTCATCGATGCCAAGCTATACCCTGTCAGCAGTACTGACATCCGTAAAAAAGTGAAGGAAGGGAAGCCGATCCAGGGCTTGGTACCCGACTCTATTGCCGATTTGGTAAGAAAATACTATCAATAACCAGCCGGGATATTGTTTTTTTCACTATCTTTGCACGCATACATAAATATACTCGAATGAAAATTAGGAATCTGATTACGCGATTTGTCTCCATGGTCTTCACTCCAATCAAGACCAATGCTGCTTTTTTCGTGTTCATGTACCTGCTCGGCTTGCTTTGCGCATGGGAAACCCTTCCTCATCAGAAAGGAGCTACCATTTATGAGCATACGTATGCAGAATTATTCCTTGACATCTATCTTCTTTGCCTGATCCTGACTGCCATCCCCCAAAAGGCCAGGACATGGGTCAAAGGGTTCCTGTATTTCATTCTCTATTCCCTTGCCTTGATCGATGTCTATTGCTTTGTCAAGTTCCAGTCGACCATCACTCCGACAATGCTTTTGTTAGTTGGGGAAACCGACAGTAGGGAAGCCGGTGATTTCCTGCGATCATATCTGTCTGCAGACGTGATTTTCTCACCCGTAGGATGGATCCTAATGCTCATCCTGGTCCACATTGCGAAAGTGTTCCTGCCCAGACTAAGGGCACACCTGAGCTATCGGAACAAGATTTTCCTTCAAGAAAGTGAACGACGTTCCATCGCCTTTTGGAAGAAGAGTGCCCCGTTGTGGGGAACCCTCTCCCTGTGCTTGTTGGTCTACAGTGCTATTGCTTGTGCCCATAACAAAGCTGCCATGTGCAAGTTGATGTCCGGTTCTACCATTGGCGAGGTCGAGCATACGCTTACCGAAAAGGACCACGCCAATCTCTATATGCCAATTTACAGACTGGTCTTCAGCATTTATGCCAACGAGTTAGCTTCGCAGCAGATTACGAAGTGCATCGAAGCTGCCAACCATATCCAAGTAGACAGTTGCTCCTACCGCAGTCCGAACATTGTGTTGATCATCGGAGAGAGCTATGGGCGCCAGCACGACCAGCAATATGGATATTTCATGCCCACGACGCCACGCCAAGTCAAACGGGAGAAAAGTGGTCTGTTAGTGAAGTTCACAGATGTCGTAGCACCGTGGAACCTGACCAGTTTCGTATTCAAGAACGTCCTGTCCATGCATGTGGTGGGGCAAAAAGGAGAATGGTGCGACTATCCCCTGTTCCCGGAACTCTTCCGCAAGGCTGGGTATCATGTGACATTTATCACCAACCAGTTCCTGCCCAAGGCAAAAGAGGCGGTATATGATTTCAGCGGAGGATTCTTCCTGAACAACCCCACGCTCAGCAAGGCCCAGTTTGATAGCCGGAACACACGGCTCTACCGTTATGACGCAGGATTGATCAAGGAGTATGACGACAGCCTGAAGAGCCTGAACAAAGAGCATAACCTCATTATCTTCCACCTCATTGGGCAGCACGTCAACTACAGGCAGCGTTATCCCAACGACAGGAAGAAGTTTACTGCAGATGACTATCTCAACAAGCGTCCGGAACTCAACGAGAAACAAAGGCGCATCTTGGCTGACTACGACAATGCCGTCCTCTATAATGACTCCATCGTCGACCAGATCGTCAAGCGCTTTGAGAACCAAGATGCCATCGTCATCTATATGCCTGACCATGGAGAGGAATGCTATGAGGGAAACAGAGGGTTCATCTGCAGGAACCATTCCGCGGACATCGACTGGGACTTAGCCCATTACGAGTTCCAGATCCCTTTCTGGATCTATTGCTCCCATCGATATGCGGTCAAGCATCCGGAAATCTATCAGGCCATCGTCCAAGCTCGCAAGCGCAAGTTCATGACCGATGCCCTCCCCCATCTGTTGGTCTATTTGGCGGGCATCCATACGCCAAGTTATCATGCAATCTATAATGTCATCAGCCCGGACTACGACGAGGACCGTCCGAGAATACTCAAGGGAACTACTGATTATGACAAGCTAAAACCCAAGAAATGAAGACGGAACAACTGACACGGGCAGAATGCAATGCCCTCCGTGGCATTGCCATCATCGGTATTTTCCTTCACAACTATTGCCATTGGCTCAACCCGATCGTGAAGGAGAACGAATACACCTTTTCACAGAAGAACGTGGATTGGCTGAACCAAGTTCTTATCGGCATGGACGAGAAAATAGTGGCTCATCTCCTCTCTTTCTTCGGGCATTATGGTGTCCCTGTCTTCCTCTTCCTCAGTGCCTACGGATTGGTCAAGAAATATGAGCGACAAGACAAGGGCTCCTCAGCCACAACGAGATACCATTTCATCCGGTATCACTTCCTCAAGTTGTTCAAGATGATGATCGTCGGGTTTGTGGCCTTTACCATGGTCGATGCCATCACGGCAGGACAGCATCACTACCAATTCCTGGATGTCGTGGCACAACTGTTGATGTTCAACAATGTCCTTCCCGATCCCGACCATATCATCTGGCCTGGTCCTTATTGGTTCTTTGGGCTGATGTTGCAGCTCTACCTTGTCTACCGCTTGCTTCTCTACCGCAAGCATTGGGGATGGACAGTTGGACTGATGGCGGTATGTGTTGTCATTCAGATGTGCTTATCACCTGAAGGAGATGCCTTGAACCGGTATCGTTATAATTTCATGGGTGGCATGTTGCCGTTCGGATTAGGACTGCTCTATGCCCGCTATGGGCATCGGTCGCTCAGCCGGGGATATCTCTGGGGGCTGCTGCTTCTGTCCTTGTGTGCCGACTATCTGTTCAGTCTTAATTTCTATCTATGGGCATTCGTTCCCGTATGGATCTGCTTAGGGTCCATTGCCTTCGTGCAATTGATCAGCCCAACAGGAGGACAAGGACTCCGCTTACGGATGAAAGAGAGGATATTCCATCCCTTGGAATGGGTAGGAACGATCTCTGCCGCCCTGTTTGTCTGTCATCCCATCACCAGAAAGATCTTCATTCCCATCAGCAGAGAGGGGGATATCTATACAGGATTGTTACTCTATATCGTTGCCAGCGTGTGCCTGGCATGGTTGTTCAAAGAAGTAATCAAAAGGATTCCTTCACCCAAACCCTAAGAAGTCATGAAAGTACCGAGCATTGAACTTGCCAATATCAGCAAATACAGAGGAGAGCAAATGGGACTTGCCATGTTGTTCATCATCCTCTTCCATACAGCCTTGCCTCGCAACGACATGTTTTTCGGATTGCATCGCTGCGGAAATGTCGGCGTGGATATCTTCCTGTTCCTCAGTGGGGTGGGACTTTGGTTCTCTTGGATGAAGACGCCCCATCTCAAGCGATTCTACTGGAGGCGTTTCATCCGGATCTATCCAGCATGGCTTATCATCGCCTGTTTGTATTACATTCCAAGGTTTTCCGGCGACTGGGTCGACCTGATCGGAGAGCTCACCATCAACTGGGACTTCTGGAGATATGACGAACTGACCTTCTGGTACATCCCTGCCATCATGGCTCTCTACCTCCTCGCCCCACCCTATATGATGCTTCTCCGCAAGCATCCTATCTACAGATGGCTGCCGGTGCTGATGGTCTTATGGTGCATCTTAGTACAATGGGTGCCCCCCATCCACCATGCCGTAGGGCATTTGGAGATTTTCTGGAGCAGGGTTCCTATCTTCTTCATCGGCATCAACTTTGGTGAGATGGTCAAGGAGAAGAAAGAAATCGATGGCGCAGGCATCTGGATGCTGATCCTTGCTTTCGTGATGTCCTTCGGTTCCACGCTCTACTTAGAGCAGATGACCCATGGGAAGTTCCCGCTTTACGTGGAGCGGATGATCTACATTCCCTTTACCATTTCCACGATATTGATGCTCAATCGGGTACTCAGGCGCATGCCTCAATGGTTCAATGCCTTCTGGAGATTCTTCGGCACGATCAGCCTGGAAGCTTACCTGTTGCATTTGCATTTCGTAATGACCTACATCAAGCCCTACCATTTGGGCTATTGGCCCACGGCTCTGCTCACCATCCTGGTCACGATCCCCTTGGCGTGGATCCTACACAAGTGTATCGAATGGGGCATCAGCAGGCTCTCTCATCAGGAAACCACTCATCCTACGCGCCCATAGCCAACAGCTATCCGTGCATCAACCAACCTATAAAAGATGAATACGATAGAAGGATTAATTCAAGTCATTCGACCCAAGCAGTGGATCAAGAACGCCTTTGTCTTCATTCCCCTGTTTTTTGGAGGCAGTCTGCTCGATCCCCAAGACCTGTGGGCAGCCTTCGTCACATTCCTTTCCTTTTCATTCGCCGCTTCCTCGATCTACTGTTTCAACGACGTAGTGGACGTGGAGGCCGACCGGAAGCACCCAGTCAAGTGCCACCGACCGGTAGCAGCCGGCATCATCAGCGTGAAACTGGCTTATGGACTGATGGTACTGATGATCTTGCTCTCCATGCTAACGATCCTGTTGCTGCCCGACTATCGGCTTAAGACAGGTGGCGTCATCTTATTTTATTGGGTCTTGAACCTCTGCTACTGTGCTAAGCTCAAGCAATACGCCATCTTGGACGTGTGTATCATTGCCTTCGGCTTCGTATTAAGAATCCTCGCGGGGGGCGAGGCGACAGATATCTCGCTGACCAACTGGATTGTCCTCATGACGTTCCTGCTCACGCTGTTCCTCTCTTTTGCCAAAAGACGCGATGACGTGTTGAAAATGAACGAGACGGGGGAAGCTCCGAGGAAGAATACCAGTAGGTATAACCTCACGTTTATCAACCAAGCGATTACCATTACATCAGGAGTGACACTCGTCTGCTACATCATGTACACCGTTTCCCCTGAGGTCACGGGACGCTTTCATACCCAACATCTCTATCTGACCAGCGTCTTTGTCCTCTTAGGACTGCTCCGCTACATCCAGATTGCCGTCGTCGACAAGAAAAGCGGAGACCCAACGAAGGTCATTCTCAAAGACCATTTCACGCAATTGATTGTCTTGGCTTGGATATTGTCGTTCTTATTCTTTATCTATATCTTATGACCGAGGTGTATGCTTTCGACTTTGACGGTACCCTGACGACCCAGGATACCCTCTTGCAGTTTATCCGCCATGCCAAGGGGACGGCTGCTTTCATCGGGGGATTCCTCTTGTTCAGTCCGCTCCTCATCCTGATGAAGCTCCATCTCTATCCTAATGGCAAGGCAAAGGAGAAGATCTTCTCCTTTTATTTCAAGGGAATGGAGATCAGCGACTTCCAAGCGTGTTGCGATCGATTTGCCGAAGACAGAAAAGACCTGATCCGCCCCCAAGGATGGAACATGCTCCGAAAAGCTGTCAACGCACATGCCATCGTCATCGTTGTCAGTGCCAGCATTGACAACTGGGTAAGACCGTTCTTCAACGACTTCCCGGAAGGGAGCATCAGGATATTGGGCACACAGATCGAAGTGACCGATCATCGGGTGACAGGACATTTCCTGACATCCAACTGCTATGGGAAGGAAAAAGTCAAGAGGATACAGGAAATATTAAAAGGAAAGCGGGAGGACTATGATATCACTGCCTTTGGCGACAGCCGGGGCGACCAAGAACTGTTAGCATATGCCAATACGGGATTTTACAAGCCATTTAGGGAAAGATAAGCGACAAGGATTCGGGGAGATCATCCGCTTCGGTATCGTGGGCATCACAGCTACTGCCATCCAATACGGCATCTATTATGCCCTCACCTTGCTGATCGGGGACGATGAGCCGAAGGCGAGCATGCACTTCTATTCGTCAGTTTGCATGACGGTAGGGTACATCATCAGCTTTATCTTTAACTTCTTCGCATCCACGCATTTCACGTTCAGGGTGAAGGCAAACGCCAAGCACGGAGCTGGATTCGCATTCTCACATGTGGTGAACTACCTGCTCCAGATGGTCACGCTGAACTTCTTCCTGTGGTTAGGACTCAGCAAACAGTGGGCACCCATCCCCATGTTCTGCATCTGCGTACCCGTTAACTTCCTATTAGTCAGATTCTTTTTAAAACGATAGATATGAAGAAGCCATTGGATATATTCAAGATCAAGAAAGAAGAAAGGTGGCAAGCCCTCATGGCCTTGCTCATTTTCATCGCCTTGAACGCCCTCACCATCATCAAATATTACGATCCCTACTCCAGTTTGACGGATAATTACCACAAGCTGTTTGTCAGGACCTTCCACGTGTCCGGCTTTGACCCGCTCACCTATTCCGTAGTATCTAACTGGGAAACGGGATATAACGTTTTCCGGCATCCCCTCTTGGCGTTCTTCATGTATATCCCCAACCAGATCAACCAAGGACTGATGATGCTCACAGGGCATAACTGTGTGCAGTTTGTCGTGGCTACACTACTCGTCTTTTGCGCCTTCTATTCCTACATCTTCCTATATAGGATCTTCCGGGAGGTCATGGACTTGCCACGCGTGGATGCTACCCTCCTCTCTGCCTTCTACTTTTCTTTCGCATACGTAATGGTATCCACCATGGTACCCGACCATTTTGTCTTATCCATGATGATGTTGTTGATGACGCTTTACATCAGTGGGATGTGCATGAAAAGGCAAAGAAAGCTTAAGGGCTGGCAGACCATCCTGCTGTTCGTGTTCACCGCGGGCATCTCCCTGAACAACGGATTGAAGACCTTCATGGCAGCCTTGTTCGTCAATGGAAAGCGCTTCTTCCGCCCCAGATACCTGGTCTTTGCCATCCTTGTTCCAGCTGCACTCATCTGGCTCTTCGCTAAATTCGAATACCGGACTTTCGTATGGCCCAAGGAAATGGCACGGAAAGAGGCGAAGATGAAGAAGGACAAGGAATTGCGGCAAAAGATCTATACGCAATATGCTGACACAGCCTCCACCCAAGACTCAGCCCAGATCGCACAAGGGGTCAAGGCGGTCATCGCGAAAAAGGTGCAGGCGAAATTCAAGCGCGACCATCGCCAGCCCTGGAATGCCCATAAGGGCAAGCCCATCACACAGGGAGAGTTTATGGGATGGACAGATATCAGCACTTCCCGGTGCGAGACTGCGGTAGAAAACTTGTTCGGGGAATCCATCCAATTGCACCAGCAGCACCTGCTTCAGGACACATTGATTGGCCGTCCGGTCATCGTCAAGTACGACATGGCCATCAGCTATGCGGTAGAAGCCATGATTGTATTCCTGTTTATCATGGGAATCATCGCCGGATACCGGTCTAAGTTTCTGTGGCTCACCCTCTCTTTCTTCCTGTTCGATATGATCCTGCACATGGGATTAGGCTTTGGCATCAACGAGGTGTATATCATGGCAGCGCACTGGATCTACGCAATCCCCATAGCCAT
The DNA here is from genome assembly GCA_900316015.1 of uncultured Prevotella sp. Classification (GTDB taxonomy): domain Bacteria; phylum Bacteroidota; class Bacteroidia; order Bacteroidales; family Bacteroidaceae; genus Prevotella. The sequence goes on along the minus strand of ONBG01000007.1, from coordinate 44,983 downwards.
CGGCTTCCTGATGCTAAGAATCGACAGATCCTTCCTGAAGGCACTCAGGATCCTCCTGGTTGTTCTCACCCTTTATCTCTGGATTTATAACGGTTGGCTCCTTACGCAATACATGCTATGACCGATCTTTTCAAGATTCGCAAGGAAGAAAGGATCCCTTCTGGGGTGGCACTGATCATCATCATCGCCCTGAATGTATTGATGATCAGTAAGTTCTGGTGCCTATTCGTCGATTACGACATCGATTCCTGGAAGGTTTTCATGCGTAATTTCCACATGTCAGGCTTCGATCCCATCACGTATGCAGTTGTCAGCAACTGGAATATCGGGTACAACATCATCCGGCATCCACTCTTGCCCTTCCTCATGTATCCCGTCTACCTGCTCAACCAATTGCTTTGGGGCATCACGGGAGTGAACTGCGCGCCCCTGCTCGTTGGTCTCATCTTAGTGGCATGCGCTTTCTATTCCTTCCTTTTTCTTGGCCGGATCATGCGGGAGACCATCGGCATCCCACCGACTGCAGCCCTCTTGCTATGTGCCTTCTATTTCGGACTGGCCTATGTGATGGTGACCATCATCGTGCCCGACCACTTCTGCCTGTCCATGTTCCTGATCCTTCTCCTGCTCTATGTCTCGGGGAGGAAGTTGCGGAGCCACACGGAATTCTCCATCCGGGAAGCCATTCTGCTCTTTGTGATGACCGCAGGGGTAACGCTCAGCAACGGAGCTCTTGTCTTCCTATCCGTCCTGGTGGTCAATGGGAGAAAGTTCTGGAAGCCCCGTGCCCTGCTCTTAGGGCTCGTGGTCCCATCGATGCTGATGTTGGGCTTTGCCTTTGCCGTCAATGCCAGTGAGGAAATCCCCCAAGACCAGAAAGTACAAAGCTGGACCAACAGCTCGATCCCGAGAGGGGAAACACTCATCGAGAACTTCTTTGGAGAGTCCCTTCAGCTCCATCGGCGGCATATCTTAGGGGATGCGTTAGTCAACCGTCCCGTCATCGTGGATTATTCCTGGCCCATACAATACGTTATCGAGGCGGTGATCGTCCTTTTCTTCCTTTGGGGAGCCTGGACAGGAAGGAAGGACAGGTTCGAATGGCTGGTGCTCGGATGTCTCGCCTTTGCCATCTTCCTGCATCTTGTCTTAGGCTTTGCCATTAACGAGGTGTATATCATGACCGCTCATTGGGCATTTGTCATCCCCCTTTCCTGGGCATACCTGCTCAAGAGAAGGAATCCTTTTGTCGAAGTGCTTCTCTTCGCCATCACCTTTTACCTGTGGGCATACCATGTCTACCTGCTCTGGAACTACCTCACCTGGCCGTTGAGCTTCAAATAGCAAATCCGCGTACTTTTCTCTTCTTCTGATATCTATGTTTTTGATTCACAGATACTTACAAACAAGAAAGCAAAAGATAACCTTTCGGCTCGCAAAAGATAACCTTTTGGCGTGTGAAAGATAACCTTTCAGGCTTCGAAAGATGACCTTTTGGAAAACGAGATGGCAATGGGCAATTTATTGATAAGTATCCATGCCCATCCATTTCAGGCATCGGCGGCGAAACGACCTGGCGATCTGCCTGAAATTTCCCCTGCGTAAATTCAAGAAAAGCTCTTCCATCGAGTTGCATACCTTGATCCAGCGATGGTTCCATCCTATGGTTTTATAGTAATGGTCTTGGTATTCCACATGGTCGACCATATACTTTGGGTGATGCAATGGGAAATCGAGCTCATACCTTTTCATCGTAAAGATACGGCGCAATCGATGCGGCATTGTCTTCAAGTTGGCAGAAAAATGCGTGGAACCAGCCGTCAGTCCCACATTATTGACTAAGTTACGAGTTGGCATGATGGACAATTGGGAATGCAGGAGCATGGATGCCCAAAAGACAGTCTCGAAGTAAGGCTTGCCCGACCGACTATGATCCGTGAACATCTTCATCATGTCCCTGCGGTAGGCTCGCCTTTTTTGCAACGCCCTGAGCTGTCGTACCGTATACGCATCCTTCATGAATTGGTACTCGCCATCCCACTGGTCCAAGACCCTTTTCCACGATGCCCAGCCCCAAATAGAGAAGGTAGACGTGAAGAAATAATCATCTGGCACCCCAGGCGTTACCTCATCCACATTGAATCCTGAGATCATCGCGACACGATCATCGTGCTCGTACTTGTCCAACAGTTCCTTGCAGAAAGGGAAAAACGACTGAGAAGGGACCACGTCATCTTCCAATACCATGCATTTGTCGGCCAGTGAGAATGCCCATTTGTGCGACAGGTATCCCGAAGGGTCACACCCTTGGTTCTGTTCTTGGTAATTGCGACGAACGTCACACTCCCAGTCAATGTCCTCAACGATCTTACGGCAAGCCATGATCCCGGGTAAGTCCCTTTCATCCCGTGGCCCATCCTGATAGAGAAACAGACGCGATGGGCGAGCTTTCCTCACCTCATTGAACACGAGTTGGAAAGTCTCCGGCCGATTAAAGAAAAGCATTAATACGGCAATATCGATTTGAGCAGGCTTCTTCATGTGATACGATTTGGAGACAAAGATAAGCCATTTCTTCCAAAAATCAAAGCTGTTGTCTATAAAATACATGCTTTTCTAAGAGAAGAGCAGCGAGTTCCTTCCCAGATCCGGAGTTTTTTTGGTAATTTTGCACCCAAATCAAGCGCGACAATGACAAGCATCTTCAAGATAAGACGTAGCGAATGGATTCCCGTTCTCTTGGCAGGGGTAGTCTTCATAGGACTCAATGTCATGATGACCGGGTATCAAAACGAATTATTTACCCGGGGAGGAAGGTTAGGGTTCTGGTCTATTTTCTGGAACCATTTCCATGTCTCTGGCTTTGATCCGACGTCTTACCTTGAGATTTCGCAATGGAATTCTTACTATAAAGAGTTCCGGCATCCTCTCCTTCCCTTCTTTTGGTATCCCTTCTCTGTACTTGACAGTTGGTTGATGAAAGCGACCGAGACCAATTACGCGATCTACATGGTTGCGTGCGTGCAGGTATTTTGCGCCATTTATTCCTTTGTCTTCCTCCGGAGGACACTTTTAGAGGTTATCGAGGTACCAGATGCCGATGCCAACCTGCTCTCCGCCTTTTTCTATTCCTTTGCCTATATCATCTTAGCCGTGATGGTGCCCGACCATTTTGGCATGTCCTTGTTCCTGCTCACGATGACGCTCTACATCACAGGCATACATATGAAAGAGAAAAAGCCCATGAAGATCCTCCCCTGGGCCATCCTTTTCCTATGCACGGCAGGAGTAACGCTGAGCAATGGCATCAAGACTTTATGGGCGGCTTGCTTCACAGAAGGGAAGAAAGTGCTCCGTCCTGCCTTTCTCTTTTTTGTCGTTGTCATCCCTTTGGCATTGTTAGCAGGCTCTTATGCATGGCAATACCAGCATCTCATCCTACCCCGAATGGAAAGAGGAAAGAAGATCCAGTTGGCGATGGAGAAAAAAGACAGCACGTTCAAGAAGAAAGAGGCGAGCTTCGGGCATCGGTTCCAGCAAGTGCATGGGAAAGCGATCAGCGACAAAGGTCCCTTGCAATGGACAAACCTTTCTACGCCCCGGTGGCAAAGTATCCGTGATAACCTGTTAGGAGAGTCTATCCAGTTGCACTCCAGACATCTCCTGGAGGATGTGTTCTTCACGCGTCCCATTTTCGTTTCCTACGCCCATCCTTATCAAGACGGGATCGAGTTGCTGGTAGCCCTGCTGTTTGCTGCCGGTCTTTGGTGCGGTCGCCACTCCCGCTTCCTATGGATGGTCGGTACTTGGTTTGGCTTCGACTTGTTCTTGCACTTAGGACTGGGATTCGGGTTGAACGAGGTATATATCATGGCTGCTCACTGGGCATTCATCATTCCCTTAGCCATAGCCTTCCTCTTCAAGAAGATTCCCCTTCCCTATCACAAGGCACTCAGGGTAGCCATCGCCTGTTTGACAGTCTATCTGTGGGTCTACAATGTCAACCTCATCAGCCATTATTTGCTTCACACGCCTCTTTTCTTCGGATAAGCCAGTGATAACCGACTACCAGGCAATAGGCAATACGCGGGGGCAGACGCATGATGAGCCTGTCCTTGACCGGTATTTCGTGGTTCAACCGTGAGCGTAACTGCCCATAATACTCACGGAATACATGGAATTCCTTCCGCTCTAAATAGAATTCATACATCTTGATCTGAAACAAGGTCATCCCATTCTGATACCGTTCCCACTCCGGTTGTAAGGTCTCTCGCAACAACTCATCATACAGGATAGCTGTCGACAAGGGACGTTTCCTGTCGTTGGGCACGTCCATCCGATAATAATAAATACAGGAATCGATAAAGAACGACTTCGGATGCTTCATCTGGCATTTCACCTGCATCAGCTTGTCTTCCCCCTCAATGATTTCCCGTGGGATATCCAGGCATCCTTCCAACAGGCCCTTTCGAAATAGAATGGCCCAAAGCACACCAAAATGCTGCCGATTGGCAAGGATATCATGGATTATCACAGAAGGTTCCACAAAACCATGGTAACCCGAACAGGTCACCCGACCATATTGGTTGACATAAGAACCCAACACCATATCAGCGTTCTCTCTCTGGATAACCTCATACGTATCCCGTAAGGCATTGGGCAAAAGACGGTCATCTGCATCCGAGAACATTACATACTGTCCTTGTGCCTGTTGCCAGCCATATCTCCGAGCAGCCGTCACGCCACCGTTTTGTTGATGGAAAACCCGCAAGCGGGCATGCTCCTTTGCCAATTCCTCACAGAGCTCGCCCGACCCATCCGTACTGCCATCATCCACGACAATCACCTCATAGTCGGCAAAGTCTAATGAAAGGGCTGCGGAAAGGCAATCTTCCACATAATCCTTCTTGTTGTAAACAGGTATGATCACTGATATTTCCATGGCTACTCTCCTATTTTTTAAACTTCGCCAAGAAGAATTGCACACACTCCTCCATGATCTTAACCCGCAAGACCTTCATCACTCCTATATAAAGAAAGGCAGCGACAGCAATCCTGACGAACAGCAAGAGATAGATCTGATGCAATGATAAGGTAACCAGATAGGTAACCGCCATCACGGCAAGAGAGATTAACATAAACGGACAGATATCTGCCAAGGTATCAAAGAACCGGATTCCGATCAACCGACGGGCATAGAACATCCAAGTCAAGAGCCAGAAGATATTCAGGAGCGTATAGGCAATGACAACGCTGATCATCCCTTGCTGGTAGGTCAGGAAGATCAAGCCGATCTCAATGACGATTTGAATGATGTTCAGCCACATATTGATATCTGAGCGTCCCTGACTGATAATCAAGTTCTTATAAAGGTTATAGAACGGCATGAAGGCACCTCCCAGACAAAGAATACGGAGGATGGGGACGCTGTCTATCCAATTCTTGCCTACTGTGGCAAGGATAAACTCCTGCGAGACCAAGGACAAGCCGAACATCGCAGGGAAGGACAAGAAGGCTGTAAGGCGAATCATCTTACGAAAGGCACGCACCTCACGGCCTTTCTCCTCACGCAAAGAAACCAATACGGGCTGTGCCACCTGGTCGATCGAGCCACCTACCGTCTGGTAAGCCATCATGTCCCATTTGAATGCCTGATAGAAATTGCCGACTACTTCCGGGGTCTTGGTAAACAATTTTCCAAAGATAGAATTGAGGATATTGTTGTTGACCGTGTTGATGATCATGGTCACTAAGATGTTCATACTAAACCTGAAAGTCTTACGGATGGGCGAGAAATCAACGTGAAAGGAAGGCCGCCACTTCACGAAAAAGAACCTGCCGACAACTAATACCGTACTATTGACAACCTGCTGCCAGGCCAAGCTCCAATAAGAAAAGTCGGCTAAAGCCAAGATAATGGCCACGCTTCCCGAGATGACTAAGGCACAAAGGCTGACGATTGTGATCTCCTTGTTCATCATGTTCTTCGTCATATAAGCATTCGTAGATATGCCAAAGGAGGAGATAAAGAAGGAAAGGAAGATAAAACGGGACAGGTCTTTTAGGCAAGGCTGCTCAAAATAAGCAGCGATCAGGGGAGAGCAGGCGAAAAGGAGAATGTACACCAAGAAACTGGTAAGGATGTTAAACCAAAACACCGCATTGTAATCATTGTCCTTCGGGCTCTTCATATTGACAATCGCCGTGGAAAAGCCACTGCTCTGCAGATTGCCAGCAATAGCGGAGAAGATGGCGATCGTGGCAATAGGAGCCCATGCCTCTGGCACCAACAACCTGCCTAAGATGATTCCAATAACGGCATTCAGCACTTGGGTCGTCCCATTATTAAGGGCTCCCCAGAACAATCCTTTCGCCGTTTTCTCTTTCAGTGATTCCGCCATAATTACCTGCAAAAATAGTATTAAATGTTTGATGTTCAAAATATTTTTCCTACTTTTGCACTGATAAGATAAAAATCCATCTTACGGTTTGGCAAAAGAAATATGAGATATGATTATTACTCCGGAATTACAGCCTAAATGGAATGCCATGATCACAGATGTCCTTAGGGCATTTGTCGAGATCTGCAATAAGCACGGTCTCCACTACTTCTGCGTAGGGGGAACTGCCATTGGAGCTGTGCGCCATGGAGGGATGATCCCTTGGGATGATGACATAGATGTCTGCATGCCTCGTCCAGACTATGAGCGGTTCGTGGAAGTCTTCAATGCTATGGATAGTTCTGATTATGAACTGGTAACTCCCTACTCTCAGGACAATTATCCCTTGCCTTCGATGAAACTATGCAATAAGAAGACAACGCTGATGGAAGATGAGCATACGCCATGTATCACTGGGCTCTATATAGACATCCTGCCCGTAGACGGTACTTCTGACAACCGGGAAGAAGCCCTACGCCTCTTCCATCATTATCATAAGGTCAAGAACAGATTGAATGCCATCTCAAGGAGATTCTCTCTCCCAGAGCAATTAGCCTTATTAGCGCATCCAAAGGAATGGGGACAATTCGTATACAAGACCATTGGCTTTTTCTGTAGGAAGACCTATCGCAGGCACCTCTTGAAGGAACTGCGCGCCATCAGTTTGAAATATCCTTTTGAAACGGCAAAAAACGTTCTTGTTTACTCAGGATCGTACGGGGACAAGGAGGTGTATCCCAAGGAGTGGATAACAGGTTCCCCACAGCTTTTTACCTTTGAGGGCATTACCGTAGCATTGCCCCATCACTATGATGCCTATCTGCGCAATCTCTTTGGAGACTACATGCAGTTGCCTCCTGAGGAGAAGAGACAGGCAAAGCACCATAAGGCTTATTTTAACATGGATTCCCGTGAATCATTATATACCGTAAAACAAAAAATACATTGACATGAATTACGCATTGATTATCGCTGGCGGAAGTGGGAACAGGATGGGACAAGACATCCCGAAACAATTTATGCATGTGGACAACTGCCCGATCATCATCCATACGATGCTGGCTTTCGAGCAACACCCCGACATCCACGGCATAGCCGTCGTATGCCTCGATGGCTGGCAGACCGTGCTCCGGTCGTATGCAAACCAGTTCTCCATCACTAAACTGAAATGGATCTTTGATGGAGGAAAGACAGGGATGGAATCAATCCGGAATGGTATCTATGGATTAAAAGAGGCAGGCTGCAAGGATGACGACCTCATCTTGGTGCACGATGCTGTACGACCCTTACTGTCACAAGATATTATATCTTCCAATATCGCCATTTGCCAGAAATACGGATATGCCATTACAGGGATCAAATGCCGAGAAGCCATTCTGGAAAGCGAGGATGGTTTCACTTCCACGACAAGTATTCCCAGAGACAAACTCATCCGCACGCAGACCCCTCAGACATTCCGATTAGGCAATCTGATCAACGCCCATGAAGAGGCAGCACGAAAGGGAATCACGAACTCCGTTGCTTCTTGTACCCTGATGGCGGAATTAGGCAACCGTGAAATGCACATTGTACCAGGGTCGGAGAAAAATATTAAGGTAACAACGGTGGAGGACCTCGAAATCCTAAAGGCACTCATGCATACGCAAAAAGACTCATGGTTGAAATAAAATCTTACTGGGACGATGTCAGGGAGATCCAAGCGGAAGACCTTCCTTGGGGCTTACTGAAGGACAGCAATATCCTTGTGGTAGGTGCCACCGGACTCATTGGCTCCTGCCTGATAGATGTCTTGATGCACATCCATATTCCCTGCCAAGTCTATGCAGCCGGAAGGAATGAGGAAAGGGCAAAGCAACGCTTTGCTCAGTATTGGGAAGCTGATAACTTCCATTTCTTCCAACAAGACGTCATGCAGCCTATCGCTTCGGACAAGTCCTTCGATTATATCATAGATGCAGCCAGTCATGCAAGTCCCAATTTCTTCTCCAAGTGTCCAGTCGAGGTGATCAAATCGAACATTGACGGTGTCTCTCACCTCATTGACTATGGGCGTGAGCATCGAATGAGACGTTTCCTATACATCTCGACAGGCGAAGTCTATGGAACGGGTGCTGGGACATTCAGAGAGATCGATAGTGGGTATGTCAACAGCATGCTTCCCAGATCTTGCTATCCCTCCTCCAAACGGGCGGCAGAGACGTTATGCGCTTCCTATACAGCAGAATACGGAGTGGACACAGTGGTCGCCCGACTCTCTCATACCTATGGACCACATTTCACAGAAAGTGATAACCGCGTCTATGCCCAGTTCATCCGGAATGTGCTGAACGACGAGAATATCCTCATGAAGAGTGATGGTAGTCAGCTGCGTTCATGGTGCTATGTCGTCGACTGCGTGAAAGCCTTGCTCTATATTCTTCTGAAAGGAGAGAAAGGGCAGGCATACAATGTTGCAGATCCTTCCTCTTGCTTTTCAATCCGACAACTTGCAGAAACCATCGCCAAGGCTTCGGGAAAGAAGGTTATCATCCAACTTCCAGATAAAGCAGAGGAATCAGGCAAGTCACAGATTCCCATTGCAACCTTTGATATAAGGAAATTGCAATCTCTCGGTTTCCAGATGAGGGGACGGTGGGAGGACAAGTTGATGGCAACGATCGTGGAACAGAAACGAGTGACGCACCCCTAATAACAGAACAAAAAACAAACAACATACAAATCTATGAAAAAAATCATACTATCTACAATGAGCATGCTCCTGATGGGCATGTCCCTCCAGGCACAAAACCTACAAAAAGGGAACTATGGATACCTCTATTGCCACATGAGCGACAAAGGGGAATGGACTGCCTATGCAGTCAGTCGCGATGGATATCATTATCAAGACATCAAGGGAGGTAACCCTATTTTCGACCCGAAGGAACATGCCCGGATCGAAGGTGGTACCCGAGATGCCTATATCACCCGTGACCATACGGGGAAGGGTTACCTGATGGTGACAACAGATATGTGTGTGGCAAAGTCGCACAAATGGGATAACTATGGGATCGACCTGCTGAAAAGCAAAGACTTGATTCATTGGACATCAGTGACCTTCGACTTCCGCAAGGGAGCTGACATCTTCTGCGACCCTCAGTCACCGGATCCCTACAAGGACTATGCCACCATCAACAGGGTATGGGCTCCACAGATCTTCTGGGATCCTAATTACGTATGGGACAATGGAAAGAAGGGGGGATATCTGATCTATTATTCCCTCCTGAACAGAAACGAAGAGAAGTACGATCGCATGTATTATAGTTATGCCGACGAGAGCTTCACCAAACTCACTAAGCCTCGCTTGTTGTTCGACTGGGGCTATGCCACTATTGACTGTGACATCAACTACCTCCCGTCAGACGGTCTTTATCACATGCTGATCAAGAAAGAAGGAGGGAAGCCCGGCATCTACACAGCAACATCCCAGCACCTGACAAGCGGATGGAGCACACCTTTGGAAGACGATTATGTCAGTTTCGAAGGACAAAAAAAATGTGAGGGATCATCAGCCTTTCAGCTGATCGGTGACAAGACTTGGCGCGTTGCCTATATACAATACTCAGACCAACCCAAGCATTACCGCATCTGCAAAGCGGACGAACACCTTCGCAATTTCCATGATCCAGTGGATATCCAAGGGGTCACCGCTCCCCAGCACGGTTCTTTTATGCGAATCACAAAAAAGGAATACAAAAGATTGATCAAGCTATAAGAAGAATGGGACCGCAAGCTACCCCTCCAGGCAACTTGCGGTCATTGCTTTCATGGTATAAGAATCCTATCTTCATTTACACATATAAAGTATCCTATTTATTATCTATATGATAGCGAAGGACTAATTGCCCCTATCTTCGTTTTTCTGGCGAATATGTTCCTCATATTCTGCGATTTCCCGCTCCCCAATCTGCGCAAAACCGTAGTGCTCATCGTGTTGACTAAAGTCGAGACCCACCCGCTCACTGGCAGAGCTGACACGCATGGGGATGATCTTGTCAATCAGCCAATAACCTAAATAGCTCATGCCAAAGGTATAAACGATGACAATGCCCACTGCCAAGAGATGATAGAGGAAGATCACGAACCCAGACCATGTTCCTGATATCAAGCCCTCATGGATGAAAATACCTGTAAGAATCGTACCAAAAATACCACCTGTCCCATGAGTAGGGAAGACATCCAAAGCATCATCAATGCTACTATGGCTGCGCCAATAAACAGCTGTATTACAAATAATCGTGATGACAAATGAAATAAAAATGCTCTGTCCTACGGTCACATATCCTGCTGACGGAGTGATGGCAACCAATCCGACAACACAGCCGACAGCAGCTCCCATCGCAGATGGCTTACGCCCACGCAGGCAGTCGAAGAAGATCCATGTCATCATGGCCGTTGCTGCTGCGGTGTTCGTGTTCAAGAACGCTTTCACTGCCTGCCCGTCTGCATGCAGGGAGCTACCTGCATTAAACCCGAACCAGCCCAACCAGAGCATCGCAGCTCCTAAGAGCACAAAGGGAATATTGGCAGGTTCTTCTCTTCGCGTGGCAGCATTTCTTCTCCCTAAGAAGACTGCACCCGCCAAGGCGGCGACACCAGAAGAGGCATGAACGACAATACCTCCGGCAAAGTCTACAACTCCCCATTTCAAGAATAGTCCATCTGGATGCCAAGTCATGTGCGCCAATGGGCAATAAATCACCACGAAGAACCAAATCATGAAGAACATATAAGCCGAGAAGCGCACACGCTCAGCAAAAGAGCCCGTGATCAAGGATGGGGTGATAATGGCAAACTTCATCTGGAATAAGGCATACAAGGCCAAAGGTATCGTAGCTCCTCCCAAGATCTTACCAGTTGGAGTCAGATAGGTGCCTGCGCCTACGTTCTGGAACATCAAGAAGGTTTGAGGATTGCCGATCACGCCACCGATATCATCGCCAAAGGCTAAGCTGAATCCGAAGACGACCCAAAGCACGCTGATCAGTCCCATCGCAATAAAGCTCTGCAGCATCGTAGAGATCACGTTCTTTGCGCCCACCATGCCCCCATAAAAGAAAGAAAGCCCGGGGGTCATCATTAACACGAATATCGTGGCGGTAATTAACCATGCCACGTCTGCTGCATTGATCTTGGAAAAGTCACAGGTAAATGTTGGCTCCGATGCAAACAATCCTGCTATGGCAATGATGATCATACCAAGCATCAATAGATACCATCTCTTATGTACTTTCATATGAATCATGTATTTTGTGTATGTGTTGTTGTTATCCTCTCTTTGTTTCCTATACTTAGTAAGCCTGCTCGTGAATGTCCGAGACTGCACGTCCACTCGGCTCATTCATATTCTTAAAGGAGGCGTCCCAAGCTAAAGCCTCAGCGGTACTACATGCTACACTGGGCACGCTGGGCACGCTCTTTGCAGCACTGTCTGAGGGGAAATGCTCCGCGAAGATCGAACGATAGTAATACTCTTCCTTATTCCTCGGCGGGTTGATCGGGAACCGTTCTGCAGCATGTGCCATCTGCTCGTCGCTGACTGCAGATGCTGTAATCTGCTTCAGTGTATCAATCCAGCTATAACCCACGCCATCCGAGAACTGCTCCTTCTGACGCCAAGCCACTTCCTGGGGAAGCATGTCTGAGAAAGCCTCGCGGACGATCTTCTTCTCAATGGTCTGACCCGGACACATCTTAGCTTCTGGATTCGTACGCATAGCGACATCCAAGAATTCTTTATCCAAGAAAGGCACACGTCCTTCCACGCCCCATGCGGCAAGACTCTTGTTCGCCCGCAAGCAATCATACAAATAAAGCTTTGATAACTTACGCACAGTTTCTTCATGGAAAGCCTTTGCATTCGGTGCCTTGTGGAAATACAAATATCCGCCAAAGATCTCATCAGCACCCTCACCAGAAAGCACCATCTTTATACCCATTGACTTGATGACACGCGCCAACAGATACATTGGCGTAGAAGCACGAACCGTCGTCACATCATACGTCTCAATGAAATAGATGACGTCACGGATAGCATCCAAACCTTCCTGGATCGTATAATTGATCTCATGATGGACGGTTCCAATATAGTCAGCCACCAATCGAGCTTTTGCCAAATCAGGTGCACCCTTCAGTCCTACAGCAAAAGAATGCAAACGGGGCCACCAAGCCTTCGTGGCTCCGCCTTCCTCCACACGGTTTTGCGAATACTTTTCTGCAATAGCAGAGATCACGGAAGAATCCAGACCGCCGCTGAGAAGGACACCATAAGGGACATCACTCATCAACTGACGACGGACTGCATCTTCCAATGAATCATGAATTTCCTGAACACTTGCCTTGTTATCTTTTACCTGATCATAACTAAACCAATCTCGTGTATAATATCTCTTTTGCCCTGGGTCGCCACTCCAGTAATAATGCCCCGGAAGGAAAGGCTCATAATGGTCACAATTTCCTTCCAATGCTTTCAGCTCACTGGCAACATATACCTTACCATCAGGGTCATAACCGATATACAAAGGGATAACTCCAATAGGATCGCGGGCAATCAGAAACTCATCCCGCTCAACATCATAAAGGGCAAAGGCAAAGATACCACTCAGTTTCTCGATCATGGCAATCAGGGATGCAGCATCTGCGCTGCCATTACGCCACTGGCGGTATAAAGCAAGGATCACTTCACAATCAGAACCCGTCTGGAAAGAATATTCCCCTGCGAACTCCTTGCGAATATCCTTGTGATTATAGATTTCCCCATTTACTGCTAATACTTGCTTCTTGTCAGGGGAGAACAAAGGTTGCTTGCCTGATTCCGGATCAACGATAGACAAACGCTCATGGGCAAGAATGGCTGAGCCTCCACAATAAATACCACTCCAGTCTGGTCCCCGGTGGCGAATTTTCTGACTCATGCGCAATGCCTTCTGGCGAAGTTCAGGAGTCTGCTCCTGAATGTTGAAGATAGATACGATTCCACACATATGATTATATTCTTTTAAAGTTATTATAAGTTTGCAATATTATTCCACTGCTAAAATATGATTCTATGACCAATGAGGGCAGGGCTGATAGCCCTTCCCTCCTACTGATTTTATTTAATTGTAACAACTCTCACCATGCTCATAAATATCCAGTCCTTCTTCCTCAACGCGCTTATCAACACGGAGTCCACAGGTGTATCTAATCGTATAGAAGAGAACCACCCCACAAGCTAATGCCCAAGCATCAATCACCAAAACTCCAAAGACTTGCGCAGCCAAGAATCCAAAGCCATGACCATATAAACAACCCTCACTGACGGAAAACACTCCTGTCAAGATCGTACCCGTGATACCACAGATGCCATGTACAGAACTGGCTCCAACTGGATCGTCGACATGTAACTTCTGGTCGATGAATGCAACGCTAATAGGAAGGATAAAGCCACAGATGGCACCAATGGCAACAGCACCTGCAGGGGAAACAGCATCACAGCCTGCCGTAATGCCCACAAGCCCAGCCAAGATACCATTCAAGGTCAAAGAGAAAGAAGGCTTACCGTATTTGATCCATGTCGTAAACATTGTTGCAAGACCACCTGCCACTGCTGAAAGGTTTGTCGTCAAGAATACATGAGAGATTGCAACACGGTTTCCCTCACCTGACACAGCAAGCTGAGACCCCGGGTTGAATCCAAACCATCCCATCCAAAGGATGAAAACGCCCAAGGCGGCTAATGCGAGAGAATGACCAGGAATAGCGCGACTTTTCCCATTCTTGTCATATTTTCCAAGTCTCGGACCCAAGACAAACGCACCTAAGAAAGCAAGGACACCTCCTACAGAATGCACAATGGCAGAACCTGCAAAATCATGAAAAACAGTGCCAAAAGTCCTCATCATAAACCCAGCATTCTCATTGCAAAGCCAACCACCGCCCCATGTCCAGTGCCCCTCTACAGGATAGATGACCAAAGATATAAAGAAAGAATAGACGCAATACATGGAGAACTTCGTACGCTCAGCCATAGCACCAGAAACAATCGTTGCACTGGTCGCGCAAAAAACTGTCTCAAAGATCAGGAAGCCCTCGGTGGGAAGTCCTTTCGCTTGATGATAGAAAGAAAGATCACCAAAGTTGGGCATGCCTATAAATCCTTGTCCGTCAGACCCGAACATAAAACCGAAACCTACAAACCAGAAAAGGATAGAGCCTATCATAAAATCGACAAAGTTCTTAAATAAGATATTGGCCGTGTTCTTGCTTCGTGTAAAGCCCGCCTCACACAAGGCAAAGCCCGGCTGCATGAAAAAGACCAGCATGGCTGCCAACAACATCCACACCGTATCTATTGATATTCCTAAATCCTGAATTGTCATGATCTTATACCTTTAATAACACAATGAACATTCTACCACTAACAATATTTACTGCTCCTGCTCCGCATTGTACAAAGCAATATCCCCACGCTCACCAGTGCGGATACGGATGGTGTCCTCAACTGGTATCACGAAAATTCTTCCATCACCAATCTCACCCGTTCTCGCAGCCCTCTGGATAGCATCTATTGTCTTCTCCACATTTTTCTCTCGAACCACGATATTAAGAAGTACACGTTCAATCGAACTCGTATCATACATGACACCACGATAAATCCTCGCCTGCCGCATCTTTCCTTCTCCCCTCACATCATAGTAAGAGAACCATTCGATGTCCGCCGCAAGCAGGGCTTCTTTCACATCTTCAAATTTCGTTTTACGGATGATAGCCTCAATCTTCTTCATGCTTATTTCTCCCTAAATCGTTTATAGCATACCAGAAAATATCATTTTGATATGTTTCGATTGCAAATTTAATACATTTTGAAAGCAAATCAATAACAAATAAATCATTTTGATATTTCAATTTTACCCGTAGTTACTAATTATTCCTATATTCATATACTTTTCTTTCAAATTGAAAGCAAAATACATACAAATACTTTCAATATGAAACAATCCATCAAATAGAAAATGAATAAGTCCTCTTTAACTGCTGATAATAGACAAAACGATGTAAATTTGCAACCGTAAACAAGCAAAAAGTCAGTAAAAGAGATAATATAACAACAAAATGACAAAGACTGTTCAATTCACAAAGATGCAAGGAGCAGGTAATGATTATATATATGTTAATACCATATTATATACTATTCCCGACCCAAGTGCGGCATCAATCAAGTGGAGTTCCCCTCATACAGGTATCGGCAGCGACGGCTTAGTCCTCATCGGAAAGCCTTCCCTTACCAGCGGAGCAGATTTCTCCATGAGGATTTTCAATGCGGATGGATCTGAAGCAATGATGTGTGGAAATGCATCACGGTGCATCGGGAAGTACCTTTATGAAAAAGGGATGACCGACAAAAAAGAAATTCGATTGGAAACCAAGTCTGGGGTCAAAATTCTCAAGCTGCACATAGGCGCAGAGGACAAAGTGGAATCCGTCACTGTTGATATGCTGGAACCACGAATGAATTGCAGTGAACAGTACAACGAAAAGGTCGGAAATGTATTAAAAGCAGAATCTGTGTCATTTCGTGGCACATTTATATCAATGGGTAACCCACATTTTGTTATCTTTGTAGACGATATTAAGAATTTAGACATTTCAAAATACGGTAGTATATTAGAGAGAGATGAAGCCTTCCCGCAGCGGTGCAATATTGAATTTGCACAACTGATGGAACCTGGCGAGGGAGAAAAAGGAAATGGAACGCCAAGAATCCGCACCAGAGTATGGGAACGGGGAAGTGGGATCACCATGGCTTGTGGCACCGGAGCATGCGCGACAGCTGTCGCAGCAGCGCTCACCAAAAGAAGCGGTAGGGAAAACAACATCGTCATGGACGGCGGCACCCTTCACATCGAATGGAGCGAAAAAGACAATCATGTCTATATGACGGGACCTGCAACCTTTGTCTTTGAAGGCACCATTCCCTTACCCTAAATAGAAACAAACTTAACAAACAATATAAAGATTTTAAATATGGCATTAGTTAACGAATATTTTTTGAGGCTTTCGAACAACTATTTGTTCGCAGACATCGCCAAGAAGGTAAAAGCATTCCAGATCTCTCACCCCAAGCAACGAGTAATCAGCCTAGGTATTGGGGATGTCACACAGCCTTTGTGCCCTGCAGTGATCGAAGCGATGCACAAGGCTGTAGACGAGATGGCTGTTAAGGCAACCTTCCGGGGATATGGACCGGAGCGCGGATATGATTTTTTGCGCGAGGCTATCGTCAAGAATGATTTCTTGCCAAGAGGCATTCACCTCGATCCCAATGAGATTTTCATCAACGATGGAGCCAAGAGTGACACTGGCAATATACAGGAACTCGTGAGATGGGATAACAGCGTAGGGGTTACCGATCCCATTTATCCCGTGTACATCGACTCAAACGTCATGATTGGGCGCGCTGGAAAAATGGAAAATGGCAAATGGAGCAATGTCACCTATTTCCCTTGTACTGCTGAGAATAACTTTGTCCCATCTCTCCCCGACCAAAGGGTAGACATGATCTACCTATGCTATCCAAACAACCCGACAGGAACAGTCTTGTCTAAAGATGAACTCCGCAAGTGGGTGAACTATGCCATCCGCAACGATGCCATCATCTTCTATGATGCTGCCTATGAGGCTTATATCCAAGAAGATGACATTCCCCATTCTATCTATGAGATCAAAGGGGCAAGGAAGGTAGCGATCGAATTCCATAGCTATTCCAAGACAGCAGGCTTCACGGGAGTAAGATGCGGATATACCGTTGTCCCAAAAGAGCTGACCGCCGTTACCCTTAGTGGGGAAAGGGTCGAACTAAACCACCTATGGGACCGTCGCCAATGTACGAAATTCAATGGCACAAGTTATATCAGCCAGCGTGCCGCAGAGGCTATTTATACGCCAGAGGGAAAGAAACAGATTAAAGAGACGATAGACTATTACATGGGCAATGCCAAGATCATGCATGATGAGCTGACGCGCATGGGATTCAAGGTCTATGGCGGTGTAAATGCTCCCTATCTATGGGTCAAGACTCCTAACAACGTCCCCAGTTGGAAATTCTTCGAGCAATTACTGTATGGAACTGCTGTGGTCTGCACACCGGGCGTAGGTTTCGGACCCAGTGGTGAGGGATACTTCCGACTGACAGCTTTTGGCGACCGTGACGACTGTAAGGAAGCCATGAGGAGGATTGCCGGATGGGTTAGTATGTAAAAACAAGCCATTCACAACGGCACAAACACAAAAAATCCCTTCTGGGGGTCCATATCAATATAAAAAATGCTACCTTTGCAAAGGCAAGATGATGTTGGGACAAACATCTCACCACCCGCAGCAAACTTAAGCATTTAATAGGATACAAGTATTTAATAGTTTAAACAATAAAAGATTACGACAATGGCAAATTTAAGATTTGAGGTTGTGGCAGAGGCATTCAAGAAAAAACCTCTGGAAGTGATTGCTCCTGTAGAGCGGCCATCCGAGTATTTTGGTAAAAACACCTTCAACCGTGCCAAGATGTACAAATATCTTCCACGGGATGTGTATGAAAAGCTGATCGACGTGATCGATAACGGTGCCCGCTTAGACCGTTCCATCGCCGATGCTGTGGCAAAAGGCATGAAGCAATGGGCTGACGAGAATGGCGTAACCCACTATACTCACTGGTTCCAGCCCTTGACAGAAGGAACAGCCGAGAAACATGATGCCTTCATCGAGCATGACGGAAAAGGTGGAATGATCGAGGATTTCAGCGGTAAGCTGCTCGTACAGCAGGAACCAGACGCCAGTTCTTTCCCTTCAGGAGGAATCCGCAATACCTTTGAGGCTCGTGGATATTCTGCCTGGGATCCGACATCGCCTGTCTTCATCATGGACGATACCCTTTGCATCCCAACAGTCTTCATTTCCTACACGGGTGAGGCCCTCGACTATAAAGCGCCATTGCTCCGCGCCTTGCATGCAGTTAATGTTGCAGCAACGGATGTATGCCATTATTTCTATCCAAATGTCAAGAAGGTACAAAGTAACTTAGGATGGGAGCAGGAGTACTTCCTCGTTGACGAAGACTTGTATTCTGCACGCCCTGACTTGATGCTGACAGGTCGTACCTTGATGGGACACGACTCTGCTAAGAACCAGCAGATGGACGATCATTATTTCGGTACCATCCCTGAGCGCGTTCAGGCATTCATGAAGGATTTGGAAATCCAGGCCTTAGAGCTCGGCATTCCATGCAAGACACGTCACAACGAGGTAGCTCCCAACCAGTTTGAGGTAGCTCCAATCTTCGAAGAGACAAACCTTGCTGTCGATCATAATATGTTACTGATGTCATTGATGAAAAAGGTAGCGCGCAAGCATGGCTTCCGCGCCTTGTTGCATGAAAAGCCTTTCGATGGCATTAATGGTTCTGGCAAGCACAACAACTGGTCATTGTCAACAGACACAGGCATTCTTCTGCATGGTCCTGGCAAGACACCAGAGGACAACCTGCGATTCGTTGTTTTCATTGTCGAGACACTGATGGCCGTATATAAGCACAATGGTCTGCTCAAGGCTTCTATCATGAGTGCAGGCAACGCACACCGCTTAGGTGCTAACGAGGCACCACCAGCCATCATATCTTCCTTCCTTGGCAAGCAAGTTTCCGACCTTCTCGAGCACATTGAAAAATCTGACAAGAAGGATCTCTTCACCCTGGAAGGCAAACAGGGCATGAAGATGAACATCCCTGAGATCCCCGAGCTGAAGATCGACAATACCGACCGTAACCGTACCTCTCCATTCGCCTTCACAGGAAACCGATTCGAGTTCCGTGCCGTTGGTTCTGAGGCAAACTGCGCTGCAGCCATGATCGTACTCAACACTGCCGTTGCCGAGGCACTGACCAATTTCAAGAATCGCGTTGATGCCCTGATCGTCAAAGGTGAGGAGAAAAACAGTGCGATCCTCGATGTCATCCGTGATGATATCAAGACTTGCAAGCCTATCCATTTCGACGGAAACGGTTATAGCGATGAGTGGGTAGTAGAAGCCGAGAAACGTGGACTTGACTGCGAGAAATCTTGTCCCAAGATCTTCGAGCGCTATCTCGATCCAGATTCTATTAAGATGTTCGAGTCGATGGATGTCTTGAAGAAATACGAGTTGGAGGCAAGGAATGAGGTAAAATGGGAGACCTATACCAAGAAAATCCAGATTGAGGCTCGCGTGATGGGTGATCTCTCCATGAACCATATCATTCCTGTTGCTACACACTATCAGAGCCAGTTGGCTAAGAACGTACAAAGCATGTACGACATCTTCCCCAAGGAGAAGGCTGCCAACCTGACCTCTCGCAACGTGAAGATCATTGAGGAGATTGCAGAACGCACACAAATCATTGAGACGGGCGTGGAAGAGTTGATTGCTGCAAGGAAAGTAGCCAATAAGATCGAAAGCGTGCATGAGAAGGCTATCGCTTATCATGATACCGTAGAGCCAAAGATGGCAGAGATCCGCTATCAAATTGATAAGCTTGAATTAGTGGTGGCCGATGAGTTGTGGACACTTCCGAAATATCGCGAATTACTCTTCATCAGATAAAATACAAGAATATTAGACAATCTATTTCTTTTATTGGTTGTTTAAGTTTGCTGCGGGGCATGGCTGTGAAGTTGTGTCCCGTTTTTTATTATCCTCCTTCAAAATGAAAGGGTCGCCATCGAAATTGCCGAATGTTGCCCTGTCCGGGTCTATCAGATGGGATTAGGGGAAATTCCCGACCGTCAATAGGGAAACCCCATCAGATGTTTAGGTAGATTCCTTTGGGTTCATATGGTTTTCTTACGATATTTGCAACAAGTAAAGGAAGAAAGTATAACCATTTAAACAACCCGAATATGAAAAAGATAATGACATGGGCAGTCTTGATGACGATAGCCATCTCTGCCTCAGCCATGAGTTATCCGGAGGCTCGCCGCGAAGCCCTGTTCCTGACTGATAAAATGGCTTACGAACTTGGATTGAATGATGCGCAATACAATGCCGCATACGAGATCAATCTTGATTACCTGCGGAGCATGGAAAGCCGACATGATGTATTCGGACCCTATTGGAGACGGCGCAATTCCGACCTAAGATATGTTCTTGATGCCTATCAATGGGGGCTCTATACCGCTGCATCATATTTCTATCGCCCTATATTCTGGAGAAGTGGATGGCATCTCCATATTTACGCCCGCTATGCCGACCCACATTTCTATTACCGCGATCGTCCTACGGTATGGGTTCATTACCGCGGTGGAAGGAACCTTCACGTGCACAGCTATTATGCAGGACGTGATTTTGGGAGACCCATCGCACCTCCGAGAAGTGTATTCAAAGGGCGACCCATGGAACGAAGAATGGAGGGACGCCCGATGAAAAGAGACTTTGGGAAACGCCATATGGAACGAAGGATGGACCGAGGCCCACAGAAAAGGGGCTTTGGCGAGCGGCATATGGAACGTGAGATGGAAAGGCGACACGGCGGCTGGTAACACTGTCTCCCCTTAGCATAGCTTACGCCAAGATACTACACTTGGCGTGAGCTACCATTTTATTTCCGCTTGATATTCGGGAACAACCTGGATCTGCCTCACTTCACAAATCTGATGGGAAGAACTGAAATCTGGTCTCATGCTAACAGGCATGCTTTTTAAGCAAGGATGACCAGCTTGAAGAGGTCGTAGGCGTATCGTCATATCTTCATGGTCCAGAAGAGACTTGAAACGATTCAATGCGATTGTCCATGTGCGAGCATGCCAGAAGTCATCGTCGATGAGTTGATTGCCTAAAAATGCCATTGCCACGTCTGCAATGTAATCGACATTCAGGAAATACTCATGCACCTGTGGATGATCAATTGTATCGCGAAAGTGAACTGTCATTAGATTCTGACCTCCATATTCTTTCAACTCATACTGTGGCTTCACAGGTTCCACATGAACATACTGAGTTCGCAGACCTTTCTTCGAAGGATAAAGGACATAGTCAAATTGCGAATTACCCACATTAAGCAAAGTAGCCCCCTCTTTTTTGTGCGGCAATACGGTCGCACTACTGATCAGCAAGTGCCCATCAACTTTCGTTGCGTCAAGTGCTTGTCTTTCTGTGAGCGTAGTAACCCTAATATCTTTGCCATTCTTGACATGTACTATAAAGGTACTGTTCAGCCCCGCTACCGGCACAAAAAAGTTCTTTCCTTTCACAGAAGAGGCATCAAAAAGGTATTCCGCATGCATTCCTTCTGGCACAAAGAAGAAATAATGATCTTCATGACCATTTCTTACTTTCATCAGCAATTGTGCTGTGGCGTATTTCATCAGAGCACCGCCCATCTGCAAATTAAAAGGCATGATGATATCCGTATTTTTTGGCAGAGAGAAAGAACTCTTTTGGGGGATATAGAGAGTTTCATGTTGGAGATTCAACTTGAGGCGAATGCCATTCATGTCATGGCGCAAGGAATCATGGTCTTGGTAGTTGATCAAGAAGAGATAACCCCTTCCATCCTTCATGCGCGCGGCATATCGCAATTGGTCACGGTTATTGGCAGCGATCGTGTCATAACTTTCGGGCAATACCGTTCGCATAGGAGCAATGTCCGCCCCGAAATCATTGAGGAAATGGTGGATCAGGCGCAACCTACGGTAGCTCTCCCGAACTTGCCCATTCTCTGCAAGAGGTGCCTGGAAATCATAAGAGATACGAGGAAGAAATCCATCTCCTTCCGCATAATAGCTTGTGCCTCCCTCCATCTTTGGCGTCGAGCCTCCTTGATACATGTAATAGCCAAAGCCATTGCTGCCACTGCCGAGTGACCTAAGAAGCATCGTATACACGCCACTTGGGTATACGATAGGACGACGGTCATAGCCCATTTGTATGCCACACCCCATCTCAGCATAGATGGAAGGAAAATCCTGGGGATTGAATCTTGTGGGAGAATAATCTGGGACCTTCCGTAGATCTGTGAACAGGCAATATGGACTCATCTGTGTAATATCGGTCCACGTCGCATAAGGATAGGCTGCCATGACGGGTAGTCCATGGTAGCCTAAGGTAGCTGCATTGCCCCAGCCCGTTGCAGTATAGATAGGCACGTCCATTCCTTCTTGCTTTGCCATTTCCAACAAAGTGAGCATGTGTTGGTCGCCTAATTTTGACATTCTGTTCTTGCGTTCATCTTTGGTGATCTGCAAATGAGCTAATTCCTTGTCATAACTGGCCGATGTATATTCCGATTTTCCCATATAAGACAACGACCAACTGGCGGCTGCATGCTGATGTTCATTCTCAATCTGGATCCCTATGATGGGACCACCATCTTTAAAGTACAATCCCTTCAATTGCTTGGCTATCTCCCGGAATAGTTTATGCGCATAACTTAAATAAATAGGATCATTGCTACGCACGTCGACAGGTTTCGTATAAAGCCAATCAGGTAATCCTCCATTTCGGATTTCCCCATGATCAAAAGGCCCTATGCGCACGATCACCTGGAGGTCAAGCTCTTGGCATAATTGTATAAAACGGCGGAGGTCAAGATCATTCGACCATACGAAATGCCCCTCAGAGGGTTCATGGATGTTCCAAAACACATAGGTAGAGACGATGTTGACTCCTCCCGCTTTCAATTTTAGTAGTTGTTCTTTCCATTGGGAATTGGGATAACGACAATAGTGAAACTCTCCCATCACGGGAATAAAAGGGATCCCATTTCGCATGAGATAAAATCGATTGGCCGAGAGGGACTCTCCTTGGACACCTTTTCCTGATATATAAAAAGGTCCTTGGTCTTGGTCTGCTGTGACTGATGGTTCATTGAGAGAATAAACCTGCTGAGCTCTCATTGGTGACACCAATGCAATGAATGCTGCTAAAAGGATACTTGATTTCATGTTAATAACTTGGTTTGTACGACTACAAAAATACGAATTTCTGATCGAACCGTATACTACAAATAAGACAATTAAAGATACATAATGGACTTTTGTCTGCTTTTTCTGACCGTTTTTTGCCAATCATGGGATAAAAAAACTATATTTGCATTCAGCAAACAAAAAAAAACGAACCTTGGAAAGAACAATCAGCCTTCTAACCCTTGCGCTGCTGACCCTGTTATCAGTACATGCGCAATCCTTATATCCTTTCTGCTTTGACAACCAGAGCCTAAATGAGATGGGACCCGTGTACGACGTTGTTCAAGACGAAAATGGCTTGCACTGGTTGGCAACGTCAAAAGGATTATGTACCTTCGATGGCTATAGGTTTACCCCACTAACGGATTCCGCTTCATCCCAACTCTTTTATTCTCTATCATTCAATCCTGGAAGCCATGAGGTGCTCATGGGAGGTAAAAATGGACTTTTCTATTACGACAGGAAAACAAGGAAAACACATCAGATCAATGGGAGCAAGGCTACAGACATCAGGACCATTGCATATGCCCCAACCATGAATGGAATGCCCAAGATATTTGTCGGTGGGCATGAAGGACTTTATCTGTATCATCAAGGAAAGCTAAAACTCCTTTCTTCACTCCCAAAGGATATTTTTTGCCTTTTCAATGCTGGCAAAGGCTTGTACATTGGCACGCTAAGAGGTCTCTACTATTACTCAAGAGGAGTATGCACAAAACTGGAGTTACCTGGAATTGACAAGGAATCTGGGGCTGAGGCGATCAGCAGCATCGATTGGGATGAGGAAACAGGGCATTTCTGGTTAGGCACGTTCCATGGATTGTTTGTTTACGACCCTTATCGCCATCATGTGACCCCAACAAAGCTCAATAATATCGTGATCAAACATCTCGAAAAATATAAGGAAGGACTGCTGATCTCGTCAGACGATGGATTGTATACATATAATAAGAATTCTATTGGACACTACGTGCACGACTCGCGTATAGCGTCATCTATAGGCAATGATATTGTCTGGTCTTCGTTCGTGGATAAAGACCATAACATTATATTGGCTACAGACCTTGGATTGTCCATCGTGCACAATCATGGTGTTTGTTCTTTTACATCGTTGTTCGACCTTACTCATCTCTCATGGGGCAATAACATACAATGCCTTTTCAGGGATTCGAGACACGCTTTGTGGATCGGGGGATCTGGGGGAGTGATAAGGCTGTCTTTCCCAGGTCATCCTATGAAGGAAGTTGGAGGAAGTATTTGGTTCAGACAAAATGACAGCAATCATCCCCTGCCTCACAATCACGTACGGTGCATCACAGAAGACTCCAATCATAGGGTGTGGGTAAGCACAGATATAGGCATAGGACTGTATGATCAAGCACATGGCAAGATCATACCCAAGATGATCGTCGACCCGGAAACTGGGCTTAATGTCCCTTGGATTTACGATATCATAGAAAACTCTAAAGGACAACTATGGATGACAGGTATTGGCAATGCTCTTTATGCCGTGGATGCCAAAGGACTGGAAAAGGCTCCTTACCACTATAGGGCTTTAAAGAAAATCCATTTTGGGCATGACATCCACACGGCATGGCAAATCATTGCTAACCACGATCAGTTGTGGGCAAGGACAGACCAAGGCTTGGTATCGGTCTACCTGAAGAAGGGAAGCATCAAGGTCATGATGAGAGGACAAGTCGAGTACATGGCACTCGATAGCCAACATCACCTTTGGGCTGCTTCCCAAAAAGGATTGTCAGAATATGATGAGAAAGGAAGAGTCATCAGGAAAGTTACCTTCAACAATAGTATCCAGCAAGCAAGGATAGTAGGCTTAGTGGCCATAAAGGATGAGATATGGATCTTGACACCCTCGATATGCTCAATCTATTCCAAGGGACAATGGAAAGGTGCCCTGCGAATCCCGGGCATGAAGGCTAATTGCATCTATGATGACAAGCAAAACGATCTGGTTTATATAGGTGGCAATAATGGCATGATGACTTTGTCAAGAAAATGGGGTGAACGTGCTTACAAATCCAGTCCGCATCTTATCTTGTCACAACTATTCGTGAACGAGCGTCCCTTCAATGCGAAAGAAGGAAGCGTGATGAATCTCAAGGAAATTCATCTCAAGCATAATGATAACAATTTAAGGATGATGTTGAGTGATTTTCCGCTTAACGAGGCTGCAACTGGCATTTACGCTTATCAACTAAAGGGATTCGATAACCAATGGCACGACTTGCCTGACTTGTCAGATGCCATTGTCTACAATGGTCTGCCCCATGGTAACTATACATTGCAAATCAACAGGCTTCATGGCTTCGGAGACACAGGGAATGAAGTGTACAAGCTCGACATCACCATTGAGGCACCATGGTACCTATCTTGGTGGGCCAAGATTTGCTACTTAGCCATTTTGGTGTCCATCCTCGTAGTCATCGTTAACCTCCATCTTGCCCGCAGGAGAGTTAAGCAGGAAAGAGAAGCACGTCATCATGCCATGGAGGAATCACAAAAACAAATGTCTTTCTACAATTCCCTTTCAGCTCGCTTATACAAAGGATTAGAGCATGTCATGAGTGGGTTGGCACGATTGATGGAGAAGGGAAACCAGAAGGAACTGGAAGCCATCGGATGGCAGACGACATTGCTCAATGCCAATGTGCGACAGGCTTTAGACATGGGCAAGATGCACGACTATATAGAAAAAGGTGACCTTGTCGTCATCAACATTGCCAACTATAGCAAGAATGTCTTGATGAGCATGAAGGACGAAGCTTCAAGCCGGAAGAT
Organism: uncultured Prevotella sp.; assembly: GCA_900316015.1. Taxonomy (GTDB): domain Bacteria; phylum Bacteroidota; class Bacteroidia; order Bacteroidales; family Bacteroidaceae; genus Prevotella. The sequence continues at coordinate 18,735 of ONBG01000007.1, read as the reverse complement.
CAATCTTAACATGGGCGAATGGGACAACAGTATCTTCTATCCTGTGAATATCATCGAATGGGATGCCACGATCTTTATTTTTATCAGAAGTGTAATCCTTTATAGCGAAGAAGGTGCGATGGTAACATTCAGTATTTGCCAAGATCAAGGAAGCAAATGTATCCTATTGTCATTGACCTCCAACAAGTTTCGCGTTGCAGATGATGCCCTGCCTCATTTCTTCCAACGCTATTCTAAATTGGGCGATGAACAAGAATACCTTCCCCAAGATATGTACAGGGTAAAAGAATATGCCGATCGCAACAAAGCCCATACAGCCATCTTTAAAAATGGAGAGGATATCACGTTGCAACTATCACTCCCGATAACGGATGCCATGAAAGAAGAGGGCAATGACAGCCAACGGCATTCACAATTAATAGAAATTGACCCTGCAGATGAAAAACTCATGCAAGAAATCACGAAGGCAATAGAGGATCATATCAGTGATTCTGAATTTAATGTGACCAAGCTTCAAGAGACCATAGGCATAGGAAGTAAGCTGCTATACCGTAAGACAAAACAGAACACAGGTATGTCGCCGGTTGAATTTATCAGATATGTACGGATGAAGCAGGCAGCCCTTTTATTGTCACAAGGTAAATTCTCTGTTTCCTCGGTCATGTATATGGTCGGGTTCTCAAATTCGGGGTATTTCTCGAAATGTTTCCAAAAAGAGTTCGGAGTCACCCCTACCCAATATAAGAGAAACAGTTAAGGGGCCCAAGAGCAATGTCCCGAGCCCCTTCGAGAAGAATCTCCTCATCAGATCAATACTTCATCAACGCCTTGTCATGATTGGTAACCAGCTTACAGTCGGGTACCGCCCAGATCATTGTATTCACTTCACCTGGTTTTACGGGCTTCCAGTCTGGAAGACCTGGAGCTGAGGGGACTCCAGTCCTTGCGAAGTTGATCAAGGCCAGGCTCATCGTGTGTCCGAGGGCTATTCCTTCAGGGGTAGCTCCCGTCATGTTTGCAGAACGTTCTACATTATTGAAAAAGAAAGGGATGTCGGTATTATGACTCGCATGGATACTTCCATCCAATGCAGGTGAATGGTAACAGAACAAATAGTTCCATACAGGGGCTCCCCCATCGTTCGCCCGTGTCAAGGCTTGTTGGACAGCGGCAAGACGGACCATGGTGTCAAGACGGTACAGGGCATCAATACTATCATGAGGATAAACCTGACGGAATGCCTCTACATATCGGTTGGCTTCTTTCTTACCCATTGCCTTGCCCAAATCGGCTTTCACATCATCCCATGTCGTAACGCCACGAGGAGCCTTCTTGCCACCAATAAACTCATTCAATGTCGACCCTACGATAAAAGGAACGTCCTTGCTAATCAGCTCAGTGCCACTTTCGAACAACCTACCAGGCAACGCGTCTCCATCTACAATAGGCTCCCACGTCATGGATCGCCCAAAAGAATTAGCTGATCCCACTTCCTTTGACACCTCTGCCATTGCCTTGACATTGGCTTTGTAAAGGGTGGTATAGTCTATCTTTTGGATGCTGTCTATATTTGCTTGTGAGAGACCCAACAATTCGATGGTTCGCTTGCCTATCTTCCGTGCTACGTCATGGCTCATGCCACGCATGAAGCCAGAACCGCTCATCACCATGGCCCTCTGAAATAGCCCTTGGGCCATAGGCATACACATGAGACTTGACACCTTGGCACCACCACCGCTTTGCCCGAAGATCGTCACACAATGAGGATCTCCTCCAAAATTTGAGATATTCTCCTTTACCCAGCGCAAAGCTTGTACGATATCTATGTTGCCAACATTGCCAGAATATTTGTATTTCTCGCCATAATCAGAGATATCGGTATAGCCAAGCGTATTGAGGCGATGATTAATGGTTACCACGACAATGTCACCTTCATCCGCAAGGTTATGACCGTCATAGCCAGGATGGTCCTGCCCGCAACCTTCAACAAAGCCGCCACCATGCAACCAAATAACCACAGGCCGTTTCCTTGAGGGATCAATACTTTTGGTCCAGATATTCAGGCGTAGGCAATCTTCGCTCTGACGGCCCTCGTACCAAAGGTAAACGAATGCGCCAGCGTCATGCTCCCACCGATCAGTCTTGGGTTGAGGCGCTGACGGTCCATAAGTACGGCAAGAACGGATGCCCGTCCATGGTTCCGGTGGTTGCGGCAATTCAAAACGGCGTGCTTGGGCATACGGAATACCTTTATAAGTATAGATACCTTTATAGATATAACCGCACACCTTACCATATTCCGTTTGGGTAACCGATGCAGCCGTGTTACTGTTGATAATTGTGCTCGGATGTTCGACTTGTGCCCTACTGCCTATTGAGAAGAATAAGCAAGCGGCAAGAAAAAAATGACTTGTTTTCATTGGCTTATTTTTTAATGATGACATTTTGTTTCACACCATGCAAATTTACGAAAAAGCAGAGATTATAAAGGCAACAGATTGATCAAATCAGGTTATAAATCCGATATATAGCCTCCTTTGTCCTAAATGTGACTTTCAATATTCAGTTTTCAGTATATATTTGCGAACGTGAATATTTAATGATTATACCCTTTAATAACATGAAAAGAAAAGCTATCTTCAAACATTTCCCACAGAAGGTCCTTTCCTTTATGTTGTTCCTTGCATGGAGCACCCATATGATGGCGCAAGACAATATAAAGGGAAAGGTAGTAGACATTCAGAATGAGCCTATTATTGGCGCGAGTGTAGTGATCAAAGGTTCGACGACGGGTAGTATAACCGACATCAACGGCAATTACTCTCTGAAAGCCAAACAAGGTGATGTGATCACCTTCTCTTATATTGGATTCAAGAGCGTTAGTAAGACGGTAAAGGGGAATCGCATCGATGTTGTCCTCATGGAGGATGCCAACCTCCTCGACGAAGTTGTCGCTACAGGTTACGGGTCTGTTAGCAGGAAAAACCTGACAACAGCCATCGCGAAGGTGAAAGCTGACGATGTGGTAAAGACCGGAACGACAAACATGAGCCAAATGCTCATGGGACGTGCAGCCGGACTGCAGGCTACGTTGTCAAGCGCACAACCTGGAGGAGGCGTAAGTATGACGATACGTGGTGGAGGACAACCCATCTATGTCGTCGATGGGGTCGTCATGCCTACCGACGAACTTGTTGCTGGCTCAGGAGGATCAGCAACGGTTGTGCCCAGTAGTATCAACCGGTCTGGATTAGCCGGCATCAACCCTGAAGACATTGAGAGCATCGAGGTCCTTAAAGATGCCAGTGCCGCTATCTATGGTATCAACGCCGCCAATGGTGTCATCCTGATTACGACGAAACAGGGAAAAAGTGGCAAGATGAAGGTTAGTTACGAGGGTAGTCTCTCTACGGTCAGCAACTATCCATACCTGAAACAGCTCAATGCACAGGAGTTCATGACCTATGCCAACATCTTCAAGAAAGAACAATACCTTTATAATCATAAGATGGTTCCATATGGCCCGAATGCCTATGATGGCGGCAACAGCGATGCTTACTCGATGGAACAAATTGCCCAGGCACAGACAACGGACTGGTGTGACTATATTTTGAAACACGGAAATATATCCAGCCATAATATCACGATCCAAGGAGGCGCGGAAAAACTGACCTACTATGTTTCTGGCAACTATTATCAGCAAGATGGTACCGTGGCCAACTCCAGATACGAGAGATTTGTCCTGAGGACGAATTTGGCGGCCCAGGTGTTCAAATGGCTGAAGTTGAGTACATCCATCAACTATAATAAGAACAACAATAACAATGGACTCGTCGGTGGGACATCATCCGGGCGAGGTGCCCAGGCAGCTGGAGCACTCACAGCAGCCCTCTCCTACCCGACTAACCTTCCCCTGTACGACGAAGAAGGCCGATACACCGCTTTCCTCACGATCCCGAATCCGGTGGGCATGCTCGACATGACCAACCGATCCTATCTCGATGGCTTCAATGCGAACTTCTCGTTCGATTTCACCATTCTCCCAGGAATACTCACGGCTCGTGCCCTTTATGGATACAACAGTGAGAATACAAAGAGAAACGTATATATTCCTTCCAATGTCTATTTCGACCAAATGTACAAAGCACGAGGCAGTTTAACACGGAGCGATCGCAATAACTCTACCATGGAAGCAACCCTCAGTTTCAATCACAGTTTCTTCCATGAGATGATCACGGTAGATGCCATGGCTGGCATGGGTCGATATTTCAACCACGGCAACGGACTGGGAATATCGTATAACGATATCAACGATGTCATCGGCAACGACAATATATCCGCCGCTACTGGCGACAAAAAGCCAAGTAGTTACCGGACTTCTGATGAAAAGCGTTCGCAGTTCGGGCGTATCAGCCTTGACTTCCTTGACAGGTATGTTGTCTCTGCTTCTGTGCGGAGGGATGGCACGGATAAATTCTTCAAGGACAAGAAATATGCCTGGTTCCCCTCTGCCTCTGTGGCATGGAAAATCTTCAACGAGAAGTTCATGAAGAAAGTCAAGTGGATCAACATGCTGAAACTACGCGCTTCGTATGGAGAGACAGGTAATGACAACCTGGGAACAAGCCTTTATGGGGCCTACGGGGCTTTTGGATCCCAAATAGGATTCAGCGAAAATTCCATTCGCTATGTGCCCTATTATCTCATCAGCAAAGATTACCCTGATGTGACTTGGGAAAAGACAGTCATGAAAAATGTCGGCATCGACTTCTCCCTGCTCAACGACCGCATTAACGGAAGCTTCGATTACTTCGTCAACGATGTCACCCACATGCTGGGGACGGCCAACACGGCAGGATTGTCAATGTTCGGGAGCTTTCCTATCAATGGCGGGCACATCCGGCGCTATGGCTGGGACGCAACGCTCAATACCACGAACATCATCACTTCCGACTTTAAATGGACCAGCACGCTTACGTTGTCCCATTACAATGCTATCTGGAAAGAGCGTTTCCCCAATTACGACTACAATGAATACCAACAACGCAAGGATGAACCTGTGAACGCTCTCTATTTCTATCGTACGGACGGTATCATAAAGACCGATATGAGCAACTGCCCTGACTCCCAACCCGAAGGCTTCCGATATCCTGGATGCCCTGTGATCAAAGACCGGGACCATGACGGGACCATCACCATCAAAGACATCGATCAGGTCAATGTGCTGCCTAAACTCTATTGGGGACTCGGCAATACCTTTACTTACAAGAACTGGGACCTGGACATTTTCGTCTATTCACAGCTCGGGCTAAAGAAATATAACTATGCCTATGACTGGTCTGACGGACGCGAGCTCGCCAACCAAACAACTAACCAAGGTGCCATTATCGAGCGGGCTTATAACTCCCAAAACCGTGCCGATGGCGACCTGCCCGGTATTGCCTTTAGGCTAAGCAATGTCTCTCTGCCGGGTAGCTGCGGGACGGATGTCTTTTATCAGGATGCAAGTTTCCTACGCGTGCGCAACATTACCTTAGGGTACACCTTTAACGCAAAAACTTTGGGCGTGCTCCATCAATATGTAAACAGCATCAGGCTCTATGTGGATGCCTTGAACCCCATTACGATCACCAGCTTCGACACCTTCGACCCTGAAGTAAGGACTGGTGGGAACTATAAGGGTGGAAAGGCAGAATACCCGATGACAAGGACCTTCTCGTTTGGCATGAAAGTACAATTCTAATCGTCCCATCACATGTAAATTTATATCTTATGAAACATAAAAGCATATTAACGATCGCATGGCTATCTTGCATCATTGGGTTGATCCTTTCTGGATGCGAGAATGATTTCGATGCGAAAATATATGGTAAGCTGTCTACGACCAATTTCCCTGCGACAGCCAGTGATTATGAAAGTTATCTCATGGACTGCTATGTCCCGTTCTCGGTTAACTGGAGCTATAATTTCTCATCGCAGCAACATAATTTCTATGTTTCCGAAGGCGGACTGCACCGTTGCTTCGACACCACAAGTGACGAAAGCGTGGGATGGAAGATCGGATCTTGGGGATGGCTATGGACGACCTTAGGAGAAGCGCAGTTTGATGACATGAAATACCTGGGTAGAGCTTCCGTTGGGGCTCCTCAACATTTCGAGAAGGTCAGAGAGGTGAGTCGATTTACGAAGATCATTGAACAATTGGAGAAAGCCGACCCAAAAGTCCTGCCAGAAGAAAAGAAACAGGAGTTCTTAGGCGAGGCACATCTCTGCCGAGGCATGATGATGTACTATTTGCTCAACCTCTTTGGACCAGTCCCCGTGATCGTCGACGCTACGCTCCTCGGCGATACCATCAATGAAGCTCACTTAGAACGACCAGATCTCAATGTCATGACGAAGTATATTACCGACGACTTGGAATTTGCCGCGTCGCATGTGGCTGAAACGCAGAAAGAAAAAGGGCGCTATACAGCCGACTACGCCAGGTTCTGCTTGATGCGACATTATCTCAATGAGGGGTACCACATGGATGGATATTATCAAAAGGCTTACGATATCTTCAGCCAGTTCAAAGGCAACTATAGCCTCTATACTGAGGGAAAAAATCCTTATGCCGAGCAATTTAAGATCGCACATAAGTTCAACAGCGAGACGATCATGGCTGTTTCATGCAGCAATACGGCCACAGGATCAGGATCAGAGGGAAACTTCAATCCTTTCTCTTGGTATGCTATCCCACCTGACGCTGCAAAATACGATGACCAGAGAAATCCCACTCCATTTGTCAACCAAGGGGGCGGATGGGGCATGGTATTCAATATCTCCAAAGCTTTCTACGACTCTTTCGAGCCGGGCGACAAACGAGTTGAAACGATTCTGACCAGGTACTATAGCTCGAAATATGGATGGATCACAGAGAAGGAAATAGGGAACCGATGGGATGGATTCATCATCAATAAGTATCCCATAGAAACGGCTACATCCTTCCAAGGCACCGATATTCCACTGGCACGCTGGGCAGATGCCTTGCTCATGTATGCGGAAGCTGACGTGAGGGCTCACAAAGCGGTCTCACAAAATGCCATCAAATGTGTAAATGAGGTGCGTCATCGTGCAGGACTCGCCGACCTTGCCCCTGACAAGACAGCTTCTGTGGATGCGTTCTTAGACGCGATTTACATGGAACGTGGTCACGAACTCTTCTACGAAGGATGCAGGAAAGTAGACATGATCAGGTTCGGCAGGTATTATTCCGACATGAAAGCCTTGGGGCGCGAGCCTTCCAGCGAGTATTTCCCACTCCCCAATTATGCCGTTCAACAGGCAAAACAGAGTGGATACAAGCTTACGCAATACTATACACGCGACAATTACGATGGTCCAATCAAAAATGAATAGCTTATGAAGAAATTTAGGTATCTTTTAAGTAGATTGTTGATGGGAGGTACTCTCTGCCTGGCATCTGTTATGCAGGCTTTGGGCGGAGAGCCCTTTTGGCTCGGCGCAGATGTAGCTGGCGCAACCATGAACGAGAAGATGGGGCACAAGCTCTATGACGCACAGGGAAAAGAATGTGAGGAAGTGGCATTGATGAAAAATTACGGTCTCAATGCCATCAGATTGCGAATCTGGGTGAACCCCAAGAATGGATGGTGCTCAAAAGAGGACCAGCTCGTACTTGCACTCAGGGCAAAGAAATTAGGCATGCCCGTGATGATCAGTTTCCATTACAGCGACACTTGGGCAGACCCTGGGAGCCAGACAATCCCCGAGGCTTGGAAGAACTACAACTACCGGGAGATGAAAGAGGCTGTTGCCAACCATACGCGGGATGTGCTGACGCTCTTCAAAGCGAAAGGCATTGATGTCAGATGGATAGAAATCGGAAATGAGACCACGCATGGCATGCTCTGGGAAATGGGGCGTGCCGAGACACAAATAGAAAACTATTGCGGGCTCACGGAGGCGGGATGCCAAGCTGCCAAAAGCGTCTACCCTCAAGCAAAGACCATTATCCATATAGATGGGGGCGTTGACCCAAAACGCTATAACATCTTGCTGAATGCTTTCGAAATCCATCACGTTCACTATGATTGGGTGGGATTAAGCAGCTATCCTTATTGGGACCAGAGACAGAAACTGGAGTTTAAGGACGAGCATACGATCATCGACTGCGTGGCCAACATCAACGGGATCTTCAAGAAATGGGGAAAGGAATGCATGGTCGTGGAGACTGGATATGATGCCGACTATCCTGACAAAGGTTATCGGTTCCTCAAGGACTTCATCCATGCCCTGCGCACAGAGACAAACGGGCACTGCCATGGCATCTTCTATTGGGCTCCAGAAATAGACGGAGGATACAAGCTCGGGGCGTTCCGCAACGGACGACCAACACATATCATGGATGCCTTTAAGCCTTAGCTCAAGGGTGCCCTGCCATCATGTCCACCCCGGCACAACGCGATGCCGGGGTGGATTGCTTTCGTTTACCTACTAATCTCTGACTGTCCATCCGACAAGAAAAAAGGGTAAGAAGTTGCAGGACTCGCGATTTTTTCATATCTTCGCAGGCGATAAATACAAACGCAAATGAACACGAAAGAGATGACCGACGAGCTGACGCTCCGGATGATTGAGTTTGATAAGGGGGATCCGATGCGCATCCACCATTTCCTGAAGGTGCACCGCTTTGCCCAGTTGATCGGCAGAAGGGAACAATTGGATGAGCATACGCAAATGATCTTGGAGTGCACGGCTATCTTGCACGATATCGGTATCCATCCTGCGGAAGCGGCATACGGCAGCAGCGACGGCAAGCTGCAGGAGAAAATGGGACCGGCACCGGCACGAGAGTTGCTCTCCGACCTGGGATTTGAAGGTCAGGACATCGACCGGATCTGCTTTCTGATCGCGCACCACCATACCTATAAGGATATCCAGGGGATGGACTACCAGATCTTAGTGGAAGCGGACTTTCTTGTCAACCTTTACGAGGATAGCATATCCGAACACGGCATTGAGGCTGCCCTGAAGAATATTTTCAGGACAAAGACAGGAACGGAGCTCTGCCGACTGCTATACAAAGAAGTATACAAGAACCCTCAAAAGCAAGCATGACCATGAGAAAACCTAAAATAAAGATTTCATTAGTCGACAAGAAAGGTCCCAGGGGATGCCACCATGGACATCAGATCGGGGATTCCTGGGACTGGGATACGGAGCGAGGCTCCCTCTGTCCCATGGCGCAACATGTTGCTTTCCCTTATGTTGACATTCTCCGATACGGCGGTCAACTGCCCAGCAAGGAAAAGGATTTCATTTGCTTCTGCTGTCCTGACGTAGACGTGATCAATGTCTTTCAAATAGAAAAGGTCAAGGACGAGTAGCCTCGTCACCTGACCTTTCCCTATTTCACATTAGCCTTTCACCAAGGCTTGTCCTTGTATTCCTTTATTCCCATTCATCCCAATCTGAGCCGCCCCAAGGCTTTGCATCCACGGAGGCATCCGTGCCAGGATCCGTGCCGCCATAACTGGCATGCTCGGCACCTGCACTTGTCTGTGAGCCATTTCCACCAATGGTGCCAGCCGACTTGTTCGGACTACCACAGAGCGGTTTGATTTCTTCTAACATCAGTACCGACAACAGTGGGGCAACATAGGGTCTTTTCAATTGATTCATGACTTACTGCTTTTTAGTGTTTAATGATCTTTTTACCATTCACAATATAAATGCCAGCAGGCAGTTCGGAAAGAGGTCTTACTCCGAAGCATTGTCCCTGCAAGTTATAGACACGGTGATCCTTTGGTTGCTGGTTTCTCTTCGTTATCTGAATGCCCGTCGTAGTCTCATTGTCATCGAAGGAAATTCCTAATTTTGCCTTCACGTCCTGCGTTCCATCCTTGATGATCTGCCAGTAGCAACGATAGGTTGGGATCACGCGGTCGTAGGAACCCTTCTTGTAGAACTTCATGTTTTGGTTATAGTCACCTCCATCCGTAGGATCCGGATTGGAAAAGAAGAACTCACCTTTACCAAGATGATAGCCGTTCTCAGCATACGTGCCGAGCATGCGCACCTCTGTCTTTTCTGCCGAAGGATCATCAGAGTCATTTTTGATGTCTACCTTGATGGAATTCTGCTCATCCGTACGGGTCTTATCCTCTTCTGATACCTTCACGATATAGGCAGAGCCGCTATTCTTCGGGTCAGCTTGCAAGAGATAGGGAGTGTTGGCCTTCATAATGACGCGACCATTTGCATCCGGTTCCACGAGTTCGAAGTAGAGATGATAGAAGTTTGCTTGGTCTGGATCGGTATCGGAAGCTTTCTTGTCGTACTCTGCACTGGTGAGGATAGCCGCCTTAGCCCCATCACCAAACTCTGCTTTTACGTCCACGTCGGTAGGGAAGCAAGCCGTCGTCCACTTCGGCTTATAGGGATAGAAAATGGGGTCTAACGGTTTCTCATCCTTTCCCTTCCATGCATAATGATTGCCTTGGTTGGTATAGGTGCCGTCGCAAGAGGCGTCGTAGGAGCCGGTAAAGGAAGCGTCCGCGTTGTGCCAGTTGCCATAGTTTTCGTAGTTAGAATGATAGATCGCCTCGCTTTCCACCCAGAAAGTGCAGTCGTGGACTTGCTGGTCATGCTGCTGTGCCTGTGAACAGAAAGGATATTGGCCCAAAGAGCGATAGTTGCTGCCCATAAGGTAGACATCACGCAGACTTTCGCATCCATGCAGGAAGTAGTTGCCGATGGTCACCAGATTTTCAGGAATGACCAATGCCTCGATCTTGTTGCAATGGCAGAGGAAGTGGTTACCTACGGAAGTAAGCGTATTGGGCAAGGAAATGCTGCGCAGAGCCGCACAATATTGGAAGGCATTGTCGCCGATGGTAGTCACGCTGTTGCCCAAAGAGATCTCCTGAAGGCCTGCGCACGACCAGAAGGCATCGGCACCGATCGTGGTGACGGTGTTGGGGACGATCACCGACTGAATGTCGTATGTGGAGGCAAAGACACCCTTATCCTCCGCTGTCGTCTCATTGTCAATGCGTGTCACTGTGTAAGTGACACCGTTCTCAACCACCTTCTCAGGGATCACGAGATGGATGTTGGTATTCACATTAGCGTCCGCCCCCTTGGTGTAGCCATAGACGGTAATGGTATTTACGCCATCATTGTTGTCCTGGAAGGACAAGCCATAGGCACAGCCTTGCCCCCCCCACTGGGTTTCAACGCCTTCATTGGTATAATAATGCCAACTTTTTGAAATCTGCGCCTTAACAGTTAAAGACGCGAGCAAGGTGGCACAAAGCGCAAAAAGCCGCAGCCCCGTCTTCATGAATTGAATCATTTCTTTAAAAATTAAGTTTTTATTAATATCAGTAATGAATAGATTGTCACGCTGCGAACTGCAGCAAACAGTCTCTACTGTTTGATCTTACATCACCTCATGTCATCCCGACATAGGCACAGGAATAGCGAGGTATACATGTCAAATCGGGCGCAAAATTACTAAAAAGTATTATTAATCAAAATAATTATACGGATAATTTACATTCATGCGCCCATTTTTAACATTTCTCCGGGTCAAACAGGACTCCTTCTGATAGACATAACCCTTTATTTTCCCCACCAACTGCGTAAAAAGCAAGATTGACCCCCTGCATCAACAGAATACTTTTCGCACATTTTCCGAGGATTCTTCGATGAGGAAAGATCCCCAACAACGACGCTTAAAGGAAAGCACAATGGTGGCGATACCCAAGGCAAAATATCCTTCCGCTAAGGTAACCCTCATCTATCTCTAATCACAGATAAGGTCATTTATACGCTTAAACTCATCAATTTCGCCTTTAATGGGGATATTTTCCATATAAAAACATCTTTTTTGGTTCGTTTATTTGTTTTAAATAAATTATTGTTATAACTTTGCAAAAATAATTTAAAGCAACACCTATACTAACAATTAATAATAAACAAAAGTATGCAAAAACGCATGAGTAAACTGGGGGGGGCGAGCCTTGTCTTCGCCCTGTGCTTGCCGCTTACGACCTTTGCAGCTTATCCGCTCGCACCTGCCGGGAATACCCGACAGGAGACGGAATTGGCAACCGTCGGCAGCAATTCCCCACAAAGCGCACAGCCCAAGCACACCGTAACAGGTGTCGTGCTTGACGAGAGTGGTCAACCCATCATCGGTGCCAGCATCGTCGTAAAGGACAATCCAAGAACTGGGGCCGTTACGGACGTGAACGGTCAATTCTCCATTAACGTGTCCAACACCGATGACGTGCTCGTGTTCACTTACATCGGGTACCAGAAGAAAGAAGTAGCCATCAAGGGCAAGAAAATTCTTTCCGTCACGATGAAAGAAGACACGAAAACACTGAACGACGTCGTGGTCACCGCTTTCGGTGCCACGCAGAAAAAGGAGACCGTCGTGGGCTCCATCCAACAGGTAAAGCCTGAAAACCTACGCGTACCTGGCGCCAATATCTCTACGGCTTTCGCCGGTCGACTGTCAGGTGTCATCGCCACGCAGAGCAGCGGTATGCCGGGCTCTAACGGTGCCAACTTCTACATCCGCGGTATCTCTACCATCAGCGGTGCCACATCGCCTCTGATCGTGATGGACGGGATGGAAATCTCACAGGACGATTTGAACCACCTCGACCCAGATGTCATTGAGAGCTTCTCCATCCTAAAGGATGCCTCTGCCACCGCCATGTACGGTACCCGTGGTGCCAACGGCGTGCTCATCATCACCACCAAGAGCGGTCAGGACCTGGAAAAGCCAAAGATCACTTTCCGCGTGGAGGGCAACATCACCATGCCTACGTCCAAGCCGAAGTTCGTTGACGGAGCACGCTTCATGGAACTCTTCAACGAGGCTGTCCAGAATGAGGGAACGGGCTCTACACTGTACACGCAGGAGCAAATCGAGGCTACACGCAACCACGCGAACCCCTATGTATTCCCTGATGTGAACTGGTACGATGAGATCTTCAAGAACGCTGCCTTTAACCAGAAAGCCAACATGAACATCCGTGGAGGTACACGTAAGATCGTTTACTTCATGAACCTGAACGTTAGCCATGAGACGGGTATGATACGCAACCGTAGCAAGGAGTTCTTCTCCTATAACAACAACATCAACTATACCCGTTACGCTTTCCAAAACAACATCGACTTCAACATGACGAAATCATCAAAGATTTCGCTGCACCTCTATGCTGGACTCGACGACATGCACGGACCGCTGGCCGGCAGCAATACCAGCAACAGTATCTCGGGAAGTATGAATGATATCTACGCCCAGGTGGTGAACGCCAACCCGGTGCTTTTCCCGATATACTATGAGAACCCCAACGGCGACGAATGGGTGCACTGGGGCTTCAGAGCCCTGGCCAACGGCGGCAACTATAACCCGATGGCACGACTGGTGAGCGGCTACCAGGACTCCTTCGCCAGCACCATCACGGCAAACTTGAACTTCGACCAGAAGCTCGACTTCATCACGAAGGGACTGGGCTTCCACGCCATGTTCTCCTTTAAGAACTGGTCGAAGAGTGCTACCTACCGTACCATGGGCTACAACCAGTATCAGTTGGAGAACTATACCAAAAACGACGATGGTACCTACAGCTATGAGACCTCTCCCGTGGGCGACCCCACCAAGCCTACACTGACCAACTCTGGAGAGAACTTCGGTGACCGCCGCTACTATGCGCAAGCCTACTTCGACTACAACCGTACCTTCGGAAACCATACCGTGTCGGCTATGCTGCTCTGGAACATCAACAGCTACAGCAGCAACCTCTACACTACCAATGTGCTGGGATCTCTGCCACAGCGCAAGATGGGTTTTGCAGCCCGTGCCACCTACGACTACCTGCACCGCTACCTCCTGGAGTTCAATGCAGGTTACAACGGTTCCGAGCAATTTGCCTCCGGTCACCGATGGGGCTTCTTCCCATCCATAGGCGTGGGCTACGTGATCAGCGAGGAAAAGTTCTGGGATCCGATCAAGGATGTCATCTCCAATTTGAAGCTGCGCGGTACTTACGGCTTAGTAGGTAACGACCAATACGGCGGTGCCCGCTTCATTTATCGTGAGGATGTGGCACTGACAGGAAAGGGCTCGTTCACCACTGGTATTCCGGGCAACTTTGTCAGCTATTCCGGTCCGGGATGGAACCGCCTGCAGAACAACAACATCACATGGGAGGTGGGCCACAAGCTCGACTTAGGTTTCGACCTGCAGCTCTTCCATGACCTGAGCATCACCTTTGACTGGTTCCGTGAGTGCCGTTCCGACATCTTCCAGCAGAAGCTGTCCATTCCTAACTACTTAGGAACAGCCGACACCAAGATCTACGGAAACCTGGCTGAGGTGGTGAACCATGGCGTTGACTTAGCCGTCAGCTATAACAAGGTCATCAACAAGGACCTCTCCATCCAGTTCCAAGGGACCCTGACTTGGAACAACAACAAGGTGACTGTCTACGACGAGGCTCCGGGCACACGTGAGGCTATGAAGATGAAGGGCAAGAACGTAAAGACCGTGTGGGGCTATATCGCCGACGGCCTGTATATTGACGATGCAGACATTGCCAACAGCCCTAAGTCAACCCTGGGCAATATCGCCATTGCTCCCGGTGATGTGAAGTATGTGGACCAGCCCGACAACGACGGAAACTATGACGGCAAGATTACCAGTGACGACCGCGTGCCAATAGGTACGTCTATACCTAAGCTCATCTACGGCTTCGGACCTTCCGTAGCTTATAAGAACTGGGACTTTTCCGTATTCTTCCAAGGTCGTGGCAACGTGGCTCTGGTGCTGAGCGATATCCAGCCCTTCGGAGCTTCCTACCGTCGTGGTGTGCTGAAGTTCGTAGACGAGGACCACTGGAGTCCTAATAACCAGGACCCGAACGCCAAGTATCCACGCCTGACAGACAACTATAACAATAACAATACGGCGACTTCCACTTACTGGCTGCGCAACGGACGGTTCCTGAAGTTAAAGAATGCCGAGATTGGTTATTCCTACAAGAACTTCCGCTTCTACGTGAACGGTACCAACTTGCTCACCTTCTCACCTTTCAAGAAATGGGACCCAGAGATGGGCGGTGGCAACTACACCAGCAAGTACCCGACACAGATGACGGTCAATGTAGGTCTTCAAATTTCAATCAACTAAAAGCAATATATTATGAAACGATTCCATCAAATCATTATAGGCTGCCTGCTCCTGGGAGGATTCACCTTGTCTTCATGTGACTATCTGGACGTGATTCCTAAGGAGACAGCTACCGGATCAGATATGACAAAAGACCGTCAGGCAGCCATCAATTATCTGTATTCCTGTTATGGCTATCTGCCGCAGCCCAACAGCGGTCCAGGATCGCTTGACCTCCTGACAGGAGATGAGGTAGTAACTGCTTTTGAACATGAGACGTTTGCCGCCTTCCCCAAAGGAAACTACACGGCATCTAACCCGGTTATCTCCTACTGGAACACATTGTATCAGGGCATTCGTCAGTGCTACAGCTTCCTTGAAGAACTCAACAAAGCAGGTACCTTTACCGGACTAGAGGACAAGGACCGTAACGACTATAAGGCACAGGTTAAATTCCTGATTGGCTATTACGACTTCCTGCTGACCCGCTGCTACGGTCCTATCATCTTGGTAAGCGAAAAGCCAGACCCCATGACAAATCCAGACAACTACTTGCCAAGGACTCCTTACGACCAATGTATAGACACCATCTGTAAGATGTTTGATGAGGCTGTCCCAGGGTTGCCTGCCACCCGGACCGGGACACAGAGCAGTGAGTTTGGACTGGCTACCAGCGTGGCAGCTAAGGCCATGAAGGCCAAGACCTTGCTGTATGCGGCATCACCCTTGTTCAACGGGAACAGTGCTTTCTATGCCGACTTCAAGGATCACGAGGGCAATCAGCTGATGCCTACCACCTATGATGCCAACAAATGGGTGAAGGCACGCGATGCCTACAAGGAGGCGATCGCCGCTGCGGAGGCTGCCGGATACCGTCTCTACGACCGTCCCGACTGCCGCATCTCCACCAACGGTTATCCTGCCGATCCGCATGTCCGCGCCCTGCGCTATACTATCCTGGACTACTCGATGGAGAACGAGACGGCAGGAAGCAATTGCGAAGTAATCTGGGCTGACTCCAGAAGTGAGGGAGCTTATGGCCTGCAGCACAAGACACTGCCACGTCGCGAAGGCGTAAGTTATGCATGGAACGGTATCTCCCCGACACTGGCCATGCTGGACCGTTTCTATACAAAGAACGGTTTGCCCATCTCAGAGGACAAAACCTTTGACTATGCGAACCGCTGGAATCTGGTAACCGTGGATGACAGCCATAAAGATGAGGCTTATCCCGGACGCCGCACGATGAAGTTCAATCTGGACAGAGAGCCCCGCTACTATGCATGGGTGGCTTTCCAGGATGGCTACTTCGAGATCCTGAGTGCCAGCAATAACGGTGCTTACAGCAGTGATCCTGACTATAAAGCCATGTCAGACTCCCACCACGGTGAGCTCATCTGTGGCTTCGTTCTTGGGCAGAACTGCAGCCGCGGTGAGAATGAGAACACCAAGCGCAACAACAACTATGCTCCTACGGGCTTCTTGAACAAGAAGTTCAGCCGACCGGAGATCTCCAAGTCCAAGACCAACTCCGTGGCACAGCAGATTCCATGGCCTCTCATCCGACTGTCGGATCTCTACCTGGGCTATGCAGAGTGCTGCGTGGAAACCGGTGACCTGGCTACCGCCCGTGAATACCTGAACAAGGTGCGCGAGCGTGCCGGCATCCCCGATGTAGAAGATGCCTGGGCAAACTATTCTACCAATCCCAACAAGCCCAACACAAAGGAAGGCTTGCGTGAAATCGTACGCAATGAGCGTATGAACGAGATGTACTTGGAGAACCAGAACTTCTGGGACATGCGCCGTTGGCTCCTGGCCGATAAATATTTCAATGTCAAGGCACAGGGCATGAACATCGATGCTACTACCATCGAGGAGTTCGCCCACCCGACAGAGGTGATCTTCGAGCGTAAGTTCACATCGCCAGCCAACTATCTCATGCCTATTCCTACAAGCGACATCAACAGGAATACGCACATTGTTCAGAACCCTGGGTATTAATATTAATGCAAGAAGAAATGAAAAAGATAATCGTGAGTTTATTGGCAGCTACCGTGCTTGCCGGCTTCAGCTCATGCTCAGACGATGACAAGACCATCCCCAGCGTGATGATCGACCAGAACGCGGTGACTTCCGTAGCCAAGCCTGGCGAGATCGTCTTCCATTGGACGAAGCCTACCAATCCTGACTACTATTATATCAAGGTGAAATACAACGACCCTGCCAAGGGGGTAGTTGTTAAGAATGCCAGTTCCTACGCCGACTCCCTCGTCATCGATGGGCTGTATGCAAAGTATGGCAAGATCGATTTCCAGTTCTCTGGGGTCAGCCGTGACGGCGGGGAGACCACCCCATTCACGGTGAGCGCACAGGCAGGAGCAGTGCCCGCAACAGTGAAGGACGCTGGCTTAGGCGAGGCTATCGCCCTGACTGGCAATGACCTGTGGACGGATGACCAGGAGAGCAGTGAAGGACCGATCAAGAACCTTGTCGATGGGAATAGCAACAGCTATTTCCACATGAGCTGGTCAAGTCCTTCTCCCTTCCCCCACTACATCGTAGTAGACCTGAAGAAAGAAGTGAGCGGCGTGATGTTCAATTATGTCTGCCGTAACCACAACAACAAGGACAACCCCAATCAGATTACGGTATTCGGAAGCGATGAGTTCAACCAGTCTTTGGATGCCTTAGGCAGTGCCACAGAGCTGACAGTCCTTTCCGGGCTTCCTGGCACAAAAGGTGCTTCTTACGAATCGCCTCACATTGTCAGTGTGACACCTTTCCGCTACTTATGGCTCCGCATCGATTCCTCTACATCAGGAAGCAATTGGGTCGCCCTGACAAAACTGTCCGTTACCGAAGTCCGCACGACCATCTTTGATCCAGAGAACGCGAAATAAGGACGATAAGATAATATTCATTGAAAAAAGAGGATGTATCACTTCATTGATGATGCATCCTCTTTTCATACTGGACTTTTTTTTGCAAATAGGTTGACAGGTTGTCAAAACCCAGTGTTTATCGGGCTTGCAACCTGTTTTGAGGTTGACAAAGGTTGACAAGAGGTTGACATGAAAATACCTATTCTACAAAATTCTCTCGAGAATTTGATCCAATTGTGGATGTTTCGCACAGCAAAAGCATAAGTCTTAAAATAAATTCTCTCGAGAATTTAGCGTAATACGTGCTTTAATGGATTTTATAAGCATTCCACCACCCATTCATCCACGGTATGTTTATCAGCATCGAAGCGAATGCCGACCTTCATCACCCGTCGCCCGTCAGAGAGATAAGGCTTGGCATAGCCGCGGACATCGATCTGTTCGAGGGCATGACGTGCCGTGTCGCCCACCTTCAGTTCCATCACGTAGATGGTGTCGGGCATGAAGATGACCATATCCACACGACCGCCCGCCACCTTTACCTGCGTGCGGACATAGACGTTGAGCATGGAGAAGACGAGATAGAACGTGTATTCATAGAATCCCTCCTTGGTCTTTGCCTCGGCAAGTTTCTCCTTGAAGCCCTCGACATAG
>ONBG01000016.1 GCA_900316015.1 uncultured Prevotella sp. | reverse complement strand
GTCTTTCGTGCTTGCCCGCAAGTGCCGTGATCACCTGTCCTGCACGAGGTCATCTCCTGTCTTGAAAAAGGTTATCTCCTGCCTTGTGAAAGGTTACCTTACAGGGCACGAAAGGTTACCTCCCAGCGCATCGTTCTTTGACATGTTGAGACAATTAAAATGACTTCGGATCTGAAAGCAAGAAAATCTCTTGCCAATACGAGCATCTCTAATAAGATGGGGCGCAGCCAAACGTTAATCATCATGAGACATAGGAATTTAGGAGTGGAATAGCATCATGTCCTATACGATGAATGCCATTCGTCCTTATGGACAACAGCTTATTGCCCAATTATTTCTCATTCTCTTCTGATGATTGCTGCTTCATTTCAAGCATAGTTCTGTCGTAGACCTCTTGAAGCTGATAACTTGCCACGCCCAAAGGAGTTGTGATGCCACGAAGAGACCATTCTACGACCGATGAATCCTTGTCTTTGCATAGGAGTATGCCTACACTTGGATTGTCGCCATCACCTCTTAGAAGTTCGTCAGCGGCAGAAACATAGAAGTTTAGTTTACCAATATACTCTGGCATAAAGTCGACAACTTTTAGCTCGATAACCACGTAGCACTTCAACCGAGTATGGTAGAACACCATGTCAGGGAAATAAGACTTACCACTGGGCGTTTCAATTTCCATTTGTCTACCGACGTAAGCGAAGCCCTTGCCAAGCTCCAATAGGAAACGAGTGATATTTTGCGCCAATTTGTTTTCCAAGTCCCGCTCGTCAAACTTACCTTTCATGCTGATGAAGTCGAGCTTGTAGGGATCTTTTATCATTTCGCTTGCCAGCGCATTTTGTGGTTGTGGCAATGTTACGGCAAAATTATTCAATGCCTTGCCTGTATGCTCATAAAGCTTTGCTTCAATGGCGTGTTCCAATTCAGCACGGCTCATGTTACCCTCTATCACTTTGTTGAGATAGAACAATGCAGCTTGTATGGTGTTACACTTCGACACTATAACCGTTTGATGTCGCCAAGGGACGAACTGTAGTATTTCTGGCATTGGTAATACAGAATTTTCCACCTGTGCCATTTTTTTACCAAGCTGGTAAAAAATATCAGAGTGTGAAGAATAAAATGTGTACCAACGCTTTATATAATACAAGTTGACAAACGAAAGTCCTTCTGTATCAGGAAATTCAGCACGTAAATCAAGGCTCAATCTTTTCATAAAGTTAGATCCCCACTTGTACAGCTTTTGCTTATTGCAAATGTCTTCTCCCAAACTCCAATAGAGTTTGAGCATTTCCACATTCACATTGATTGCAGCTTTTACTTGTGCTATGCGAATACGCTTTTTCAAGTCAGACAACCACTTCACATAGTTCTTGTCTGCCATGAAAGAATCGTTGCTAACAAACTGTGGTATATTGTCTTTATCAGCCATAACGTTTTTCTTCTTTATAGGTTCGAGCAACATTACTCTTCTGTGTCATGCCCAGTTCTTTCATTCTTGCAGACATGATATGGGTTATTGTTTGTGAGTGGCTGAGCCACGGTCTACACTCATGTTGGCTACAAAGATAATGTTTTTTGTCATGAAACCACAACTGCAAGGTCGTTTTCTGCATATTTTGGGCGATTTTATTTGATTTTTATGCAATTGACATAAATTCCTTGCACATCTTCTCGTGCCGATGTCGCATCCACTTGCAGAGGGCTCCCATGCAGATGATCTCGAAGAGGAAATAGAGCCAGGGGAGGTCGAGGAGCGCACAAAGGTAGAGGGCAATGGCGCGTGTGTTGAACGTCAGGATGTTGGTCCATTTCATGAAAGGGAGTGACCGTCTTCTGAATTCGTCCCGGAACTGCTGTGGGATATTCTCCGTTGCCCCATAACGGTGGCGGAGGGCATGGATGAGTTGTTGGAATTGTGGCGTCTGCCTTTCCTGGTTTCTCGTGTAGTTGATGTATGTCTTCAGGAACGCTTTCCAAAGGAAGTTGCCTTTCCACGGTGTCTGGTCGTAGATCTGTTGCTGTTGGGTGGAGTTGTCTAATTCACTGCCAGCCTCTCCTTTCAGGAAGAACAGGTGGATCTGTCGGTAGTAATCGGCAATCCCACACTGGCGTGCATGGCACCCAAAGCCGGAATACAAGGCGATGACGAACAAGAGGAGGGCAGCGGTCAAGGCGTGGGTGGGGGTGTCGGAGATGTGCAGTGTCTGGAAGACTAAGTCGTGATGACAATAGAACCGATAGACCAGTCCGCAGTAGATGGGGATGAACCAGATATCGGAGGAGGCACCGTCGAGGATTCTGCCCAGGCGAGTCTTCTTGCCTGTCATCCGAGCTAACTGTCCATCTGCGCTGTCATAGAAGTTGGCCCACATTAGCAGAAGGATGGCAATGATGTTCATGAGCAGTCCATGACCGCCCTCGGTAAAATAAGAGCCTTGTGCGAAGAAATATGCCGATGAGGCTCCGATAATCATGGAGAACACAGTGACCGTGTTGGGATGGACGCCTAAGCGTTCAAAGAATTTGGCCCAGAGGTATCCGATCGGGCGGTTGAAGACTTTGTCGAGCCATTCCTCGGTGTCGTTGGACTTGTAAGTGGATTGTACGTTTTTATTCATTTGCTTTTTCATTGTATGAAGGAATTGTTTCTGATGTCATGTCTGGGTTAGGATCGGGTATTTTGATGAGAAGAAGCCCGATGCAGATCCAAGTAAGCTCGCGCACCCTGCTGATGATGCTGATGAACAGTCCGATGGCAGGTGTCATGCCTAATTGGGTCGTGGATAGGGTGAAGCCGCCTTCTCTGCCACCCATTTGCATGGGTAGGAAGCCAAGGAGGTTGGCGAAAAGGGAGGTGAAGGCGAGGATCAGGAAGGAGTGGACGAAGAGCAGGAAATAACCGCCTATGTTCATCGTCGTACCGCCCATCCCCTGTGTGACTCCTGGCTCGACCCCGAAGAGCAACATCATAAAGAAAATCTCGAAGCTTTGCAGGATCCTTGCCCCGTATTCCAGTCCGAGACTCATGAAGAATGAACGGCGGTTCTGGCTATGCAGGGCAGCTATCTGCTCGTCTATCTTCTTCAGGTCGTCCTGATGAGCAGCGTAGAATGCCGTTCCCCATTTCCGTAGTCCTGGGATCTTGGAGATGCCTCGCATGAGTTTGGTGACCAGTCCGTAGCGATAGCCCCGGATGAACAAGTAGATCCCTCCTGCGCAGAACAGGGAAGCCAAGAACAGCACCCAACGCATGGCAGTGCCTAATGACAGGTCGCCGCCAAGTGCGCAGAGGAGGTAAGTGATGATGGCGGTCACCCAGAACCAGAAATGGCTGAAGATATGCATCATCATATAGAGCACGACAGAGGAGGTGGCACGTTGCACGCCCACGTATTTGGAAAGTGTCATTACCCGGTAAGCCTCACCGCCCGGCATCCCGAATGGGGTGGTGTAGTTGAGCGCATAGCCAGAGATGGTGAACTTCAGGAGGGTGGGCCAGCTCACGCCCAAGGGACCACTGCCCTTGAGGATGGCTCTCCAAGACAGGGAGTTCAGGGCATAGAGCACGCCCCAGAGGGCAATGGCTGCCACCAGCCAGTAGCCTGCACGGCAAATATGCTCCCATAGTTGCTTGAGGCTGACATCGAAGGTGATGAACATGACAATCACCATGGTCAGTCCGAAGAGGAAGAAGATGTTCTTTACCTTATTGCTCATGGATGGATCTTTTTTCCGTTCTTAGAAGCTCAGCCAGATCCCGAAGCGCACCCCGTTCTTCCGGGTATGTGCATGGTCGTTATAGTTCATGCGGTGCACCCATTCCACCCCAAAGAGCTTGAGGATGTTATGCACGCCGGCAGAGAGTTCCATATAAGGTCGTGAGGAATCGATGATATAGGTGTCCGATGGGAAAGCAAACAGTACCTTGCTGTCCTTGTTCTGTTCCAGGAAAGGATTGTTATGGTCGGTCAGCTTCCCGAAGAATCCCTTGAAGGTGATGATCTCCCGCCATTTCAGTTTATGGATCAAAGGGATCCTGTTCAGCAATTTGCCATTGAGATCCCATGCCACCGACCAGAATGCCATCCTGTCGATCAGAAACTCCTGGTTGCGCAGCATGCTGAAGGTTTCCTCGTCTGAGATATAGGAGATATTCGTAGGAGGCATCATCAGCAAGGGATAAGGCACTTGGTTCCATTGCGCGCTGAGGTTGATATGTGCGTCGATGTATCCCCAGCTTCCCAACCATTGCCTTTTGTAGAGCCCCAGGTTCGTTTGGTTGGAAGTATACTGTCCACCCATGAAGTGCTTCAAGCCCATGATATGGTCGATGGTGAACTCCGGGCTATCCAAGTTGATGGGCCAACGGCGTTGCTTGGTGTTGATGAAGGTTTGTCCCGGGCAGATACGGAATCCCACTTGCCATTGCGTGGTACGGAACTTGGGGCGCCCCGTGCTGTCGGCGAGTTGGATGAAGCGCAGTTGCCCTGCCTGTTGGTTGCTCTCCCATTTCAATGAAGTGTTGAAGCTCAATCCCCATTCCGTCTCATAGATATAGGACAGTTTTTGTCGGTTATAGAAATACATGTCCTTGACGCTTTGCGACTTGATATTCGCGAAGACATTATCCTTGTCATGCAGCAGGTAACGGTCGGCCATGGACATCACGTCATAGGTGCTCTCGAAGGAGATATTACGCTGTGGGAACTCAAAGGATGAATTCTCTTTTTTGTTGAAAGCATACGTGAACTCCGTCCTGTAATAGGGTTTCTTGGAGGATGTTCCATACGCCCCGAAGCCACTGAAGAAGAGATGCTTGCTCAAGGCACCTGTTGTCCGGCCGCTCAGGCGCAGTCGGGTTCCATCTACATAGTTGTGGGAGATCGATGCGTTCAAGGGTCCCCAGTCCCATTTGCTGGGATGCTTTTCATCGCCTGTCTCGATATAGTTCTCGAGGATGGCCTGGTATCCGACGAGTACCCATTTGAAATTCTTGGATTCCTTCATCCTATTGACAAAGGTATTCATGGACGATTCGCTTTTGGTCATCTCCACGCTACGGTATTTATTCCAGAAATCCTTGTCTCTCATCCTGGCATCCGCCTCGTGGGTTATCTTAGCCTTGCCCCGGAACAGTCGTTTGGGCAATGGGTCGAACGCATAGTCTGTGAGCCTTGTGTTCCTGACGACTAACAGTTTCTTGAAGAAATTGGCGAGTTTGATCTCTGCCCACATGTCATCTTTGCTGAGTACCCATTCCCCGTTGTCGAGTTGGGTGTATTCTTGGTCGATATGGATTTCATCCACATAGTTGACATCCGATTTATGGGGCATGGTCATGACGCACCTCTTCACGTGCAGGGATGAGTCGGCGAGGACATACAGTTCCCCTCGGAACCCGAAATCCTGTTGGTTGTTCGGGATAAACTCTAAATGGTAACACTTGTCCTTGTCCACGTATAGCGTGTCGTCGATATAGAACCGGTAGAACGAGATGGCCGTATTGCCGATGGGACTGGGAAAGGGATATTGCAACAGGCGTACGTGATCGTCGTAGATGTTGATGTCCTGGAACACCTCCTTCAGGGTGGTATTGAGAATATCCCCAGTTTGGAGAATCTGGTTGACGCCCGATGTCTGTTGTCCCGTGATAATGCTTTTCTCATCCTTTGGGTTCTTGCGGTAGACATATTGCGTGACCGTTTCGTCTACAGAGATAGGCAGGACCAGTTTTTGGTTATAGTTGCTTATCTCAATTTGGTCGAGGAGCCAAGGCTTTTTCTTCATCTTTTCGCTCTCCAAGTCCTCGGGCTTGATGTCATCTAAGGCAAGGGTCATCTTTTGGTACTTGTCGTACTGGTAGAAGTCGTGGTTTTCCAGGTCCGTCCGTTTCTTGGCAGCGATGACGCGCCTCATCAGTTCCACGGCGGGGTTATCCTTGCGGGAGTACCTCACCCGTTTCCTTTTCTTCTTGATCACCACCTCAGACAAGTTCTTGGGATCATCGCGCATGGTGATGGTCATTCTGGCTGGTGTTTCTGCAGTGATCTTGATGACCTTTGTGCGCATGCCTACGGCGGAGATGGTGATCGACCACCCTTCATGGCGCGCTATGGAGAATTTCCCTTGTGCATCGCTGATCACGGTGATATGGTGCCCCTTGTAGGAGAGAGTTGCCATGGAGACCGGCAGGCTGTCCTTGTCAAGGACCTGTCCTGTGATCTGCCCATAGGCATAACATACCCCTACCAGAGCTATGAGAAGCAAGCTCAGTAATCTTTTCATACTTTCTAAAAAATTAATGATTTTCCTACTCTTTAGAATGCGTTAGCAGGTACGGCCGTGTTATAGACGTTGCCAGAGAGCACGTATTCTGTATAGCTGTTGCCGCGACCATTCATCCGGATGGTCTTCAACTCTTTTCCTTCTGTTTCTATGATGAAAGAAGTGAACATCTGGTGCTTGGCAGCCTTGGCATTCTCAGCAACGGGAGTGATCGTGACAGTCGTATGATGACCACTTTTGCTGACCTTTGTGTCACTGAGGTTCTTCAGGCTGTTCAGATCTCCGCCCTCAGCTGCTACCACCAAGGCTTTTTGGAGTGAGGCAAACAGGTTGATCGTAGCCCCTTTTGCCACATATTTCCTACCTTTCATCACGATGGTATAGGTCTTTCCGTTCATCTTAAAGGCATCCTTGCCATTCTTGAAGGTCAGGCATAGTTTGTCTGCTTTTTGGAAATAGAAATTACCATTGTCAACTGCATCTTTCTTGACGACCGCCTTGTGGATGGTCCTGGTAACATGGGCCGACATGGTTGTCCGGTTTTGGGCGAATCCACAGTAAACGGTCATCACCATGAGGAGTACCAGTACAAATCTTTTGTTTTCCTTGAATACACTTTTCATATTTTCATTCCTTAATAATATTCCATATTTGTCCTTTGTCTAAGAGTCGGTTACAGGTGAACAAGGAGGTCATCGTCACTCCCTGCACCCCATGTAGGATCAGGTTTTGTCCTGTCATCAGCAGGTTCCTCACCGGTGTCATGGGTGAAAGGAAAGTCATCATGGAATGATGATAGTCCTTGCGAAGCCCGAATGCCGTTCCCTGTGGGGCATTGAGATAATCCCTATAGGTGAGAGGCGTACTGATATATTGTTGTTGGATCATCGTGCTGAGTCGGGGAATCTTTTGCGCTGCGAGTGCGAGGCATTCCTCTGCCTTTCTCAAGACCATTTCTTCGTATGCGTTGCCACGATGCCCAACGGAAGTGTTTGTCCATAGCTCGCATTCCTTCCACGGCATGGGTGTCATGATGTCTACCTGTGTCGCATATCGGCTTCCGTCTTCCGGGACACGGCAACTGACCATAATCCCCCTGACGGGTTCAGGTGCATCATAGAACGACCAAATGTCTGGGGTGCTATAGATATATTGGTTATAATTGAAGTAGGGTAGGAGCCCGGGCTTCAAAACCAATGACAGCGTAAACATCCCAAAGGTGTTCTCTAAGCTGTTGATGCGACGTAGATATGCCTTGTGAATGCGCCGACTGTTTCGGACGAGGTTGCAGGCTTGTGCGGGATGGATGTCCGTGATGAAGACCTTGCCCTCGTATGATTCTCCATTTGCGCAATTAGCCTTGACGATCTGCCCGTCTTCTTCCACTAACTCTTCAACGTCACTATCACAAACCACCTTCCCACCTGAAGCTTGGATCTGAGCGACCAGTCGATTCACTAATTGTGACCCATCACCCTGCAGTCGCCAACTGCTCTCGATGAACCCACTATTGCCATGGACGAAGTTGAAGAGTGGCAGACTCTCCTTCCGGAGTTCCATCTTCATGGATGCGGCACTGAGAACATTGATCAGCCTTTGGTCTTGAAATGTCTCCTGCAAGTAGTCATAAGCCCCTTCATCCAATAGCTCTGCGTCAAAGGCTCTCTCGTCAGCCATGGGATTGAGAGGCATCTTTTGCATGCGTTCAGAATGTTGGAGCATACCGACATAGGCTTCCAACGCCTTCCTTTCCATGGGGAACCGCTGCGACAAGGACTCTACGAACGGGTCGTATCCCTGTTCTAAGGTAAAGTCTTCTCCACAGATGGAGATATGCTCGAACTCCTGGTCCAGCCTTTTCCAAGGCAAGTCCATCAGCCCTAAGTAGCGGAAGACCTTGTTCAGCGACTGTCCTTCTGCCAGTCCACCAACATAATGCAGTCCTGTGTCAAAGGCCAGCCCTTGGCGCTTGTAGCTCTGCATGCATCCTCCGGGATGATGCGCCCTTTCTAATACAAGGACACTTCTTCCCGACTTGGCGAGGATTACCCCACACTCCAAGCCCCCTAATCCACTGCCTATGATGACGATATCGTACATATTGTTCTTCTTTACTGATGTTGACTCTTTTCTTCTTTTGTCTTTTGTAGCCATCTGAAACATACGGGTTGTATCACATAGGAGATGATGACCGCAGCGACCAGTCCTACGAGGGTACAGAACCCGACGGACTGGATGGCTGGGTGCTTGGCAACTAACATGGATCCGACGGTCACGATGAGGATGACAGCACTGAAGAATATTGCTGTCTTATGGTATCCCAAAAGCTTGGGATTCTCATGGCTGCCCATGAGCCCACTCATCACAAAGATACTATAATCGACACCTATGCCAAAGATGAATGTCGAGATAATGATGTTGATCAGGTTGAACTTATATCCAAAGATCACCATCGCCCCCAATACAACCAGCCAACTGAGCAGGATAGGCATGAATCCTAAGATGGTATACCGGATATTACCATGGAAACTGAAGAACAGTACCATGAGGACAAACAACATGGAGACCCATTGGAGCACGTTGAAATCGGCATTCAACTTATTTAGGGTGTCGGTGGTATAATACCAGGTGTCGAGCACCATCTGATGCGGCTTATTGGCGATGGCATCGCAAATCTTCTGATAGCGTGATGCTGGTGTGCCGACAGAATCCTCCTGATACCTGACGGAAGTAAAGCAGAGGTAATCGCCATGGGCATCTTGTTCCATCAGTGTGGAGAGATAGCCAGGGGGAAGAATGCCTGCCTTGTACAGTTCGTCTGGTTGATAAGTACCCTGTGTCAAGTCGAAGAAAGGCTCAAAGCCATCAGCCTCTAATCCTGCTGCAGGGGCAGTGGTCGCAATCAACTGCCTGACTTTCGCCAATCGGTCTGGTGTCCAGAAGCGTTTCCAAGCGAGGATGCGCTGTTCCTGTATCTTGCGGGGGACAAAGATCTGGTCGGTATGCGTATAGCTCTTGACGAGACCTGCTTTTTTCAGCGAATCCAATTCTGAACGCATGTAGGAGAAATGCCCGATTGCCTCTTCCATCGTCTTTCCGGACGTGGCGAAATACCAGGTCTTGTCACCGGTAGCAGTTTTCTCCCGAAGCAAGTTTTCCGAGGCTTTTACCTTGGGGTTGACATATCCCAAGTTGCGCATGTCCGCGTCAAACTGCGTGCCACCGATGAAGTAGGCACAGACGCAGATGATGATAGCAAGTGATAGGATGATGAGCAAGGGCTTGTTGCGGTCAATCGGATAGTTGTTGATCTTGTCAACCCAACCGAATGCTCTCCTGTTTGCTCTGTTCTTTTGTGGATGGAGCATTTGGGGGAGATAGGTCAGGCTAAAGAGGGTTGTGCCGATGATGGCAAAGGTGGCAAACAGTCCGAAATCCCGGAGCAAATCTGTTTGGATAAAGATCAGTCCCATGAAGGAGCCCACCGTTGTCACACAACCTAACAATACAGGTTTTGTCTCATCCTGCAGTACCTTCTCTGGATCGTTGACATATTTGAAGTGAGTCATGACATGGAGGACATAGCTCATGGCAACACCTAAGACGATCGCCCCTATACCGAGGGCGAGGAGCGAAAATTGTCCTTTGATGAAATACATGAGCGCAAGTCCGAAGAGCGTTCCGAATGCCACTGGCAGGACTAACAAAGGTATTGTGTTCCAGTTGCGGAAACACAGCATCAGGAAAATGAGCACCAAGAGGAGAGATCCCCCGATGGTGGTGACCAGGTCCTTCTTGATGGTGGTCGCATTGTCATAGCCGTTGGCGGGTGTACCACTGTAGGATATATGGATGTCGGGATGCGTTTTTGCGAACTGCTTTATTTGTTGGTTTAGCATGACGATGAGGTCGGAACCCTTCCCTGTGTTCGTCGCAGCATAGTTCGGCGTTATGAAAGCGACGCAGACCGTAGAGTCGGGGACAAAGAAATGCCCGTCGATGGTTTTGTAACTGCCGGATGCACCCTGTAGGAAAGAACCATATTGCTCTTTCAGGATATTCCTCATTCCTATAGGGTCCATCTGGATCAGTTCCGGGAATTCATTCCCGAAAGCACCTTGCAGGTCATCGTAGTTTTGTTGCATTTGTGCTCGCATGTGGGGGGCAGTGAGCAGAGAGTCGATGCGACGATAGGCACTGGTATCGACATAGGCAGGGAGATGGCTGCTCATATAGTCGATCGCATCGTATAGGGCATCCTCAGGCAACTGGTAGAAAAGATCCCCGATCTCCTGATGCCCTTTTCCACGTGCCTTATCTTCGGCTTGTAGAGAATCGGCGAACGCGTCACAGACCGCAGCGATATGGTCCGTGGACGTACCCTTCTTGCCTTGAAAGAGCACGAAGACCTTGTCCTTGATCTTTAAATCCGCAAAGGCAAGCTTTGTCGTGCCATCTGGATTCTTGGAAGATGGCATTAGCTTGTTCAGGTCTTCTTCCAGGTAAATCTGACTGGCAAAATAGCCAAAGAAGGCGAACAAGGCGACCAACGAGCCCCAATAGACGACCCTGTGGTCTTTGAAATAATGATAGATGTTGAGAATGATTCGGGTCATGCTGTCATTTCTCCTTTCAGTTCGAGATAGGTCGCTTTGGCATCGCGGATGATTGCCGCAACGGCATAGCCTTCAGGCGAAGGAACGACCGTAATCTCAACATCCACCTCCGGGCAGATGTCCGGAGAGGCTACTGCGGTGAAGCGGCAACTCTTGATATGCTGGATGCATAAGGACTTGCCGGTCAATGCCATGGTCAGCTCCTTGATGGTCTCTATGTTACATACGCCAGGACTGACGGGACGACCTGGGAAATGTCCGCGATAGACATCACAGTCGCGCAACAGGGCTATATGGAATACGCCATGGAGCCCATCCCTCTTCTGTGCCAACACTCGATAGTACTTTTCTTCTAATAGCATCTTATATTGAAATTTTCATTTTCGTGTCTGCAACGACCTCTTCTCCACTCATCGTCTTTCCCATGACCAGGGTAATGCCGTTGACTTCCGGTCCCATTGTAATCGTTGTACTCAACCGCTCTCCGATTGCTGGACGGCGATAGCAATGGAAATCCTTTACCTCCCCAATCATGCCGACAGGTGGCTCCTGGGCACCCTCTGCCACGGCTTGGTAGCCAGCAAGAGCGGATGCCGACTGTGCGATATGCTCGATCAGTCCAGCCTCTGTCAGCAGTCCTGCTTCCACAAGGATATTCTCCGGGCGCACCGTGAACGCTGTTGTCGCGATGTTCCCATCCACGCTCAGCAGTCGATCCACATGTAACATGGGATCGCGCTGAGGGATGTACTTCTTGATGTCTTCTATCATTGTTCTTTGGGAAGATGGCTCTCTATGTAATCATAAAGATCCTTGAACGTCTTGATGGTCCTGATATCGGAAGTAGGGATGAGGACCTTAAATTTGTACTGTACGATGCCGATCAGGTCGACGAGGCTCAAGCTGTCTAAGTGCAGCGTGTCATAGACAATGGCATCCGGCTTGATCTCTGAGGGATCGATTTCATACTCATCGACAATTTCCTTGTTGATTTCATTGATAATTTCTTCGCGTGTCATCATTTCTTTATATTGAATTTATATGTTTTGAATTGCTAATGTTGAATTGGTGCCCCCGAATCCAAATGAGTTGGAGAGGAACATGTCGAAATGTCTGTCGATGGTCTCCGGAATGACGTTGATGTGGGCCGTGTCCTCATCTGGGTTCTGGAAATTAATGTTTCCAGCAATGAAGTCATTCTTCATCATCAGGATGGAATAAATGATCTCGCTGGCACCAGCCATCCACATCTCATGTCCTGTCTGACTTTTGGTAGAGGTAACGGGCACCCTATAGTCGCCGAAAATGCGAGCGATGGCTAAAGCTTCCCTACCGTCCCCAGCTTTCGTAGAGGTGGCATGTGCATTGACGTAACCGATCTGCTGAGGCTGGATATGCCCCCATTGCAGGCATCGTTCCAGAGAGTGCGCAGGTCCTTCCACGTTAGGGGTAGAGATATGATCGCCATTGCCCGAGAATCCCCAGCCTACCACCTCAGCGATGATGGGAGCCCCCCGTTTGATGGCATGTTCATAGCTCTCCAAAATAACCGTTGCTGCCCCTCCGCTGGGGACGAGCCCGTCGCGGTCGCGGTCGAAAGGACGGCTTGCCTTTGTCGGGTCCTCTTGGGCAGAAAAGGTTTGTAGCCCGTCGAAGGATGCCATTCCATACATATTATTTTCCTCTGCACCTCCGCAGATGACACAATCCTGTAATCCGTCGCGAATGAGTAAGACACCGAGACCGATGGCTTGTGAACCAGAGGCACAGGCAGAAGAATCTGTCATGTTGATACCCCTGAGGCGGAATAAGCATGCTAAGTTCATCGTAATGGTCGAATTCATGGTTTGGAAGATGGCACCACTCCCACAGGCTACCGTACTCTTCGCTTCCCGGAAGCGGTCCATGGCATCCATGGTCGCTTCGGCAACGGAATCATTGCCATAGATGATGCCGACTTCATTCGCATTGAGATAATCCTGGTCTATATGTGCGTGTTCCAAAGCAGCCTTGGTCGCCATATAAGCATATTGCGCCTCTTCTGGCATGAAATGCCGCATGGCACGTGGCACGAACGGCTTCAGGTCGGGATGGGGCACATTTCCGCACAAGGGCGACCTGAATCCAGCGTCTTTGCGTTCTTGGCTGAAGATGATACCGCTCTTTCCTTGGTACAACGAATCGCGCACCTCTTCGAGGCTCGTCCCGATGCAGGACCATATTCCCATACCTGTAATTACAACTCTTCTTTCCATATTGAATGATATTTATTTCTTGTTTCCTGTTATTTCCTTGCTGTAGCAACGCCTACGTTTGTATCCTTTCGGTGTCATCGACTTCCATTGTGACAGCTCCTTCACATTGCTTTCCAATTGCGGCCCTGTCTCAGCCCACGTGTAATGCATACGGTTGTAGATGGGGATCAAGTCTTCAAAGATCAAGGCAGTCACGCCAATCCCCTGATAATCGGGTCTCACTGCAATCAACAACAGTTCTGCATGATCCCCATGGGAGAACTTTAGGGCTTTCAGAAGGTGGAACCATCCGAACGGCAGCAGTCGACCATGTGACTTCTGAAAGGCCTCGGTCATGCTGCCCATGGTGATCGCCAGACCCACCATCTTGCCAGCTGGATCAAAGATCACGGGGACCAAATCCAAGTTGAGAAATGGAAGGTAACTATCGAGGAACATTCTCGCCTGTCCGTCAGTGAGATCAGAAAAGCCGAACAAAGGTTTGTAAGCCTCATTCAGTAGTTCGAAAATCTGTTTCCCATATCCCTCTTCCAAGACCTGGTGGCGAGTGAGCTTTCGAACTTCCAGACCGTATAACTTCTTGACTAAACGTGCGGTATGTGCATATCTCTCAGGAACCGTTTCCGGGACATTGATTCGATACTGTATCCAGTCAACTTCTTTCTGGAATCCCAATCTCTCTAAATGCTGGGGATAATAGGGTGGGTTATAGATAGTGACCTCGGATCCCGTTTGATCAAAGTCCTCCACTAACATTCCTTCCTTGTCAAAGTCAGAGATGCCCATGGGTCCTTGGATCTTGCTCATGCCCCTTGCCTTTCCCCATTGCGTCACTGCATCCAACAAGGCTTTGCTGACCTCAATGTCATCGATAAACTCGATCATGCTGAATCGCACGGTATTCACCTTCCATCTCTCGTTAGCATGATGGTTGATAATGCCGGCAATACGTCCTACTGTGTTTCCTTTCCCATCAATGGCAATAAACGGCTGGATGTCAGAGAACTCCAATCCAGGGTTTCTTTGAGGATTGAAGATGGCTTCGATATCTGATTCCATATCTGGTACATAATAAGGACAACCTTGATACAATCGTTCCGGGAGGCGGATAAACTCTTTTAGCTCCTTGCTTGTATCAACCTTCTTGATCTTATACTGTCCCATTGGATTTCCTTTTGTTTATTTTTGCCTGCATTCTCAATACTCTTGGGGAATGACCGAAATGATCCTTTACATATTTCCCGAAAAAAGACAAGTTGGGAAATCCCAAAGTGGAACTGATTTCCTTGATGGACGCATTGGTATTGAAGAGATAATAAGTGATGTCGGAGTCAACCGCCTCGCAGATCCAATTCCTCACCGATTTCCCGCTTTCCTTCCTGACAATTGTCGTCAGGTATTTGGCAGAAATGTTCAGCAATCCTGCATAATAGGGGACAGGGTGTCTTTTGACCTTCTCTTGTTGGAGAAGGGCTACGAAGCGGCGGAAGATCACCTGGCTCTGTTTCCCCATGGCATGATCCTCCTGGGAGAATTTTACGCCACGTTTTTCTTCGTTGTCGACAAAGATACTGCACATCTCCAACAAGAAAGTATGGATAATGGAGAGGGTGATCTGCTTGGCAAAAGGGCGGTTGTTGTTTTCATCAGCTATTTTCCAATATTTTCCATAGTCAGGAATGTTGTCGCCATGGCTTTTGAACGCAACGAATTTGTTTTGTTTCTCCACATACAGCACCTTGTTCCATATATTAATGTCATTATGGAGCAATCCCTGTAGGAGACGCTGGGTCAGGAATACGCCAATGCCCTCGAAATCCACGGACATCATGATGTCCGTTATGATACTTCCCGGCACGAAGACAAAACATTCCCCTTTCGTGATATGGTCTTCGTGGTGATTGTAAGTAAAGGATGTCTTGCCTTTCTTGCAAAATAGGATCACATAAGAACTCACGTGAGCTCCTCTGAACGTGGAAATGTCCTTGAAGTCGTTCATGACGACAAAATCATCATCCGAATACAACAGTCTTGCATCCGCCTGTTGCACCGAATCCAAGGTTATTCTCTCCAAATTGATTGATTCTGACATATAAACCGATATACTTTTGACTAATTATGGCACAAAAGTAGTACTTTCTGGAGGAATATTAGTATTCTTTTCGTTTTGGTTAGTGCTCGTTTTGGGAACTTTTGGACAAAGTGAACATTATTGCCGTGATATAGAATATGTCCTATCCTCCAGGATTTAGGGAAAATCAGGAATTGTTAGGGGATCTCCTGTTCGTTTTTGCTCTATATGTGAGAACTTATCAAGATGAGGGACCCACCTTTTATGGGACGATCTTGAGCTTGTCGCCCGACAAGTCCACTTTGAACAAGTGAGGGATCCGGATCGTCTTTCCGTCAACGCTTTGATGGCTGTGTATAGAAAGCATCCATTGTCCTTCCAATGTCTTGAAGATCATTCCATGCCCATAATTAGGTGGGGTGAGAGGGCTCTTTTCTTGTATCCAGGGACCGTCGAGAGTGCCGCTCTTGGAATAGGCGACTCCCATTGTATAGCTGTCATAGATCCAACTGGACCAGATCATGCCTAATCGTCCAGTCGCTGTGCGGAACAAGTAAGGTCCATCTGTCACCCTGCTGGTTCTTACCTTTCCATCTATTTTCTCCCTGCTCCATTTGCTGTCACTGGATCGGAAGAGCACTTTTGCCTCTCCGTCCGTCCCACTAAGATCTGGCTTCAATGGAATCTTCTCGATGGTCCCGTTCCAGTTTTGTAACCATTCCCCGCAATAGACCATATAGGGTTTCCCGTCTTTGTCAACCCAGAATGTTCCATCGAGAGTCGGTTTGCCAATAGGCAAATAAATGGGGTCTTTCATAGGTACGTATGGACCGTAGGGCTTGTCACTGACCAAGATATGGCAAGCGCGGCGAGGAATGACATTTCCCCGAACTGTGTCAATCTTGATGTCATGGTTGGTGAAGGTCGCGAAATAATAGTATTTGCCTTTGTACTGATGGATTTCTGCTGCCCAAATATCGGGATGGGCACCCATCCAGCA
Source organism: uncultured Prevotella sp. (assembly GCA_900316015.1). Lineage (GTDB taxonomy): Bacteria > Bacteroidota > Bacteroidia > Bacteroidales > Bacteroidaceae > Prevotella. The sequence continues at coordinate 43,722 of ONBG01000016.1, read as the reverse complement.
GTAAGGGTCGGTCTTGGTAACTTGGTAAGGTCCGGTCCACATTTTCAGGTCGCGGCTCATGTACATCATTCCTCCAGTACCTGTCATATAGTACATCTGAGAGGCTGAGTCGGCAAGGATCGCAGGGTCGCTCAACCTGATGGAGTCGATGGGAAGTGTGCGGACCATAGGCTCCTGTCGCTCTTTCTTGCCCGACCAGTAATCTTTTAGTCGGTCGACCTCGGCTCTCGTCAGTTGAATGACTGCCCCATGTTTTTGGATGCCCAAGTGATGGGCTTTCATGAATCCCTCATTAAAATGCCCCAATGGCTTCCAAGTCTTGAAGTCAGATGTCTCGACAAACCCAAAGTTATGAGGCTTGATGCTATAAATATCGTACATGGTAACCCATTTGTCCTCGCCAATACGTTTCCAGGTGTTAGGAGCCTCACATCCTGTAGCCTCGTTGTCAATCTGTCCCTCTTGATATTGGTATCCTCTGTTGACATGGTTGGAAAAAGCAACTCTGATACCACCTGGGTTCTCTTGTGCCACATAAGTCATCATATACCTGCCACCTGGGATTGGGCAGATGTCAGCATCCAGAACCTGCACCTTGGGGTCAGGAAAGTCGAATAAAAGCTTCGGAACCGTGGTCAAGGTTGTGAACTGATCGTCGGCATATGCATAGAACAACTTGGTCTTGCTCCCTGTCCCGTCTTTTCCCGTCGGTCGTATCGTAAAATACACCATCATCTTCCTGGCTTCAGGATCATAGATGGTTTCTGGCGCCCATGCACATCCCAGGTTCCCGAACTCTTTTGGGAACAGCTTGTCAATGCGGGCTACATGATGGGTCCAGTGGATCAGGTCATCCGATCGCATCATGACGATCCCCCTGTTGTTTCCCCAATCATATTTGTCGGGGCGCTCCCATCGCGTTGTCCTGAATCCTTTCTCCTTCCCGTATATATGAAGGTCGGTCATAACCATGTAAAAAGCGTCGTCAGGACCTCTGTAAATATGTGGGTCACGAATGCCATGTTGCTCTGCAATGCTGTCGCCACAAATGACCGGCTTCCCATTGTTGACAGCTGTGAAATGATAGCCGTCATCACTGGTGGCCATAAAAAGGCTGTGCGAGTCGTCTGTAAAATAAACCAACAAGTAGGCACTCATGTCCTTCTCACTCAATGGCGGAAGTGTGTTTGCATATCCACAATAGGCTAATAACAATAACAGGCAAGTAGTCAGTGTTCTCATCTCTTCTTCGATTTTTAAAATTATCTGTGCAAAGATAGGAATTTTTATCGAAAAGATTTGGTTAATTCTCTAAAAAACACTAACTTTGCAGCCGTTTAGCAAAAATTGGACTCTTAATATAGTTGAATGAAGAATGACAAAATGAAGAATCAGTACCGCGTGAATGAGCAAATTCGCGTTCGGGAAGTGCGTATTGTAGGGGACGATGGGTCACAGGTTGTGCCAACACGCCAGGCATTAGACATGGCTCGTCAAGAAGGGGTGGATCTTGTGGAAATCTCTCCCAATGCACAGCCTCCGGTTTGTCGCTTGATTGACTATTCCAAGTTCCTTTACCAACAGAAGAAACGCCAGAAAGAAATGAAGGCGAAGCAGGTGAAGGTAGAAGTAAAAGAAATCCGATTTGGGCCTCAGACGGATGAGCACGATTATCAGTTCAAGCTGAAACATGCACAGGAATTCCTGCAGGAAGGAAATAAGGTTCGCGCCTATGTCTTCTTTCGTGGGCGTTCTATTCTTTTTAAGGAACAAGGCGAGGTTCTCCTCCTGCGTTTTGCCAATGATCTGGAAGAATACGGTAAGGTGGAGCAGATGCCTGCATTGGAAGGAAAGAAAATGTTCCTGTACTTGGCTCCCAAGAAGGCAGGCGTTGCGAAGAAGAGTCAGCAGAAGTTAGATCGTGAGAAGCGTGAGGCAGAAGCTAAGGAAGCTACAAAAGCACAGAAGGCAGTTACGAAGGAAGAAAATACGGCTACTTCGGCGAAGGTCTCTTCCGAGCCCATTGCGAATGGGATGTTTGCCAATGCCAAGATCAGTAAAGAGGCACTCGCAAAGTTGAAAGGTGAGAATAAATAAAGTGCGTAACGCCCGGTATATGCGTTGCCACTATGAATAAATAATAAATTTAAAATTTAAAAAAAATGCCAAAAGTAAAGACAAACTCCGGTGCAAAGAAGAGATTCACGTTCACCGGTACGGGTAAGATCAAAAGACATCATGCTTACCACAGTCACATTCTGACTAAGAAAACAAAGAAGCAGAAGAGGAATCTCGATCATCAGACTCTTGTTGATCGTACGAACCTCAAGCAGGTACGCGACTTGCTATGCCTTCGCTAATGATTAGTCAAACTTTTAAAAAGGAAGAAAACTATGCCAAGATCAGTAAATCATGTTGCTTCTAAAGCAAAGAGAACAAGAATTTTAAAGCTCACAAAAGGTTATTATGGAGCGAGAAAGAATGTCTGGACGGTAGCAAAGAATACCTGGGAAAAAGGTTTGACGTATGCATACCGTGACCGTCGTACTAAGAAACGTAATTTCCGCGCTTTGTGGATTCAGCGTATCAACGCTGCAGCACGTCTCGAAGGAATGAGTTATTCTGTATTGATGGGAGCCTTGAATAAGGCAGGTATTGAGATCAACCGTAAGGTGCTTGCCGATCTCGCAGTCAACAATCCAGAAGCTTTCAAGGCTATCGTTGAGAAAGTAAAGTAAAGAGATTATTCATTAAGCATACCGAAGAGAGTTGCAAACTATGTTTGCAACTCTTTTTCTATTTATATCTTTTAATATTTTCATCCTAAATTTCTCGTTAGAAATTTGTGGTAAACCATATTTTTTTGTTATCTTTGCAATCGTTTTGGGGTTGAGCCAGCCATGGTGATGTTCCAAGATGATCATTGAGTATAGGCGTTAGTAAGTTATCTATCACAAGAATCTGGACAATTCTGGCTGCAAGGTAATGAACAACACCACGCAAAAATGATTGTATTTCTATCTGATGAGGGGAAATACTTCTGGCGTGGAATTGTTAGGTGTTGTGCAGTCAAGGCAGTCCAGAGCCCATAGTGATACGATGCTTAATCTCCACGCCAATTTTTTTTGCTAGTCTTTGTAACTTTGAAGCAGGCAGAAATATCGGTAAATGGTTAATTTATGCGGAATTATAGTTTTTTTAACAGCTATTTTTCTTCTTATGATTAATTTTCATTATATTTGCAGCGGAATATGAATGTGGCAATCAATATTTCCTGGCTTGTTGAAAGTCGGAATATCCATCTATCATTAGAAATCTGGACAATTTCTCGACTGCGGATAATGAGGTAGAATTTGAACTTATATAATGATTACCTTCTTATATTATATTTGCCACAGGTTTGAATGACATCTCACGCAGCGAGAGGTGTCCAGAGTTTATCACCCAATCATACCTTCATGGAAAGGCTAATCCTATTTCGGATCTTATCTATTTCTATGACTTTTACTTGTACATGCTGATGGAGGGATACTATGTCTGTGGGATCCGAAACAAATCGATCTGTTAACTGTGATATATGGACGAGTCCGTCATGGTGGATGCCGATGTCCACGAAAGCACCAAACTTGGTGATATTCGTGATGATGCCTGGAAGTACCATGCCGACCTGAAGATCTTCCATTGTTCTCACTCGCGTATCATACTCAAACATCTCAATTTCAGCCCGAGGGTCTCTGCCAGGTTTCTCCAATTCCTTCATGATATCCTGCAGGGTGGGGAGTCCAATTCCTTGTGTTACATAACGTTGCAGATTGATACTTGCACGTCGTTGGCGATTCGCAATCAGTTCGTGCACAGAACAGTTTTCATCTCTTGCCATTTGCTCGACGATGGGATAACTTTCTGGGTGTACAGAACTGTTGTCAAGTGGGTTCCTTGATCCCGGAATGCGCAGGAAGCCCGCACACTGCGTAAAGGCTGCATTTCCTAATCGTGGTACTTTCTTTAATGCAACCCGGCTCTTGAAAGGACCGTTCTCAGTCCTATAGTTGATAATGTTCTTAGCCAAGGCAGGTCCTAAACCACTGACATAGGTGAGCAATGACTCACTGGCTGTATTGACATTTACACCAACAAGATTAACACAACTTTCCACCGTCATGTCTAAACTCTTCTTGAGTTGGCTTTGGTCTACATCATGCTGATACTGCCCGATCCCCATGCTTCTCGGGTCAATCTTCACGAGTTCAGCAAGAGGGTCCATCAGCCTTCTTGCGATGGAGACAGCACCCCTCACCGTGACATCCTCGTTGGGAAACTCCTCCCTGGCAACCTTGGATGCAGAGTAGACAGAAGCCCCGTCCTCACTTACCTCAAAGACGGGTATCGCCTTATCCTTCAATTGCTGGCTAATCAAGTCCCGGGTGGAACGACCTGCGGTGCCGTTTCCTACGGCGACTGCCTCAGCGTGGTATTGCCTGACAAGTGCCCCAACCCTTTCGGAGGCTATCCTCTCATTTCCTTTGGGTCCATAAGGGAAGACCACCTCATGATGCAAGAGATTTCCCTGTTCGTCCAGGCATACCACCTTGCATCCCGTACGAATCCCTGGGTCCAGTCCGATCACTCTCTTTTGTCCTAATGGAGCCTGTAACAGCAATTGACGGAGATTCTTTTTGAATATGTCGATAGCCTCTTCATCTGCCTTTTGCTTGCTGAGGGTGGCAAACTCGTTTTCGATGGAAGGGAAAAGCAATCGTTTGTAAGCATCCTCAACAGCTTCTGCCACCAGTTTCTGGCAGGAGCCATACCCCTTTACGAAGAACCTTTTAAGACGTTCTACGGCTTCCTCGTTATCTATGGAGATGCTCACCTTGAGGATTCCTTCCTTTTCTGCCCTGCGCATGGCAAGCAGTCGGTTACCGGAGCACCGTCTCAAAGGTTCAGAGCAGTCGAAATAATCAGAATATTTGGCAGCTTCTTCTGTCTTTTCCTTACCCTTAACGACTCTAGCGGTGATCACGGCTTCGCGTTTGAACGAGAATCTTAATTGCCTTCGGCAGCGTTCATCTTCACTAATGATTTCTGCAATGATGTCTTGAGCCCCTTTGATCGCTGATGCTACATCCTTGATGTCTCCTTTCAGAAATCTTCTTGCAACATGATCCACTTGCTGTTCCCTCTGCAATAAGATGATCTGTGCCAGGGGACCCAATCCCTGTTCCCTTGCAATTTGAGCTCTTGTCCTTCGCTTGGGTTTGTAGGGGAGATACAAGTCTTCTAAGGCTGTTACATCCCAACAGTTATCGATTCGGCGTTGGAGTTCCTCCGTCATTTTCCCGAGATCGGTAATCGTCTTGACGACAGTTTCTTTCCGCTTACGGATCTCTTTCAATCGATCATTCCATTCCTGAATATTCTCGATTTGTATTTCGTCGAGTCCCCCTGTCCTTTCTTTCCGGTAGCGACTGATAAAGGGTATGGTGCATCCCTCGTCTAATAATTGTAGGGTATTCTCTATCCCTCTTTCCGGCAAGGATAATTTTTCCTTGATGATTTTAGTGAAAATATTCATAACCGATATTGGGTTGCTTTGTTGACTTTTTGTTCTTTGGGGCAAAGTTACGGAATTTATTTCGAATAATCATAGACTCTTCGCTGTTTTTCCTGATTCCGTATAGGAGATCGTCGAAATGGCGAAAGAGGGTTAATTTCTGAGTAAAAAATCGTGTATTTGCATTATTTGCAGTAAATTTGCACTCATAAAATAAGGTAAAATGATATCAGTAGAAGGACTAAAAGTAGAATTTGGGGTGAAGCCCCTGTTCCAAGACGTAAGTTTTGTCATCAATGACCGAGACCGGATTGCCTTGGTTGGTAAAAATGGGGCAGGGAAGTCTACGATGCTTAAGATATTATGTGGACAGCAAAAACCCACAGCTGGAGTCGTTGCCATCCCCAATGACACCACGATAGGCTATCTTCCTCAGGTTATGATCTTGCAGGATGATACGACACTGCTTGAGGAGACGCGTAAGGCATTTGCCCATAACACGAAGATGAAGGCACGCCTTGACAAGATGAATGAGGAACTGTCCCGACGTACAGATTATGAGAGTGAGGAATATATGGCATTGGTGGAGAAGTTTAGTCAAGAACACGAACGCTATATGATGATGGGAGCAGAGAACTATGAGGCAGAGATGGAACGTACTCTCTTAGGACTTGGCTTTGAACGTACAGACTTCAATCGTCCTACGTCGGAGTTCAGTGGAGGCTGGCGTATGCGTATCGAATTGGCAAAGATCCTTTTAGAGCATCCTGATGTATTGTTGCTCGATGAGCCCACTAATCATTTGGACATAGAGAGTATTCAATGGTTGGAGCAGTTCTTGGCGCAGAGTTCCAGCGCGGTGGTCTTAGTCAGCCATGACAGGGCATTCATCAATAATGTCACCAATCGAACCTTGGAGATTAGTTGTGGTCGGGTTATTGATTACAAAGTAAAGTATGATGAATATGTTATCCTACGGAAGGAACGCAGGGAACAGCAAATCCGTGCCTATGAAAACCAGCAAAAGGAAATGGCAGATATCAAGGAATTCATTGAAAGATTCAGGTATAAACCGACCAAGGCTGTCCAGGTCCAGCAACGCATTCGCCAACTTGAGAAAATGGTTCCTGTTGAAATCGACGAAGTGGATAACAGTGCCATGCACTTGAAATTTCCACCTTGCCTGCGTAGTGGTGATTACCCTGTCATTTGTGACGATGTTCGGAAGGATTATGGTCCTCATACCGTTTTCAACCATGTTACTTTGACCATCAAACGGGGGGAGAAGGTAGCCTTTGTAGGGAAAAATGGTGAAGGAAAGTCTACGCTCGTCAAATGTATTATGGGCGAGATTCCTTTCTCGGGGACTCTGAAAATTGGTCATAACGTCCAGATCGGCTATTTTGCCCAAAACCAAGCTCAACTCTTGGATGAGAATCTGTCTATCTATGATACCATAGACCGAGTGGCTACAGGGGAGATCCGACTCAAGATTAATGACATCCTCGGAGCCTTTATGTTTGGAGGGGAGATCTCTGAAAAAAAAGTTAAGGTCCTCAGTGGCGGCGAACGCAGTCGATTGGCTATGATCAAGCTCTTATTGGAGCCCGTAAACCTGTTGATTTTAGATGAGCCTACCAACCATTTGGACATGCCTTCAAAGGATGTCCTTAAAGAGGCGATCAAAGCCTTTGACGGAACGGCGATCATTGTCAGTCACGATCGTGAGTTCCTGGACGGACTAGTGAGCAAAGTATATGAGTTTGGAGAGGGACGTGTCAGGGAACACTTGGGTGGCATTTATGATTATCTTCGGGCACATCATGCTGATAGTATCCAAACAGCCTTAGACAATCATGCTGCAATGGTAGCAGCCAAAGAGGAAAAGGCAAAGCCAGAGGAAGTGCCTAACAGTGCAAAGCAAAGTTATGCTGAGCATAAAGAGCAACAGAAGAAAATCCGGAAGGCTGAAAAGTCTGTGAAAGAATCCGAATCCAAGATAGAGTTGATGGAAAAACGGCTGAAAGAATTAGACCAACTGTTATGTGATCCCCAAAATGCTTCCAATATGGAATTGGTGACAGAGTATACTTCCACCAAGCAGGCTTTGGATGAAGAGAACGAAAAATGGATGGAGCTTTCTGAGACTTTGGAAAAACTTCAGTCGTAGATAGACTGGACACAAACATGAAGTTTAACTTAAAATAATGATAAACATGAACATGAAAAGAATTATTCCAATCATGATGATTGCCAGTGCCCCGTTGATGGGCGTGGCTCAGAACAAATCGGGATTGGTCCTATCCAATCTGGACAAGGCTGTCAAACCGGCAGATGACTTTTATCAGTTTGCTACCGGCGGATGGCGTAAGAACCATCCTCTTCCTGCTGCTTACTCCCGTTACGGAAGTTTTGACAAGTTGGGCGAAGATAACAATAAACGTATCAATACCCTCCTTGGAGAACTTCAGAAGAAAAAATACAAGGTAGGGACGACAGAACAGAAGCTAAGCGATTATTATAAGTTGGCTTTGGATACAGCACGTAGGGATAAGGAAGGCATCGCTCCAGTGAAACCACTCTTGGACGAGATGGAGGCTGACAAGACAAAAGAAGATCTGGAGAAGTTGCAGTTAAAATACGCTTCATTTGGTTTTGGCGTATGTTTCGGCAGTTATTTTGGGGCAGATGACAAGAACGCATCCCAGAATATCCTGTCTGTCAGTCAGGGCGGATTGACGTTAGGTCAGAAAGACTATTACGTCAACAACGATTCTGCAACAGTTGCGATTCGCCGTGCTTATCGCCAACATATAGAAAGGATGTTCAAACTGTATGGTTTCACTGATGCCCAAGCGAAAGCTAAAGCTGACGCGGTCTTCAAACATGAGACGTTGTTGGCTTTGATCTCAAAGAGTAACACGGAACTTCGCGATCCACAGGCAAATTATCATAAGATGAGTCTTCAGGAGTTTGAAAGTAACTATCCTAATATTCCTTTAGCGAAAATGGCTGAGGCGGAGGGCGTAAAAAAAGCGTTTATCCAGGAGATGGTTGTCGGTCAACCAGAGTTTATGGAAGGATTGGACAAGATCACTGCATTGGATGACGCTGAGACGTTGCGTGCCTTAATGGAATGGGATGTAATTGAGAGCTCTGCAACATTGTTGAGTGATGAGATTAGAGAGGCAAACTTTGACTTCTTTGGTAAGACGATGCACGGTCGAAAGCAAGACTTCCCGCTTTGGAAGCGTGCTACGACCCAAGTGGAAGGAGCTATGGGCGAGGCTCTTGGCAAGATGTATTGCGAGCGTTACTTCCCGGCTTCATCCAAGAAAATGATGGAGCAGTTGGTCAAGAATCTCCAGATTTCTTTAGGACAGCGTATTGATGCTCAGACATGGATGAGTGATTCTACCAAGGCAAATGCGCATAAGAAATTGGATAAGTTCTATGTGAAGATCGGATATCCGAATAAGTGGACCGATTATTCCAAGCTTACGATAGATCCTCATAAAAGCTTTTTTGAGAACACTATGGCAGTGCGTCTTTTCATGCATGACAAGCATATAGCTGAGAGGGCTGGTAAGCCTGTGGATCGGGATGAATGGTTCATGACCCCTCAGACCGTAAATGCCTATTATAACCCGACTACCAATGAGATCTGTTTCCCTGCGGGTATCCTTCAATATCCGTTTTTCGACCCGAAAGCAGATGCTGCTTTCAATTATGGTGCTATCGGTGTCGTAATTGGACATGAGATGACTCACGGATTTGATGACCAGGGAAGACAGTATGATGCAGATGGGAACATGAAGAATTGGTGGACAGCGAATGACGCCAAGAACTTCGAGGAACGTGCGAAACTATATGCTGATTTCTTCGATCATATTGAGGTATTGCCGGGCTTACATGGTAATGGAAAGCTGACCTTAGGTGAGAACCTTGCTGATCATGGAGGTCTTCAGGTTGCCTTCCAGGCCTATAAGAATGCAACCGCCAAGAAGCCGCTGCCCGTAAAGGATGGATATACTGCCGACCAACGCTTTTTCTTAGCTTATGCAGGCGTGTGGGGACAGAATATCACAGAGCAGGAAATTCGTAACCGTGTGAAGACCGATCCTCATTCTCAAGGCGAATGGCGCGTGAATGGAGCATTACCCCATATCGACGCATGGTATGAGGCATTCCAGGTAAAACCTGGTGACAAGCTTTATCTCCCGAAAGAGAACCGCTTGCAACTCTGGTAAGAATAAGATAATTAGATTTAAAACGTGGACTAAATATTCTTTGGTCCACGTTTTTTTTGTATTTTTGCACTTCGAAAGAGAAAGGATTATAGAAATGCCGTTAAGATTACCAGATAAACTTCCTGCCATTGAACTTCTCAAGAAGGAAAATATCTTCGTGATGGATAACTCCCGTGCTACTACACAGGATATACGTCCTCTGAAGATCGTGATTCTCAACTTAATGCCTTTGAAGATCACAACTGAGACCGACTTGATCCGTTTGCTGTCTAATACACCCTTGCAGCTGGAGATTTACTTCATGAAGTTGAAGAGCCATACTCCGAAGAATACGCCAATAGAGCATATGATGATGTTCTATAAGGATTTCGACATCCTTGCCAAGCAGAAATTCGATGGGATGATCATCACGGGTGCTCCCGTTGAACAAATGGAGTTTGAAGAGGTGAACTACTGGGAAGAGATCACCCATATCTTTTCTTGGGCAAGGGACCATGTTACGAGTACCCTTTATATCTGTTGGGCAGCTCAGGCTGGGCTCTATTATCACTATGGTATTCCCAAATATCCTCTTCCCAAGAAAATGTTTGGCATCTTCCGGCAATATACGCTGAATCCTAAGTTGCCTATCTTCCGGGGCTTCGATGATGTATTTTATATGCCTCATAGCAGGCACACGGAACTGCACAAGGAGGATATCCTCGCTCACAAGGATCTGACGTTGATTGCAGAGTCTCCAGAAAGCGGGGTCAGCATCGTTATGGCACGTGATGGAAGGGAGTTCTTTATCACAGGGCATTTGGAGTATGCCCCTGATACCCTTGACAAGGAGTATAAACGGGATATGGGAAAACGAGATGATGTGGAAATGCCTGTGCATTATTACAGAGATGATAATCCAAATAATCTTCCGTTGGTCACTTGGCGCGCCCATGCGAATCTCCTGTTCAGCAATTGGATCAATTATTATGTCTATCAGGAGACTCCTTATAATATTGAAGATATCAAATAGATTATAGATGCGAGAATTGGAACTGTTGGCTCCTGCCAAGAACCTTGAATGTGGTATCGCTGCCATTGACCATGGAGCAGACGCTGTCTATATCGGTGCACAGCGCTTCGGCGCAAGGGCGGCAGCGGGCAATTCCCTGGACGATATCAGGCAGCTTTGCCAATATGCCCATCTCTTCCGGGTTAAAGTCTATGTGACTGTCAATACGATTATCTATGATGAGGAATTGGCTGCCACACAGCGTATGGTAGATGAACTGGAGAAGGCTGGCGTGGATGCCTTATTGGTCCAAGACATGTCATTGGTGGGAAAGACTACCATTCCTCTCCATGCCTCTACCCAAACAGATAATCGTACTCCGGAAAAGGTTGCATGGCTTAAGTCCCTTGGATTTGAAAGGGCTGTGTTGGCACGAGAGTTGTCCTTGGATGAGATCAGCTCTATACGTCATGCTGTTCCGGATATAGACTTGGAGGTATTTGTACATGGAGCCTTATGCGTCAGTTATTCTGGTGTCTGTTACGCCTCTCAGTATTGTTTTCATCGAAGTGCTAATAGGGGGGAATGTGCCCAGTTCTGCAGGTTGAAGTTTGACTTGGTAGACAGTGAAGGAACAGAGATCTTGCACCAAAGACACCTCTTATCCTTGAAAGACTTATGTCAGGTTGATCATCTTGAAGAAATTGCTGAGGCTGGTGCTTCCTCTTTTAAGATAGAAGGTAGGCTAAAGGATGTGGATTATGTAAAGAATGTTGTTTCTGCCTACAGCTGTAGGTTGAATGAGGTGATTAGCCGTCATCCAGACCTTTACCGTAGGGCTTCCTCAGGACGGGTCGATTATGCTTTTGAACCGGATTTGAAAAAGACTTTTAACCGAGGCTTTACTACTTACTTCTTGCAGGGTCGTCAGCCCGATATAGTTTCTTTCGATACACCGAAAGCAATGGGAGAGTATGTCGGAAGGGTGAAGGAATTAAAAAACAATTCCTTGACAGTTGCCGGTACGGCAGCCTTTTCTAATGGTGACGGATTGTGCTTTGTTAATGAAAAGCATGAGCTGGAAGGCTTTCGTGTCAATAGGACAGAAGGCAATCGTCTTTATCCTTTCAAGATGCCAGCGCATCTCCGGGTAGGGATGGGACTGTATAGGAACCAAGATGTAGCATTTGAAAAATTGCTTTCCAGGGAAACAGCAGTAAGGAAAATACCTGTAAAGATCTCCTTTTCCGCAAGACCTGCAGGGTTCAGGGCGGAGATGAGGTCGGAAGATGGACATCTTTTAGCCAGTGCAGATGGGTATTTCTCCCATCAAATGGCACAAAAGCCACAGCAAGACAATATTGTAAGGCAATTGACCAAATTAGGGAATACCCCATTCCTCTGTGAGCATGTTGAAATATTGGAAGGAGCTGACCAGTATTTCATTCCAAATAGTTTCCTTTCGGACCTTCGTCGGAGATTAGTGGAGAATGTCAAATGCTTTCAGCCGAAACGAGAGGTTAGACAACCTTCGCCATTGCTGCCTGTCCCTATGCAGGGAATAGAATATAAACAATATCCTTATCTTTATAATATCTCCAATCATTTGTCGAAGTCATTCTATGCAAAACAAGGATTGAAAACCATCACAGATGCTTTCGAAAGGGGAGGGTGTGGTCCTCATCCCTTGATCATGCAATGCCGTTATTGCATTCGTTATACCCTGGGATATTGCGTCAAGCGTGGTGGGCGACCCCCTGTATGGCATGAACCCCTCTACTTGCGGCTCCCTGATGGACGCCAGTTCCGTTTGCAGTTCCAATGTTCAGAATGTCAGATGAATATCTATGCAGAATAGTCGTTCCTTCTTCCATAGTTTAGGACTTCTCCTGTTATTGGTGGCATGCTTGGCTTCTTGCTATAATCATCAGACTGGTCATCAGGAGGTGATCACCCAGTTGAGCGCGAAACAAATTGACTCCTTGTCGTTTTACTCTTCTCATCATTACACCAATAACTATAATTTTATAGTCAAGAGCGATTCCATGGCATTGATCCGGCAGCAACCTGAAGAGGTTGTCATGGGAATGCAGGTCGATTCCTTCTATGTCAAGGAACATTCTCGTCTGGTGGTAGCTGACATTCGCATGATCCCTAATGATTCCGTGGATTCTGTCTGGGTAGAATTGGCAACAGAGCAATCGTCTTTTGGGTGGGTGCACGAGTCTTCCTTGCTTCCCCATGTGGTTCCTGATGATCCGATCTCCCAGTTTATCTCTACGTTCTCCGACCGTCATGTCATCATCTTCCTGATTGTTATCTGTTTGATTGGAGCCCTGTATGTGATCAGGAAATTATTACGAGGGAATGCCCATATTGTGCATTTCCGTGATATAGACTCCTTCTATCCGACCCTTTTAGCATTAATAGTTGCCTCCGCAGCAACCTTTTATGCGAGTATACAAATCTTTGCCCCAGAGGTGTGGCGGCATTTCTATTTCCATCCGACCCTGAATCCGTTCTCGGTGCCAACCCTCTTGTCTGTGTTCTTGTGCTCAGTATGGGCGATGTTGATTGTGGCGATCGCCGCCATTGACGATGCTTTCCATCAGCTGCCGTATGGTGAGGCTGTCCTTTACTTGTGTGGACTGGCAGCAGTCTGTGCCATCGATTATTTGATCTTCAGTGTCACAACTCTGTATTATTTGGGCTATGTGATCCTTGCCTTTTATTTCTATTTTTCCTTGAGTCAGTATTTTGTTCATCATAGGGCTTATTATATCTGTGGGAACTGTGGGGCAAAGTTGCACCACAAGGGTAGATGTCCGCATTGTGGAGCCATCAATGACTGACTTTTGTTTGTTGATTATTATTAAATCTTAGACTGAAAAGTGTAAGAATCATTCTTTTTTTAGTATCTTTGCAACTAAACTGGATATAAATCGTCTAACCAATATGGAAAAATGGAATAAGATATCATTATATAGTGTCCTCTTCCTATTTGTTTTTTTCCTATCTGGCTGTGGGAACAAACAAAAAAAGGAATTTAACAGGTTATTGGTGGAATTAGCAGATGCGGATGCTACCATTGATGCGGGTGACTGGAAGAAGATAACGGATTATTTGGATTCCCATCAAGCAAAATGGCATGAGTTCTATAAAGACGGTCAAATCAATGCAGATGCTGTAACGGAGTACATCTCGCAGTTTTTCTCTCATCGTCGCCCGCCTAAGGAGATTGCTTTTATTGGCATAGGAGAAAAAGAGTACTTTACTGTCAACTTTTATTTAGAGCGGTCAGGAAGTATGACACCTTATGATGCTCCCCATGGAGATGGATCTTTTAAGGCTGCTATTGTCCAGCTCTTAAATAATCTTCCGGGAAACAATGATGATAATCGGATATATGTTGTTAATAGTAGCGTGAACAAGTATCCGCAGGGGTTCAGCAAGTTTATATCCGATCCTAATATCTTTGAGTCTACCAAGGGATTGGGTGATCCCAGCTATACTGATTTTTCTAAAATCTTCACAGATCTGTTGAACAAAACAGGGAAGAATGAGCTAAGCATCTTGGTGACCGACATGATCTATTCCACAAAATCGATGCTTGGCATTAATCCGCAAAAAGTTTTCGCCGAAGCACAGGGAATGACCAATGCTGTTTTCAAAGCGCAGGTAAAGGATAAGTCCATGCTGATTATCAAGATGCGTGGCAGTTATCAGGGTCCTTACTATTCTTATAATGCACCTTCCACAGGAAAGAACTATAGTGGATACCGCCCTTATTATATCGTGATTGTCGGAAGCAACGCTAACATGGCACGGTTGTCGAAAGACAAGAACTATGCATCCTTCTGTCATTTTTCTGAACTACGCGGTTATCAGAATATGTATCTTTTTGATACAAATGGCATCTATCATCCTTATTACTCTTTGCTTTTGAACGATCCGAAGATCCGGGGACGCTTTCATCCGGAGCATGGACAGGGAACTCAGATTACCAGGATTAAGGACATTTCTCCTGATAAGAATTCAGGTGACCTGCGGCTTGCTTTAGCCGTCGACCTGAGTGGAATGTTCATCGATGATCATTATTTGACAGATCCTTCCAATTATCAGATAAGCTCGGATGATGATCTCGTCATCAAGGAAATCAAGAGAATATCATCTCGAGATGTGAAGCCCAATGAGCGGCAGTACTTAGGTTCTGCCACCCATCTCTTTATCCTGGAGATGAAACAGGTGAGCCACGACCAAGATGTAGCTATTCAGTTGGTCAACCGTTTGCCGGGCTGGGTACAGTCTTCCTCTAATGATGATGATACAAATCTCTCTAATGGCAATTTCAGCAATACTACGTTTGGGTTGAAATATCTGCTGCAAGGAATTTATGACAGTTACCAGAAGAATTCGGATGGAACGCCTTATTACTTCAAGATGGACCTGAAATTTTCTAAATAATATATACGCAAGATGAAGAATTCGATAATGTTTATTTTAGGGATTGTGATCTCGCTTCTCTTCCTGGTCTTCCCTTCTCCCATTCTTGAGTGGTTTTACGATGATAATGAGTTCTCAAACGCAATGTGGAATGAGTCCCTTTACTTCATAGCCGCATTGGCGACGGTGGGCGTGGCGTGGCTGATGGCACTCGGCTTTTACTATGTCATCGACTCTGTTCGTTTCAGTCGCTGGTATCACTGGTTGATCATGGCGGGCGCGGCTGCGATTATCTCACCCATCTTGGTCTATATATTGATTGATTATGTGCTTTCCAGTGGGGGATATGATCTCTCAACTCAGTTGTTTAATTTCTGTATGCGTGACGTACTCATCGAATTGATGTTATTCGTAGTGGTATCCTTTTCGATCCGTTGGTGGTCTGTAAACTGCCGTCATACCCCGATTCCTGAATAGTCATACATAGAATAATCCTCAATTGTTAGCGAAATGAGACTATTTCTTTTCCTCGTAGGTGGAACCGGATCCCGTGTGATGCGTCCACTTGTTATGCAGTTGGCTGCGGGAATACATCCTTTGGATGAGGCTGGTCAGCCCATGCCCTTGGAGATTGTCCCTGTTATTGTAGATCCTCATAAGGCAAATGAGGACTTAAAGCGCACTGAGAACTTACTACGATGGTATCGTCAGATACGCCTGTCTTTATATGGATCTTCTGTGGACGTGACAAAAGGCTTCTTCTCTGTAAAGATCTCTACCTTGAGTGACATCCTTCCGAATGGGTCCAACCTCAGTGATACCTTCCTGTTTAATATGGGGGCTATTCAATCTAAGAAGTTTCAGGATTTTATAGCATATAGTACGTTGGATACAGCCAACCAGGCTTTATGCTCCATGATGTTCTCCAATGATCAGTTGGATACAAAAATGGATATAGGGTTCGTTGGTAGTCCGAATATTGGTAGCGTGGCTCTCAATGAATTCAAGGACTCAGAGGAATTCCGCCAGTTCTCAAATGTCTTCCAGAAGCGTGACCGTATCTTTATTGTCAGTTCCATTTTCGGCGGCACAGGCGCAGCGGGGTACCCCATTATAGTGAAGAATATCAGGAATGCAGGCAACAATGCCATGATCAATAATCGGGGTGACTTGCGTGATGCACGTGTAGGTGCCTTGACTGTCCTTCCTTATTTCAATGTGCAGCAAGACGAGAAGAGTCCGATCTCCCGGGCTGACTTTATTTCTAAGACGAAGTCGGCTCTGTTTTATTATCATGATAACCTGACCGGACTTCGCCAGAATGGTGTAGATCTTCCTTTTTCTAAGGTGAATGTATGCTATTATTTAGGTGATGAGGTGCCATCAAATCCTTATTTCAATGATCCTGGAGGGAACGGACAGCGTAATGATGCCCATGTCGTGGAATATGTCGGGGCACTTGCTATCTTGGATTTCCTGTCTATTCCCGATGACCAATTGCGGACTGTGAATGGCAATGCTCAGAATCCCATTTACAAGGAGTATGGATTAGCTAACGACAAGATGACGCTGAGCCTGAAGGATTTTGGCTTGTCAACCCGTAGCATGCTCAACCGGCAGTTAATTAAATTCCATTTGGCATATATGTATATCACCCATCAGTTCCGCCATGACATTGGCCGGGGGTATACTGAAGATAAGCCTGAATTGGGAAACGGCTTCCTTTCCACATCCTTCTTTTCTACGCTGACATCCAATTTCTTCGTATCTTACCTCCAGTGGCTCAAGGAATTACGAGGTAATCAACGTAGCTTCATTCCCTTTAACCTCAATACGGAGAAACTAAGCGATTGCCTAACGGGTATCATACCTAAAAGTGGATTTTTTAAGTCAACAATTGACTATAAGACATTATTGTCGGCTTTGAACAAGGCTTCACAACAAGCTGTCAAGACGCAGAAATATGGTACGGACAGGGTTGCCTACAAATTGATGGATCTCTTAGACGAAACTCTTGACAAGGTGATCGATGAGAAATATAATGGAATCATTTAGTTGCAGAAAATTCGAAAATGAGCAAGATATTATCTTATAATAATAAAACGACCGGCGAGGGTTGGATCCCACTGAATAGCCAGTATGGTGCTGATGAGATTGAGATGATTGCCGACCCGAACGGTGGACTCTCCAGTCAGCCCCGGACGGCCATTCCTTCTCCTTTTGCCCAGATGGACTTAGTGAAAAACGCGTTCAAGCGTCTGTCCATGCACTCCAACTTGCAAGGTGAGGCTATGGACGAGAAATTGGTAGCCAATGCTCTTGACATTGCGCAGCTTTTCTATAACTATACGGAACTGCGGAATGTTCTCCATATCATCGAATGGAATAAGGATGTTGAATTGCAACGTTTGAAGGCTGATGACTCCCACAGACTGCTTGGCGAAACCTTAGAGATGTTTTTAGAGCAGGATAAAGAATCCTTCAATTTCGATAAGATGGATCGCTTGTATTTCCTGGTCTATGGCAATCAGGTGATTGGGGGGACGTCTCCTGTATCTCTTTTCATGGCTTCTCCGAATGCTCGTGAGCACTTGTACGCGATTCCTGTTGAGCAGAACGTTAATCTTTTTGATCTTTGGCGACCCTTGTACATGAGGAATGAGGGATTCATAAAGTATATCTATGCCCTTTTCACAGGATATCCGGAGCTGAAGAAGTATTGTGGTGAGGTCAATAGTTACCTGATCACCAACTTTCATCTGCTGCAACCAAATTTGCAGAACCAAATCTTGAATGAGATAGGGAACCCAGAAGCTTTCGATCTGGCAGGCGTTGACAAGGCCAAGACTTATCTTGCAGTCAATTGCCAACTGATGGATGAAGGGGTACAAGTGATGGGCGTACCCTTCTACTGTACCCGTCCAGAGGATATTCAGGCTGCCATTGAGTCAAGTGATTTCCTGATGGTGCCCACCCGAGATATTCCAAATGGCGAGAAAATACCATTGGTTCTGCAAAACCACCTGAACGCTCCCCAAACAGATCCTTTCCGATATATCACCAGCCCTTGGACTGATGCTACGGTCATACGTCCAGAGGACTACGCTGAGGTACCTGAAAAAAGAGTGTTGCCCGCCACCAGCCATCAATATCCTTGGCTAACGGCTGATGACTTCTTCCAACCAGCATTGATCAAGTTGGATTATACCATCGATAGGGATTGTTTCTTTGATGGGAATTTGTCATTAGGTAGTCGGGAAACGGATGATAGCGATTTTCTCCTTCCGTTGAAGCCTTTATTCTTTAAGTATTTTAATGTCAGTGATTTATGGGGAACCATCTCTGGGCGACCTAAGTTTGAAATGGTTCATACCCAGACAGGTTCCACGGAATCAGTAAAGGCAATTCTTCGCATTCCTGTTAAGAAGGAGGGAAAGTTCATTACGCTGGAACGAAACTACTTTGCAGCCCATCATGTCGACTTGAAATATGATGCCAAGAACGACAGGGGTTATTTCATCACAGTCCCATTTGCCATCTCTATTTTCCCATTTGTCCACACTGATTTCTTGAAACAGTATAATGTCCAGTTAGTCGACCGTGCATTGGGATTGCTTAATAACTACAGGCTTCGGCTGAAGTTCTTCCATAATGGTTACCTGAACAAAATCGATGACAGACAAGTCGTTGATCGGGTCAGGAGCCAAAAGAGCATAAAGCAGGTGGAGTCGCATTACTATCGCTTGGGCAGCGACTTTGATTATATGACTGTCATCTTGCAAAATGAAAAAGAGGAAACGGCAGCGGAGGGCATCCTTTGCCCCTATTGGCATGAGTATGTGCCTGGGCATGAGGCTTACACCTTTTCCGTCGACTTTGGTACGACGAATACCCATGTAGAATGTATGGTCGGAGAGAATATGCCAGAGCCGCTCAAGATCAGCTCTGTCTCCCGCGACCGGTTGCTTGCCACTTTATATAATGGTGAGAACCTCCTGTATGATGTCATCATGAAGCAAGAGTTCTTGCCTAAAAACATCGGCGATGACTATGGCTTCCCTCAGCGTACTGTCCTTTCCGAGTGCGAGCTCTTGGATGCAGAGAACGTTGATGAGATTGTCGCTTTGGGCGATGCGAACATTCCTTTTATTTATGAGAAAGAGAGCATCGGAAATGGAAACAGGATCGTTCCCAACCTGAAGTGGTCAACAGAAGTAGCAAACAGTAAGCGGGTTCGGTCTTACCTAACGGAACTGGCTCTGCTCATGCGGGCTAAGGTGCTGCTTGAAAATGGAGATATCGCTAAGACCCGATTGGTGTGGTTCTATCCCCTGAGCATGAAAGTAGGAAATGTCCGTAAGATGGGAGAGATGTGGACAAAGATCTTCAGAGAGGTGTTTGGCGTGCAAGGAGGTGAGAATAACCTCATCCATATGCCAGAGTCGGTGGCTCCTTATTATTTCTATAAGAGTTCCAGCAAATTCCGAGGGGCGGCGTCCTCCGTTGCCAGTATCGATATCGGTGGAGGATCTAGCGATGTCGTAGTCTTTGAAAGCAATGCACAGCAGCCCTCTATCCTGACATCCTTCAGGTTCGCAGCTAATGTTTTGTTCGGGGATGGATTCTCTGAAATCCCCCATGGGGACACCAATCCCATGTTAATTAAATATGTGGATTACTTCAAGCGCTTGTTCAGGAGCGATGAGGATAAATATGGGGAGCTCTTGGGAATCTTAGAAGACATTACAGAAAAACGTAAGTCGGAAGATATCAATGCATTTTTGTTCTCTGTCGTGAACAATAAGGTGGTAGGGGGCAATGATGTCTTCTCCTATAACATGCGGCTGAATGAGGATGGCTACCGTAAGATCATCTTTATCTATTTCTTTGTTGCCCTTATCTATTATGTGGCGAAAATGATGAAACACCGTCATTTAGAGAAGCCCAAGAGCGTCATGTTCAGTGGTACAGGATCGAAGGTCTTGGACATTGTCGGCTCTCAGCGCGATCTGGACCAGATCTCACAGGCTGTATTCGAACGGGTCTATGAGGAGAAATATGATACAGATGGCTTCTCTATTGTCATGGAGAAGAAGGAGCCCAAGCAGATTACCTGCCGTGGGGCCTTGATGCAAGTCAGGGATGCAGCAGGATGCGATCAGGTAGCAGCCTTGAATCGGTTGATGGATGACTTTGATAGCTCTCTCAAATATAATTATTCTGTCATTTCTAAGGAGAAACTTACGTACGACGACATGGACGATGTGCAGGTTAGGAACGAGATCGTACAACAGGTGAAGGAATATAATAGCTTCTTTATCCAATTATGCGAGGATATCCATGTTGTCGACAGATTCTTGGTAGAACATAGTGCCCTGCAACGTTTTAAGGAATATGTGAACAAGGATTTAGAGCACCATTTGGTAAATGGATGGAATTTCGTGAACAAGAACCAGGAAGAGAAGAATGGCAGCGATCCCATAGAGGATACCGTCTTCTTTTATCCGATTATCGGCAGTATACGTGATAATCTCATTGAAAATCTAAGAGAGGAATAGGATATGGGGGGGCTTTCAAGTTTGTTTGGCAATAAATCAAATGCGGATCGCGAGGATACCTCACAGGTCGTAAGCCTGCAGGATGTTGTGGATGCCTTAGAAGAGCGGGTCAGTACCTTGGAAAAGAGAATAGGGGAACTGGAACAGGCTATTGTGACTTCTGCCGCACAGGGGAAGCCGGGTGAGACTCTGACCGAGAAGGAGGATCTGGATGTGGAACGGAATTCTTGGGAAGGTGAGTCTGACCAGGCAGGACTGATGAAGGAGGATCATCTTTCTACTCAGGAGGTTTTTCCTTTTCTGGACGACGTTCCTGATACCCATCGTTCTCGGCAATCCATTTATTTGGCAGCCCCTCATCCCGATGGGAGCTTTGCCAAGTATTCTACTGAGGAGCAAGTAGGCAAGAGTATTTATCAGTTGACGACAGAAGATGGCATCAATGGCAGTTTTATCATGTTAGACTCTCGTGAGGCTATCGGTACGGCGATGATTTCCGTGTCTCAGTTCATCAAGCCGGTCTGCAAGGTGATGGGACCTTCGCATAGCAATCCAAGCCATATTTTGACTTTAGAAGAGGGGATGGCAACGAAGGTTGGCAATGTCTGGAAGGTCACCCGCAAGGCTGTCATCCGGTTTGAATAACGGGGATTTCGTCCTTGGCGATTTGAGTTTGTTATCTAGGAAAAGAAAAAGGAATGCAAGTTAGATGTCCTAAATGTAGGTTGAAGTTTGAGGTAACGGCAACAGCTGGGATGAAAGAGTTGTTGTGCGTGTGTCCGCGTTGTGGAAATCCCTTTACCTATAAAGTTCCCGCTGATCGGGAACAGGAGGATGTTTCTGTAGGTCAGACCACCGCAACAGCTGATGCCCGCCCTGTGGATGCAGGTCCTTCCTGCCAGGTACAGGAGCCAACGCTTCCTCCTGCATGGAAGAATCCAACTCCAATCTGTCCTTCTCCCGACCAGGCTGGATCTGTTCCGCCTCCCTACCAACCTCGTTCTACGCAACATTCTTCTCTGGAAGAAGGAAAAAGACAGGCGAGTCAGATACCACCCTCTTCCTTCGGAGTAGAGGAAAGGAAACCTGTATCCCAACGTAAGAACAGCGGGTGCTGCCTGAAAGGTTGCCTGATAGCCGCCTTCGTTGTACTTGCCTTGTTGTTCTTCGCTTTTAAAAGCTGTGACCGTGATGTAGTTTACCATGGAAACGGGCACGTAGATTCGGAAGAACAGGACACAACTCAGCAGTTGGGGAGGGAGATTGACCAACTGTCGGAAGATGACTTCACGAAAGTACACGATGAGAAGGCACCTGACTGGATTCAGGGAACATGGGCGGTGGAAACTGATTATGGGGATATTACTGTCAAAATCCACGGAAAGCACATTTCAGAGACTTCCGCTAACAAGACCATCTATGGATCTTATTATTACGAGAACCAACAACTGAACTGTGATTATGGGGATGGAAGCTTCTTTATTTATAAGGTGGATGTCGATGGCAAGCGTATCGACGCAGGGGATGGGATGTACATGCACAAGGTCAATTGAGATGCCTTAAACCTGCTTGGTTTGCTTTTCTGTGATTCTGTGCACGGACACATGATGTTTGATGTAAGTCAAGAAAACCCTATATAAACCGATTAAGCGCGTAAAAGCCATGGTAGGTTCCTCTTTTCTTCTTAATTTTGCAGTGTCAAAAGAAAGATATTTAGGTTAAGATATTGATCTCATAGGATTAGTAAGGTAAAAGAGAGAATTCAGGATGACCTTGATAGGTCTTTATAAAAGGTAAAAAGATCATGATAACAACAAGTGCAATGTTTGGGCTGTTCGCCGTGTTGACAACGACAGCGGGCCTCTGGTTAGGGGGCAATCAGATGATGAAATAAGCATCACATGAAATGAAAGAGAATCGTTTTGATGAATATGCGCTCCGTCCTTTGATAAGGACGGGGCGTTTTTATTTCAAGTTTATCCTAACTCCGAGATGCATGTCGAAATTGACAGGCTTGTCTTGATAGATCGTCTTGACATGGCTTCCATTGTCGAAGTAGTAGGCTATACCAGGTTCTGCAAAAGCATAGACATTGGATACGATCTTGTATTCAGCCCCGACTCCGGCATTGACAGAATATTGTAGTCCTCCGATCTTGACTTTTCCTTCTTCCGGACCTTGTGAAATGCCTTTGGCAGAACTGGTGGTACTCGTATTTCCCTTAACCATTCTCTCTGCCATTCCCCCGGCTTTGAGGTAGAGGTTGAAACGCCGTCCGTCGGTCAGGCGGTAATTGGCACTGACTGGTATGCCCACATAATGCAGGGTTTGATGTGTCTTGGTTTCCAGTTCTCCTGCGTTCTTGGTGATATCCGATGCTAAGTAGGTGTAAGAGACACCTGCGTCCACGCTCCACCTGTCGGAGATGGGGATGCGTACAGAGGTGCCGATGCGCACAGGCTGACGGTGTTTCGTCTTGACTTTCTCATCCGGGACTGCTGCAGCCAAGACAGATGACTTGGCATTATAACAAGCAGCGTCACTCCATGTTTTAGCGAAAACACTATTGACTGCAGAATGATTGTCGGCAAATCCGCCGGAATAATACACCTGGACGGTTACATCCTGTTTGCCCTTTGTGGTATGCTGCCTGGTGTCGTAGTGGTATTTGTATGCGTAGCTTTTGGATGGGTGGGTTGTTTCCTGCGGTTTGTTTCTTGCCTTGGTGGCAGAAGACTGTGCAGCCTGTGCAGGCGATGAAGGTGTCTCGACGTTCCCCTGGGGTGTGGAAGACATCTCCTGCATGGCAGGAGATGTCTCCACGGCCAACCGTGTGTCATCTCCAAGGTGAGCTTGAGCCAGTTGGTGAGTTTCCGATCGATAGATTGTCTTGCCTCGGAGGGCGCGGCTGACCTTGTCAGCTATTTGAGTCAAAGGATTGTCGTGACTGTCATCAGCTTGCGCTGTCATAAGTGTCTCTTCCTGCTCTGCTGTGGATCCGGGAACGGAGACAGCCGAAGTGGTTACAGGCTTGCCGCCATTGCTGGCGATCTGGGTGGTCGGACTCTCCAGCCGGTCGATCATGTAGAAGCCGATTCCTGCAACAAGCAGGATCATGGCAGCGGCAGCTGTCCTGCGGAACCATAGGGGAACGATCTTCGCCTGATGCCTCTTTTGTGATGAACCTGTGCTGGGGGCTCCTTGTTCAGCCACAGCTTTCTCAATGGCATCCCAAGAGAGCTCTGGAGCCGACTGCTGGTAGTCGTCCATCTTCTTTCTTAAGTTGTTGATCCATTCTTCTTTCATCGTGACTGAATTTTATTTTTTCTATATTCGTTGATCTTCTTGGCCAGTATGTTCTTGGCTCGATGTAGTTGAGAGGCGGAACTGTCTCTCTTGATGCCTAACTTCTGGGCGATCTCCTCATGTGAGTAATCCTGGAAAACATACAGGTTAAATACCGTCCGATAGCCTGGTGGCAGTTCCGTGATGAATTCCTGTATCACCTCCGGCGGGACATCATCAAGAGGCGGGTCATCTGCTTCTTCGGGGAAATCCTGACTTAGTTCTGTGAAGCGGTCTTTCTTCTGCGCCCTGAGGAAGTGTAAGGACTCATTGGCGGTTACCCTCGATGCCCAAGCCTTCAGCGACCCTTTTCCCCTGTACTCGAAGTCTTTAATGTGCGTGAAGATGCAGATCATGACATCTTGCATCACATCTTTCATGTCTTCATCGTTGGCGATATATCGATTGCAGACTGCTGTTAAGAAGCCTCCATACAGGGAATAGAATTCCTTCATCGCTGCATGATCGCCGCTGCGAAGGAGTTTTACTAACTGTTTTTCCCTATCCCCTGTAAAGAAGCTCACTGCTTATTTAATATCTTTGATGAAGGTGTCCCAGCTGCTTATGTAGCTTGACGTCCTAGCATGATTGTCTTGACTTGCCATTGTAAAGGTCGTAGATTTCTCTCCATCGAAAGAGTTCCACAGCAAGGTGATCGTCACCTTCTTGTCTTTTGGCTTCAGGTCGAGGTCATCAAGCTTGAAGGCAACGAGCGCATCCCCGTATCTCCCATTCACGTCTCCTTGTGCGTCTTGGTAAAGGCGTACTGCATTCGGCGTGTTTACGTCACTTGCCTTGACGAGCCGGATGATGTGCTTGGCACTTCCACCCCAAAGGGTACGAAACCTGAGCGTGAGGTATCCGTCCTCAGCAAGGGTAACCCAGTCATTCACGATTTCTACAGGATCGTTGCCATAAGCTTTTCGATTGGCTTCCAAAGTCCCAAGGTCCTTCGACATGCTCTTGGTCAGGATGGTATCTATCCTGTTGACGTAGACATTCTTGAGGCCTTCGTCTGCATAGATGCCATCCTTGAGCTCTGCCTCTGTGGCATCACGGAAGTTGATCAATGCCCTGACCGATTTCCCACCGTAGAGGGTGGAGGTGAGATTGACTGGGTATAACGTCGTAGAATCATCCAATTGCATGAGGGGATGCCCGTTTTGATCAAAGACCGTGACCAATGCGTTGGGATAATAGGCATGGTAATTGTCATCGTCATCATCCAAATCGCAGGATTGCAGGGCAAACGTTGCCGACAGCAAAATACCTGCGAGTATACTCCAAATTCTTACTTTTCTCATATTTGTTCCTTTCTTATTCGTTTCTGACTGATAAAGCCAGAGAACGGAGGAATCTTGCTTCTGTCTTGTGTTAATTATACTTAACCTTAGAAGATGCTGCACAGGTCCTTGAATAGGATGGCAGGCAAGGAGTGCAAGACCCTTTTGCCGATCCTGGGGATAAAGGTACGATTTTTATCTGGAAAGCAGTACGACGATCCTTCATTTTTTTATTAAGCGCATGGGATCAGTCCTCAAAGAGGCAGAAAGGGCGCGAAAAACTTGTAAATCTTATCCATAATCCTGTAATGCTCCGATAGGAAGATTGTATTACTTTTGCAACCGTAAATTGAAATGATATCAAAAAGAAAGGAATACAAGATGGAAACAAAGACAATACCAGTTGTAGGCATGGCTTGCGCCTCTTGCTCAGCCCATGTAGAGAAAAAGTTGAATTCCTTGGAAGGAGTGCGGTCAGCCGCGGTTTCTTTGCCTGGGCGCTCTGCCTTGGTGGAATATGACCCGTCAAAGATCTCTTTAGAGCAGATGAAGGCAGAGATCAATGGGATCGGCTATGACCTGATCATTGACGAGGAGGCCAGCGTGTCGGAAATTGAGAACCGTGAGTACACAATACTCAAGCGCAAGACCATCCTTTCATGGATCTTCTCTTTGTTGGTCATGTCCATCTCCATGGGTTGGATACACCTGGGAAATCGGGATATTGCCAACCAAACCTCCATGCTGATTTCCCTTGTCAATCTGTTCGTATGTGGCTGGGTCTTCTATCGTAACGCGTGGAAGCAACTCACCCATGTGACTGCCAACATGGATACCTTGGTGGCATTGAGCACGGGTATCTCCTTTTTGTTCAGCACCTTCAACACGTTTTGGGGAGATGCGGTCTGGACTCCCCAAGGGATAGAATGGCATACCTACTTTGATGCGTCGGTGATGATCATCACTTTTGTGTTGACCGGTCGGCTGTTAGAAGAGAAGGCGCGCAAGAGTACCGCAAGTAGCATTCGGGAACTCATGGGACTCGCCCCGAAAACAGCTCATCTTGTCAGGGAAGGGAAAATAGAGGAGGTCCCCTTGGCTACGATCGAGGTAGGCGATGTATTAGAGGTTAAGGCTGGCGAGAAGATTCCTGTGGACGGTGATGTCTGTCAGGCGGAAAGCTTTATGACGGTCGATGGCGCTTATGTGGATGAGAGCATGATCACGGGTGAGCCGAATCCTGCCCTGAAGAAAATGGGTGCCAAGGTCTTGGCGGGAACGATCCTGGCGCAAGGAAAATTGCGGTTCCGCGCCAAGCAGATCGGGGAGGATACCGCACTTGCCCATATCATCAAGATGGTGCAACAGGCACAGGGAAGCAAAGCTCCCGTACAGCGTGCAGTCGACAAGGTGGCATTGGTCTTTGTCCCCACTGTTGCCGCGATCGCCTTGCTTACTTTTATATTATGGTGGGCAATTGGAGGCAATGATGAGTTGCCACATGCCATTCTCTCAGCTGTCGCTGTATTGGTGATCGCTTGCCCGTGTGCCTTGGGACTTGCCACGCCAACAGCTCTGATGGTGGGGATCGGAAAGGCTGCCAAAAAGAATATCCTGATCAAGGATGCTACAGCCTTAGAGAATATCCGGAATATCAATGCCATGGTTATGGATAAGACCGGTACCTTGACCATCCCTAATCAGCAAATCGATTTCACGAAAAGCGACCAATTGCCCTTGGAGGAACGGGAGACCTTAAAGCCTCATGCGCAACAGGCGATACAGGAACTGAAGGAGCAGGGAGTGGATGTCTACCTGATGAGTGGAGATAAGGACGATGCCGTGAGATATTGGGCAGACAAGGCAGGCATCGGGCATTATCAGAGCAAGGTGCTGCCTCAGGACAAGGAAAACCTGGTCAGGACATTGCAACAAGAAGGGAAAAAAGTGGCGATGGTAGGCGATGGCATCAATGATACGCAGGCTCTCGCTCTCGCTGATGTCAGCATCGCCATGGCTAAAGGGACGGATGTGGCGATGGATGTAGCACAGGTTACCTTGATGGGGGATGACCTTCGTAGGATTCCAGAGGCAATCACGCTATCCCGGAAAACCGTGACCATGATCAAGGAAAACCTCTTCTGGGCATTTATCTATAACTTAGTGTGCATTCCTTTGGCAGCAGGTGCCTTGCATGTCTTTGGGATCGACTTCCAGATCACGCCAACCTGGGCAAGCGCACTGATGGCATTCTCCAGCGTAAGCGTCGTCTTGAACAGCTTGAGATTGAAATTTGTGAAATAGCTGAACGGATTAGTAGTCAGATACTTAAGAAGATCTACTGTGCCCGACATCCAGAGGGTTTTCATTAGGTTATCTCCCGCCTCCTAAAAGGTTATCTTTCGCGCGCCGAAAGGTTATCTATTGGAAGGTGGGAGATCATCTTTTGGAATCTCACCGGTCATCTGTCGTTGTTGGGCTCTGAGATCACGTTTATTCCTTACTCATATTTAGGAACCGGATAGTTATATTGGTCGAAATAAGGATGGTCTTTACGATTCATCCACACCCCTTCAACTGCCACAGAGATAGAGAAGTTGGGGTTGAAGTTATATTTCACGGCAGCACCTATGCGGTCGGCTCCAGCGGGGCCGTACATCCCGTTGTATCCTGGTGCCCATCCCCAAGTCCCGTAACCTAAGCCATAAGGATACCCTGCATAGGAAACGTAATTGTTGACCAATGATTTCTGTCCGTAGAGATAGGCTTCCCAATGGTCGTTGAAGCGATAGCCTAAGACTCCGTAGACGCCGCCATCCCGGTAGGAATCTCCACCCCAGTTGGTATTCTGGATATATCCTCCGACAGCTGCGTACAACTTTTCAGTGAGTGGGGCGAGATAAGTTGCCTCCAAGCGTTCCGTAAATCCTCCACGGTGAGGTACGTGCTTGCCAAAGGTGGCAAAGGCGGAGAGATCAATACTTACGTTCAAACCTTGGTGCAATCCCCATCCATAACCATAATAAGGTGATAAATATTTGTTTTGTAGATGGGATGTTTCCCACCTTTTATCTGAGACAATGGAATCAGGAGCGAGGGTGTCCTTGGGAGCACTCGCTCGTATTTGCTGTCTTTCCTGACCAAAAGAGATGCTGGTCAGGAGCAGGCATAATCCTATGATCAAAATCCTTTTCATTGAGTGCAAAGATAAAGATTCAAGGGAAGAAAGCAAAACTTTTCATTCATTTTTAAGATAAATATGTCGTATTTGGCTTTTATTTGATTCTCACTCTTTACGCTAATCCTTCTCGAAGGTGGCTTCCGGTCTATCCTCACAAGGATGATGGAATTGGTGGATACGATAAAAGGGGACAAGTCTTGTGACCCATCCCCCTTTATATCTCATCCTATTGGATTTATCCAAATATGTTTAGTTTCCCGATTGTGATGAGTACGGCATAGCCAATCACCAAACTGAGCAGTCCTACCGTAAGTCCCACCTTTGCCATGTCTTTCTGTTCAATCAAGCCAGTGGAATAGGCAATGGCATTCGGAGGTGTAGAGATAGGCAATGACATCGCACAGCTGGCAGCTACGGCAATGCCGATCAATACGGTGGAGGTACCACCGATAATGCCGAGTTTATCACCCATGCCGGCGCAAACGACCGTCAGGATAGGGATCAGCAAGGCAGCCGTGGCTGTGTTCGAGATGAAGTTACTCAGAACAAAGCATACCAAGCCGCTGATAATCAGGATTATGATCGGGTTGAAGGTCGCAAATGGGATGCTCTTGATAGCATTCTCTGCCAAGCCGGTTCCGTTCATTGCCATGCCTAAGGCGAATCCTCCGGCAACCATCCAGATGACAGACCAGTCGAGCTTCTGCAAGTCCTTTGCCGTGATTACGCCCGTCAAGGCAAAGACTCCAATCGGCAACATGGCTGTGGTATTGGCGTTCACGCCAAGCTTTTTCCCGAAGATCCAGAGGATAATCGTAATAATGAAGGTGATACCGACCACGTAAGTTCTCCAGTTCTTCTTCACTTCACCATCTATTTTCAGCTCGATAGTCTTTTGGGTGAAGGGGAAGAACTTTAAGATGATCAGCCATGCTAAGATAAGGAGCAAGATAACCATGGGCGCCATGACAGCAATCCACTCACCAAAGCCGATGTTCATGTTCAATCCAGTGGGGTCTGTCAGTACCTTATAGGCAAAAGCGTTAGGCGGGGTGCCAATTGGCGTGCCCATACCGCCAAGGTTCGCGCCGATGGGGATCGCCATGGTCAGGGCGATACGTCCTTTTCCGTTTGCAGGCAATGCCTTGAAGACCGGGGTCAGGAAGGTGAGCATCATGGCAGCAGTGGCAGTATTGGAGATGAACATGGAGAAAACACCTGTGATCAACAGGAATCCCAGCAGCACTCTCTCGCTCTTCTTGCCAAAGGGCTTGATCAATGTGCGGGCCATGAGAACATCCAATCCGCTTTTCGTTGCGGCAAGTGCCAAAATGAAACCACCTAAAAAGAGGATAATGGTAGGATCGGCAAAACATGCCATGATACCCACCGAGTCGAGCAATTGTCCGTATTCGCCTTCATTTCCTTGAAAGAACTTGAACGACGAGTTAGACACACAAAAGAGCAGTACAAAGATAATGACCACCGAGGTGGCCCATGCCGGAATGGCCTCAGTAAGCCATAGTAAGACTGCCATTACAAAAATAGCGATTACACGCTGCTGAACAACTGTCAGCCCTTCAATACCGAAACTGTCGGAGGGCAGGTTCCAAATGATTAAGGTAATGATTGCGGTAATCGCAAACAAAATGAACTTCTTCAAGTGAAAAATCCCTGAGAGTCCTTCTTCTCGCTTTTCTTCCATATTATTTTATTTTTGGTTAATAGAAATTCATGGATAACGAGAGGCAAAGTTAGTCATTAATATTGGGAAAAAAGAATGAATGTGGTTTTATTTTTGGGAAAGTTGATGGATCTTACCGAATTTGTAAGGTGGAGATGACAATATGAACATCATCCCTTGCTGATCTTATGTTTTTTAACCTTTTATCAGTTTCAACTTTGTTTTTTAGGAGAATAATTGTACCTTTGCATCGCAATTGGTTCATCAACTGATTAAAAAGGGAATCAGGTGGAAGTCCTGGACAGTCCCGCTGCTGTGAGTCATTCTTATTGACATGGGCATGTGCCACTGATGAGGATCGGGAAGGCGCCCATGGATGGGTGATAAGTCAGAAGACCTGCCATTGTATTTTCGTCTCTTGCTTCCGAGGAGAGGTAGGGAGACAACAACTGCATTCATATGTTCAAGGAAGTCCTTGCCATCATTATTTCCTTTGTGCCACTGTTGTCGGTGGCGCAAAAGGATACGATATCCAATCGGGTTCACTTATTGGAGGGGGTGGACGTGGTGGCATCCCATAGGGATCGCATGGCGCGTAGCACAATGCCCTTGCAAGTGTTAGGCAGAGGGGATATGCTGAAGATGGGAATCACGGATATCGCTGATGCCCTTCATCGATTGCCGGGCATTACCTTAAGGGATTATGGGGGCGCTGGCGGCATGAAAACGGTGGCCGTCAGGGGATTCGGTTCACAACATACTGGGGTGAGTTATGACGGCATCTTGCTCAGTGATGGGCAGAGTGGGGAGATTGATGTCTCACGGTACTCTCTCGACCAGGTATCGTCGCTCTCCTTGGTCATCGGCGACCAGGAAGACCTTTTTATCCCAGCCCGTAATGTGAGCACGGCTGCCGTGCTGTCTATCCAAACCTTGCCGGAGCACTGGGATGACCGGCTGCCCCACCTGACCAGTCAACTGAGGTTCGGTTCCTTCGGCTACGTGAGTCCTTATGTGCGCTATGAACAGCAGGTAACGGGTGCGATAGCCTTGTCTGCTAACGGGGAATACGTCTATGCAGAGAATGACTATCCCTTTACTTTGCGCAATGGCAATCTGTCTCATCGTGAGCATCGTACCAACAGTAGGATGAATAGTGGACATGGGGAGCTGAACTTCCAATGGAAAGGTGCAGGCTATGACAAGGTAACGGGAAAGGTATACTATTATGAGAACAACCGTAGGTTGCCCGGGCAGGTGAGGTATTACACAAGTGACAGCAGGGAACAGCTCCATGACAGGAATTTCTTCACGCAATTGCAGTACGTGACCCTCCACCATGGGGATTTCTCCTTCAAGTGGAATGGAAAATTTAATGGGTCGGCTACCTTTTATAAGAATGGGCTGTATACCGGGGGAGTCATGGACGCAGACTATTGGCAACGGGAATATTACTCTTCCCTGTGTGTGCTCTATGCACCCAATTATAATTGGACAGCCGACTATTCCGTAGATTATGCCTACCATAACCTGAACAGTAGTTTGGAGACTGATGTCCGTCCTTATCGCCACGCGCTGTTGCAGTCGTTATCTGCAAAATACATGCTCCCGCGCCTGATGGTCTTGGCAAGGGTGCTGCATTCCTTCTATATGAATGGTGCCAAGGAGGGGGAGGGCGCAGGGAACATGCAGCGACTGTCTCCGTCCCTATCCTTGTCATACCAACTGTTGAGGCGGCAGAACTTGTTCGTCAGGGCTTCTTATAAGAATATATTCAGAGTCCCGACATTCAATGAGTATTATTTCTTCCATTATGGGAGTACGGACTTGAAACCCGAGGTTACCGATCAGTACAATGTGGGAATGACCTATCGAAAAGACGGTACGAGATTCGGGCTCCTTGCTACACTGGATGGCTACCTGAACCATGTGAGGGACAAGATCGTAGCAGTACCCTATAATATGTTCGTCTGGAAGACAGTCAATGTAGGAAAGGTACGTGTGCTCGGTATGGATGCTACGACGCGTATCTCCTATAGGCTGAATCGTCATCAGTCTCTTCTGCTGACAGGTAATTATAGCTATCAGCGAGCAGCCAACAGGACCTTGGCAACGTCTGCTTTTTTCAATCATCAGATTGCTTATATTCCCCTCCACTCGGGCAGTTTCTCGATGGGGTATGAGAATCCTTGGGTGAATGTCACCCTTCATGGCGCAGGTATCAGCAAGCGTTGGTCGACCAATGAGCACTATGAGGAAACTGATGTGGCAGGATATATGGATTGGGGCGTGTCTGCCTACCGGCAGTTCCTTTGGGGAAAACATCCCATTACGGTCAGGGGAGATGTCAAGAATCTCTTCAACCAACAGTATTCGATCGTGGCTGGATATCCCATGCCGGGTATCAGCTATCAGATAACAGTCAATTTTAAACTTTAAAAGATAACATCAAATGAAAAAGTATTTATGGAGTTTGGCAGTTCTCTTGATGGGAACCTTCGCCCTTGTTGCTTGCGACGATGATGACAATAACAAGGAAACAACCCATGATTTGCAGACTGACGGAATCTATGTCATTAATTCTGGGAATGTGTCTAATCAGATCAGTGGTAGCATTACCGCGATGACCCCGACCTTTGATGTCACGCAAAAGGCTTTCCTTGCGGTGAATGGCCGTAACTTGGGCATGAATCCTAATGGGGCTACGGTATATGGCGGACGGTTGTATGTTGCAGTGACAGGTGAGAATACGATCGAAGTGATGGATAAGCATACTTTGAAGTCAATCCACCAGATCCGTACGACGGAGGTGATCGGGTCGGATAAGGGCAAACAGCCACGCTGCATCGTCGGATATGGCAACTGTATCTATGTGTCTACTTACGATGGGTATGTCGCCGCTATCGATACGGTTTCTTTCTCCTTGAAGAAAGCTTATAAGGTGGGCTCTTATCCCGAGGGCATCGATGTGGATGCTCATGGCTTCCTTTATGTGGCTAATTCTGATTATGGAAAGGTGAAAAATGCTTCCATTTCCACGATCAACCTCTCGAATGGAACAGTAGACAGCTTCAAGGATGCCTCTATCCTGAACCCTTATACTGTGAAATGCGATGGGACTTATGGACTCTATGTCCTTGATTATGGACAATATGACAAGAACTGGAACCAGAAGGATGCTGGTGTCAGGCTTCTCCAGAGTGGCAAGGTAAGCTTGCTCGCAGACGCTACGCTCATGGCGGTTGACACCAAACGCCACCGGCTCTACACCATCAACGCTCCTTATACCTACCCTGCGACACCAGTAACCTACCAGGTGATGGATATGGAGGAGGGGAAAAGCAGTGCTTTCCTTACTTCCGGCGTGGATAGTCCAGCCGCTATAGCTGTCGATCCTGTGACCGGGAACGTCTTTATCGCTTCTTATCATATCAACTCGGATACAGGTTTTGCCGACTATAGTGCTAATTGTTATATCAATGTGTATACCAGCGAGGGGACTTTGTTGAAGACCGTAGACTGTGGACTCAGCCCATGTGCTTTTGCTTTCGCTTATCGTTCTATAGACTGATGTACTTTCAACGCTTCCTTCCTGTTTGTGCAATCATCACCTTGCTGTTGTGTGGATGCCGGTCTGGAAAGACCGGACACCTTGGGCAGCAAGGTGATACTTTGCGTTTTAAGTATGCTTCCCTGCTTACCGTTGTCAAGTATCATGACTATACTGTGGCAACTATCCGGAATCCATGGAAGATGGGGGAGACCTTGCATTCCTATGTGTTAGTATCCAAAGAGAAGAAGATTGACCACCTGCCTGCGGGAACTGTCGTTAGGGTTCCTTTGGCAAGGAGTATAGTCTTCTCTACTGCCCATTGTCAGTTGTTGGAATATCTCCAAGCGCAGGATGCGATCAAAGGTGTCTGCGACTTGAAGTATATCCTGATCCAGGACATACAGCAACGGGCAAAGTCCGGCAAGATCGTTGATTGCGGCAATGGGATGAGTCCGATGATCGAGAAAATCATCGATCTCAGACCCGATGCCTTGTTGGTTTCCCCGTTCGAGAATAGCGGCGGATATGGGAAATTGGAAGTATTGGACGTGCCGATCATCGAGGCTGCGGATTATATGGAGAACTCTCCTCTGGGCAGGGCGGAGTGGATGAGGTTCTATGGGCTTCTTTATGGAAAGGAACATCAGGCTGATTCTCTCTTCCATGCTGTTGAACAACATTATCATCAACTGAAGGTGATGGCATCTCGCCTTTCTTTGGGGCGTTCCGTACTGACAGAACGGAAGACAGGTAGCGTGTGGTATTGCCCAGGAGGAAAGAGTACAATTGGGCAGATGATTGCCGATGCGCATGCACAGTATGCTTTTTCCAATGACACGCATAGTGGAAGTCTTGCCCTTTCCTTCGAATCCGTCCTCGATAAGGCTGGGAATACCGATGTCTGGATCTTCAAGTACAACGGAGACCGACCTATGAGCAAAGCCGATCTGTTGGCAGAATTCCCGGGTTATGATGGACTGAAGGCATTTAGGGAAGGTAATATTTACGAATGCAATTGTTCTCGCGTACCTTATTTCGAGGAAGTTCCCTTCCGACCGGATTGGCTCTTGCAAGAACTCATTGCGCTCTTGCATCCTTCTGTCCGGCTGCCTTTGCGATATTATAAGGAAAGACCGGCACCATCTTCGATTCATTGAAGATGATGCCGGCCTGATCATTTCCCGGAGCTTCCGGTCTGTTTCCTGTCTTTCCTCCCTCCTTTTTGAAGAGAAAGAGGATCTCTTCCCTAAACTTGTTCTTCTGGGTCGTCAAGATCGAAGACTGGCTCAGACTTTTTCTTGTGCTTGACCTTAAAGCGGTCGAACCCTTCTCCATAAACACCGATGACCGCACTTTGGGAAACGAATGCGCTGGGGTCGATCTCATCAATCAATGTAAAGATTTTGTTTGACTCACTCTTCTTGGCCAATACAAACAGCATTTTCACTTCTTTTCCAGAGTAGAAACCATGCGCGTCGATGACTGTGCAGCCTCGATGGGGATTCTTGTTGATGCGGTGTCCGATTTCCTTGTATTTGTCGGAGATGATAAAGAACTGTACCGATTGACGAGTCGTGTTGACGACTTGGTCAACACAGAAAGCCGTGACATAAAGAACGACATAGCCATAAATGACCATTTCCCAGTTGTGGAGCACAAAATAACTGGAGGAGATGATGACCACATCGCAGATCAGGATGACACGGCCTAAGGAAATATCACGGTACTTGTGCACAATGGCTGCGACTATATCCGTTCCACCTGTGCTGCCACCTACAGAAAGCCCTAATCCTACACTGGTGCCGCAAAAGACTGCGCCGATGATGCTTGCCATGAAGGGTTGGTCACTTAACAACTTTGCCTCCAGTCCGTAATCTTTCAGAACGGCAGTCAGGAAAGTCAGGCAGATCACGGCAAAGATCGTCTTCAGGCAAAACCTCAGCCCTAAGGTCTTCAGGGCAGCAATGAGGAGGAAGAAGTTGATGACAAAATAGGTGTATTGTACCGGAATCCCCAGTCCCCAGTAGACGATGGAGGAGATACCGGGCACTCCGCCCGTTGTGATGTTGTTGGGTAAAAGGAAGACAGTCCACCCGATAGCATACAGGAGCATGGCAACGAGGATGAACAAGTAGTCGCGTACTTCTTTCCAAGCACTCTTTTTGTTTAACGTGATTGTTTCCATTGTTTATCGTTTGAGTCGGCAAAATTAATTCAACTTACGTAAATAGCAAAATTATCAAGGGGAAATCTTACGAAAATTATTCAATGGTCTCGATCGTGACACCTTCGAATTCCTCCATAAGTTGCAGGATCTTTGACTGGTATTTATTCCTTCGCACCTTGACTTCCATGCTGACTTCATAGACGGATCCAGAGGAAGTCTTCAGCTCCTTCATCTCGTATGTGTCTAAGTCGGCATCTTCTTCTTTCATCTGTTTGAGTATCCGTTGTATGTTTTCTTTGGAAGATGTAGAGAAAGTGATGGCAATATTCTTGCTGCCGAACCGGTGCAGAACCCAGTTAAGTGCTTCAAGGCAGATCAGAACGAAAATAGTGGCGACAATGGCCAAGGCGAACATGCCAGAGCCACAGGTCAGACCAATTGCTGCGGTCACCCATAGTCCAGCGGCAGTGGTGAGCCCTTTGAGTACATGTTTTTGGAAAATAATGGTTCCGGTGCCGATGAAACCGATACCTGTGACCACTTGTGAGGCTATACGCGATGGGTCGAAACTGGCCTTATTCAGACTTGAGAGAACTTCTCCGAACCCGTATTGGGAGATGACCATAAACAGGGCACTGCCCAATGCGACAAGAAAATGGGTGCGGAATCCAGCTTCTTTTGCCCGGTATTCACGCTCTAACCCTATAGCCCCTCCTAAGAGGGCTGCAATAAAGATACGAATGATCAATTCCGTTGTCATGATATTCCTTTGAATTCTGGCACAAAAATAAGAAATTATTAGGAATATCGTATGCCTTTTATGGGAAATAATTTGTTCGTTTTTCCCTTTTTCCTTAACTTTGCAGGGATGGAAATAAAACCGATAGCATACTTTCATTCACCTTTTGCCTCTAAGTTTGGCATCCCAAAGCAAAGTGGACTGGTGGAGGATCTACAGGGCGAGATTGTCTTTGTGCCAGAATATCGTAACTGTGACGCATTACGCGGCATGGATTCTTTCGACTTTCTTTGGCTTATCTGGGAGTTTTCTGCCAACAGGCATGCAGCTCATAGTCCTGTGGTTCGTCCTCCTTTGTTAGGGGGAAATGAGCGTGTGGGCGTGTTTGCCACCCGTTCCCCTTTCCGCCCTAACCGTTTGGGATTGTCGTCGGTCCGGCTCGATTTCATTGATTGGGATACAGCCCAAGGACCGGTCGTCCATGTCTTGGGGGCAGACTTAATGGATGGAACGCCGATCTATGACATCAAGCCTTATGTGACTTATGCTGACAGCCATCCGGGTGCACGAAGTGGTTTCGTCGACCGTCATCCTATCCGTCGGTTGCAAGTACGGATTCCTGAGGAGATGGAACATTCCCTATCTCCAGAAACGTTGAGAATCCTGAGGCAGGTTTTGGAATTGGATCCTCGTCCTCATTATCAGAACGATCCTCTTAAAGTATATGGGATGCCCTTCGAAGGCAGGGACATCCATTTCACAGTGGAGGATGATGTGCTGACAGTTATCGATGGATAACTTTCTGGACGTAGATATTGCCGTCGTTTCTCTGCGTCCTGACAATCGTAATACCTGCTCTTGGCGTCTGGGTCCTGATCCCTGATAGGGTGTAATAGTCTTTTTTGTTTTTTTGCACATCACTGTCGATGTGTGTGATTCCTGTTGGATCAGGCAGGGCTAAGGTAGCACCTGCCCCTGTAGAAGGGTTTCCAACGAATGATGCTACGTATTTAGTATCATACGCTTTCAATGAATAAGAATCGGTCGGG
This sequence comes from uncultured Prevotella sp., assembly GCA_900316015.1. Classification (GTDB taxonomy): domain Bacteria; phylum Bacteroidota; class Bacteroidia; order Bacteroidales; family Bacteroidaceae; genus Prevotella. Next base: position 5,925 of record ONBG01000016.1, on the reverse strand, counting down.
ATGAAATAATCCTCCCCCAAGGATTCCCTCCTGTCATCCAGTCCGATATTGCCAGTGAAGACAAAGCTATGGTCGGTGGATCCTGAAGTAGAGGGATATTTCCACACTTGATGGTGCTTGTCTTGCGTGTAAGTAAAGGCACAGTTCTCTACATATACTTTTGCCTTATATCCTATGCCGATGGCATAAGAGGTAACGCTACTGGAGAAAAGGCAGTTGACTAAATGCACTTTTCCGAAACGGATGCGGGGCATGCGTTCCACGCAACCTTCATCCCACCAGCAGTTGGCAAAGGTCGTGTTGAGATAACCGTCGTCGGCCGCACTGTCGCTACTGCCCCAAAGGTTACTGAACCGATGGTCGTTGCTGCCTCCAGACCCACCAGCTTTCGGGGCGATCAGGTAATGGAAGCGGCACCAGGTAACACTGACATAATTGGCTTGGTTATTACAGTCGAAGTTTCCGTCAACGCCATCCTGGAAGTCGCAATGGTCGATCCAGACATGGTCGCTACTTTGCAGGGTCAGGTCATCATTGCCATCGATGTCATAGGCTCCGGCTCCCTTGAAGGTGAGATTGCGGAGGATGATATTGCTGCAGCGTTTCATGAGAAGGATGCCGGTACTCTTGACGGGTTCACGGTTCGTGTTGTACAGAAAAGAGCCGGGAAGCCCATAGATCGTCATGTTTTTCGTATCTTGCAAGTAGACATAACCGGTGGTCTCTATGCTACCTTTTATATATACGGTGGTGGGGTTACCACTTTTTCGTGCTGTATACAGGGCCGTCCTCAGTTCTTCGAGGGTGGTGACGACCACGGGGTTGGCATCATTGCTGCCTGTCGTGGATCCTTGGCAAGTAGCGAAGCCTATGGGGGCGTTCGCATCAAAGGGTGTGATACCATTCTCTGCTCCTTCGGCAAAGCAGCTCAAGGTGATCAAAGTTGTCCATAAAAGCTGCGTGATTCTTTTCTTGATCATAATGTTCAGTAGATTTTTTCGTTGCTAAGTTACGTTCTTTTAGGCAGAATCGAGCAAGGAAAGGGCGTTTTTTATTGGAAAAGATAATTTGTGATAGTATTTCTGATAGAAAGTGCAAGGTATCCTCTCCCAAGGGCGGGAGAGGATCCGTGTCTTTAGAGAAGGTCTTGCTTCAATTCTTCTATGTAATCTGCGAGACGATGCAGTTCATCGGGGATCGGAATCCCTTGCGGGCATTTGGGTTGGCATTGCCCGCATCCAATGCAGTGGTCAGCCTGCCTTAGCTTCGGCACACTCCTGTCATATCCCACGAGAAAGGCTTGGCGCATTTCTGTGTAGCGTGGGTCTTTGACCGACTGAGGATAGTTGCTTTCCAGAATGCAGTTATTATAATGGACGAAGATGCCGGGAATATCAACGCCATAAGGGCAGGGCATGCAGTATTTGCAGTCGTTGCAAGGGATGGTCTTCATATCGTAGATATCCTTGGCAATGGTCTTTTCAAGCAGGGTCATCTCGGCAGGTTGCAGGAGTTTCAGTGGGCAGACTGTCCGCAGGTTATCCTTCAGGTTTTCCATGTATGTCATGCCACTGAGCATGCAAAGCACATCCTTGTGGGTGGCGGCATAGCGGAATGCCCAAGAAGCGATGGAGACTTCTGGGTTAATCGACTGCAATTTCTCTCGCGCATTCTTAGGGATATTCGCCAGCCGACCTCCCAAGAGTGGTTCCATGATCACAGCTGGTATCCCGCGTTTCTCTAACTGCCCGTATAGATATCTGGCGTTAACATTGATCTCATTGATCAGATGGGCATAGTCCCAGTCGAGATAATTGAGTTCAATTTGCACGAAATCCCAATGCACCTCGCCCTTGTCGTGCATCTCCAAGGCATGGTCGAATACTTTCTGGTCGCCATGGAAGGAGAACCCGAGGTTGCGGATGGTTCCTTCTTTGCGCTTGTCGATGAGCCAGTGGAGTATCCCGTTGTTGATGAATCGGTCGTTGAAGACATCCATGGGGCTCTTATCCCCATCTGGAGTGCCGATACAATGCAAGAGATAATAGTCGATATAGTCAACTTGCAGCTCTTTGAGGGAGTTGTTGAACATGGCGATGGAGTCCTCTCTGGAGTAATTTCCCATGTTGGACATCTTGGTGGCAATGAGGAAGCTCTTGCGGGGATGACGCTTCAGGGCAATGCCTGTATGGTGTTCCGATTGCCCTTCTGTGTAGACTGGGGACGTGTCGAAGTAGTTGACCCCATGTGCAATGGCATAGTCTACCTGCTTATTGACCATCTCTTGGTCTACTTCCCCGTCTCCACGCTGGCGTTGTCCGTTCTTTTGCCCCTTGGTGGGCAGTCGCATCATGCCATATCCTAAGATAGACACTTTGTCGTGTGTGTTGGGATTGGTTCGGTATGTCATCTTCCCCATAGGGGGCTCCTGTTGGTTGGGTTGGTTGCCTTTATCCTTGCAGCCTATGGTTAGGGCTGTGGCAGTGGCTGCTGTTCCTGCTCCGAAGAGTTTTAGGAAGGAGCGCCTGTTCATTTTCTTTTCCATGTGCTTAACGTGTTTATTTTACCTTGTGTACTTCGTGCCCTTCCACATAGATAGCGGAGAAGGGTCGGGCAGGGCAGAGGTTCTCGCAGGCTCCGCACCCGATGCAACGTTCTGGATCGACAGCAGGGACTTTCACTTCCCCGTCCGGGGTCTGGTAGGGTACCATGTCGATGGCTCCGTTTGGACAATGGCGACTGCAGTTGCCGCATTCTACGCCATCGCGGAGGACGACACAATTCTTCTTGATCCATACGGCATGCCCTACGTGGATGGATGACTTGTCCTCTCGTTTGATCAGCTTGATGGCTCCTGTTGGACAGACCTCGGAGCAGCGCGTGCATTCTGGGCGGCACCAGCCTCGTTCATAACTCATGACAGGCTGCATCAGTGTCATAAGACCGGCTGAGGGTCGGAGAACACCATTCGGGCATTCAGACACGCAGAGCTGGCAACCTGTGCAATGCTGCGCCATGTGCTCAGCACTGTATGAGCCGGGAGGAGTGATCGGTGTAGTACGTTCCGGGGCGACCTTGTCCTCAATCTTTGCTAGTCCACCTTCGATCTTCTTGTCCTTTTGGGCTTTTGCAACTGCCGTGGAGGTCATGGCGATCCCTAAGAGAAGATTGCGCCGACCCGTGTCTACCTGTGTTGCCTGTTCCCCAGAGGAGAATTGTGCTTTTGTCGGTGCTGTCGCCTGACGGGAGGAGGGAACAGGGTGCCGATGGGCTGGATGGCAATAATGCAGGGCGTTGAAGCTACATTGACCGAGGCAGTCGCCACAGACTACACAGCGGGAATAGTCGATTTTATGTTCCTTGAAATCAATGCAAGCAGCCTTGCAATAGCGGGAACATTTCCCGCAGTTGTGGCATTCGTCTTCGTTAATATGGATTTTCATCCAGGAAAAACGTGCGAAAAGACTTAGGAACGTACCTACCGGGCAGATTGTATTGCAATAGCTCCTCCCATTCCTCCATGCCAAGACAACAAGAATGATCAAGGTCGCAACGGCAACGATGAAGGTCGGCATGCTCTTGAGCCATATGTCCGCACTGTAGAAGGCATAACTGTTGATATGGGCGGCAATGGCTGCCAAGGCGTTATTGCCAAGTAGGTAGATGGGTTGGAACAAGTTGCTGGCGATCCTGCCGTAAGCGGAGTAGGGGGCGAGTAGTGCCACAAATGAGCCGACCCCACAGACGAGGGCGAGAATGAACACGGCAAGGACCCCATATCGTAGGATGCTCTTTGCAGGAGAATAGGAATAGGGATTGCGTTTCCCCCATCGACCGATCCTTGCCATGATGTCCTGGAAAACGCCTAAGGGACAGATGATGGAACAATAGATGCGTCCGAAGAGGAGGGTCAGGATGATTAGGCCTAAGATGACGGCAAAGTTGAGTGCCAATACGGCTGGTAAAAACTGGATCTTTGCCATCCATCCGAGATAGTGACGCAAGCCCCCCGTGAAATCGAGGAACAAAAGCGTGATGCAGATAAAGACTACTGCAGCGAGCGTGATTCTGATTTTCTTGAGCATATTCTATGATCGTTATTGGTGGAATGTCTTGAACTGGACGTCTTGGAGCGAGATCTCACAGTCTTTCCCGATGTCCATGGGCTTGTCAGTATAGAAAAAGGTGGAGTGTTGGATGGAGATATGGTGTACCATCCCTTTCTCTCCATGGGCCTCGATACCGGTTTTCGTGCCCCGGCAGATGATATCCGAGATGTGGATATCCTGAAATTCAGGAACGAACTCGTTCTGCGCAGCTTGCACAGCCTTGGCTTTGGCTCCTGCAGGACGGTCCTGGTAGGTTGTCTCGAAAACGATGGCGGCATCCTTGATGTCGATCATCTGGATATGGGAGATATAAATACCTTCCGTCTTTCCTCCCTTCCCGGTTGCCGACTTGAATCTTAGACCTGTGTCTGTGCCCATAAAGGTGTTATTGCGGACGACAATCTTCTTCATGCCACCAGAGAACTCAGACCCAATGACAAAGCCTCCATGGGCATGGTAGACAGTATTGTCCTCAATAAGGATATTCTCGCACGGTCCGTATTCCTGTCCCGTCTTTCCTGCTCCGCCCTTCATGCAGATCCCGTCGTCACCGCAATCGATCGTATTTCCGACGATCAGCACGTTCCTGCTGTTGCCAATGTCAATGCCATCTCCATTTTGTGCGTTCCATGGGCAGCGGATAGTAGTCCCGTCGATCGTGACATTCGTGCAACGTTGGGTGGTGAGATGGAATTTCGGGGAGTTCATGATGGTCACGCCTTGCACAAGAACACGGTCGCAGTCTGTAAACCGGATCAGGTGGTTGCGGTATTTTTCTTGTGCCTCTGGGGTGGACGCGATATTGCCATAGTGCTTGAGCTGGAAAGGATACCAAAGGCTCCCTTGGTCTGTTACAGTGCCTCCCATCGACAGATATTGCTTCCATTCCACGTCACTGACCTTGCTACGCTTCACGGGTCGCCACCATTCCCCATTCCCATCGAGGGTTCCTTCGCCCGTGATGCTGATATGATGCTGTTTATTGGCAGTGATCAATGCCGATGCCTTTTTGGCTCCGTCTTTCACTGCGAGTGCCTTGTCGGGCGAGAAGACGATGACAGCGTTTCGTTCTAAATGTAGATCGATGCCTCCTTTCAGGACAATCGGTCCGGTGAGGAAAATGCCTTCAGGTACAATCAGCCTTCCACCGCCTTCCTTCTCTAAGGCACGGATCGCTTGTTCGAATGCACCCGTGTTCAGCGTGATGCCATCCCCCTTCCCTCCGTAGTCTGTAATGGAAACCTTACGCAGTGGGATTACCGGCTGTGTCACTGGAGGGAGAGCGACGGGAAGGTCGTGATGATAACGGATATAGTCTTCTGCCACAGCTGGAATCATGCAGAAGAGTGCCAAGGAAATCATTAACAATTTCTTAATCTTCATGGATATGCGATTCATATTGTTGTACTTTCTGTCAGAATACGGTCACAAAGATAGGAAATAATCCCGAAAAACAGCAAGAATGAAAAGGAAAATCAAATAATAATAAATAAAAAACCCTGCCGCTCGCGCGAACAGGGCTAATGAAAGGAGGAGTGGTACCTCTTGGAGTTGAACCAAGGACACATGGATTTTCAGTCCATTGCTCTACCACCTGAGCTAAGGCACCTTTGTTTTTTGCGATTGCAAAGGTAAGGAATTTAATCGAGAACGAAAGAAGAACTCTTCATAAATTTCATTGCATTAATGTTTATTAACAATACGGGTACTCTCATCGTGTATTGTACTGAATAAGTTGACACTTCATTAAAAAGAAGTAAAAGGAAAAAAGTAATGAATCAGTACACTGAAGAAGAAAAACTTCTGTTATTAAAAG